>CAZFER010000019.1:0-83834 GCA_964517495.1 uncultured bacterium | reverse complement strand
CCCCAACACCCCCCACCCCCTTCATCATGGAATTCGTCCCCAAACGAAAATTTTTATAAAGGCCATTATTAAATGTATTCTCAATTTTATTAATAAACGTCAGGGTGGCCAAATTTGATGCTTTGTGATACAGGTCCATTGGTATCTCAAATAATTACGCACTGTAAAACTTATCTACAAACTCATCTTTGGAGATATAAATATAATGTTTAGAATAACTTTCGGCATCATGGCGAAATTTGTCATCACAAAAATAGAACCGGCTCTGCTGTTCAATCAAAGGCATTACCATCATGCGCCGGTAAAACGATTTTAAAGCAAGGTCAGATTGGGTGCTCTCATATAAAAATGTGCAATCATAACCCTTGTAAACAAATTGCGAAATATCCACTTTCGCACCATTGGAAATTGAATGGATCGAATAATCCCCACTGGGCGCTAAATGGATAAGTTCCCTGAATGAAAGAGGTTGGCCAAGACGAGTGAGATAACATTTAAAATCAATATCATAAAATACCCATTTTTGATGCTGGTCAAAATAGATTTCATTGGCCGTATGGCCATTTTTTTCGAACGGTGTAAAACCCTGCACAACACGAGACTCAATATTCAACGATTGGAGAATGATATTCACAATACGGGAAATAGGTGTGCAAGTCATTGATAGTTTATGTTGAAGCGCCTTTGCGATTTTTTCATCCATCGATTTGACATTATCTGCCGTACCATGAGCAACCAACCAGGCAAGTGAAGACAACAAGCGCTCAACATTGCAATGGTAAACAATCCGTTGCTGGTTTTGCTCATATGGAAACACAAATCGGTAAAGACCTTCTTCTTTTAACTCATAAGTTTTCCCGTTAAAACCATAACAACCTGGTGAAATGACCAATTGTGGAGGAAGTTCATCAACCCGCTGATCAAACGTAACATCTTGAATAAACGTAATTTGATCAAAACTAGCTAGATATACCATCGAAGAAGGAGATGCAGAATTCTCAGACATATTTTTCCTTAACCTGATAAAATCCGTATAAACTTTATGTCAGCAAAATAATCTTTGTAAATCCCACAAAGTCCCCCCGTTGACGGGAGGACTTAGGGGGTCAAATGCTCAACCTATTAACATCAGTGTATAACAAAATGTCACCCCATTTTAGTTTTTAATGGGACCATCAAAAAGACCATAATATATGATAATATAAGCCAATAAGAGTGTTGCGCATTACCCAGAAGTTGTGGGGCCGATGATCAACCCCATCTGTATCTCCAACAGGCTTGGGGAAGAAGTGGGTTGGCCGATAACGAAGAGGGATCACAGGAGATTTAAAAATCGCTAAACAGGTATAGAAACCATTCCCCTCCCAAGCCTGGGAGGGGTTAGGGGAGGGTTGAAGGATTAACACACAATCTTGATTGATTCATATACTATTGGGAAAAGATCAGCCCAAGTCTGTGAGGGGTTAGGGGAGGGTTGAAGGAGTAGTGTAAAATTGCAATTGATGTAAAAACTTGAAGGAAAAATTGAACATAAATCCAAAAGGGGAGAAGATTCAATGGGAAAATACTCAAAACCAACTCGCCGCCAATTTTTAAAAGCATCTGCGCCGATCACCGCACTAAGCATCATTCCACGTTCTGTTTTAGGAGGTGAAAAACTCGTCTCACCAAACGATAAAGTTAACATTGCCTATATCGGAACCGGAACCCAAGGCGTTCGTCAACTCATGCGAGCGCTGCCCAATCCCGATGTACACATCGCCTGCGTGTGTGATCCCAATGAGGATAGCAACGATTACATCGAATGGTCCCGCAATGAAATTCGCAATAAAGTACGCGATTTCCTCGGTGAACCCAAATGGGGTGAAGGGATCAAAGGATGCCGTTGTGGCCGCAAAGTGGGACAGGAAATTGTCGAGGGCTATTACGCCAAAAACAAACCGTCTGGCCAATATAGCGGATGCAAGGCCTATCGGGATTTTCGTGAAGTGCTTGAAAATGAAGAGGATATCGATGCTGTATATATCATGACTCCCGATCACCTCCACGCAACTGTCGCGCTGGCGGCCATCAACAAAGGCAAGCACGCCATCACCCATAAACCGATCTCCAATGTGCTTAACGAAATTCATCTGGCAGCCGATAAAGCCAAAGAAACCGGTCTTGCCACCCACCTCTTCTGCGCGGCCTCGAATAAAAGCACGGCCACCATATGCGAATGGATCTGGAATGGAGCCATTGGCCCTGTTCGTGAAGTTCATAACTGGTCATCACGCCCCTTCTGGCCACAAGGGATGACCCAATATCCGTCTGAAACACCACCCATCCCCGAAGGGTTGGATTGGGATTTATGGCTGGGACCCGTACCCCATCGCCCCTACCATCCCACATTGACCCACGCCGTCTTTCGCGGCTGGTATGATTTCGGGGCAGGTGCTTTGGGTGATATGGGACACTATAGCTTCTATCAAATCTTTAAAATCATGAAGTTAGGATCACCCAAATCAATCGAAGCCAGCCGTAGCCAATATTGGGAAATTGTCAGTCACTTGTGGGAAAAACAAGATAACATGATTTCCTATCCCCGCGCATCAACCATCCACTGGGAATTCCCCGCCCGCGAGGATATGCCGGAACTCTCCCTCTATTGGTATGACGGCGGCTTGCGCCCACCCATGCCAAAAGAATTGGTAGAAGATGGTGAATCTATGCCCAATGAGGGACTCTTATTCATCGGTGATGAAGGCAAAATCCTGGCTGATTTCAGTGGAGGCGATCCGCGATTGATTCCCAAAAAGAAGATGGAGGCCTTTAATCCACCTGATCCATACTTGCCTCGCCCCATCGATGAACTGGATCAATGGCTTCGAGCGTGTAAAGGAGGTAAACCCTCCGGCGCTAACTTTAATGATGCCAAAGACTTTAGCCAAACTATCGCACTTGGAAATATTGCCTTGCGGGTCAATGAAAAGCTGTATTGGAACGCAAAACAACGCGAATTCACCAACTCATCCAAAGCCAATGAGTTGATGTACCGCAAATACCGGAAAGGTTGGGAATTATGATGACCATTTTGATAAACAATAAAAACCCATCTGTTTATTTTCAATGATGAGAATGAACCTATCCTTAATATTATGAGTTCCTTTGAGAAATCCCAATCAGGTCAACCGTGTGCATTCTTACTGATTTGTGGGCTTCTGGAGCGAGTTCTTTTTGGGGGTTCAAATTATCAAATTCATTCACATTGGTGGGGTGCAATTCATCCTTCAAATGGTGAAAAGCCGATTTCAGATAATCCATCGCTTGAGGTATATAGTTCGGATCGTTTAACTTATGAGTACTCAGCAAATCTTTGGTAAAATCGTCAATCGCGGGAGGAACAATAATTCGCTTCAAATTGTCCAATGTTAAATATCCACAGGTCAAACACCACATGAGGAATTCACGTTTGAGCAGAATAATGCCCCAATCGGCATCATTCATTAGCTCATTCATCTGTTTGCTGGTTTCAGAAGAATGTAAACATTTGTACAATTTGAGCAACATTTCGAAAAATTGTGATTCACATGACAAAAACTCTGTCTTGGATTTGGAATGATAAACCGGATAAACACCCAACTTTTCATCAAAGGTGGACATGAATCCCTGGCCACAAACCACACATTGCAGATGTTTTCGTTGAGTTTGTTTTTGAACTGGCATCTTAATATCCTCTGTCTTCAAGATGAATTATATCCCTCAACGAGACCCTATTTTATTAATATATATATTGAAACATATTTTAGCATTCATTATAGAATACATTACAAAACATTACAAGTTGAAAGTTGAAGAAAAGTTTATTAATTTTATTTGGATATAATTCCAATCTTTCAAGGAACATAATCGACCACATGACGTAAATTGAAACATTTTCGACATATTACTTAATCACCTAACTGATTTAAACACAAAAAATTGGTTTTCATTGATTGAAGTTCAAACTATTGAGGTACGGATTTGTAACATTATACTTTTTATGAGATGGAATTGTATTCTCTTTCCCAAAGAGTGAATACTACTGGTTCTAAGTTGTTGATTAATATGACTTTCGAAAGGAATAATTTCGAATGAAAACGAATATGAACAATTATGCAACTCTGTCAAATGACACGTTGTATATTGCGATGATCAGTGTACATGGGTTGGTTCGGGGTAAAAAAATTGAATTAGGCCGTGATGCAGATACCGGCGGGCAAGTGTTGTATGTTGTTGAGTTGGCAAAAACGCTATCTCAACAAGAAGACGTGGATAAAGTTGACTTGATCACTCGGCAAATCTTCGATAAAAAAGTCGATTCTGATTATGAAGAAGAGGTGGAAGATTTAGGATCGGGTGCTCAAATTATTCGAAAACCCTGTGGCCCCAAACGCTATTTGCGTAAAGAAGTGCTTTGGCCGTATTTGGATGAATTCGCCAATGAGATATTAAAGTATTTTCGTAAAATCAAGCGTATGCCCGACATCATTCATGCCCATTATGCGGATGCCGGGTATGTGGGTTCCAAACTTTCTCATCTATTGGGGATTCCCTTGGTATTCACCGGCCATTCATTGGGGCGGACAAAGCGGAAACGCCTTATTGACCATGGGATGTCTGAAAAACGCATCGAAGAGCAATATCACATTACAGAACGTATAGAGGCAGAAGAACTGGCCTTGGAATCCGCCTCCATGGTGGTTGCCAGCACCAACCAGGAAGTGGAAGAGCAGTATAAAGTCTATCAACGCTATCAACCGATAAAGATGGATGTCATTCCGCCAGGGACGGATTTATCCCGATTCAGTCCATCAAAGCAGCCGCTGGAATATTACTCTTATTTTGAACGGTTGAAAAAATTCTTGAGAGAACCGGAAAAACCGATGGTTCTCGCCATCTCCAGAGCGGATGAACGCAAAAACATCGCCTCACTGATTCAGGCCTATGCGCAACATCCGGATTTGAAGGAGAAGGCCAATCTTGTTATCGTGGCAGGAAACCGGGATGATTTAAAACACCTGGACACAGGAGCGCGAGGCGTTATCAGGAATATATTTTATCTAATTGATAAGTATGATTTATATGGCCGGGTGGCCTATCCAAAAACCCATCAATCCGAGGATGTTCCGAATTTATACTGTATGTGCGCCAAAACAGGGGGAGTGTTTGTTAATCCCGCCTTGACGGAACCTTTTGGCCTGACCCTTATTGAAGCAGCAGCCAGTGGGGTTCCCATTGTAGCCACCAACGATGGAGGGCCGCGTGATATTGTGAGGCATTGTCAGAATGGAATTCTCATTGATCCACTCAACCCCCAAGAGATTGCGGAAGCTATCCATTCGATTATTACCGATCCGCGAAAATGGCAGCAATTTGCTCAAAGTGGCCTCGCGGGTGTCAAGAAGCATTATTCGTGGGAGAGTCATACCGAAACCTATTTGGAACAAATCAAAAAACATACGCAGGAACAATTGGTTTCACCATTCTGGGTTTCCACAGGAAAGCGGTTGTTAAATGCGGACCGGTTGTTAATTACTGACATCGACAACACATTGTTGGGTGACCAGGAGGCTTTGGACGAGCTGGTTAAAAGGATTGAGGAAAGCAAGGATAATGTTGGCTTTGGGATCGCGACCGGCCGCACCCTGGAAAGTGCTACGGGTATTCTTGAAGAAATCAATGTTCCACGCCCTGATTTATTGATTACATCTGTCGGTACAGAAATCAATTATGGTGACGACTTAAAACTGGATCGGGGATGGGAAAAACATTTAAACTATAAATGGAAACCAGAGCAACTCAAAGATTTTGTTTCCACTCTGCCTGGGATAGAATTACAACCGCCGGAAAATCAGAGTGATCATAAAATCAGTTATTATATCGATCCGAGCATAGCCCCCAAACGGCGTGAAATAATACGCATGATGAGAGAAAATCAGTTTGTGGTTAAAGTGATTTATTCGCTGCAGCAATATCTGGATTTTATACCCTTGCGCGCTTCCAAAGGTTTGGCTATTTGGTATTTGGCCAGCCGCTGGGGTATTCCCATGGAACGGATATTGACTGCCGGGGGATCAGGAAACGATGAAGATATGCTGAAAGGGCACTCGTTATCCATTGTGGTGGGGAATTACAGCAAGGAGTTGAAAAACTTAAAAAAGAACCCCACCGTTTATTTCGCTGAAGCCCACTCTGCAGCTGGTATTTTGGAAGGAATCGAATACTTTGACTTCTTAGGCAACGTCAAGAACCCCAAAATGGAGGATGTATGATTCAGGAAATACAGAACGCTATCAATGAACATCGCAATGTAATCTATGTTTTTCTGCGACAGTTGACTGGGTTGGAACGGCCCTTTCTTCTTCGGTCAGATATTTATGACGAATTTAAGCAATTTTGTGAAGACGATTCAAACCGCATGATTAAATCAACTGCGTTTGGCCATTTGATGCATCATTCACAGGAAGCGGTTATACAATCGCCGTGGATCAGTTTTGCCTATCGTCCCCGGATTGGGGTGTGGATTTATATTCGTTTTCATATGGAAAGTATGCATTGCGATGAAATGAGTGCTTCAGAATTTCTGCATATCAAGGAGCGATTGGTCAATCCTCAGGCTGGTGCGGATGATTGGGTCCTTGAAATAGACCTCCAACCATTCAACCGGGAGTTTCCCAAATTAAAGGAAGCGCGATCCATTGGGCGCGGGGTGGAATTTTTAAACCGCCATTTGAGCAATAACTTATTCAGCGATCCTGCGAAGGATGGGAAGTTGTTGTTCAATTTTTTACGGGTTCATGAATGTCAGGGGCAACCCCTGATGCTGAACGATCGTATCCAAAATATTTCTCAGTTGCAGCAGGCCTTGACCCGGGCACAAGACTATTTATCCCAATTTTCTGGAGATACCGAGTGGGATATGGTCGCCCATACCATGCAGGAGATGGGATTTGAATTGGGGTGGGGACGAACTGTAAGACGAATGCTTGACACGCTTTATTTATTGTCTGACATTTGGGAAGCCCCGGACCATAATCGTTTAAGCGAATTTCTGAGTCGAATTCCCATGATCTTTAACGTGGTGATACTATCGCCTCATGGTTATTTTGGGCAAACCAATGTACTGGGCAAGCCAGATACCGGGGGGCAGGTGATTTATATATTGGATCAGGTCAAAGCGCTTGAAAATGAGATGAATGAGCGCTTGTGGGAACAAGGCATCGACATGGAATCCAAAATTATCGTGATGACCCGGCTTATTCCGGAATCGGATGGAACATCGTGTGATGAACCACTGGAACCCATATCCGGAACCCAAAATGCTACGATTGTCCGAATTCCTTTTCGGAATGAAAACGGCGATATCATTCCCCAGTGGATATCACGTTTTCGTATATGGCCCTATTTGGAGCAATTTTCAATTGACGCGGAACGTGAAATACTCGCGCAATTGGGAACACGGCCAGACTTGATTATTGGAAATTATTCTGACGGGAATTTAGTGGCAACTTTGCTTGCTGAACGGTTGAATGTATCACAATGTAATATCGCCCATGCGTTGGAAAAGACCAAGTATCTGTACTCTGATCTTTATTGGATGAATCTGGAAGATCAGTATCACTTTTCCTGCCAATTTACCGCGGATCTTATTTCGATGAATACCGCAGATTTTATTATAACCAGTACGTATCAAGAGATTGTTGGCAACTCGGATGTGGTGGGGCAGTACGAAAGTTATTCCACCTTTACCATGCCGGGATTGTATCGGGTAAAAAACGGGATCAATGTGTTTGATCCAAAATTCAATATCGTCTCACCGGGCGCTGATCCTGATGTGTTTTTTCCCTATTGGGAAAATGACCACCGCTTGAGTAATTTACATGAAGAGATTCATCGCATGCTTTTTTCGGAAGATTATCCTGATTGTCGTGGATTGATTCAAAAAGGTGAAAAAACCATCCTCTTTAGCTTATCTCGAATGGACCGCATCAAGAATTTAACCGGTCTGGTGGAATGGTATGGCCAATGCGAGCGCTTGCAAGAGCTGGCGAATTTGGTGATTGTGGGGGGGTACACTGATGCGAACCGCTCGTCGGATTATGAGGAACAGGAACAGATTCACCGCATGCATGACTTGATGACTCATTACCACTTGGATGATAAAATCCGTTGGATTGGCGCGCAATTGCAAAAGAACTTTGTAGGTGAGTTATATCGTTATATTGCCGATTTAAAGGGAGCCTTTGTTCAACCGGCTTTGTTTGAGGCGTTTGGGCTGACGGTGATCGAAGCCATGAGTTCCGGCCTGCCGACCTTTGCCACCAGTTATGGCGGTCCACAGGAGATTATCCTTGAGGGGTATTCAGGGTATCACATCGATCCAAACCACGGGTTGGAATCGGCAAACAAGATGGCCGATTTTATCGAGCGTTGCCAACGTGATATGTCGGAATGGGATACCATCTCCAATGGTGCCATTCAGCGAATCAAGAGCCGTTATAACTGGAAACTCTACGCCGAACGGCTCATGTCGCTCTCGCGAATCTATGGCTTCTGGAAACACGCCACCAACCTTCAACGGAAAGAAACCCAGCGTTATTTGCAGATGTTTTATGGACTAATGTACAAACAACGCGCGGATATGATTTTGAATTCCTGAGGGCATGCATCAGTGTATTGGAAAGCGTAAAATAAAGGTGCGTATGACGGGTTGGCTACGCTTGGCTTTGAGTCCACCCTACCATACTATGCGGTAGGTCGCGCATGAATCCTCTTAGGGGATTGCCTTTGAGTTATTGGGAGTATTAGCGTATGAGGGTGTGACCCCAAGGGTAAAAAAACAACGTTTTACCCTTGGCACCTGCAGGCTATGGTGGATGAACGTTGTATTCGGGCTTATGAAAATAATTGTTGTTTAGAGGCGGGTTGAAAAGACCAGACGTGCGGGTTAAGTTCTATATATACGTATTCCATAAAATATGGGGTAAAATATTCCTTTTTTAGCGTCTATTTTACCGTGTGGTTCCTTTGACATTTTGTTTATCTTGATGTTGGAAAAGGCTATGTTCAAAAAGAAGAGGAATCATACGATTCACTAGTTCAAGCGCTCTGGTTGTAAAGATGATGGGGTATAATTTTTCGAAATACCATAAGCGGGCAAAATAGAGGCCTATTGGTGAAGCTGGAAATTCTGTACCGAGGTGTGTTTTTTCAAGAAGCCACGCAGTGCCTTGTTTAATTGAATTTATGATCTGTTGTTCATTGAATCTTTTTGAAATCATTTCATGCGTTTTGGACCATGCCAGGACTTGAGATAGAGCACAAATGGCCAAGGCGGTTTCTTCAATGCTCGAGGGGGTATTGCAAGAACCTCCCCAGCCTTGATCGGTGTTTTGCGTTTCCAGGATGTATTTGTGACCGTTTGATACCATGTCAATCAGGGTGACGTCTGGAATATTGGTTAGATTAACGAGCGATGTAGTAACCAAAGATGTACCATAAACAGGGTTTTCTTCGTTGGGGGCATGGGGATTACCAAACCACAGAGGAATCCAGGACCCATTGTCTTGTTGCGAGGTTTTTAGAAAATGCAGGCTTTTCCTGATCGATTTTTTGATTTGTAGATTGAGCGGTTCTGGCAACTGGTTTGTTTGAGACCAGATGGACAATGCTGAAATGAAATGAGCGGTTAGATCCGGGGCACTACGGTCGAAAGGGAGTTTCCCCCAGCCCCGGCAGAACGTGGGGATTCCACCATCGTTATTTTGCAACTGCAAGAACCACTGAATGCCTGGTTGAACGGCTTCTTTTATGGCTTCTTTTTCAATGCCCAGATTATACAACGCAATAAGCGCTCCCGCGGTATCGTCCGCGTCGGGGACACCGCCAGGCAAATCCGTCCAGGCCCATCCACCAGCACCTGCGCGGGTGTAGGGATGGATTCCACGGTTTTGTTGATTCAATAGCCAGGATGTGATAGAGGCACGTTCCTTTTCTGAAAGGAGATGTTTGAATTCTTTGTTCATAGCGAGTGCATTTACGCTTAGGGTTGTTCCCCACGTTGTTAAATTTGAATCAATAGGCCAACTTCCATCGTTTCTTTGTGAACGTGTTAAAAATTCGGTGGCTTTTTTGACAACGAGATGATCTTTGTGACCGGATGAAACCAGTGACATCGTCACGAAGCTGGTCAGGGGAGTGGCTTCAAGGAAACCTCCGCTGTCGGGTTGAATGGTGCGCAGGAGGTTTAACGTTCCGGGACGGGCGATATTGCGAATGAAGCGCACGAAGGGATTTTTGGGTGGTGCGTAATGATGTCTTACCTGGCCAATAGCGATAAGGGCGGGAAGTGCATAGCTGACTACAGTGATGCGCAACCATTTCAAGCAGCAGAAGGGCGCGAGAGCGAGTTCGAAGGGGAGCGGTTTAATGAAAGACCATGTTTTAGGGTCAGAACCGAATTTCCCGCTCAGAACGCAGTGAGTTAAGATGGGGACGGAGAAAGTACGGTCTTCGCCATAGCAGGCCGTAATCGCGTCAGCGAGTGTTTCGATATCCAGTTGACCTGATCTTTTTTTGATCCATTGCTCGGCTTTTTTTATTGTATTGGTGTAAATCGATTCATCTTCCGCGACCGCATATGCCGCCCAGGCAAGCGTGGTTGTGCTTATATTGCTTGGGCTCAGGATACTATCTCCCCACCCACCGTCCTTGTTTTGATATTGGTTCAACCATTGAAGACCTTGATGGATGTGTTGTTGATATTTTTGTGGATCCGTCAGTGAGAGAGCAACAACGGCGGTTGCAGTTGAAAGAGCACTACTGGATAGTTCACCGTCCCAATGACCATGCGGGTTGCGTTCTTGTAGCAGGCACGTTCGGGCATTGGCCAATGATGTTGAAAGATCATAGCGAGTAACGTTCATTCCATTATTCTCTTCCATTCAGCATGTTGCCTAAAGCGAGTAAACCATAGAAGGTGTATTCGCCATCGACGGTGTCATCAACGGTCATCCCACAAAAGCCGTATTCACGCCACACGCTGTTGATAAAGTTAATGCATGGTTCACGAATATCATCCAATGAACAATTTACTGTTTTGAGCGCATGAAGTGCAGTGGCGGTGGATAGTAAGTCTGGAAAAGGGAGCAGTGGTGCTGCGTGAAAACCACCTTCCGGATTGTGTCTATCGATCAGCCATTGTATACTTTCGTCAGGTACGGAGACATTCAAAAAGTTGAGCAAGATGATTGCGCCGGCGGTGATGGGAACCAAACCCTTGGCGCCGGTTTTAAAGGCGAAACCTTCGTCAGCCGCTTGATTGGTAAACATCCATTCGATAATCGCGTCTTGATCGGGCATGTTTTCCTCCAAATCCTGATAGGCACTCAAAGCCATGAATGTGCTGTAGATTGAGCATTTCCGCTGATCAGGCTGGTTGGCGAATCCCATGGGGCCTGTCCGGCATTCATTGACTCGTCTTATAATTGATTTACTTGTTTTGGGAGAAGGTTTTTTTCCCGGCAGATTTGCCCAGCATCGAGCCAGGCAGGATAGGTGAACAAGATCGAGAGATTGGCCAGAGTCGAAGGAATTTAAATAGGCTTCCATTTTTTCTATGGGTAAATCCGCATTAAAAGCCAGAAGAATTTTCATGGCGAAGACCGTGTAGTACAAATCGCTTGTTGTGCTTCGGCCTCGATAGCCACCGTCGGGATTGGAAATACTATTTACGTAATACAATATTTGGCTGGCGATGGTTGAATTTAAACTGGATGCGCCAAGTTTGGCGGTTTGGAGCATATCACTTCTGATTGTCATTGCAACAACCCATTTTTGTTAAATCTCCAAAAATCTTTCCGATAACCCGGTGAAGCACACATTTTAAATTTGGATTATCAATAGCGGATAGAACGGAGAATGCGTGGTTTTTGTATTGTTGGAAAAGTGCCTGCATATCCTGTACTATGTTATGTATTAGAATGATCTGATTGATCCGGTTATGATAGTCTTTATCCGAAGTTGAATACCAGAATGCTTTCAATATTTGCTGGTCTTCATGATTGGCTTTTTCATAGGTCAGGGCCATGAGTAATGAAATGTCCATTGAATTCTGAATCTTCAAATTCGGTCCCTCTTCCAGGCCGCTATCACTGAAATCATCTTTAATCTGATAGGCGATCCCTAATGCGGTGCTATATTGTTGAAGCAAATCGCCCAAGTGATCATCCCTATTGGAATAGATGGCTCCCAGCCTTAAAGCGACTTCAAAGGCCGGTGCGGTTTTTTGTTTATAAATATCGAGGATTTCATTCACGGTTAGAGGTGTGCGGCTTTGTTGCCAGCATAATTCCGCCCCTTGGCCCTGGCAAAGAGTTCGATGGCCAATAGCGGCAATGTGTAGCATTTTTGCCTTTCTCTCACTGGGGATATCCAATTCTGCAATTAAGCGATAGCCATCACCAACGAGTATGTCGCCAATGTTGAGAGCGATGGGAACACCGTATTGAACATGGAGTGTTTGTTCTCCATAGCGCAGGTTATCGTTGTCTTCGATATCATCATGGATAAGGGATGCTTTATGGAAGCATTCAATTGCTATTAAAAGTTTACGTATTGAGTCTGGCAATGGGGCAGACGGATCGTTGCGTAGAGATTGATAGACACATGCCGCGAGGAAAGGACGCCATCGTTTACCGGATTTTGCCAGCCATTGGAGGGCAATTTTTTCGGTATGGTTATGAGGTGAACCCATGTATGGTGCTAACGCATTGGGATCAAAACAATCTTGTACTTCCAATTTTAGTGCGTTTAGATCCAAGCGGGGGATGGGATTATCGTTATTGAGGTAGATGGCTTCCCAAATCCAATCCATGTCAGCATATGTATCCGTACAACCATCGCGGAGTAGAGGAATGGCGATTCCAGGGACGGCGGCGGCTTCCATGTAGGGAAAGACTTTTTCCAAAACAGAAAGACAGCTAACGCCAATAACCGTTTCTATTTTCCCCGACTCGATGAGTGCCATAACGATTGGTGAACCTTCGGCGATCATCACCATGTAACCCAGTTGTTGGGCTTCAGTTTGCAGGTCGTGGATTGGGCAGTTTCCACAATGAGCGCAAATGAGCCCCCATGTGTCTTCTTGTGCAAGACAGTGTTCTTTATGCCGCAAGCAACGAGGGAGGAGCAAGAGTCGACGGTCATAAGGGATTTGGCTGACTCGTTGGCTCCAGAGTTCATTATGGAGCAAGACGGAGGCATAGTCTTGGAATTTGGTGTTTAAATGGGCAATGTTTAACACTTCACGGGCATGATAGGATAGTTCATATAAGGAAAGAGGAGCGATCAGGTTATCGTGGTTGACGTATTCCTGGATGACGGAACGGAGTTTATCTCTCTCCGGTTTGGATTGACAAATATTTTCTTGAATGGGCAGAAAATGATTTGTGATGGTTGCGTCCAATTTATTTTCGTACTTTTCTTGCATTGATAGTTCCTTAAAGCCATTAAACCAGAAATCGCCATAGAATAGAAAATTTATTTTATTGGACAGCGAGGGTTGATTCCAGTTGTTTAAACTTTTTTCGCCAAGCGCGGACTTCTGTTTTTCCCAAAAGCCGAACTAAGGCGCGTTGGAGCCATGGAACACCTCCCGCACGTTGGTTGTCCCAATACATTTTTGGAACGTGTGAGAAATTGATTTCATAACACATGGTGTAAAGTTCCAAGTGTTTGGCAGACATGCATTCCAGCGTGAAGCGTGGTTCATTGGGGAGCACGGGTTCATAGAAAATGGGGAAAACGACTGCGGATTGGCGTGAAATATCTTTAACAAGTTGAATGGTTCTGTCCACATCATTTTCTGTTTCGCCGGGGAGACCAAGGATAATACTAAGCACAGGAAAGTAACCTGTTCTGCTTAAGCGGGCGACGGCGTCTTTGACCATATCCTCCCAGTTTGATGGATCGAAGGGATGGATTTTGCCCGCACTGTTGGCAGCGACTAAATTTCCATTGGCGCTTTCGACACCCATGTTAATCCAAAGGTAATTGCTATTTTTCTTCCATTGGAGAAGGGTGCGAATTTCTTTGAGTTGGTGATCACTCATTTGCAAGACAGAAGAGATGTTGGCGTGGTCGATCTGCATGAAAGAGAGACCGTTAATATTTTTCATTTCAGTCAATAATTTATGGAGTGAATCGAAGTTGATTTTGGAGCCGTTTGCGCCATAGCGGAAAAAATCTTCGCTACCGCTTACAACGGAGGTTAATCCTCGAGCGACATTGGTTTCAATATCGGATAGGATAGTGTCTTGGGGGAGATGCACCATGGGGTGTTTTGCTAGTGTGCAGAAGCGGCATCCTTTTCCGCAGCCCCGAGAAAGTTCAATAATACCAAGGAGAGAAGCGTTGCGGATTTTAGGAATGTGACTGGCCGCGTTGCCTTTTTCCACGGTTGTGAAAGCCGCATCGTTGTCATTGAGCAGATCACGGATTAAAAGAACGCCTTTTGATTCACTGTAGCCTAGAAAGAGATAGTCGATACCATGGTTTTGGCATTCCTGTGGATCGTTTTGCCATTGCCATGCACCAGCTCCACCTCCGATCATTTTGAAATGATATTTATCCTTGGCCTTTTTGAGTTTGGTCATCATTCTGGCGGTCCAGACTTTTGTGTATAGTTCTCCACTCCAAAATTTCACGGTGGTGGTGTTACTCATTCCCCGTCCGAGAGGATCGCTGGAGCTGACACCGACAATTTTTACCCATGGACCAAGAATTGAGTCCAAGGCATCGGGAGTCGTGCAAACGATATCGTTTTCATTCACAACGCCTTGTTCGATGAGAGCCGCTTCCAAACGCCGCAGGCCCAGGGGTACAGCTTTTGCGCGCCCTTGTCGGTCTACGGGCATTTTGGGTGAAACCAGGAGTTTCATGGCCAGTTCGGGCACTTTTGTGGTTTGCATGGTGGCAAAAATACCCTCAAAAAGGATTTGGTAATTGCTGGAAAGTGTGCGGTCGGCCACAAGTATAACAGAAGGTTTCAACGAAGAATTAGTCACTTTTGATATTTTTCCCTTCTTTATTCACTTGAGATTCTTTTGTTTATTGATGTTAGACATAAGGCCAATTTGAAGAGGTGGATCTGATTCGCAACCGCATTTTTTTCGTTCCTCTTGAGCAAGGGTAATATCTTGAATTGTAGGGAAATTGCCTTTAGCGCCGGCGTTGCGTTTTCGCAAAATATCTTGCAAATCACCCTGAAGAAGATTGTTCAGGTTGGCGTTTTGTTTTGATTCTTCTTGTTGGATAAGGCTTCCATTGATATGGGGTGATTGGTGTTTTGGAAAGATGATGGCTTGTTCAGGGCAAACTCTAGCGCAAGCGGGGCAGTTGGTTTTACAACTGGCTGGATGACTTACACTGACTTTATTCGTATCATCCAGTTCATAGACATTAAACAGGCAGAAATTCAAGCACTGTTTACAGTTTGTGCAACGATCGTAATCAATGATCGGGAACCAGGGAATCCAGTTATCATCAGCATGGGGTTGACAGTCTGTATGATTTTGTGTGTTTGAGCAGCATGGTTTTTCTATGTTTAAGGATTGGAGGATAGCATCTGAATTCATCTCATGCATGTTTAAGACAGCCGTGTTGACAGGGATTTTTGATCCGGCCAGGTGAAATAACCATTTAAGCGCGCGTGGAGCGCAAGCGATGATCGTATAGTTTTGATCGTGTTCAAGCCCGCTGAACCATTGATCTTTTTGGGCCGCTAAACCACAAAGATCACAAACGAAATTAAAATCGATAGATGATTTCGTTAATGCATCCAAAACGGGTTGTTTGACAGTGTCAGGAAGCGATCCTTCATACTCACAGTTGCAAAATATAATTGCTGGTTGATTCATTGGTGAAAGTTCTCCGTGAATGATTATATTATATAATCAGTATGATGTAAAAGTAAATCATTTGTTTTTTATAAGGAATTTTTCAACATAACCAGCCTTAGGTTTAATCTGCTCGTTAAATCTTCAAGGCGGAAATTGATTTTATCGGTGGATTGACGGTTGATCAATGGTAGAATTCGTTGAACTGCTGCGAAACGCCTTTTGGGACTAAAGGGTTGCAGGGGAGAAGAGACCGGAGAACATTAATCCTTTCCCAATCGTATTTCTGGTCAGGATGATTTTATGGTCACCGATTGTTTTTATTTTCAGGGCTTTGGTGTTATTTATTTTCATTTCTGGCTATCTTATGTAACCCGGTTGGGGTAAAAGCATGGATTTATTAAACTATTGGGTAAAGATCAGAATGAAAGGGGGGAGGTTAGGAGGGGCTAAAGGAATTGGCTCACCATTTACTTCTCAACCCTCCCCTGGCCCCTCCCAGGCTTGGGAGGGGAATGGTGCTTCAAATGGCTTAGCCTATACTTAGGTTGGAAGGGATGAATAAATTTTGGGAGGTTATTATGAAATTTGATTTGGAAAACACGCGAAATACCCGTCGTTCATTTTTGAAAAAGACGATGGCATTTGTGGGTGGGGGAACTTTTATATCGAGCAATTTGATACATGCGAATCGTGTGAATGCGGATGAGAAGCCCAATATTGTTTATATCAATATCGATGATATGGGGTGGACGGATACGGGATTTATGGGGAGTGAGTTTTACCGCACGCCGAACATCGACCGGTTGGCATCGCAGGGGATGGTGTTTACCAATGCGTATGCATCGGCGGCGAATTGTGCTCCCAGCCGTGCCTGTAGTATGACGGGGCAGTATTCGCCCCGGCATGGTATCTATACGGTGGGTTCATCTGAACGTGGAAGATCGAAGTTTAGGAAGTTAATCCCGACGGAGAATAGAACGGTGCTGCCGGATGAGAAAATCACGATTGCTGAACTATTGCAGCAGGCGGGCTACAGAACGTGCCATGCAGGGAAATGGCATTTGGGGGAAGACCCAAGAACGCAGGGTTTTGATGTCAATATTGGCGGCAGCCATTACGGGCATCCCCAAAGTTATTTTAGTCCTTACAAAAACAGCAAATTGGAGGATGGGCCTGAAGGGGAATATTTGACGGATCGTTTGACTGGTGACGCGATTGGTTTTATGGAGGCCAATAAGGATCGGCCCTTCTTTTTGCATATGGCTTATTATGCTGTTCATACTCCCTTGCAGGCCAAGAAGGATATCATAGAAGACTATAAAAAAGGTGAGGGAAACAAGGCGCATTCGAATGCTGTTTACGCGGCCATGATTGAGACGTTGGATACCAATATCGGGCGGCTGTTGAAATCGCTGGATGAACTGGGGCTGGCGGAAAATACAGTCGTTTTGTTTACGTCTGATAATGGTGGGGTGTTTCGAGTTACGCGGCAGTGGCCGTTACGTGCGGGGAAAGGGGCGTATTACGAAGGGGGGATTCGTGAGCCGATGATTGTGCGTTGGCCTGGAAAGGTAAAAGCGGGCAGCCGAAATGACACGCCGGTTTCCAATATTGATTTTTTCCCGACATTTTTGGATATTGCGGGGATTGAGAAACCGGAAGATAAGGTTCTTGACGGTTTAAGTTTGATGCCGGAAATAACTCAAACGGGGAGCCTGCCGGAGAGGGCTTTGTTTTGGCATTTTCCCATCTATTTGCAAAATGGAAATGTGGATACGCCTGATCCGCTTTTTCGTACACGGCCGGGCACGGTTGTTCGCCGGGGAGATTGGAAGTTGCATGAGTATTTTGAAGATGGGCGGCTGGAGTTATATAACCTGAAAGAGGATATTGGTGAACGGAACAATCTTGTTGAGGAAAAACCGGAGCAGGTTAAAGAGCTTCATGCGATTATGAAGAATTGGCGGAAAGAGGTTCATGCGCCTGTGCCGCAAAGGGAAAATCCGGATTATGATCCGGAGGCGGAGAGGAAGGCGATTGAGAGGGGGAGTTGAAACAACAGGGGGCGAACACGATGAAATGGGGCGAACACATAGGTTCGCCCCTACATACGTAGAGCATTTCTGGGGATTTGGTCGTTAAACGATTTCCATGGCTAATAGAACGATATCGAGGGGGAGCCAGATTTTGGCGCCTTCCAATTGGATGAAGGGGTTGGATTGGTTTTTTACGCCATCGATAACTTCCTGCCAGGTGTGGGGGCCGGAGATGGTTTTTGCTTTGGCGTAATACCAGGGGGCACCTTCCTCTTTGCTTTTTTCCGCCCAATGGAGAGCGGTGTTTTTAAGTTCCTGGACATGGGAGTGATCCACTTCGACGTCATTGTTTTTTCGATGGGTGTTAATGGCTTCGAGGTTTTGTTCGATTAAGCCATGAAGTTGATCATGTTTTTTATTCTGAGCATGAATCGGCTGGCTTGGTTTTGAAGGCGTTTGTGGCTCGGGCGCTTGATTGAGTTTGCCGAGGTATTCAGGAAGTTTAATTCCGACGTTTTTGGTTAAGTCATGGAGGGGAGGGAGGGAGCCGACGAGGCCGGAGACAAAATCAGCGGTTCGGGTTTTGCCATCATCTGATTTGCCGCTGTCCCAGACGGTGACAGAATCGATTTTGAGGTTGGAAATGGCTTTAACCTGTTCTTCGACCAGTTTGGGCATCTGTTCGGTAATCAGCATCAAGGCGGCTAATTCGGGGGTGCCACCGCAGGCGCGAACGATATCGGCGAACCCTTCGGCTTTGCGAGTCAGCACGGCTTTTAAGCCATCGGCTTCGGCTTCCATCATGGCGAGCACACCATCCGCCTCGCCTTTTTTCATGCGTCGAATTTTTTCGGCTTCGGCTTCGGCGAGGGTTTCGATGCGCCGTTTTTCGATAGTGGCCGGTACCACGATGTTGGCGTTCTGGGTGGCTTCTTCGCGGGAGGCGCGTTCTTGTTCGGCTTTCATTTCAGCGCGGTAGGCTTCTTCCAATGCCTGGGCGGCTTTGACTTTTTCGGCGGCGGCAGCCAAGCGTTCGGCTTCGGCTTCTTTTTCACGCCGTTCAGCGCTGGACTGCGCTATTTTCACAGCTGAAAGGTTTTCGCCTTCCACAGCCGTAGCGTGGGCGCTTGCCACGTTGATACGCTGATCGCGTTCGGCGCCTGCTTTACCGGTTTCGCCGTCGCGTTCCTGTTCGGCGACTTTGATTTTGGCTTCGTTGATGGCACGGGCGGCGGCTTCTTTCCCCAGTGCGTCAATGTAGCCTGACTCATCGGTAATATCCTGAATATTCACGTTAATGAGCCGCAGGCCGATTTTTTTTAGTTCAACTTCGACGCCGCTATAGATATTTTCGATCAGTTTTTCGCGGTCCGCGTTGATTTCCTCGATGGGCATGGTGGCGATAACGACACGTAACTGTCCGAAGATAATATCCTTGGCCAGGTCTTTGACTTCGTTCATGGTCAAGCCGAGCAGGCGTTCGGCGGCATTTTCCATGATCCCCGGTTCAGTGGAGATTCCGACGGTAAAGGTTGATGGTGTGTTAATTCGGATATTTTGTTGTGATAGTGCCCCTTCCAGTTTGATATCGATGGGGAGGGGGGTTAGATCGAGGTATTCGAAGTCCTGGATGATTGGCCAGATAAACGCTCCACCCCCGTGGTAACAGCGGGCGGACAGGCCTTTGCCTTCCAAGCCGGCTTCACCGCTGATTTTTCCATACACGACAAGAATCTTGTCGGATGGGCATCGTTTATAGCGTGAGGCCAGGGTGAATACGACCACAAAAATTAAGAGTATACCACTGCCGATAAGCGCTAAATATTCCATGATTTAGTTCTCCTCTATTTTGTCGATGGGTTCCACCAATAAAGTGGCGGGATCAATAATATCAACAACTTTTACGCGGGTGTTGCTGTTAATCTTTTGGGTTGATGGGGTAAATGCGGAAACAAAGCGAACGCGTCCCTGGACCATTAATTCCACTTGCCCGGCTCCAGAGCGATTGGGAGGGATGGGGATATAAACATTGGCGATATGGCCGATGGCGTTTTTGTAATGAATGTTTCCGCTGTCTCGAAGCCCGTAGAGTGACTTCATCAAGTAATAGATCATGCTCAGAAAAATGAGGCCTACCGTGCTGGAGAGTAGAATGGTCAGTTCAAGTGAGTAGTTGTTTTCAAGGCAAATAACGCCCATCCAGCCAAAGCCCATGAAAAAAGCGATGATGGTTTTGACGGATAAGACATTCAGGTCACTGGGATGTTCTCCCAAACCATCCGTATCGGGGGTATCAACATCCACGTCGGCACCATCTCCACCATCGCCGCCGATCATCATGAGGACCGCCTGCACGATCAGTGTGAAGGTGGAAATAATGCCAATTCCGTAAAAAAACTTAAGTTCAGTTGAGAGTGAATTCCACCATTCGTCCATGATTGTTTCATCCTTTAATTCGTCATTGATTTGCATATTGGCTGCGAAAGAACGTATCACAAAACAAACCTGAAGCATAGGATTGGGGTGTAATTTGGTGGGCTAAGAATGCACACAACGCATTTTTAAAGCCCACCTTATAATAACGGTATGGATTCAAGGGTAGCCAACAAGGCTGACCCTTGGCACCCGGCGGCTGCGTCGCCCTCCCTGGAGGAATATTCGTTTCTCCATATCTCTATGCAGTGTGGGGTGAAGAGAACCGGTTTTCCTACGCCTATTAGTACGTTTGGTATTTGTTGAAGTAACCTGGATTTATGAAAAAGAAGAGTTTTTTATGAACTCACATGTATTTCAATTTATTGAATTATCCATGTACTGGACGATAAAATTATGCTTTAATATGGACAAAATAGATAAATTTTATAATGTTACTATGGGGAGCAGTATGAAGAGTCAGCAATTATTTAAATGGATAGGGTCGATCTTTACCGTTGTTTTAGTTTTGAATTCCTTGAGTGTATGTGCACAAGCGGCTCAAGATGGTTCAAAGATTCCTCCGGTGGTTGATCGGACCGTTGATTTTGAGCAGGATATCCAGCCGATCTTTGCGCAAAACTGCGTAAGCTGTCATGGTTCAACGTTACAGATGTCCAGTTTGCGTTTGGATGAGGAATCCCGATTGAAGGAGGGGGGTGTTTCGGGGCCTGCCATAATTCCAGGGAAAAGTGCAGACAGTCTGTTGATCCAAGTGGTGTCTGGGGTGGCGGAGAATATTGCGCCGATGCCGATGGATGGGGAGCCGTTGTCTGATGAGCAGATTGGATTGTTGCGAGCCTGGATTGATCAGGGGGCAAAATGGAGTGAGTCTGAGCCCAAAGTTAAAGAGGAGAGTACAAATAAGGAAACCACTGAAGAAGAAACTGAGGATGTAGAGGCACCTGAGGATAAAGAGACGAAAACGAGTGGTGGTGTTCATTGGGCGTTTTCGCCGCGTAAGGATCCAGAGGTTCCTGAGGTGAAACAGGCCAGTTGGATTCGGAATGAGATAGATGCTTTTGTGTTGGCGAAGTTGGAAGAGAAAGGATTGAAGCCATCCAAGCCTGCGGATAAGCAGACATTGATACGGCGCTTGCATTTGGATCTGTTGGGGTTGCCACCTACGCCGGATGAGATTGAAGTGTTTGTCAATGATAACAGCGAGGATGCATATGAGAATTTGGTTGACCGGTTGTTGGCTTCGCCTCATTTTGGTGAGCGCTGGGGGCGGCATTGGTTGGATTTGGCCCGTTATGCTGACAGTGATGGTTATGAAAAGGACACTCCAAGGCCCTATGCCTGGCGTTATCGTGATTGGGTGATAAACGCCATAAATGAGGATATGCCTTATGATGAGTTTACCATCAAGCAGTTGGCAGGTGACTTGCTTCCTGAGGCGGATGATTCGGATCTTCTGGCGACTGGGTTTCATCGAAATACACTTACCAACAAGGAAGGTGGGGTGGATCAGGAGGAGTTTCGAATCAAGGCGGTCAAGGATCGGGTTAACACAACCGGTACGGTTTGGATGGGTATAACGGTTGGCTGTGCGGAATGTCATACCCATAAATATGATCCGATTACCCAGGAGGAATATTACGGGCTTTTTGCTTTTTTTAATAAAGCGGAGGAAAAAGACGTCAAGGTTCCACTGGCGGGTGAAGAGAAGCGATATCTGGCTGCCAAGGAACGGTTTGATCAGGTTCACGATAAATTCGAGGAAGCGCTGGAAGCCTACAAAGAAGTTGAATTACCTGAACGGCAGCGTGAATGGGAACGCAAGTGGAAACCCTCAAATGTGAAATGGCAGGTGCTGAAGCCATTTAAATTACAAACAGAGAATGGTGTCGCGTTAAAGTTGCATGAGGATGGTTCCATTCAGGCCGAGGGATCAAAACCTGATGCGGATGTTTATATCTTATCGGTGAAAACGAATTTGAGTGATTTGACTGCGCTGCGGCTGGAAGTGCTTCCTGTGGATGAAGATTCGGGGCCGGGGCGGGCTGGGCATGGTAATTTTGTGTTGTCGGAATTTAGCGCATGGTTAAGGTTTGATGGGTTTGATATTGCGTCGCAGAAGGTTGAATTTCATAATCCAACGGTGGATTATGCGCAGGATAAATATCCGATCAAGGATGCTATCGATGGCGATTTAAAAACTGGCTGGGCTATCAGTGGTGAGACGGAGCGTCCCCATGTGGCTGTTTTTGAAACGAAACCATTTTCGGACTTATACGGAGATGTGACGTTAACCATCAAACTTTCACAGCAATATGGCAAGGAGCATACGCTGGAACGGTTTCGGTTATTAGCCACAGATGCAGAACGGCCGGTTAAGTCGGATGGGGTACCTTTTCATATTGCAAACATCATAGAAACAAAGAGAGATAAACGCACGGATAAAGAGCAGAAGGAACTTGCGGCGTTTTATTCTCATATTGATCCCGAATTAGCATTGTACAAGCGTAGTGTGGATGAACACGCTAAACGTCAACCTGCCAAGCCGGATTCCTATATCATGGCGATGGCGAAGAATCCTGAGCCGCCAACATCGCATATTCATATTCGTGGAGATTTTTTGCGCAAGGGTAAGGTTGTTAAACCGCATACGCCTGAATTTCTTCCACCGCTTGAGCCAGAAGGTGATGAGGTTGACCGGTTGGATCTGGCGAGCTGGATACTTGATCCTGAGCATCCATTAACGGCGCGGGTGGCGGCCAATCGGGTGTGGCAGCATTTGTTTGGTCGTGGGATTGTTGAATCGCCCAATGATTTTGGGACACGAAGTAAACCGCCTTCGCATCCCTTGTTGCTGGATTGGTTGGCTAATCGATACATTGAATTGGATTGGAGCCGGAAAGCGCTGATTAAATTGATTGTGATGTCGGCCACTTACCGGCAATCGTCGGAATCCAATTCCAAACTGCAGGAGATTGATCCACAAAATTTATACTTGGCGCGTCAGAGCCGTTTTCGATTGCCGGCTGAAATAATTCGTGATAATAGCCTGGCAGTTAGTGGGTTGTTATACGATAAGCTGGGTGGTCCCAGTATTCGGCCGCCCTTGCCTGAGGGGGTCGCTGATTTGGGATATGCCAATAGTGTGCGTTGGTCTGAAAGCCCTGCACCGGACCGGTATCGGCGTGGACTTTATATTTTCTTCCAGCGAACGGTTCCGTACCCGATGTTGATGACGTTTGACTCGCCGGATGCCAATGTTACCTGTACCCGGCGGGAACGATCCAACACGCCGCTTCAATCGCTTGCATTATTGAATGATCCGGTTTTCTTTGATTGTGCACAGTGGTTGGGTAAACGGATTGTGGAAAACGTTGAGGGTGGTTTGGAACGACGGATCGATTATGCGTTTCGACTGTGCTTGGGCCGTGAGCCGAGTACCATTGAGAGAGCACGTTTGATACAACTTTATGCAGAGTTGACGCAGCATTTTGAAAAAAATCCAGAGGAAGCCCGCTCTATCAGCGGTGGAAATGTTCCCGAACAGGCGGATGCGAAACAGACCGCTGCCTGGATTGCGCTGGGGAGAACCTTAATCAATCTAGACGAATTTATGACGAGGGAGTGAATTTATGGACCCGATTAAAGACTTTATCCAACAATCACGACGCGATTTTTTAGCCACGACAGCCAGCGGGATTGGCTCATTGGCGTTGTTGTCTTTATTGCAACAGGATGGGGCGTTGGCGGCTGATGTGCAATCGGATTCGCTCATCAATCCATTAGCCCCCAAGAAACCGCATTTTGCCCCCAAAGCCAAAAATTGCATATTTATTTTCATGGCTGGCGCGCCCAGCCAGTTGGATTTGTTTGATCCAAAGCCCAAATTGAATGAGTTGCATGGGGAAAAACTGCCGGAGTCGTTAACGGAAAATGTCCGTTTTGCATTTATTCAAAAAGATTCGGCTACGGTGATGGGGACGCCGCGAAAATTCAAGAAGCATGGTGAAAGTGGAACGGAGTTTTCAGATTTGTTGCCCCATATTGGCTCATGTGCGGATGATATTGCCTTGGTTCGTTCGATGCACACGGATCAATTCAATCACCATCCCGGGCAGTTGATGATGAACACTGGTTTTCCGCTTTTTGGGCGGCCCAGTTTGGGATCATGGTTGAATTATGGCTTGGGGAGTGAATCGCAGAACTTGCCCGGTTATGTGGTGTTAACCACGGGACGTGGAACCAGTGCGGGGACGCAGAATTGGACGAGTGGTTTTCTTCCATCGACCTATGAGGGTGTGCTCTTCCGCAGTCATGGCGATCCGGTGTTGAATTTGAGCAATCCTGGCGGGATGTCGAAAGATGTGCAGCGCATGAGTTTGGATACGTTGCGGGATTTGAATCAACACCATTACGAGCAGGTGCGCGATCCTGAGATTAACAGCCGGATTGCGTCGTATGAACTGGCGTATCGGATGCAGGCCTCGGCGCCTGAATTGATTGATTTTTCCGATGAATCGCCGGAAATACTTGAAATGTATGGTGTAGGGAGAGAAGAGCCGATTAAGAATTATCAAGGGGGAGGGAAAGGCGAGTTTGATAGTTTTTCCACCAATTGCCTCTTGGCTCGCCGCATGGTTGAGCGGGGAGTGCGATTTATCAATATTTATCACGCCACTTGGGATCATCATGCCAATATTGACCAGGGATTGAAATTCAACTGCATGATGGCCGACCAGCCGGTGGCTGCCTTGCTGAAGGATTTAAAACAGCGTGGCCTCTTGGATGAAACACTGGTGGTATGGGGGTCTGAATTCGGGCGTACGCCATTGGGAGAAAACCGTGTGGGGCGTGAAGCCAATACGGGGCGTGATCACCATCCATTTGCTTTCAGTGTGTGGATGGCCGGTGGAGGAATCAAAGGTGGGCAGGTTATTGGAGAGACCGATGAAATTGGCTGGAACATTCTGCAAGATCCCATTCATATCAATGATTTGCATGCCACTATTTTACAGCTGTTTGGCATGAATCATGAAAAGCTGACCTATCGTTTCCAAGGCCGTGATTTTCGTTTGACTGATGTGGCGGGGAATGTGGTTGATAAATTGATTGCTTGAATTGGAAGGGCGCACACATGGGTTTGCCCCTACAACGTTTAGGGGAATGAGATATGTTTCAACCCGGTAAGTAAAATGGGTTGCGTTGTTTAACCCATTGGGTGTTCCTGGATGGGTCGAAAAACGTGACCCATTCCACGATTTTAGGGGCCGAATATGTTTATGTCACCCAGGCTGTTGAGGCCGTTGGTGGGTGAGTAATCGAGCGCGTCTGGCAAACGAGGGGTCATTTGCCAATTCATCAGGTGATCGGGGCCACGGCCGGATAATAGATACACATACCGTTTGTGTTCATCGGTTTTGCTGAATTGGTGTATGGTTGGGTGAAATTGGGATTCCAGGTAACGATAGGGATCTCCCACATATTTACCACCGATGCTATTGTATCCTCCGGTGTCAGGGGCTAATTCCTTGGCAAATACGTCCATGGGGACTGTTGACATAAATGCCACGGGCGTGGTTAAATAGACGAAGCGTTTTATGTGTGGATCGATGTAGGATGATCCATTGTGTGAAGGGGGGTATTTGTTGTTTTCCAGCCTGTATTGACCGAGGGCGGTTTCGATTGCGTCAATATCGGCTTGTACTCTGGCCAGTTTGGCACGAATTTGGGCGTTAATAAAATTGGGCACCGCGATGGCGGCCAGGATCCCAATAATGGCGACGACGATGAGTAATTCAATGAGTGTGAAACCTGCAATGGATTCAGTTTGTTTGGTCGTACGGTCTTTCATCATTTTTTCCTCCCCAAAGAAAATAAATTCATTTTATCCTGAAATCACATAATACATGATGATCAAGAAATTATGTATCATCAACCATGCTACCATCAATTGGATAGTAACAATAGTTATCATGTTGGTTTGTGGAAGGTAAGGGATAGGAGGGTAGGACTCAAGGGCTGACTCCTTCGTCGTCAAGCCCTTGGCACCCGCGGAGTCGGTTATACGAAAACCAAACGAAAGAGGTATATTCACATTATCCTGCATTGGAAGTTTAATATTTAAATGTACCTTGATCGGACACTTCGGCTCGGCGGGAGCCACGCCCTCCCTGGGTGGTGAAAGGTGAGAGTGGTTTTTATTCATTTCCAGGGGTGTTGCCCGCTGGCTATCTTATGTTACCCCGTTGGGGTTATAAGCATGGAATAATAAAACTTAGAGTATAATCTTTTTAACCCCCTCCTAAGCGCCCTCATTTCATTGGGGGCGCAAGGGTGGCGCACTATGAAAGATATTTTAATTATTTAGCGAATGTGAATTACAAATAACAAATTTAGTTAATCTAGTTATTCAGGAGGAAAGCATGAGATATTTTCAAACGTTTCGGATTCTATTATTAGCTGCGTTGATGGTATTGAGTGGAGCGATAACGAACACGGCCCAAGCCTCGGTAAAGGCGTGGGAGGGTACGATCAGCATTCCTACTTATACGTGGGGGCCGGATGATATTAATCCTGCGTATTATGCGCTTGAAGGTTCGATTATTTATCCGTATACCATGCAGGATAACCTTTCGACTGAGAAGGTGGATGTGGAATACAAGGCGTTCCATTTGGAAAACGAATATTTGAGAGTCACCTGCCTGCCGGAGCTGGGTGGGCGTATTCATTCGGTGTTTGACAAAAGTTCGGGTGAGGAGATGTTTCACCGCAATGATGTGATCAAGCCTGGTTTGATTGCCATGCGAGGGGCCTGGATATCAGGGGGGATTGAATGGAACACAGGGCCGCATGGGCATACGGTGACGGTGGTTTCGCCGGTTAATGTTCGAATCATCAAAAATCGTGATGGTTCGGCATCCTTGCTGATATCGAATACGGAACAGATTTTCCGCACCCGTTGGACTGTACGATTGACGTTGCATCCCGGGAAGGCCTATCTTGATGAGCGGATTAGTTTGTATAATCCACAGGATGGTATCCATCCATACTACTTCTGGAATTGCACTGCTTTTCCCTGTTTACCAGGCACCCGTTTTATCTATCCTATGACGCTGGGCACCAACCATAGCGGGGATTACTATTATTCATGGCCGATTCATGAAGGAAAAGACTTAAGTTGGCTGAAAAATTATGATCGGCCCAGTTCGGTGTTTGCTTATGATTGTGAGTTTGATTTCTTTGGGGCTTATGATGTGGACCTGGACCGGGGGATAGTGCAATACGCTGATCATAATATTTTAATCGGGAAAAAGGCCTGGACGTGGGGACAATCGGATGATGGATTAGTCAGCCAGGCGAACTTGCATGAAGGGGATGAGCAGTATATCGAAGTACAAAGTGGTCCGCTTTTAACTCAGGCGGATTATGGTTTGTTGTATCCACGTGAAAGGGTGGCCTGGCGTGAATGGTGGTATCCGGTACATGGTTTGGGAGATGGTTTTGAATATGCGACTCGTGATCTTGCCATTCAAACGCATCGAAGCCGGGAAGAGGGCGTGCCCAGGCTGGATGTCAGCATGATTTCAACTGCTCGTTATGACAGAGCGGAGTGTACACTTACGGTGGGGGATGATGTGTGGCTGCGAAAGACGGTGAATTTATCACCGGAAGAATCCGTGAAGTTGACCTTGAAACCCGCCCCAACGGTTCCAATTCGAATTGAGGTGCGGACTCAATCTGGTAAAATATTAGTGTCATATAGCTCACCCTTGGATATTCCCGAGAAAACGCCGCCTGAACCTTCGTGGCTTGATACAAAGAATGAGGAAGCCATGACGGCGGAAGAATGTTACTTGAAAGGCCTGCTATTCGACAAACAAACCAATCGAGAAGCCGCCAGGGAATGGTATCAAAAGGCCTTGAACGAGGACGCGAATTATTCACCGGCATTGAGGAATTTGGCGGTGTTGGATTTGGAAGTGGGGCTTTATCAAAAGGCGGAAGAGCGTTTGAAAAGGGCGGTGGAACGTGATATGGATGATGGCATGGCGTGGTTTTATTTGGGTGCGGTTCAATTCAAACAGGATAAGTTGGAACAGGCGCTTGAATCGGCTTATCAGGCGGTCAAGATTATGCCCAATTCCGGTTTGGGATATGAGCTGGCGGGCCGTGTTTATATGCGGGAGCGAAACTATAGGGAGGCCGTTGAAGCATTTGAGCGAGCGTCGGTGTTGAATCCACCGGATAAACGTGCTCGAAATCATCTTTTATTGGCGCGTTTTGCTTATGCGCAGTACCATGATTTCGGCATGTTAGGCGGGACTTTTGAAGCGGCTGAAACATTGGCCAAGCAGTATCCTACAGATTTGTTACCCCATTCGGTATTGGCGTTGATGAATGCGAATGCGCTTGAACGATTTGCCCGGGGAAGCCGTGAATTTTTAGGTGAAGATGCGTTTGAAACAGAGGAGTTGATTTATCGATGGTTGGAGTTGGGGCTGTGGTCAGAAGCGGAAGCCATTCTTACCGCGTGTATGGAACATATGCCAGATGTTGCGGAAAAACCCATGCCACATTATCTGTTCGCCTATATTGCGGGGCATTTAGACCATCGTGAAAAAGCGGATGAAGCGTTGAAACTGGCTGCCTCGCTGCCCACGGATTATGTGTTTCCCTCACGGCCTGAGAGTATCGATGTATTAGCCAATGCATTGGAGCAGAATCCAGATGATGCTCATGCCCGGCTTTATTTGGGCAATCTGTATGGTGGATTGGGTCGTTTGGATGAGGCGGTTGAAGAGTGGCGCAAAGCGGTTGAGCTTAAACCGTCATTAAGTGTGGCTCAGCGAAATCTTGGTTTGTATGCATGGAAGGAAGAGAACGATCTTCGAAATGCGGCTGATTATTATCGCAAGGCGATTGCCGCACGGCCGGAAGATCAGACGTTGTATTACGACCTGGCGCAAATTTTAATCAGCGATGGGCAGCGTCCTCAAGCCATTGCGTTACTTGAATCCATGCCTCAGCCAGAGGAACGGCGCACTGATATTATTGAGGTGTTGGCGCAGGCGTATGTGGATGAAGAGCGTTTTAGCGATGCCATTGCGTTGTTGGATAATGCTTTCTTTTCCAACTGGGAAAACCGGACTGTTTCAAGGAACGTATTTGTACGCGCTCATATTGAACGTGGGAAATTGTATATGGAACAGGAAAAATATGAACTGGCTCTTGATGATTTTACCAAAGCCCTGACGTATCCCAAGCATTTGGGGGTTGGCCGTCCTGCTGAACCGCAGGAGGCGGAAGCCTATTATTGGAAGGGGAAGGCCTTGGCGGCTTTGGATCGGGAGGATGAAGCGAAAGAGGCCTGGCAAATTGGTGCTGATGGGCCGAAGCGTTCTCAAAGGCAGAGGGAGTATATTGAACGGTGTGAAGAGGCGCTGATCAAAGCTGACTAATTACATTAAAGAATTCATTCCAAATCTCAGGAAATTTGGTTGTTTAGGAATTGTATTCATTTCCAAGCGTATGTTCTAATGTGGTTAAAATTCACGACGGGAACATCATGCTTTTTAAGATATTGCGCTAATGTGAAATCATCTGTAAGAACAAGATATTTTTTGTTTGCCAATTGATGAATTCCAATATCTGTCAATCCAAATTTTATAAATTCATCTTGTTTTGACAATGATTTACTATCCAGATATGTTTCATCCAACATAGATATATTTTTTGAAAACGAATCGAAAAAATGTGGTTTGATATTCATTTTTAGTGAATTTGCAAGGCTTGAAACTTCAGTCAATATGTTGGGGGTAGTAAGAATCCTTTTAAAACGTCTTAAAATTAATGTCAGCAGTTCATAATCCTCAATTGTGAATTGAATGGTTCTTTTGAAACGTGGAATAAAATTTATGTCGTATTCTCCTATGAAATAAAGCAGTAGGATATTGGTATCAACGATGATTCCACTGCTATAATATCGTTCAAATTGAATTTGAATGTTATTAAACATTTATCATTCGATCCATCATGGAGATGACACAGCCATCATCTCTGGAAACTTTTAAAATTTTGTAGGTACGTTCATATTCTTTTGGGCTGAATACATCATGGATATTTTCGGTGGCTTTTGGTCTGATGAAACTCATGGTTACCAACCAGTGATTGGAATCTTCGGACATTTCTATTTCCTCTAATGTGATATCGGAAATTTCTTTATCCTCATACATTTCTTTCAAAAAATGCACCCCATATTTTACGGCTTCTTTTATATCAACCATCTTCTTGACCTCAAATTCATAGTTTTAATGTGGTAATTATAATATTTATTGAGAATAAAAATCAATTCTTTTGATTTGGTGTATTTTCAAATCCCTATATATTCCATAATTTTTCGCAGCCAGTTTTTATTAGAGCGGGTAATGGCTTTTTGCAGGCGGACTTTCAAGTTTTTCAGGATATTTGACTATTCTTCCGTGATATTTCCTTTAAACTCAGGATTTTAAACCATAACGATGAGGATAAATGTGATACAAATTGTTGTGTAGAATAGCCAGCGTTTATTCAAGAAGCATCGGATGTTTTGCATAATTTCTCCCATCTTTGCATTCAGGCAAACACCCGCCTGTCTGGAGTGATTGATTCATATTATTATAAACAATCATTGCACGATTTTAGAAAAAGAATGAAAAAATACTAAAAAACCTGATTAAATCCTATGCCTGGTTATAAATCTCACATTACTGCCGCGTTGTTTTTTTGTGGATTGCTTTATTTGTTTCCCTTTTGGCTGCCGATGTCAATTTGGGAAAAGGCAGGGTGTGTGGCGCTTGCGGTTTTTTTTGGTTTGTGGCCTGATGTGGATATTAAGAGCAAAGGGCAGACGGTGTTTCTTATCGGGTTTGTGATTTTGGATACCGTTTTGATCCTGCGTCATGAATATGAAAAGGCTGCATACCTTGGTTTAATCATTGTCCTACCCATTGTTGGGCGTCATCGTGGCTGGACCCATAGTGTGGGGGGGATGCTATTGGTTACGGGTGGGTTGTATATTGCAGCGATTCAATATAGTGGCCTATCGCCGATGGCTTTATTACCCTATTTTATTGCTGCGTTATTGGGTTATGTCAGCCATTTGATTTTAGATCGTTTTTTTTAGGGGAAGGGAAGGGAAGGGAAAGGAAATTATATATGATACCTTTATTGCCCACCGTAATCATTATATATTCTACGCTTGCATCAGCGTATTTTGTCGATACTAAAGATTTAGTGGAATCAGGGGAATTGATTGTAGAACGGCCGACGCTTATTTGTCTTGGATTTGAGTGGCGAATAAAAGGTGATGAGAACCGAAATGCATCGGTAGCGGTGCAGTATCGTCAGGCAGGGGATACGAGTTGGCATGAATATCCACCTCTCTATCGAGTTGGGAAAGGCCGGGAAGTGCCACCTGGATATGGGAATTTTGGCGATCCCAACCATCAACCCATGTATCGGATTCCTGAGGGATTTTCTGGGAGTATTATGGATCTTGAGCCTGCCACCACGTATGAAGTTCGCCTGGAACTTCACGATCCTGACGGAGTAATGGGTGAAGCGGTGAAGGAATTGACACGTACAACGCGTTGTGAGCCTGTGCCTTTTAATGGGGGTGAAGAAAGACATGTGTATCCGCCAGATTGGAAGGGGCCAAAAGAAGAACCGGCTTATAAAGGGATCATGCATGCGGTGAATGGTTTTCATACCTGGTGTGATAATTATCAGACCGTCCATCCAAATAGAGCCGAACCGGGTACCATTATCAAACTTCATGCCGGGACCTACAAAGCGGATCGGAGCAATTATCGAGATAATGTTGGATTATGGCTGCATGGAACGCGTACGCTTGTGGCGGATGGTTTACCGGATAAACCCATAGCAATTGTTGCTGCTGGTGATGGTGATGTGATTATTGACGGGGATGATAGTGATGTGCTGTTTAACATCATGGCGGCTGATTATCTACATTTTGAAGGCTTGATCTTGCGTAATGCGCGGATTGCTTTTCATGGTGGATTTCAGGGAGTGATGGGCTGCAAAGGATTGACGGTTAAGCATTGTCGGATTGAGCAGGTGCAGTATGGGGTGTTGGCCCAGGATGGACGTTCCACCGATTTTTATATTGCTGATAATGTGATAATAGGGCGGAATCCTGCCGATCGGTTTAATCCGGATAGTGGGGGAGCGTGGGGAAGGACAAAGGCGGGCTATGCGGTGAATATTGGATTACAATGCCCATCGGGTAGGGCTTCCCATTGAGAATCCCTTTGTAATCGGTGGTGAAGCCTTTCCTTCATTGCAAGCGATGGAGAAAGAAACCGGGCGGGAACTGCATGGTATCGAAGTGAATACTTATGAGGAATTATTCCGTGAGGCCGTTGAACCGGAACATGCACCCAATAACGAGGGACGCCTTTACCAACCGAGTGAAGTTAATCTGCATTTAAGGAAAGATGCACCGGTGGTTGATGCAGGTGACAAACTACCAGGGATTAACGATAATTATACCGGGAAGGCTCCCGACATGGGGGCTTATGAAGTGGGGCATCCCACACCGCATTATGGTCCAAGAAACAACTAGCCAGGAAAGGAAAACATCATGAAAAACACAGGAGTACTATTTATTGGTATGTTATTGTTGTGCTCAGTGGGAAACACGGAATCAGGGAAAATAAGGGTTTTGCTCGATTGTGATACGGCAAATGAGATTGATGATTTATATGCGATTGTTCGAGTATTGGTGGAACCGAAGTTTGAGGTGGTGGGATTAACATCCTCGCAATGGCACACTCAACCGAATGCTCCCAAGAACACGGTTGGAAAAAGTCAGGCATTGAACGAGAAAATCCTGGAACTTATGGATCGTACGGATATTCCTCACCCGATGGGGGCGAATGAAGCCATGGAGAGTCCTACATCGCCGCAAGATTCTTCTGCTGCACGCTTGATCATTAAAAAGGCGCATGAGACCCAAAATGGGGAAAAACTGACGGTTATAACCACGGGGGGAGTTACAAATGTGGCATCGGCTATTTTGATTGATCCAAGTATAAGGCAAAAAATACGGTGTTATACGATGGGGCTAAAATATGAGGATGGCAAATGGGGGATGAATGAATTTAACGCCCAAAATGATTTGAATGCCATTAATTGCTTATTTGATGCGGAAGGGCTGGAATGGCATGTGATGACGGCAACGGCTTCTCGTGTGCTGGTTTATAAGAAGCAGAAAGCGGTGAAGGAATTGAAAGGCAAAGGCGGTGTGTATGAGTTTATACTTGATTATTGGTTGAACTTTGATCCGCCCTGGAAACCGGGCTCCAGCACCGATTCATGGATTATGTGGGATATTGCCGCCGTGGAAGCCGTTTTGTATCCAGATTTTGCGACAGAAAAACAGGTGAAACCTCCAGAGGGTAACAATCAGGGGCATAAAATTTGGGTTTATACAAAGATCGATCCAGAGAAAATGCAGAAGGATTATTGGGATGTGATTCGAGCTTCAATAAAAGAATGAATTAATTACTTAACCACTTCATAAATATAGATTAAAAGCCGATTTACCCGTAAATCGGCTTTTTTTATTTTTTTGCATCGGATGGATTAAATTCGAAGATCACCTGTGGTAATATCAGGCAATTTAAGTCTTATTTTCATGATGGCGGGGATTATAAAAATTAAATTCGACTGAAGCGAAAGATGTATTGTTATGAGTTTATTTGTGAGGGAGAGAGAGAATCTCTTTTAGTACCAGCAAGCATTAAAAATAAACTCTCTTTTCAAAACCAAATTATATTTTGTGGTTGGCGTCAATTCTCTATCGTGTGAGAAGGTAGGGATTAAGCGTATATAAATCTATATCTCAGTGGAGGAAATGGTATGTCTGAACAACCTTTAGGCGTGGTGGATCGACCATCAACCAACTCGGAATCATCAGACTACAATGTGAACTTTTTTAAACCAAAGACAGCCCATTCGCGGGCCAATATGAAAATGATCATATCGATGGTTTTGGTTTGGGTTCTGGCCGTATTTGGATTTCAGGTGTTGCTTATGGTGTTTAATCAACCAACACCCGAGGAGGGTTATACGACGTTTGAGTCGGTATGGCCGAAGGTAAAAGATGGAAGTGCAAGTGTGCAGGAGAAACAGGAATTCGCCAGAGTATGTTTAAACGTGTTAGGCAAGAATATTGTTTTAACGGATGATCAAAAGACAGTATTGAAAGACTCATTAACGCAAACCATATTAGGATTGGTTTCAAGCGAACAACAGTCAACAATCACGGGAGAAGATACGCAGGCCGCTGTTACACTCGCCAAGGATGTGATTGGCCTTCAAGTGAGTGGTTTTGATAAACTGCGTGGAGATTTGTTATCGTATTCAATGATTTCGAATCCATCAGAAGAATACAGTGATGAGTTGCCAGTCATTATGGAATTGTATTTGGTTCATAACCAAAGTTTCCTGACCGATATGCGATTTTTAGGATTTCCTTTCCATTACTGGTATACGGCGCAGTTTTTGTTGATTTTGTTTGTCGGTTTGTGTTGGATATATGCGTTCCAGACGGACCGTTCCAACAAACAATATAACTTCCCGGATGAATAAACACATCTTAGACACATAGGAGATTTGACATGTTTCGATTGAACCGATCGTTTTTAATAACATTATTCGTTTTACTTGCCGGTCATTCGGCATTTGCACAAAGCGCCACCCAGTTGGAGGGCACGTTCAAAGTTGGTCCAGCGCTCATTATGATTGCTTTGCTGGTGACATTTATTATGGTGGGGCTTTTTCACCGGGCGAAAGATACATCGTCCTATTGGGCGGCGGGACGAAAGATTTCACCTGTGGGCGCCGGAATGGCGATTGCGTCGAACTGGATGAGTGCGGCTTCCTTTTTGGGTATGGCTGCCATCATGTATGGTTCCGGTTATCACGGCCTGTCTTATGTGGTGGGTTGGACCGGTGGGTATGTTTTATTGTTGATTTTGATGGCGGGGCAGATTCGCCGTTTTGGAAAGTACACGGCATCCGATTTTATTGGTGACAGGTATTATTCGCGAGGGCTTCGTGCGTTTGGAGCCTGCTTGGCGATCTTTATTTCCTTCACCTATTGCGTAGGCCAATTCGCGGGAATCGGCTTGATGTTCAAGTGGATTATGGGGATCGATTATGCCTATGCGGTCATTATTGGGAGTTCGGTGGTGCTTGCTTATACCCTGATATCGGGGATGCTGGGTGTCACCAAAAATATGCAGATTCAATATGTCATCATCATTATTTCGTTTATGATACCCTTGTTTATTCTTTGCTATATGTATGGTTATTTCTTTTTACTTCCTCAAGTTGGATATGGCTCTGTGGTATCGGATATCGTAAGTGGTTTGGAGCCTGGGAAGGGTGTGAATTCGATTGGAAATGATTTTGGCATTTTACCTTCACCTGAATTTGCGATGCCGTGGGATCCAGCGACAGGCATGACTGCATTTCAATGGATGGCGATATGTTTTTCATTAATGATTGGTACGGCGGGATTGCCGCATGTTATCCAACGGTTTTATGTTGTTCCACGCGCGAAGGATGCGCGTTGGTCGGTGGTATGGGGTTTGTTCTTTATTTGCCTGCTTTACTGGAGCGCTCCGGTTTATTCCGCATTTGGAAAAATCCTTTCTGCCCATCCGGAAATTGGGAAATTGAATAAAGACGCGATTGTTGTCTATACCGCCCAGTTAGGGAATGTGTTCTCGTTGATTGTGGGCTTTTTGGCTGCCGGGGCCGTGTCAGCGGCCTTTTCGACAGTTTCCGGGCTTTTGGTGGCGGGAGCATCCGCGTTTTCCCATGACCTTTATTTCAGGGTTATCAATCCTCAGGCATCTGAGCATACTCAGATGATCATGGCCCGTGTGGGAACGGTGTTGATGGCGATTGCGGTGACAGTTGTTGCCTTGTTGAAACTTGGATTGATTGCTCAGTTGGTGGCGGTGGCTTTTTCGTTGGCGGGTTGTACGATCTTCCCCTTGTTTTTACTTGGGATTTGGTGGAGTGGATCAAACCGGGCGGGAGCCTGGGCTGGTTTGATTACGGGCAGTGCGGTTTCCCTTATTGCTTTGGTTTATTTTGTGTGTGGTAAATATGGAGTGACATTACCGGCGCATGAAACAATAACCTATTATTTGGATGCCTGGTATTTCGCCTGGTTAGGTGCACCGCTGGCAATCATCGCGAATATCGTGGTTTCAATCGCCACGGGATGTGATACGCCTGATGATATAAAGGAATTTCTGGCGAAAAAGGTACATGGTTATTAAACCGGCTCATTTATGCTGGAAAGACGTGTTTCATAAATCCACAAGCGGCGGGAGTCCCGCCGCTTGTGAGGTTTGTGGAGTGGAAGCAGCTATTGAGTGAAGAAATCGAAGACGTTACTCAAGTTGCTGGTATCGGTTCGGTAAATTTCCGTATATAAACATCGCGTACAGGTGACGGTAGAGAATTTTTTGTTTTGAATATCAAATAATTTTGCAAATCCTCCACCGGTTGCCTGAAACTGGCCGACATCAAATTCGGTGTTTTTGCATTTGGGACAGGTCCACTTTTCTTGCATTTTTTCCTCCTTTTGCCAGTATGATGGGAAAAAAATATTAAGATGATAAAAATGATAGGTATTACAGTATATTTTCCTGTTCAGGGGACTGACCTGCGAGGACATGTATAATGGCCAGGCCGTTCCCCAAGAGGCCAACGAACACGCCAATTCCAACCGATGCATTACCACTGCCAATGGCGATCAAGAGGGCGATAATCATATACAATATGGAAAAACCTAAAAGAATGAGAGGTACTGGCTGAGGCATGGAGGTTACTTTTAGAGTGTTTAGCATGGATAATAATGCGCCTATCAGCCCAATCACGACAATCAGCCATATGGGCATTTTGAAAAGAAAGGTGACATGGCCGTTCAAGCCGGTAACGGACATGGATACTTTTCCTAACGTTTGAGTCATCCTATTCCCCAATTCCTGGAAAGGGCCACTAAAATTGGCACTGGCGTTTTGGATGGACATCCATTCGAGTGGCAGGGAAATGACCAGAACCAGCATGGCCCCGATGATAAGAATTAATGCGTTATTTTTGTTCATGATGTTCCTCCTGTTTGAATTCAAGACAATAGAATGGTGAATCGTTTTTCTCTATATCCAAAATGGGAATAGAGAAAAGATATCAGTGCACTGGATATCAGGTGGCAATCATTATGGGAATGTTTGTTTTGCCGTTAGTGTATAAACGGATGTCGGGTACTGGGGTAACTTTGCCAAAATGAATGATAATTCGCTCTATAAAAAAGGAAAATGTGATTATATATTAATATGAGGTGAAAGTTGATTTAGTCGCTATAAGGCGATATCTGCAAACTATTGCTAAATCCTCAGAAGTTGAGCGAGAATGAGCCATGCCAAAGGTGAATCCAAACATACTACGATGGGCACGTGAAACAGCAGGTATTACACCTGAAGAGGCCGTAAAAAGACTAAATATTAACGAGGTGGGCGGTGTATCTCCAATTGAGCGGCTTAAAGATTTAGAAGAAGGAAAAAAAATTCCGACACGATCTATGTTGGTCAAGATGGCGAAACACTATCGACGTCCCCTTCTAACCTTCTATCTCAGTGATCGGCCACGAATAGGAGACAGAGGCAGGGATTACCGTAAACTCCCGGAAACCATCGATCATTCCGATAATGTTCTTGTAGATATTGTCATTAGAAAAATTTATGCGCGTCAGTCTCTCGTGCGCGCTATGTTGATTGAAGAAGATGAAGCCAAGCCTTTGACTTTTATCGGTTCTAGTGAAATGAAAGAGGGTGTAAAAACTGTCGTACATTCAATTCGTAAACATATGTCTTTCGATCTTGAAGAATACCGCCACAAAGCAGGAATTGAGGGCGCTTTTTCTTATCTTCGGGGACAAGCAGAAAAGGCTGGTATTTTCGTAATACTGGTTGATAATCTTGGGAACTATTACACGACAATTAATGTTGATGCATTTCGAGGATTTGCTCTCGCTGACGATATTGCGCCCTTCATCGCCATCAATGCGAACGACTCCAAAGGTGCATTGTGCTTCACTTTGATTCATGAACTGGCTCATTTGTGGCTTGGCGCTTCAGGCGTCAGCGGTGAATTTGCTGTAAAAAGCATTGAAAAATTTTGTAATGACGTGGCAAGCGAGTTCCTGCTTCCGGAGGTGGTATTAAAGGATATTGAATTAGATAAGCAAACAGATATTGCAGATGCTAAAGAACAAATCAGTGTTTTGGGGAGAACACACAATGTGAGCAGCACCATGGTAGCGTATAAACTTTATCGTATAGGGCGTTTTGACTATGACCATTATGAAAAATTACGAAAAACTTTCCGACAGGACTTTCTTGATAGTAAAGCTTGTGAGCGCGCCAAGCGTCGTGAACAAGAAAAAAACGTGGGACCGAGTTATTATAATCTTCAGAAACGTAAAGTTGGTGAAGCCCTTGTTCATCTCGTTGACCGAATGATGTATAGTGGTGCTTTGAGCACAACAAAGGCTGGAATTGTTCTAGGAGTAAAGGCCAAAAATGTTCAGGGAGTCATTGAAGCTGCTCGACCTGTACATGTAATATAGGAGATTATTATTGCTTTATCTTCGAGATGCAAACGTTCTAATCGATGCCAACCGGGACTACTATCCAATTGGACGTGTTGACGAGTATTGGACATGGCTCATTTATCAAGGAGAGCAGGGCAGGGTTAAAATCCCTATTGAGATTTATGAAGAAATAAAGGAAGGGAAAAAGGGAAAAGATACTCTAGCAGAATGGGCAAAACAGAGCACAACACAAAGCGCATTATGCTTCGAAGAAGAGGTGGATATATATCTCGTTCGAAAGGTTACAAATGAGGGATATGCCCCTGACCTTAATGATATAGAGCTAGAGGCAATTGGTCGTGATCCGTTTTTAATTGCTTACGCTTTAGTTGATCCTACAAGCCGGTCGGTTGTCACAACCGAAAGTTCCAAACCCAGAAGCCAACGTCATAATCGCAGGATTCCGGACGTATGTGCGCAGTTTGGAATCCAATCATTCAATGCTTTTCAGTTTGGACATCTTTTAGATTTTCGTACGAATTGGAAAAGGTGATATCATCCATATAATACAAGGTTCATTGTAATCGGCTCTTGTCGAATGGTTTCCATTGAGGGCCGAGGCGGACGATGTCGCCCAGGCTGAGGATTCCGTTGCTGGGATCGTAATCGACACTGAAACCGACGCGTTGGATTTTATCCGGGCCAGCGCTGGCGATTCGCCAATAGGCACCCCGCGTGGAAGCGGGGTAGTTATTGGCGAGTTTGGCTGAGGTCCAGTCATAGTAATCGTAGGTCTCGGTATGGAAATTGGGTCCCTCCTTCTTTTTTCCAAAAGGATCGGAAGGGTAAAATGAAATGAATGCGATCGGTGTGGTTAGAGCAGAAAACCGGCTCAAGGCGGTCCCAGAGGCTATTTGCTGATCGAGCAAGTGAGCCACGGGGTAGTTGCCATTGGTAATATGATAGGCCTCCAAAGCGGTGGCTAACGTTTTGAAGTCCGCCTCGACGCGAGTTACTTTGGCTCGAATCTGGGCGTTCATAAAGTTAGGCACCGCAATGGCGGCCAGGATTCCAATAATGGCGACGACAATCAACAATTCAATAAGCGTAAAGGCTTTATTCTTATTCATAAATCATCCAGTTGGGTACGGATGTTTCAGCGCTGTTCAAGGTTGCAGCGAATATAATGACGTTATTATCCGATTCAGGTGAGGGGAGAGCGATTTCGGATAGGGTTTTCTCTGTATCAAGGGCATAGCGGCGATTCAGTAGAGTTAATCCACCATTTTCTGGTAGTCCCTCCACGGTTTTAAGGTTTTCGAATACGTTGCGATCAGTCAGGATTTCGAGTTCGCCGGAATAGACAGCCATCCAAAATACGCCGGGTCCCCAACCATCGCCGGTGCTGGCATCGGTAAATTGGACGAAGACTTCGTTGCCTGGGTTATTTTCCAGTTGGGATGATAGATCGATGGTGTAATAGTCTTTGTTGGATTCGTTATGGATGTCTTCGCCAAACATATCCATGGAATTGAGCACTTCTTCAAACGTGTTTTCCCCTGATTCTTCTTTATTCACAATAACAATGCTCTTTAAGTATGGTCCCCATCCATTGGTGGGGATTCCATCAGAGAGGCGTATACGCACAATGTTTTCCGGATTGTTGCTGAGATAAGAGGAAATGTTGATGAGGTAAAAATCAAGATTGCTATTGTCGGTGGTTTCTTCACCCGATTCGGCCACCCAATCCTTTTTGACCTGGAACTCGCCATTTTCACCGGAAGCGACTTCGATTACAAACTGGTTACCGACGTGGATATTGGCTAAAGCGGTTGATATATCATTGGGGAGATCAAACTGATAGACCATGTAATTGTTTCCATCCGCAAAGCGGAAATCGCTACCAGGGATGCTTCCTCCCTCATCGATGAGGTAGTCATTTTCATCGGCGGTACCTACAGTCATGCTGTCATAACGGATCACATCAGAAGGACCGGAGAGCGAAACAACGAAATTATTGGCCATATCGACGGTTAATTTTGCTTCTTGCACATCATCGGGAAGATCGAATTGGTAGGTTAATGAGCCGTTACCATCAGCAAAACGATGTCCACGATTGGATGGACCTGAGGCACTGTTATCATACAGATAGTTCGCTTCTTCTTCATTTCCATCGGTTTGGAACATGGCGTATACGTCAGCGTTGGATGAATCGACTGATACGTCAAGGGTTTTTTCGAAAACGCGAGTTTCCCCCGTAAATAATGTGATATTTTGCAAATAGGGCCCCCAGCCATTTGAAGGGGTTGCATCTGTGAATAGTACCCATAGTTCGCCGGTGTTTTCTTGCAGGTATGGTGTGACATCAAAGGTGTATTGCTTCAGATTGCCAAGGGAACGATGTTCGAATCCATCATAAAGTTCCATTGAATTGGCGAGGACGGTATAGCCTTCTGTGGTGGAAGCATTTGGATCCCAATATTCGGTGGCGATGGAAATGACGAAATTATTCCCGACGGTTACGCCAAGGGTGCCTTCTTCGACCCCTTGGAGTTCATCAAATAGGTACAAGGCATAGCCGGTGCCATCAATAAAACGGTTGCCGCCTGCATTGCCATTGCCTTGTTCTTGCAAAAGATAATAGGTATCGTCTTCACCAAAATCGGTGTCAATCGAAAAAATGGTATTGACGCCGCTGTCATCAGTATAGCGGAAGAATGTATTATCGAACGCAGCGGGTGGAGAGAGTACGCCTGAGATGGGTCCCAAGCGAGCGAAGCCGCTAGAGCCATCGCTATAGCGGAATTCTATCGTGTCAAATGGGTTAATAAAACTATCTGGTTCTGATAATAAGGCTAAATCAAGTGAGTCATATTGCCCGTCGGGTACATCGATTAGTTGGCCATCGAGGAGAAAAGAGTCATAGGATTCCTGAAAAAAGGGTTCAAATTGAAATGTGGTTCGTCCATCCGGAGTTTCGTACACGGTATTATCCTGATAGCCGGCGGGAAGCGAGTTTGCATCGATCCATTGGACATCCTCGTGAAGAGGTTCGCCCAAGCCTGTTCCGCCGGGTTCCAGTATTGCATCGATATCAAGGAATGAGGTAAGGTCCAGATAAACCGGTTGTGCGAGGACGAATGCATTTGAGGATAATAGTAATAACGTTGTCAGCATAAAGAATCGAATCATTTTATATTCCTCTTTCTGTTAGATATTCTAATAGACTATTATCATTTAGTGATTCTTTCAATTTATAGGGATTTGTGTGATGTTGGAAGTGTACCTTAGTGGGAGTGTTCTGATTTATTGATTAAGGCAATCACTTCAAATGTGTCCAGAAAACCTCTACCTTGCTGGTTTCATCAAACCATTGATCACATCTCTTCCTTAATTTAGATTGTTTCTGCTTAATCATGTTATCCACTTTTATTCCTATACTCTGGAAATAATATTATATGGTGTAATAACTTGTCTTTCAAATAAACTAAAAATTCAGATATATTTCCTTTCTTTTGTAATCAAGGGCGATTTATGGTGATAAAAGACAGGATACAAGGTGTACTTATGGATCGATCTTACACGTATACGGCTAAATATACGAAAATTTCCAGGGGATACATGGGACAACTCGTTGAATGGCCAGAGGTCATAACGGAAGGTTCCTCGTTGGAAGAATGCCGGGGTGCAAGATGCGCTTCATGAAATGATACTTGCTTATAGGGATATTGGAAAAGAAATACCTCCAGGTGGATCGTTATATGAACCAATTCCTGTAATACTTGAGGATTAGAAAACTTGTCTGTAAAGCGCCGAGAACTTGTCAAACATTTGGAAAAGAATGGTTTTTATTTGTTGCGTGAAGGAGGGAATCATTCATTTTATTCCAATGGGAAAATGATTCTTCCAGTGAAACGTTACAAGCTTTTTGACCGAATAACAGTTAATGAAATTTGTAAACAAGCAGGGCTTAAAATAAGATTTTAGACATAAAAGAACTTAGCACCGTATTTAAAGAAAAAAAGTTGTTTAGCTTAAATATAATTCTCCCCCTGTTTGTTGAGCTTCCTTGATTCGCAATATCTATATAAAATGTAGATATCTTGTGGGAAGCTTGGCTCAGACCTTTTCTAACCTCGAAAAATCAACTATTTTCTATCTTCCACAACGCCTTTGCTGATGGCTGCAGTCGATGCGCGACGATCCTAAATTATTTAGAGAGAAGGAGTTATAAGAATGGCCGACCAGGAATTGCGATTAGAAAGCCAGGCACTTCATGCTGGTCAAGTGCCCGATCCCGCCACCAATGCGCGAGCAGTACCCATATATCAGACCACATCCTATGTTTTCAACGATACTGAACATGCCGCCAATCTGTTCGCTTTAAAGGAATTTGGCAATATTTATACCCGAATTATGAATCCCACCACTGATGTATTGGAGAAACGGGTGGCGGGTTTGGAAGGTGGAACTGCCGCATTGGCAGTAGGTTCCGGTCAGGCGGCTTGTACCCTGTCATGCTTAAATATTGCCGAAAGTGGTGATGAAATTGTCTCATCCGCCAGTTTGTATGGGGGGACTTATAATTTGTTTCATTACACGTTCCCAAAGATGGGGATTAAGGTGAAATTTGTTGATCCAGGCAATCTCGATAATTTCAAGAATGCCATTACACCGAAGACCAAAGCGATATTTGGTGAGACGATTGGGAATCCCAAATTGGATACACTGGATATTGAGGGCGTGGCGAATATTGCGCATGAGAATGGTATTCCCCTTATTATTGACAACACCGCCACGACTCCGTATTTGATAAGGCCGTTTGATCATGGCGCTGATATCATCATGCATTCATGCACCAAATTTATAGGTGGACATGGGACCTCGATAGGGGGGATTCTGGTTGATTCAGGTAAATTCAAGTGGGATACTGGCAAATTTCCACAAATGACTGAGCCTGATCCCAGTTATCATGGGTTAAAGATTTGGGAAACCTTTGGTGATTTTCCGGGTTTGGGGAATGTTGCGTTTGCCATAAAGGCGAGGGTGCAGTTATTGCGTGATCTTGGGCCAGCGATGTCGCCATTTAATGCTTTTCTATTCCTTCAAGGCCTGGAAACATTGCACTTACGGATGGAACGGCACAGCCAAAACGCCGTGAAAGTGGCTGAATTCCTAAAAGGCCATGATAAAGTGAATTGGGTCAATTATCCTGGATTGCCTGATCATCCCTCTTATGATATTGCCAAGAAGTATCATACCCGCGGCCTGTATGGGGCGTTATGTGGTTTTGGCATTAAAGGTGGGCTGGAAGCCGGCAGGAAATTGATTGAGAATGTCAATCTCTTTTCTCATTTAGCCAATATTGGTGATGCCAAATCGTTGATTATACATCCAGCCAGCACGACCCATCAGCAGTTAACAGAGGAAGAGCAATTGGCAACAGGTGTGACACCTGATTATGTAAGGCTTTCGATTGGGATTGAAAACGTTGACGATATCATTCAAGATTTGGATCAAGCCCTTTCGAAAGTATAGTGAGTGATTATGGAAAAAACGGACGAACTTGATAAAAAAGTTAGTAAGCAGAATTCTGAAAAAGGCTCTGTCGGTATTGTTTCAGAGCAATTCGTCACATTGTTTGTGCCGCCCAATGAATTGCAATTGGATTGTGGGCGTAAGTTGGGGCCTGTTCGGTTGGCGTATGAAACATATGGCACGCTTTCGCCAGAGAAAGATAATGCCATTTTAATTCTGCATGCCCTGTCGGGAGATCATCATGCAGCAGGCTATTACACTCCAAATGATAAAAAACCGGGCTGGTGGGACAACTTCATCGGCCCGGGAAAAGCATTTGATACCAACCGTTATTTTGTAATCTGTTCAAACTGTATTGGGGGCTGCCGTGGTTCGACAGGACCTTCATCCATCAATCCGGATACAAAAAAACCGTATGGACTGGATTTTCCGTTTATAACCATTCGGGATATGGTGAATGCGCAAAAGGGATTGATCGATTATTTAGGCATCAAGCGTTTGCTATGTGTGGCTGGTGGTTCGATGGGGGGGATGCAGGCGCTGCAGTGGACGGTTTCCTATCCTGAATCGGTGGTTTCCGCTTTGCCCATTGCCACGACGGCTATTCATTCTGCCCAAAACATTGCGTTGAATGAAGCCGGGCGCCAGGCGATTATTGCTGATCCCAATTGGAACAATGGTGATTATTACGATTCAGAGCCTCCATCGCGCGGATTGGCGGTTGCCCGCATGATTGGACATATCAGTTATCTAAGTGACCATGCCATGCATGAAAAATTTGGAAGGCGGTTGCAGGATCGGAAGAAAGTCAGTTTTAACCTTTTGACCGATTTTCAAGTGGAAAGTTATCTGCAATATCAGGGAGCTGCGTTTACTCAGCGGTTTGATGCCAACAGTTATCTTTATATTTCCAAGGCTCTTGATTACTTTGACTTGTCAGAGGGGCACAATTCACTCACCCAGGCACTAAAGCACGTGAAAGCCAAATATTTAGTCATTGCATTTAGCAGTGATTGGTTATATGCCCCCTATCAGTCCCGTGAAATAGTAAAAGCATTGAAACAGAATGGAAAAACAGTCAGTTACTGCGAGTTGCAGTCTGACTATGGCCATGATTCGTTTTTATTGGAAAACGAGCAACAGACTCGTATTATTCGGGATTTCCTGGCCAATCTTTCGGAGGAACCGTTGTCATATGCCATCTAATGCTTCTCCATCCCAAAGCGAACACCTGGAACATGAGCTTATTTGTCAAATAGTGGAAGAGGGGAGTAAAGTACTGGATTTAGGATGTGGGGAAGGGGATCTGTTAAAGAAGTTACAGGAACGCAAGAAAGCCCAATGCACAGGAGTCGAAGTATCAGACGACAAAGTCTATGAATGTATCAGCAAAGGCCTGACCGCCTATCATGGCGATATTGATGAAGGTCTGGAAGACTTTCCCGATAAAACCTTCGATTATGTAATTCTAAGCGAAACACTGCAGGAAGTGCGTAAACCCAAGTTGGTCATAGCAGAGATGTTGCGTGTAGGGCGCAGGGGGATAGTCAGTTTTCCCAATTTTGGGTATTGGAAATCACGCTGCCAATTGTTTTTCTTTGGAAGAGCGCCTATAACAGAGGCCTTGCCCTTTGATTGGTATGATGGCCCGAACATCCAATTTCTTTCCATAAAGGATTTTTATCGTTTCTGCGACAAAGAGAATCATCAAATTGTGCAGAAAATATTTATGACCAAAGGGCGAATCGTCAAAATTATGCCCAATTTGCTGGCGGAATCGGCGCTCTGCGTGTTAGCATAAATCCCTCATTGAAATCAATAACAAAAAACAGGAGAACAGCATGAGAATACATTTTTTAGGGGCCGCTGGCGGGGTAACCGGTTCAATGCATTTGATCGAAGTCAATGGGAAGCGGATTCTGCTTGATTGTGGACTTTATCAAGGGCGGCGCGAGGAATCCAACCGTTTGAATCGCAACCTGCCATTTGCGCCCCAAAATGTGGATGTGATGGTGTTATCTCATGCCCACATTGACCATAGTGGTAATATCCCTTCATTGTGTAAAGGGTATGATGGTGACATTATTTGTACACTCGCCACTCGTGACCTTTGTGCAGTGATGCTGATGGACAGTGCTCATATCCAGCAAAAAGATGCTGAATTTTACAATAAAAAGATCGCTTCCAAACCGGAGCAATTTATCTCACCGATCTATACGTTTGATGATGTGGAAAAATCGCTCAAACAGTTCATCGCCATCAATTATGAGCGAGCCTATCGTTTAACGGGGGGAGTCACGCTTACCTTTTATGATGCGGGCCATGTGCTTGGCTCGGCGGTGGTTGTGTTGGATGTCAACGAAAATGGTGAGAAAAAACGCCTGGTTTTTACGGGTGATCTTGGGCGTAAGCATTTGCCTATTCTGCGTGATCCAGTTGTTGTTGATGATGCGGAGTTTATGATCATGGAAAGCACTTATGGGAATCGCACTCATGATCCTATCGAGGTGGCCGATGCGCATATGGCAGAAGCGATTAATGTGGTGGTGGAGCGCAAAAGCAAACTGATTATCCCGTCGTTTGCGCTTGAGCGATCGCAGGAAATAGTATATAGCCTTGGCAAATTGCTGAAGCAGAACAAAATCCCACCCATCCAGGTGATTATTGACAGCCCATTGACCATTAAAATCACCGAGATTTTCCGCTTGCATCCCGAATGTTTTGATGAGGAAATCCAGGCATTGTATGAACAGCGTGAGGATCCGTTTGAGTTTCCCAGTTTGGAATTGACTCGCACGAAGGAAGATTCACAGGCGCTCAATGATCAGGAAGGGCCGATGGTGATTATTTCCGCATCCGGCATGTGCGAGGGGGGGCGAATTCTTCATCATTTGCGCAATAACATCGGGGAGCCTGATAACATTGTTTTGATCGTTGGTTTTCAGGCGCAGCATACATTGGGACGTAAGATTGTTGAACGCCATCCCACGGTGCGTATTTTTGGGCTTGAGCATTCCCTGGACGCTGAAGTGCGGATTATCAATGCCTACAGTGGGCATGCCGATATGAATGATTTGGATGCATATGCCTTGGCTTCAAAAAACACGTTGAAGAACCTCTTCCTGGTTCACGGTGAAACCGACCAGAGCGAGGCAATGGCCCGGAGGCTGTATTCCAAAGGGATAAATTCAGTAAAGGTTCCCACACGGGGTGAGTATGTGGATTTGTGATAGGAAATTCATTATCATTGGTTCATATATTTTATCACACAATAAAGGAACCTTATCATGAACCACACTCGTATTGGATTAGGCCTGGCTGCCTGGTTTTTGGGGATGTTGATTCCCTTCCTGCATCATACGCTGCTTTTTATCGCGGTCAGCGATCATTCAACCTCTAATGTTGTGCGGACCTCAAATTCGATGTTTGAAGCATTGCCCTGGATCGATTGGGTTTATCTTATCGCGATGGCGATTGTGGGATTGCTGTTGATTTATTCAGGGATGAAGCGGAATATGAATCTATAGATATCCAAAAAGGAGGTATTTTCTCCAATGAAACGGTGGAATTGTTTTTTCATTCTCTCAATGGCTTTGACAATAAATGGCTATACGCAGGATTTTCACCCTGTGTGGCACCAGGGGAATTTGAATGAGATTGACTCATATGATGAAGATCAAAAGATTGTGGGAACCCATTATTTTTATTGGTATGATTACCCCAATCAGCATTTCTATGATAATGGGGAACATACGGATGACGCGCTGCAGGATCATTTTCCCAATCCCGAAACAGTGAGTTACAATTCAGTGGAATGGCATGAAAAGCAGATGGCGGATTGTGCTGAAGCGGGGATTGATTTTGTCTTGCCGGTGTATTGGGGGACCTTGGATAATTATTTTCGGCAGGGTGTCGTGTTTAGCATTCGTGGCCTTGGGCCGCTGCAAACCGCTATTGAGCGGCGTGAACGGGAAGGAAAGCCCTCGCCAAAGATTGGCATGTTTTACGATACCTCCACGCTATTGCCCGGCATTCGCGGTGTGATAGGCAATAATGACAAGCCGGATTTACGCACGGCTGCGGGCAAAGATCTGTTTTATCGCACTATCCGCGATTTCTTTTACCAGATTCATCCAAAGCATTGGGCGGCTATCGATGGCAAGCCATTGGTCGTGCTTTATGGAAGTGGATTCGCCAAAGACCATGATCAGAGCACCTTTGATTATGTGTATGAGCATTTCAAAGAGGATTTCCATGGGGTGGAGCCTTTTATCATTAAGGATAACTCATGGAGGGCAAGGGCGGATGCCACCACCCAGTGGGGTGCGGCATTAGGTAAACCGCATCTGTTTGGCCGAGTGGCTCAGATTGGGCCGGGGTACAACGATTCAGCGGTGCCAGGGCGGACCACCCCGATTCGTGACCGTGAAGAGGGGAATTATTACCGTTACAGTTGGAATAAAGTGTTGAACAGCAGTACCCGCATTGTGTTGCTGGAAACATGGAATGAAATGCATGAAGGCACAGAGATTTGTGAATCAACGGAATATGGCCGGCAATACATTGAATTAACCGGCGAGTATGTGGATAAATTCAAGCGTGGTGAACGTGGCGTGGATAACATCGAATTGGAACATCCCGATCCATTGCCACGTCCCTCAAGCGATGAGGGAAAAGAATACAAAGACGCCCAGACCGTGCGTGTAAGGCTTGGCCATCAAGGTGAATCTGAAGGTATTTGGCTGGTGAAGGGCCAGCCCGATGGGCCGGTTATCAATGGCCGCTTGGGAGAAGAAAACTGCATTCGAACGCCTGATTTATCAATGACGTATATTTACTTCAAAGTGGCTGATCCCTATTATTTCGACGAGGAAATAAAATTGGAAGTGGAGTATACCTACTGGGATGAGGGCTTCAATTGGCATCGCCTGCAATACGATTCCCACGACCGAAACGCCACCTTAAGCGGTGCCTACAAAGATTCTGAAATGGTTTCATGTACGAATAAAGGCCAGTGGATGAAGAAGAAAGTGACATTGCCGGATGCTCGTTTTGTCAATCGAGAAAACGGTGGATCTGATTTCCGTTTTGCGGTTGCGGGGGGCTGGATGGCCATTCGGGATGTGTCGATCAGCAAATTAACCGTGGTGGATCAATGACTACATGGTGATTGCGGATTTTGACGAAAAAGTGGCGTTTTTAAAAAGCCTGAATCAACCCAGAATTGATCTTGGGCTAAAACGGGATTTATCGCTGGACCCTCAGTTGTTTGGGCGTAACCTGCTGGTGAAAGGGCTTTATATATGGGGACGTGCACTGTCAGAAAAAAGCCTGACGTTAGCCCAAATTGAATGCAATGTTATTTTGTATAACGAGACCGATAGAGAGAAGGTGATCGTTCCTGAAGGTTATCTGCTGTTTCGCCTGCATGATCTTCAGGAATTCCCATATTTAGCCGCCGTACGGGTGCGGGAAGAAGAATGAACGGTGGAGTAAATAATAATGAAATATTTGCATGGTAATAATTCTATTTGTCTTACGATTTTCTTAACATTCTTTATTTCTTTTTCATTGCATCAGGCATTTGCTTCAAACGCTGGAGAGGATCATTCCGCCAAATGGATATGGCATCCGGATGTCGATCCGCATGCCACAAATTCCTTTGTTTATTTTCGCAAGGAATTTGAACTTGATCCAAACGTTGATCGGTCACCAAACCTGAACATTGAATATATTTCATTGGATTTTGCCGCGGACGCCAATGCCCGCTTGTGGGTGAATGGCCAATTATTGAGGCGCAAGGTAACACGCTACCATCCGGATTTTGTCAGGCCGGAAAATGTCAATGTTGGCCCTTATTTAAGGGAAGGGAAGAATGTCATTTTGGTTCTTCATCATAATTGGGGAGACATCAAAAACTTCCAACGGCAGGAAAAACGCCGGGCGGGATTATACATATATGACAATAAAAAAAATGAGTATATGAGTACCGATTCCAGCTGGCAAACCGCGATTGCGCCTCAATTTGTCCAGCATGAACAACAGATCATTGGTGTCATCGGTGATTTGCGCATTCGCTTTCCAATCATCATTGATGGGAGAAAAGTCGTTGATGGATCAACCAGCGCTGATTATGAGGAAAGACCACAGCTGGATTGGAAACAAGCGGTTGAGATTGAAGAGCCGATTTGGACAATTCGAGAATACGATCTTGATATTCATCCCCAGCGTGAGTATGCCTTTCCAGTACAACGCTTGATCGCCGCTGGTCAAGTTGACCATGGCGATGACTTTTCAGCCTCGCTGCAGGCTTTAAAAAATGATGTGGCGTTTGCCGGCAAGATGGAAAATGCTGACTACAAACCTGATCCCCAATTAATCAAAGCCAGTCAACTGTTCCCCAAAGGGGAAGCCGTGACCTTGAAGGGGATGCCGGGCGAAAGCGTATACCTAACCTTTGATTTCCATCAGCCCGTGCATGGGTATCCTTATTTTGAGTGCCAAACGGATGTGAAAGGGGCGGCGGTTTCGTTGGGGTATGGTGAATTGAATGTCTCGCCTTATGATGGCACGCTGCATATTGATCCTGAGACAGGGAAAATTCGTACGCAAGGTGTAGTTGGAAAACACTATGGCGACCGTTATTTGACAGCCGGTGAAGGCGTGGAAGAGATTGAATTCCCGGATGAACGCACGGCTCGTTACATAACGGTGCATGTGACGTTTCCCGAGGAAGCCGGTGGGGAATGCCGTTTGACTTTGAATACGTTGGGGATCGTCAAATCGCAATATCCAGTGGATTGGGTAGGTGATTTTGAGTGTGGTGATCCCATTATCGAGCAGATTGAAAAACTCTCGAAGATTCATGCGGAAATCACCATGAGTGATACTTATGTCGATACTCCTGGTCGTGAGGATGGCCAATGGCTGGAGGATATCAGGCTGCGCGCCAAGATTGCCGAAGCATGGTGCAACGATCATAATCTGCGCAAGTTGACGTTGCTGCATGCGGCGGAATGTCGGGTGGATGGCCGGTTCCTTAGTTTTGCACCGCAATCGTTTGTGAATATTACAGGCTGGGATTGGGGCATGCAGTGGATCGCCATGTTATATGATGAATGGCAGTGGAATGGTATTCGTGATTATCATACCTTACAACGTTATATTCTCACGGATTTGTATAGAGCCTTGAAACAATATGTGTTTTTGCTCTTGGAGAACGTGGGGGATGACGGTTTGTTTCGAACCAACAATGTTTTTGCGGATATTCGAGTCGGCGAACATCCCCAAACATCAGAGGATGTCAGCGTGATTGTGCATTGTTGGTTGATCGAACGCCTTCAACAAGCGGCAGAATTGGCCAAGGGGATGAAAGAAGAAAACACTGCAAACAAATGGCTGGATGTCCGGCAGAAAATGATCGAGGCATTTCATCGTGATTTGACCATACGTGAAAGTGGATTAACCTATGCGGCGGATGTTTATTACAACGATAAAGAACGCGCAGAAGGAAAAAGCCAGGCGGCGCAGATTTCGGCTATGTTAGCGGGATTGTTCAGCGATGAACAAAGCCGCGAGATTTTGGATGCTTTCTTTCCCGCACCCAATGGCCAGGCTCCAGAGGGGATTACTCCATGGAATAATCCAACCTATCTTTATCGCGCATTAAAGGTGCTTTCGGATCACGGTTTGGGGGAACGGGCTGTGGCCCATTTAAAATGGCGCATGAGTTACTATCTTCCCGATTCGCCAATGAACCCCACTCCCTTGAAATTACAAGGACCGCTTGGTGGTCCATTGCCGGAGTATTTTGTCACCCATCAGGAAATGGAATTACCCGTGGGTGAAGTGTGCACCGCTCAGCCGGGTGATCCTACCGGTTCGCATGGGTGGAACGCCGTGGCCCTGCAGTGGTTTCACGACAGTTTATTGGGGGTTACATGGGAGATGAATCATGCTGGAGGGGCAGGTGGGATTATCACCATCGCGCCCAATGATTATGGATTGCCGTATGTGGCAGGCCATACCATGACACCCAAGGGTGAAGTGTATGTAAAATGGGAACCGCAAAATAAACGCATGGAATTGGATGTTCCGGACAAAGCCAAGGTGATTGTAAAAATGCCGAATGGGCTTACATTCAGGCCCCAAGCGAGTTTTGCCGGGATTCAATTCGATGCTCCTCTTGGAAAAGGATGGTTTTTGGCTGATTATCCCAAGAAGACACGTTATCAGATCGATCAAGATGGCAATCTGAATTTGAATGGCGGGGGGCACTATGTGATAAGCACTCGGCGTGAATATCGGCAATTACATCAACGATAAAAGCATATTGGATTGTGGAATGGGGAGGGCGAATCTTCTGATGAGCCGTTGTACCTGAAAACGGCTCGGCGGGAGCCTCGCCCTCCCTTTTATGTGAATTGTAGGGTTAGTGTGCATCGATGGGTCGAAAAGCGTGACCCACCTTACAAATTTCGATCAAAATACCTGCCAGTTTGGAATACGCGTTTCTTCGATTTTGGTTAATTCAAAGGTTCCGTTGAAGGTTTTGGATGCCAGGCCGGAAACTTCGACGGTGAAGGACCACACGCCTTCGATGTGGGTGTTATCTTCATTGCCTTCACCTTCGCCTGAAAACGTAAAGGTTGTTTCACCCACCACCGGCAAAGAGGTGGTGGTGGAGTATGAAAAATCAAACTGTTTGTCTTCCGAATAGGAGAAAAAACCAGCAAGGGGAACGCTGGGAACATTTCCGGTGTCAGCATATTCACCGATCATGCTTCCATCGGGATTTAAAGTAACCTGGCCGGTCCAACCCAGGTTTTCGCCTTGGATGGATATTTCCCACGTTCCTGCGAGGGCTTCACCGGGGGTCCCGGGATCGAAGCCTTCACGTACCAGGATAAAGGGAAGTGAGTTTTGATCCTGAAAGGTGCCTGAAGGGGTGGTGTATTGTTCGGAGTTCGCCCATACGCCAGCGATCATGTTGTTATCGGTGCTGACTATTCCGGTGGCGCCAACCTCTAAGCGAACGGTAATGTCACCATCCGTTCCTTGAGCTTCACCATTGGCCAAGCCGGCGTAAATAACCTGGTCGTTTTCATTGACGTTCATTTTTCCCAGGTGGTTGACATCGAAGATGTACTCCTGATTGTCGATGACATAAGGGTAGGATGCGGAAAATGTGGTGTTTCCCCGGTTATCGATTTCGAAAACGCTATATTCCCCTCCTTCAACACCACCATCGGTTAAAATCCAATTCCCAGCCAATGGGCTGTTTTGTGCCCACGCTGCAGGAACCAGAAAAAGAACCATGATGAAAAGCGAAATGAGTTTGTGGAATTGCATACGATTTCCTCCTAAGTTGAATTATTATCGGATAAGGTCATTGATTGTTCTCTATATTAAGCAATTTGAGTACCAGTTTTGAGAAATGGATAAAAAATGATTGACATGGAAGGGAGATTGTTTCTAAGTAATGAAATATCAAAGTATAATGCTTTAAATGCAAGAAAACCCAACTGAAGGAAGAGTACATGATAGAATGTGAATTTGTAGCTTGAAAAATCAAATTGAGTATCATCTAAGTTACACAAGAAATATGGATTGATTAATCTATGGAAGAAGAATCTGTGAATTCGAACGCACCAAGGGTTGGTTTTCTTTTTTTACTTCATGGTTTTTCTATAATGAAAAGTCCAAGCGGATTGAATTTGGAATAATAACCAGTCATTAGATGAACGATTTTTGGGGAAGGTGTTTAGTCATGAATATATTCAAACTGTTATTTATCATGTATTTAGTCATGAATGGAATTGGGTATGCCCATATAGGATCTGGACAAAATGATGAAGTCGATGCCCAACTTCCGGAAGGGCATGCGGGGATTGCGGCTGAGTATATCGGAGATGAAGGAATCGAAAATGATCCGGATGTGTTGTTTGTCGAAAACTTTGAAGAGAACAGCCTTAATCAGATGTGGAACCGTTGGGAGAGTGTGAGCCATAGAGAAAACATGGCGTTTGGGACGGATGTTCCTGGCAAGAGCGCGGGTAGGCAATCGTTTATCATTGAACGGACTAAAGGCTCGGGTGCTCATCTTTACCGGCGAATCAAAAACGAGGCAGGTGGATGGGGCGTTGACACCTTGTTTGCGCGCTTTTATGTGAAATTTGCTCATGAGTGTGGGGAGTTGCATCATTTTGGCACTCATATTGGTGGATATAATCCCTCTACGCCCTGGCCGCAAGGCGGTGCGGGGGAGCGTCCGGATGGGAATAAACGCTTCACAATTGGTGTGGAACCCTATGGATCAAGTTGGACATGGGATTTTTATTCCTACTGGCAGGGAATGCATGTACATGGGGATGGTAACTATTGGGGTACGCCATTTATGCATGGAGTAAGCAAACCCAAGGTGGAAAAAGGTGAGTGGATCTGTGTGGAAATCATGGTGAAGATGAATGATCCCGTGGATGCCAGCAATGGAGAGATGGCATTTTGGATCGATGGGAAACTCCATCGCCGTGATGGACAGGTGGTGAACCATATCGGGCCTGGCTTTCCCAAAGGACGTTGGACAGGTGGCTGGTGGAGCCCAAGTACAAACACGGATAATACGTTTGAGGGCTTCGCATGGCGCAGCGTGGAAGCACTCAAGGCGAATTATGTCTGGCTTTATGTCTATACCTCAAAACCAGCGGGACATTGGATCAAGGTCTGGTTTGATGATGTGGTTTTGGCGAAAAAGTATATCGGACCATTGCATGGAAGGGATGATCCAATCGATAAGCCCTCAGGTATGAAGGCTGATTGGATGGGGCATTAAAGGGTAAACATTAATGTAAAATATCGGCTTTATGAAGTAGTACATGTGTAGTGGTTTTTCTATTCCTCCCCCAATGAAATGGGGGAGGTTAGGAGAACGATTATTGTCTTGCCAATTTATTCATTTTTCTTATCAATACCCTTTTTGATCGTATTGAATATATCCAATGGGCTTTTAGGGGACTCCTTTTCTTCGGTTTTCGTTCCGGATTCCACCTTCTTTTGACTTGGTTGCTTGAGCAAATCCAAAGCGCCCTGCAACATATTGGGCGCTCCCTTGTCCTGTAGTTGCTCGCCGATTTTGCCCATGACCGCTTTTTGCAGCAGGGACTGCACCAGGTCGACTTTTGGCTGCGGGGTTGGGCTGGATAGCGGACCTTTGAGCAGGAAGGGGATGATCATGCTACCCTCTTGATTGGTCAAGTATTTAAATATGTTGACTTTACCAATCAGGTAGTCAGAAAAACCTTTTGAAAGTTTCAGGGTGGAATCGGTATAGAGATTCTGCTTGAAATCAACATAACCCGTGCCACCCACCAGCCATTCAGTGGCGTCAATAAGAAGGTTTTGAATGTCGACTTTGCCATCCTGGATGAGGGCATCAAACTTGAGTTGATCAAACGCGGTATGTTTTGAATTAAAGATTTGGGGATAATCCTGCCCGAAATTGGCGGAGATAAAATTGGAAACACCGGGCATGCCGGTCATTCCATCAAGCACTTTATTGACGATATTGGTATCCAGTAGCAATCCTTCCAAAATTTGAACAGAGCCTTTGCCTTTTAAACTTGGTTTAATGCTCTCCCAATCAGTACCACTGCCCGACAGGTTTAGGTTTGTGTTTAAGCGCCCTTCCAATAGCGGCGGGATGTACGAAAAACGAGTGCGTACCAATTCCATCACATCGACCTGTTGAGTTTCCGCATTGATTTCAAAGGCATAGGGAGTTTCTTGCATGTTGTAGGTCAGGTCAGCAACGACGGTTCCTTTCATGGTTTGCAAGGTCAAATCATTTGATGTGAGAATTTGGTCTTCAAATTGATATGTGCCTGTCAGGTCAGAGTAGGGAAGGCCATAGAAAATGCCATTTTGTGACTTGATTGTGCCCTTGCTGTTCAACGTTTCTTTCATCTCCACGTTACCGGAAATTTCGACATTTTGCATGATATCCTTTTTCATGGCTTCCGGGGCGGCGAAAATATCGGTGGCATGAAGTTGGGGGGATAATATAGTATAAGATAAAGCAATTGGTGATAATGATGAAGTTTGTGCATCGGCTTTGATGGTGGATTGGCCCAGTTTTAATCCGAGGTTTTCTGTTATTGCGGTTTTCGATTCAAAGGTGATCTCTCCATTAAGATCAGAAATAGGGTTGGGAATTTTTTGGACAGTGACTTCAACATTTTTGAGAGAGAGTGTTCCCTCGATCAAGGGGGTTTTGCCGTCGTAGTCAATATGGCCGTTGAAATGAACATCACCCGTTGGTTTATACTCTTCTAAAAGTGAAACATGTGACGAAAGGTTTGATAGTTTTATATCATTGGTATTAACATCCAAATCATAGGAGGACGTTTTACCCATCGACATCCTGCCAATGGCTTGCACTTCAGCGTTGTCGAGCCTGATGACGCTTTTTTTGATATCGATCGCGTTACCTGCTTTATGGGCATTGAGGTCAAGATGAAAAGGTACATTCTTCGCTTTGGCCAGTAAATCTTTCATTTCAATGACGGCATTTGAACCATCCAACTTTGTTTGAATTTGAAGGTCTGCCAGCGTTCCCTTTATTAGAGCATTTCCGGTTATAGCGCCATCAACTGAGATGTCCCTGGGGAGTGTTGATTGAAGTTGTGGTACATAAGTACTTATCTTGGAAATATCCAATCCATCTGTTTTGACATCCAGGTCAAAAGAGGGTGTTTCTTGTAAAACGATTTTGCCTTCGCCTTTTAAGTTAATCGTATCAAGGGTTACATTCACATTCTGTACACTCAGGTTTTTATCGACCAAACTTGAATCAAATTTCACTTTAAAGGGAGTGGATTTGGGTTTATTGAATTGGGGATTCATTTTGATTCCACTCTCGGTGGCATCAAGATCGGCATTGATTTGAAGATGATCCAGGCTGCCTTTAACAAGTGTTTTTCCGGAGATCGAACCATTCAGTTCAAGGTCTTTGGGAAGCGAAACCGCAGCCGGGATGATCGATTGCACATTTGATAATGCAAGTTGGTCGAAGGTGATATTTGTATTTATGGATATCGGCTGATCCTCTGCGGCTAATGGTCCGATATCACCATCCAAGGTTAGGTTGGGATTCTCGCTATCCCACGCCAGGGATACCTTAAGGGGAAAGGCTTTATCGAGAGAGAAATTACGGACATTCATATCCACATCGGTGAGTTGCAAGGTTTGGTTGTCTGATTGCTGGATTGCTTTGATTTGTCCGTCAAGCAATTCAAAATTGGAAAGAGTTAGTGAGATAGCTGATGTTTCAGAGGTTGTTGCACTTGTTTCTGTTGTGCTGTTTAAATTGGATGCCAAAAGGCTGGTGAAATTATACTGGCCATCCTTGTTTTTGATGATTTGTATGGACGGTTTATGGACGGTTAAGTGGGAGATTTCGATTCGCTTGCCAAGCAGGGGCAAGAGTTTGAAATAGAGATCGGCTTCGTTAGCGGTAATGAAATGGTCTTCAGAGAAATCGGGATCCTCGGCAACTGTGATATTCGTTAATTGCACTCCCACCCCACTCCAGACTGACACGTCCATCTTTTCGATGGTTACTTTTCGTCCGATGGATTCTTCAACTTTGGCTAGAATGGCATCTTTGTTACTTCGAATGATGCCACCCAGGTTGATGAACACCAGGCCAATTACGGCTACCAACAGAATAAGGACGATAAGTGATATAAGAACAAATCGTTTTTTGAAGAATTTAAACACGTTTATTGCCCCCTCGAATCATTTTAGTAACGAGTCAGCTGTATGAAGTGGAAAGGGAGTGAAAACTGATAATGGGTTCCCCTATATTTCTCCCCCAATGAAATGGGGGAGGTCAGGAGTGGGTTAAAGGATTTTCTCACCGCATTAATTATCAACCCTCCCCTGGCCCTCCAAGTCTTGGGAAGGGAATAGTGCTTCAAATGGCTGACCACTTACTCGATTTGAATGTCTTAATCATTATATACCATATTATATTAGCATAATAATTGGAAAACTGGAAAAAGAATGATTTCTTCTTAATTTCAGAAATCAATGGATGGCGGTTATGTGGTGATGGATTAAACAAATTCAAAGGTTAGCGTGTGTTCAAAAGGTGTATAGGCGGTTAAATAAATGCTGGGACCGGTTAATTTGGCTTCAGCCCCTCGGACCTGGGTATAGGCATGATTAGCGAGTCCTGGGCCAAAGCGAATCATATCTTCTCCCATTTTATATATCACATAACCTTCTGGCAAAAGAAACGCATCCGAGACATTGGGCGCTGGTTTGACACCTTCGATTTTGCCTCCATCCCGGAGGTTAATTTCGATGGCAAGGGGGACATTCTCAGTGCCATAAGCATGGATGTGTAATTCGAATCCATTGGATATTTCACGAATAGTGGTTTTGTATGTCATCCTGCAGATGTTGCTCTTTTCACGCTGGCCACGGTAGGCTCCCCAATGTTCACGTGTCACAGGCAGTAATGATGGGTTATCAATCGGCTGATAGTAAGGGCCTTGGAGATGTTGTTCAAAATAGTAGACACCCTCTTTTTCTTCAAAGTGATCGGGATTGAATTGGCCTTTGCCAAAAAAGGCGGAAGCAAAGCGAACGGCGTTTATAACGGCTTTACCCCGGCGCAGCGAAAACCAACGGTTGTTGTGTTTGTGCATAATGACGGCGCTGGTTTTACCGTGCCGAATCCGGGTAATTTCACTGAGAGGATACGATTTAACATAATCCGTTGGGATTGCTTTTTTCGGTGGTAAAGGTTTTTGCAATTCCTGATATTCCATCAAAAGGGGAAGGCTGATGTGTTCCGGTTCGAGGTGATGCACGATAGTCGCGTATTGTCCATTCTGATCTTTATGGGCCATGTACCGCAAGGCGAACCAGTAACGGCGCATGGTTCCCTGTGTGTTGATATCCTGCCGGCGGGAAATTTCGGTCACCACTTCATATCCTGGATGTAGTAAATAGAGCATGGCATTCAGGTTTTGGCGAACGGTTTCCAATAGTTCAGGGCGATTCAATTTATGAGCGAGGGTGACCAGGGAATTATCGCTGACAGCGTTGTACACCGTGGTGCTGCGTTCGATAAATTGGCCCTCTGCGTCGATGTCGATTCCTTCCGCCAACCATTGATCAATTCGTTTGATGAAGCGGGGATCAGGATAAAGATCATGAATTTGAGCCAGTGCCGCGCTGACCACCCAACGATGGTTGGGTGTGTGGATTCCACCCTCCGCCATCCCATGGCCGGCATCGATCAGAAACGGCTTGATCATGGATTCGATGGATTTAGCCTTGTGAATGCGGGCCAGTTTCGCCGCGGTGGCCACATGATGAACCACAAATCCCGTGTCAGGTGGGGAATCAAAATTGGTGGTAAGCAGGTCGATCAATCCATCGGATGACTGACCACATTTCAAAAAATCAACAGCCAATTTGATACGTTGTAGTATTTTCTTATTGTGGTGATGACGGGATTGGGGATGAAGGTACAAGGCCGTACCCAATTCGACGATTCGTCCTGCTGAACCGCATGAATACAGGCCCCACGAATTGGGATAAGCACCACACCATTGACTCTGAGCATTCGTATTTTGCCGCTTGAGGATGTCGTCAAGTTGCTGATCATGACGGTTCACGATGTCATCGATAGGCACCGTGGCCAAAACATTCATGCTTACAAAACTGGACATAAGAGTGATGGCCTCGCGCCTATTGAAGGTTAAATTCATAATAATTCCTTTGTTTCAAGATCATTTGAAGTCTGAAGAGTCCATTTTGTATCAATGAATATCTTGGACTGGTGTTTTCGTATCGTAAAGGATTATATACCAGGAAAGTTTATTAACAATCACTTTATTAATGAAAACAAGACGCGCACAATAGAAGAGACATTCAAACTTAGGAGCATACATGATGAAGCACAGAACATTTGGAAATACTGGTGTGCAAACCTCGGAAATTGGTTTGGGCGCCTGGCAGTTGGGCGGCGCTGATTGGGGGGATGTCAGTGAGGCGGACGCGCTGCGAACGTTGGAAACTGCGGCGGATAATGGCATTACGTTTTTTGATACGGCCGATGTGTATGGCGCGGGACGAAGTGAAACATTAATTGGGGGATTTTTAAAGAGCCGATCGGATAGGATTTTTATCGCTTCCAAGTTAGGGCGATTTCCTGACCCAGGAGGATCGCAGAACTTTTCCTTTGAGTGGTTTCGCAAGCATACCGAAGCGTCACTTCAGCGATTAGGTGTTGAGGCATTGGATTTAACCCAATTGCATTGCCTTCCATTTGATGAACTGAAAAAGGGCGACATGTTTGAGTGGTTGCGGACATTGAAACAGGAAGGGAAAATCAAGCAATTTGGGGCAAGTGTGGAATCGATGGAGGAGGCGCTCTTTTGCCTGGAGCAGGAAGGATTGGCGTCGCTGCAAATCATATTCAATATTTTTAGGCAAAAACCTATCGATGTGCTTTTTGATAAAGCCAAGCAAAAAGGAATCGCATTGATTATTCGACTGCCGCTCGCGAGTGGATTATTGGCGGGGAAATTAACAAAGAATTCCACCTTTGCTGAAAATGACCATCGTAACTTTAATCGTGATGGCCAACTGTTTAATGTCGGTGAAACGTTCGCCGGTTTGCCGTTCGAAAAGGGAGTGGAATTGGCGGATGAATTGAAAACCATGGTGCCGGAAGGAATGACCCTGGTGCAAATGGCGTTGCGCTGGATTCTTGATTTTGATGCGGTGAGTGTGGTGATCCCGGGCGCACGAAATCCGCAGCAGGTTTTAGGGAATATCAGCGCCAGTGAATTACCGCCTTTGAGCCCGGAATTGCATGCCCAGTTAAAGCCGTTTTACGAGGAGAAGGTAAAAGATCATATTCGCGGACCTTATTAAGTAAAATGTAGGATAATATGAAATAAAATAAATAAAAGGATGATAAGACCATGTATACGTTTGCTGTGCTCCTTTCGCTTTTGACTTTTCAAGCCGCTCCTTTCGAACTGAAAGATTTGAACTATGAGATTGATGTTCCTGTTCAATGTGATTTTGACGCCATATCATCACCCTCATTGGCAGACGACGGTTCATACGAACTATCAGTTGAAACGGATGGGTTGAAACAACGTCTTCCTGTGCAACGGTCCAATCATGTTGCCAAGCGGATCCATTTTATTCTTCCTGCGAGTCTTGCCAAAACCAACCAGTCTTTTGAAATGAAGCTGATTGAATCCGATAAAAAACCGGTGGATTCACCTTTTGCTTTTAAGGAAAAGGACGAGAAGCGATTGGGATTATATGAAGATGGCAAACCGGTTTTTGTTTACAATCATGGCATGATTCCAAATCCCAATGTCAGTGAGGAGCGATATCATAGCTGTTTTGTTCATCCCATTTATGGGTTGGATGGAGAGATTCTTACAGATGATTACCCACGGGATCATTACCATCATCGCGGGCTTTATTGCGGGTGGCCACGTATTCGAATTGGTGACAAAATTTATGATAACTGGTCATTGACCACAATGTCCTATCGTTTTGAAAAATGGCTGTATAAAGAGACCGGTCCTGTGTGTGCGATGTTGGGCACTCAAAGCGGTTGTTATGTGGGTGAGAAAAAAGTGATGGAAGAGATTACCCATTACGTCATCTACCGCGCCGGTGATACAGGCCGGGTAATGGATGTGCAGGTGCAGTGGAAAGCGGTGGGGCAGCCGCTTACCATTCTAGGTGAACCGAACAAAGGGTATGGTGGTTTTAATCTTCGTTTTGGGCAGCGCCAGGATACCCAGATCACAACCTCAACCGGTTTGCAGAAACGTGATGTGTTGCACGACGCTTTTCCCTGGGCGGATTTATCAGCCCGGTTTAACGATCGGGATTCTTTTTCAGGGATTGCTGTTTTTCAGGATGAAGAAAATATCGATTATCCATCCATTTGGTTGCTGCGCCATTACGGTTTTATTGGCGTTTGCTGGCCGGGTATGCAAACCCATCAACTCTCACCGGATGATGATGGAGTAACGATGAACTACCGTTTGTGGATTCATCGAAATGGTGCGGTTGAAGGCAAAACCAAAGAGGCTTATGACGCCTTTGTACATGTTTCTCAATAAGTTTTATAACTTATAGGGTAGGCTCAAAATGCAAACATCGCATTTTGAGCCTACCGGAATAAACTGATTCTTAAAAAATATGTAAATTCCAATCATCCACGGCGAGTTGTTCGGCTTTATAGAACTCCACGCCTTTATTGGGGGTTAAATCGGCGACCTTGGTGATTAATTCATCCTGCTTTTGTTCGGTCATGCCAATGTATGAATGTACATACTCTACTTTTTCGCGTAATTGATCCATCGTATCCGCACCGGTTACCAATACACTTACGGGCATGGATAAGGTGAAGTGGATGGCTTCTTCCACGCTGATGCGGTCGGGGCATAATTTGGGGCGGTTCCCCGGTTTGAAAAACTGAGTGCCGCCAAAAAAACCTCCCGCTGCCAGCGATTTCATGGCGATGATCCCCATTCCCCGATCCACCAACGTGGGGACGATATTTCGGATGAAACTTCCATAACTGGGATCAGCGCAATTTATGGGTAACTGGCATGTTTCGAAGATATCGGTATGGTCCAACAGGTATCGATGGGCTTCCGGTGTACGATGGCCGGAAAAACCGATGTGGCGAACCTTGCCTTGTTCTTTGGCCTCGAGCATCACCTCAAGTATGCCTTTGTCGATGCGCGTCTGAACGTCGGCTGGACTCATGATCTGGTGCATGGTCCAAAGATCAAGGTAATCGGTTTTCATGTTGCGCAGTGAATCTTCCAAATGCTGGCGAGCGGTGTTTGCAGTGGTGCCGGAGTGCTGCCCGCCATGTGATTTGGACATTAAAAAGATATCATCCCGGTATTTGGGTGTCAGGTATTTGCCGTAACGTTTTTCACTCAGGCCATTGCTGTAAAGCGTGGCTGTATCAAAAAAGCGAATCCCGCTTTCAATGGCAAGTTCGATCAGCTCTTGGGAGGAGGATTCACCGAATTGGGCGCTCATATGCGCCCCTCCCAATCCCAGCATGGTTACCCATTCGTTGGTTTTGCCCAAACGACGCAAGGGCAATAAGTCGCCCCATTGGTCATTGGTTGGATTTTCTTGAGAATGACTGTTTGATGGTAACGCCAGACTTGATGTCATAGCGGCCAGCGTTTTCAAAAATAGGCGTCTGTCCATATGTTGATTATCCTTCTATATTATCCAAAGCAGGAAACGGGAATTGGTCTGAAGGTACACGTGCTGATACCATGATGTGTCTCATCTTTTCAACCAATTCAGGATGTTGATCGGCCACATCATGTTGTTCACCGATATCTTCCTCGAGGTTGTACAATTGAATCGAGGTGTCTCCCTTGTTGCGCCTCAAGTTTTGCCGTACGGCTTTCCATTTTCCCATACGCAACGCTTGTTGGCCGCCATAGGATGGAAATTCCCAGTAGAGATACGCATGTTTTTCCTGATCACCTTTGTTTAAGAGGGTGGGAGCGAAGCTTATTCCATCGATGTTTTCACCTTCTTTGGTATTGGCAATATCGGCCAACGTGGGCATGAAGTCCCAAAAAGCAGAAATATGGTTTGTTGTGCTTCCCGCTTCAATTTTCCCCGGCCAGCGGGCAATCATGGGCACTCTGATTCCACCTTCGTAGAGTGAACCTTTCATTCCTCGCAATGGTCCAACACTGTTGAAAAAGTCCGTACCCGGACCTGGCAGATAGGTGGCGCCGTTATCACTGGAGAAAATCACCAATGTGTTATCATCTAAATCCAATTCTTTTAGTAGATCCATCATGCTGCCGATGTCACGGTCCATGCGGGTAATCATCCCCGCATAGGCGGCTTTAGGATGCTCATGAGGAAGATATCCTCTTTTCCCATCATAGGGGGGATCCGGCCATTCCCCTTTGTATTGTTCCAGGGAATCTTCAGGGACTTGCAAGGCCAGGTGAGGGACCGGCGTGGGGTAGAATAGGAAAAAGGGATTGTCTTTGTTTTGACGAATGAACCATAGCGCTTCATCAATCATCATATCCGGCGCATAATATTTTCCCGTTAAACTGCGGTCATTGCCGGGCAATGGAATTCGATCGTTATTGCGATATAGAAACCGTGGGTAATAATTATGCGCATGGCGTTGGCAATTATAACCGAAGAAGAGATCAAATCCCTGTTTATTAGGATCGCCACTTGAGCCTGGAGGTCCCAATCCCCATTTTCCAATTGCTGCAGTGGTATAGCCATTGTGTTTTAACATTTTGGCTATGGTGTACGAATCTTTGGGAATAGGCAGCTGGCCTTCCGGCTTTACTTCCCGATTGGTTCGAATATAGGCATGTCCTGTATGCTTTCCGGTCATCAACACACAACGGCTTGGGGCACAAACCGCCTGTCCGCCATAGAACTGTGTGAATTTCATCCCTTCTGCTGCCATTTTATCCAGGTTAGGTGTTTTGATTTTGTCCTGGCCATAACAGCCTAACTCGTTATAGCCCAGGTCATCCGCCACGATTAATATGATGTTTGGAGTGTTCTTTCTCGTGGCTTGCTCATTTGAAGAAGATGAAAGCCCGGGGGTCATTGCCAAAGCACTGGCCCCGCTCATCTTTAGAAATTGACGTCTTCGCAGGGAATAATCGGTTGTTTGTGACATAGTAAATTCCTCACCAAATTGATTAACTGTATCCAACATAGCATAGGAAAATAGATATCTCAATCATTTTATTAATAAATCAATTTCAACCCTTCTTACTGGCTCATGAAATCAATGATTGCTCGGCAAAAATCAGGCAGATCATCAGGCTTACGGCTGGAGATGAAATGCCGGTCGACCACCACGGGAGCATCTTCCCAAACTGCCCCGGCATTGATAAGGTCGTCTTTAATTCCTGGTGAACCCGTTACCTGCACACCTTGATACACATTGGCGGAAATGGGAATCCAACCACCATGGCAGATAGCAGCCACAAGTTTTCCGGCCTCGGAGAAATCCCGTACGATCTGCAAGACCTGCTGATCCCGGCGCAGTTTATCCGGCATAAAGCCACCTGGTACGATTAGGCCATCAAATTGATTGGCATGCATCTCATGTAAAGCGGCGTCTGAGCGGCAGGGATACCCGTTTTTTCCTTTATATTCTTGATCCGCTTGGGGGCCAGCCACAGTAACCTGCGCACCTGCTTCCTGCAAGCGCAATTTGGGGTACCATAATTCCAAGTCTTCATAGATATCACCTACAAAAATAAGGAATCGCTTGCCTTGTAATGGAAAGTTGTTCGTCATCATTCCTCCTTTGTGCTATTAATCCTAAATTCTGCCCCACTATTCCACCCCTTTTATCTCTAGATACAATTTGACTGTTTTCCAGGCGAGTTCATAGGTAAACTCGAAACGTTGAATAACAGCATCGTGTACAAGATCATTCTTGGATTGATCCAGCGCAATTTGCAACTGAGCAAGAGTTTTTTTATAATCCTTGAATCGCTGGAAAAGACGTTCAATATTCATTTTTTTGGTTTGAAAAAATCAGGAATATCCAGTTGTTCACCATCTTTAAGTGCGGACTGATGGGCCACAATTCCGGGAGCTGTATACGCAATTGCTTCATACACGTGCACGGCTGGTTCACGATTTTCAATCAACGCGCGGATGAATTCATGGGTAAGAAAGGTATGCGAACCACCGTGCCCGCTATTATGGCGCAACGTTTCAGGCAACATGTCTGATTTCCAATAAAGGGGTTGATCAAACCGTTCTGGCCGCTTACCCGTGTGGCAAACCGTTGCTGGGGCGCCATTTGGGGTCGGCATAAAAAAACTCATTTGATTGCCATACCATTGGGCACGCTCGGTAATCCCTGCGGCGGCATGACGGAACTCAGAATGGCGCACGGCATTGCCACGGTTGGTTTGATAAAAAGCGGCCGCATTGCAAAAAGGATTGTCATACGCATTATCTTTATAAATCTTATTATCTTTTGGTTCATGTCCCACACACATAACCTTTGTCATCCGCTCACCGGTTATCCCTGTGACCAGTCCGAGAGAATGTGTGGGATAGTGCATGGGGGGATAGCCATAACGCCAGGTGCGTTTGCCCTGGAAATAACGCAATCGTGGCCCATCATGGGTCATGTCATGATGGTATTCCGCTTCGATATAGAATAAGTCACCGAATTTTCCTTCTTTATACCATTGGCGGGCGGTAATCGCTTCCTGCCGGTAATAACTGGTTTCTGCCATCATGTAGGTTTTACCTGTTTTCTCTTTGGTATCGATTAATATCTGGCATTCTTCCAAACTCATGGCTGCAGGCACCGCGGAAATAACATGTTTCCCACTATTCATAACCGCTGTGCAGTGCCGTACATGGTCGGGAGCACCGGTAAAAACGGCGACCGCATCCAGGGTGTCATCCAAAATCAATTTTTCCAGCGATTCATAGACGGTATCGCATTGGTAGGTATTAACCAGCCGGTCTCGACGATCCTGACGTAAATCACTAACCGCTGCGACTGTACAATTGGGGTGCTCATGCCACTGGAAGGAACAGCCAAATCCCCCACCCACGACTCCAATCCGAATTTTGGGCTGAGCGGCTTGAGGAACAAAGGATGATTGAAGGCTGCTGGCTCCGATAGCGGACAAACTGAGCAGAAAACGGCGGCGGGAATTGTTTTTGGGTGTGGATTCATTCATGGTTTCTATCCTTCTGGTATATTGGATTAAACAGGTAAAACACAACGGTGTTATTTGTTTCAAAATTATGGAAAATCATCAAATAATAAATAAAGCGCAAATACCCGTTTGAAAGCATTCCAGCTTATTATTCATAGATGATATACTTTTTATAGCCGTATTTTGAGGGAGGAAAAAATGAATAAACAAGGATTCACTCTCATTGAATTGTTAATTGTGGTAGCCATTATTGGCATCCTTGCAGCGATTGCTGTCCCTAACTTTTTAAATGCCCAGTTGCGTGCCAAAATCGCCCGTGTTGAAGGCGATCTACGTGCCATGAAAACTGCCATTGAAATGTATAGGTTGGATCACAGCGGTTACCCTCCAGCGTGCACATTAGAGAGAATGGGGGATGTTCAATTCCGCGCGGGTGAGATATTCGAGCCAGTCCCATACTCCAATGTTCCCGCCATCGATCCATTTAACTACAGTTCCGGAAGCCGAACCAGTTCGTTTGCGGCGAAAGAATATTTTTATCTGAATCGTGATGAAACCTGTGGTTGGCCAATCAATTTGCTCGAATGGACGATCGAACATGTTCCCACTGCCTCCCCAAATGCTGAATATCTGTTAAGCAGCCAGGGGCCGGACAATCTTTCTGAAGTTCAGGATCAGCGGGTTTCGCCCATTTTTGATGCCACCAATGGCTTGGTTAGCCAGGGAGACATTATTGTGTTTGGACCGTGATTTTAAAGATACATGATCTATTCCTTTCTTGCTTTTTGTTTGAGCGGTGAACAAGGGATTGCAACTCCTTGTTGCGTTTATTTGTTTTCATCATCATAGCTTTAGTTTCGGGGTACCCCGGTTTTTGAGAGATGTTTTTTTTTGATTAATGTACTACGCTTTTTCCCTCTGATTCATTAAAAATCTTATTGATATGATCTTCACTCAAAGCCGGGGTAATCATGCTTACGATGGGCACGACAATCAATGGAATCGCAATGGCAAATGTACTCGCCAGCGGAATTCCTGGTTTCCCCCACCAATTAAATAGAAAGACAGCGGTACCTACTCCGGATAATAACCCGATCACAGCGGCGGATTTTGTCGTTCGCTTCCAATACAAACCATACAGGTAAGGGGCGATAAACGCGCCCGATAAGGCTCCCCACGATATAATCATCAAATTGACAATAATGGTTGGTTGCATCAATGCGATAACCAAGGAAGATAGAATAAATACCGCGCAGAAAATCCGCAATAAAGTTACCACTGTTTTTTTTGAAGCATTCGGACTAAAGAAACCGGAATACAGATCAATGGCAATGGCTGAGCTTGAAACCAGTACCAATGATGACAGGCTGGACATCGAGGCGGAAATCACCAACAACAGTATAACCATCGAAACAAAATCCGGTGTGAAATCAGTTAGTAGCCGTGGAATTAACTCATCGATTTTTCCTGGTGGTTTATCATAAAAGAGATGAGTTAACGCACCTGTATAATAGGCGCCAAACGCCATGATCAGGGCAAAAATTGTACATACAATAGCGGCTCGGTTGATCTGGGTTTCACTTTTGATGGAGTAAAACTTCTGCACCATTTGGGGAAGGCCCCAAGGTCCAAAACTGGTGATAATCACGAGCGATAAAAGGGTGACCCATCCAGGGATAGCGGTTTCAGTCATCAAGGCGGGGGCATATTCCGCTTTCATCAAACTCATTGTCGCTTCCACAGGGCCGCCAACCTGGCTGACCAGAAAGAACACCATCACAATCACTCCAAACAACACAACGATGCCTTGAATCAGGTCCGTTATAGCCAGTGCCATGTAACCTCCCATGATCAGATAAACAGCGGTGAGGATAGCCATAAAGGCTAAAGCATAATGATAAGGCATGTTTAGATTGACTTCAAACAAATAACTCAAGCCCATATACACTGAAGCGGAGTAGGGAACCATGAAAACAAACACAATAATGGCTGCAAGTGCCTTCAGGGATTGGCAATCATATCGCACCGCCAAAAATTCCGGCATGGTCATGGCATCCATCCTGGCTGTCATGGTACGTGTTCGATATCCGAGTACTTTCCACGCCAGATAAACACCGATAATGGCATTGCCCAATACAATCCAAAGGGAGTGAAGGCCAAATCCCCATCCCAATTTTCCCGCATACCCGATAAATAACACGGCTGAAAAATAAGTCGCTCCATAAGCAAATGCTGAAAGCCAGGGGCCAAGTGTTCGGCCACCAAGGAAGAAGTCACTGACGGTCTTGGTTTTATGCCGGCATGAATAACCCACCAGCAACATGGCCAGTACATAGATAATAACGACGATAAGTTTGAGAGTAGACACAGAAATAGTACCTCCAATCGCACATGATGAATTTCCCAGGCTGCCTTCGCTTCGCGTGGAGGAAGACGGTTAAAGTTGCAAGTTAAATATAACTTTATTGGGGATTTAAAATCAAGGCGTTTGAGTATTCCAGGCAAATTGAAAGGTTGTGTGATCTGTAATTTCACAATTCAATCTTGAAAATCCAATAAAACATAGGAATGTATCAGAAAAATCATTATCAGGTTGAATTGGTGTAAGCCAAGTGATTACAATAAGATAGATTGGATTTTTAGATATAGAGAAAAATTTGGCAGAAGAATTGCTTATAATTAAGTGAAAATTTAAGTTAGAGGATTTTTTATGAAGCATAATCCAGGGTTGATAGGACGGCGGTATGGTGAACTCCTTCGCTCTCTGAAAGTGATCGATGCAGAGTCGGTAAATCGTGCGGCAGTCATCCAAGAAAAATCAGGGAAGAATTTTGACACGGTCCTGGTCGAAAACGGGATCGTTGAAGAGAATCGAATATTGGAATCCCTTTCAGCCCATCTCGGCGTTGAAACAATAGATATCAGCAATATAAAGTTGCCTCCGGAGATATTGAATCAAATCCCTGTCCGTTTTGTCCATCGATATAACATTTTACCGATTGAACGGCGGGGAGATACCTTGCGTATCGCCATTGCGGATCCTCTTAATTTTCACGCTTTGGATGACCTTCGGCTTCTATTAAAGTGCGATGTTGAACCCCTTCTCGCCCCCAGTGATGATATCAAGGATGCTATCAAAACCTATTATGGAATCGGTGCGGATACCGTAGAAGGCATGATGGAGGAGGATGGCGAAGAAGAAGAGGAATTGCTCGAAAAATCAAACATCGAAGAACTCAGCGAAGATGCCTCCATCATCCGATTTGTTAACCAGATCATGACCGAAGCCGTGCTGGACCGGGCAACGGATATTCACTTCGAGCCATTTGAAGATGAACTGCGTATTCGCTATCGTATTGACGGGTTGCTGTACGAAGCGGCTATTCCACCATCCATCCGCCGTTATCAGGCCGCCGTTATTTCACGTATCAAAATTATGGCGGATATGAATATCGCCGAAAAACGCCTGCCTCAGGACGGACGTATCAATATCAAAAGTGGCAATGTGGAATTTGACCTTCGTGTCTCCACCATTCCCACACCCTATGGCGAAAGTATTGTTATTCGTATCTTAAACCGTGACAGCACCATCTTTGATTTGAAACAACTCGGTTTTGATGAATATTCACTTAAGAAATTTAATGAACTGATCACGGTTCCTCACGGCATAATTCTTGTTACCGGACCGACGGGTAGTGGTAAAACCACAACACTATACGCCACTCTTTCGCGGCTTAACAAAATGGATGTCAAAATCCTGACGATCGAAGAGCCAATCGAATACCATTTGCACGGTATCATTCAGGTTCAGGTTAATCCCAAAATTGGTTTGAAATTCGCCAATGTGCTTCGTTCGTTTTTGCGTCAAGACCCCGACATTATTCTTGTGGGTGAAACCCGTGACCCTGAAACCGCTGAAATTGCCATTCAGTCTGCGCTAACAGGACACTTGGTTTTTACGACGCTTCACACCAACGATGCTCCTGGCGCGATTACTCGTTTGATTGATATGGGCGTTGAACCGTATTTGGTTTCTTCATCCGTGATCGGGGTGGTTGCTCAGCGCCTTATGCGCCGCATATGCCCTGATTGCGTGGAGGAATACGAACCGGAACATGATATTCTGCGCGGCCTGGGTTTAACCGAATCCGAACATGCCAACCAAAAATATTATCATGGACGAGGTTGTGAAAATTGCAAATTCCTGGGTTACCGTGGCCGAACCGCGATATATGAAATCATGCAGATGACAGAGGAACTTCGTGAATTGACGGTCCAAAGGGTTGCTGCCAGCCGGGTTAAAAATGAAGCGTTGAAAACCGGCATGAAAACATTGCGCCAAAGCGCATTGGAAAAAGTATTTAGTGGTGAATCCACCATTGAGGAACTAATCCGTGTGACTCAGGAATGGTAATAAAAATTAAGTGAAATAAAGATTCAAGGAATTCAGGAATCAGCGATGCGGTACAAATACAAAGCCAAAAAATTATCCGGGGAAGTCATTGAAGGCGTCCTTGAAGCCGATAATCAAAAGTTGGTCATCGGCAAACTGCAAAAAATGCAGGTTTTCCCCATTTCAGTAAAAGCAATGGGGGGCGGCAAAGGCCTAAATTCAGAAGTCTCATTTAATTCATTAAGGCGAATTTCCAGCCGCGATATAACCACTTTCAGCCGTCAGATTAGTGATTTGCTGCGTGCAGGCCTGCCCTTGGTTCGCTGTCTGGATGTTATCACACAACAAACATCCAATCCCAAAATGACGGACATTATAAAAAGTGTAAACAGCGACGTATCTGGCGGAACCGCCTTGGCCGATTCGCTCAAAAAACATCCCCGTATCTTTAATAGTCTCTATTGCAGCATGGTTCGCGCAGGTGAATTGGGAGGAATGCTGGATGAGGTGATGGAACGGCTGGCCACCTTTTTGGAATCAGAGCAGGAAACCAGAAGCAAAGTGATTTCCGCACTTACTTACCCCGCTTTCATGGTTTTGGTTTGCTTCTTTGTGCTGATTGTTTTGTTCACCATTGTGGTTCCCAAGTTTATGGTCATGTTTAATGATTCAGATGTCGATCTTCCCATTTCCACTGAACTGCTGATCGCTCTGAACAACTTTGTTACCAATTATTGGTGGACCTTTATTGTGGGTATTGTTGTTGGTGGATTTATGTTCAAGAAATATATTGAAACCGATGCGGGCAAGTTGCAATTTGATAAAATTAAACTCGCTTTACCACTTGTAGGGGATCTGATTCGAAAGCGGGAAATCGCCAAATTCGCCCGTACGCTTGGTACATTATTAGCCAATGGCGTTACCATTCTTAAAGCCCTGGCGATTACAGAACAGGTTATATCCAATAAAATTTTGAAGATCGATATCGAAAAATTTGCAGAGAATATCAAAGAAGGAGAGAAATTATCAACCCGGATGGAGGAAAGTGACCTTTTCCCACCGGTTGCTGTCAATATGGTGGCAGTGGGTGAAGAAACCGGTAATTTGGAAACCACCTTGCAGCGGGTGGCGGATACCTTTGAAACCGAAACTGAACGGGTGATTAAAACCCTGACGTCAATTATCGAACCCGTCATGATTGTGGTGATGGCCGTCATCGTTGGATTCATCGTCTTCGCCATGATTATGCCGATTTTCACCATCAGCCAAAGCATGCATTAAAGAAAAAACAAATATTGAGCGATTGATAGAATCAACGTAACTCTGACTAAAAGAGGTCAATAGAACTATTATGGTAGCATCAATAAAAAAGAAAAACTCAATCTTAAGGAGGCATACCATGCGATCAAGAAAACACCAGGCTGCATTTACTCTAGTCGAATTGCTTTTGGTGGTGACCATCATTGGAATTCTGGCCGGTGCGGTTCTCGTCAACTTCAGTGGACGGGCGGATGAGGCCAAGAAAACCCGGGCCAAGAACGATATTGCATCCCTTGGCACCGCGCTGAGCATGTATGACTTGACCATCGGCGGTTATCCATCAACCGAACAAGGCCTTAGTGCCTTGGTTGAAGATCCAGGTGTGGAAGGATGGAAAAAACCCTTCCTTCAGCGAAAAAGCTTCACCGATCCCTGGGGTAATGAATACCGCTACGTTTATCCCGGTTCACGGGGGATTGAATATGATCTCTTCTCCGTCGGCCCCGATGGCCAGGAAGGAACCGAGGATGATATCGGAAACTGGGATGACGATGAATAAATCCCAATTTTCGATTCAATAATCCTTTAGCGCTCAAACGTCGGTCAATTACCATTGCGAACCACGCTGAATTGGTGGTGATGGGTGAATTATGTGCCTGAATAAGAAATCCAGGGCCGGTTTTACACTGATTGAAATTACACTGGTTGTGTTGTTACTGGCCATTCTAACCCTGGTTGGCCTCCCTGCGTTTCGTGAGTTTTACGAACGCTCGGAACTCAAACAGGCCGCCAGTGAATTTCTCGGTGCCCTGCGCTATGCCCAGCAGCGCTCAGTGATGGAACGCATCCCCATTCGTGTGGTGGTTGATCTAGATAAAAATTCATTTTGGGTTCCCGTTGAAGAACCGGAAGAGCGAAGACATTACCAATCCCGCCGGCGCAGCCGCAGCCGGCGGCGCAACACTCGATCAACCTCCCGCTCAAGAGATCGAGTCAATGAAGTTAAAGAAATTAGAGGCTCTTTGCCGGATGGATTCATTTTTGAATTTGTTTATAAGGTGGCTGAAGATGATGAAATACGCCGGGGTGAAGGCGAGTTCTATTTTTACCCGGACGGCTCTGCCGATGCAGCGTATTTTACCATTCTTCGCCTGGCAAAAAAACAAGCCGATGAAAAACGTGTGTTTTTAAAAGTTGTCCCTTCGACCGGACTTATTAGAAGTATGGAAGGGACTACGGAAGAGGAAGGATCAAGGTTTTATCGAGGCGATTATGATGAAGAAGGCCAAATATATTAATCAAAAACGTATAGGCCAAACGCTTAGGGCATCCTCCTCATCACGGCTGAATGGTTTTGTGATGTTGGAAGTGCTGATGGCGATGACCATTTTGGCTATCGCAGGAACCTACTTGATGCGTTCCCTGACGAACTCCATCGAAGCCTCGAAAATGATCAAAGATACCACTAAAGCCATATATCTAACCCAAGCCAAACTCCACGATCTTGAATTGCAATATACAAATAGGGCGGATCCACTCTTGGGGGAATTAAGAGGCCAGTACCAGCAACCCGAGGCTTCGAAATTCAGTTGGATCGCCAATGTCGAAATTGACCGTGTTCACGATGCATATGTTATAACCGTCTGGACGATATGGGGGGATGAAAACCCCTATCGGCGCATTTCCCGGCGAAATCGCGACCGGTCTGACCGGTTTATGTTAAAAACCATGGTCCCCCGGGCTCGATTCAACGAAGACCTGGTGATGGGAATCAAGCCAACCCAACGCCAGTCTGATACTCTGCGCAACAGTAGGCGTCGAGGAGGGAGGCGTGGACGATGAATATCCGTCATAATAACGCATTCACCTTAATCGAATTGCTATTGGGGATGACTATTCTTTCGCTGGTCATTGGCAGTGTTTTTACTGCTTTGCAGGTTAGTATTGAAGCATTCGAGCGCGGCCAGCAAAACATGGAACAATATCAATCCGGACGAATCGCGCTTCGTGAAGTCTCCGAAGAATTGCGATTTGCTCTTTCCGCCGATGCATTTTGGCGGCCTCAAGATAATTTTAAAGCCGAAATGTCCTACGAACAGTTCATGGAAACCATGGCAATGGCAAATGGCAATTTTGTACAAGAGGTAGATCCAGGCGCGATTCGTTTTATCGGTGATAAATCCTCCGTACTGTTTGTGCGCAAAGTCTATCAAATGGGAATGCAGCCTCCCTTCGATCTGCAGGAGTGCCGTATATATGTAACAGAAAACAGCAACCTGGTATTGGAAATCATGCGTTCATTACTTCAGGTTAAACAGGCAACCTGGCTTTTCAGAACTGTGTTCGATGTCAATTTGGGTGGCCAGGTTATATCAGACCGTGGCCAACCCGTTCGCTTTCGTGAAATCAATAATCCCGATGAAATTCCTTTACCAGCGTTTATTGGAAACTATGGCTCAATTAACCACCAATATTTAATTGCTGAAGGCATCAAATCGATCGAGTTTCGTTATACCAATGGCGAAAATTGGAGTTCCAATTGGAATTCCCAGGAAATCATTACGGACTATCGGGTTACACCGGATAGCCCCAATTTTAATCCACAACGAGATATGTTAATGCGTGAAAAAGGTTTGCCCTCCATTGTACAAATTTCGCTCGAGTTGGAAAACAGCGATATGCTTAATACCGCCGTTGATGTTCCCGCTGGATATATGCGGGATAATGGGCTTTTTACACCACCACCGAGGGTGCAACCCCCTCAGCAGGGACAGCAAAATCAAAAGGCTCAACGTGAAACCCCCAGTGCCGCACCCGCTCCGGCAGGTACACGATAAGGAAGGACGATAAACCATGAAACATAGAAGCAATGAATCGGGAATCGTACTCATTATGACGCTCTGGATCATCGTCGTCCTCTCCGTCATTTCACTCACCTATGTCAAGCAGGTTTATCTTGAGATTAAAATGGTCGGCTTTCAACGTGATGTCTCCATTGTCGAAGAAATAGCCAAAGCGGGAATGCGGCAGGCCATGATTCTCTTGCGGGAGGATAACATTAAAGATCACGGCGAAGATGTCGCTCCCACCTTGTATCGTTTTGACGATGATGACGTATTCAACTACGACGGAGGGAACGAACCATGGGCCGAAGGAATCGTCGATAATGAGGATCTCTATGTCGATTACCCCTTCTATCAATCCGGGGATAAAAAAGGCTATTATTTTGTGACCGTCGAGGATGAATCAGCCAAGTTCCCCATTAATAATATGAAAACCAATATCGAAATGATTCGTCATCTTCTTGAATTAACCGGTGTTGAAGAAGAGCGTGCCATGCAACTGGCGGCGGCCATTATCGATTGGCGTGATCCGGATACCATGATTACCGATACCGGCCAAACCAGTTTGGGCCGTGATGGCAGCGATGAGAATTCGTTCTACAACCCGGAGCGGCGTTCACGCGCACGCCGCGGTGAAGTGCAAATCCCCGAAATAATCATAAAAAATGGCCCCTTGGACACCGTGGATGAATTACTCCTGATCCCTGGTATGACACCGGATATCGTTTTTGGCACCGTCGATCCAGAAGCCGTTAAACCTCGCGGCCGTTTTGGGCGGCGGCGGCTTCGCAAAGGTGAATACCTCGGATTAATAAACTATGTCACCGTTTACACCAATACCATCAACATGAATACCGTTAAATCAGAAGTATTGGAAGCCGTTTTGTTTAATTTCATGGGAGAAGATGCCGAAAGCGTAGCCCATGAATGGGTAGATTTTCGTAACGGACGAGACGGGGTACCCTATACTGATGACGACGAGGTGATGAAAACAACCGATAATTCAGATTTGGATGACGCTCATTACACCGAAGCCGATGGTTTCACCGATGAGTTATGGAAACAGCTTCAAGGCATCGGCATTGTCAGTATAAGATCCAGTGTTTTTGTTATTACTTGCATGGCAGAATATGAAGGTGTTCAAAAAGGCTATCGGGCGGTTGTTAAGACTCAATACTTACCGTGGGATAGCGTACCCGAATTTGGAATTGACACCCTTAACCTGGAAGATTTGCAGCAATCAAAGATACATGTACGTTTATTCGAACCCTTGTATGACGCAAAAAAACAAATTCAGAAAACATTATAAGTTGTATTTAATGCTTTAGAGGTATATATGGCCAGGGCAAGACGTAGAAGAAGCACAGCATCAACCGCAACGTCGACTTCCACATCGGCGAAGAGCACGCGTACCACCCGTGCCGGCAAAGCGAAAAAAATGGGGCGTGGCAGGCGTTCGGCGACCGCTATCGATATCGGTTCGTTTTCCGTTAAAATCGTTTCCCTTGTCGGAGATGATGCGGGAACCGTGGATATTCGAAAAGTGACAATCATCCCTCTCGCTGAACCGGAAGGCCACGAATATCCGGAAGAAAAATTAAATCGCCAACGTGAGGCGCTAAAGGAAGCAGTTAAAAAACATGGCCGGCTTGAAGGCCAGATTGTGCTCGGTTGCCCTCGTAACCTGGCCACCGTTCGCTATCTGACCCTGCCTTCCGGCAATCGGGAAGAACTCAGGGAAATGCTGATGTTTGATGTCGAACGGCATGTGCCCTTCCCGCCGGATGAACTCGAAATCTCCTTCCAGGTGATAGAAAAAGTCGGAGAACACGAATCCAAACTCATGCTGGTTTGTGTTCCCCGCCGTGAAATCAATCCCTACGCCGAAATGTGCCTTGACCTTAATGTGAAAATCGACGTCATCGACTTGGATATCCTGGGCGCTTGCGCCGCCTACGAGCGTTCACTCTCACCCGAAGAGACCGTCGCCCTGCTTGATTTTGGACGCTCATCCGTCAAACTGGGTATTTTACAAAATGGAACTCTCTTATTTAGCCGCAGTTTACCGGTGACTGAATCCCGCTTGTTGGAAGGATTTTCCGGCGCCAAATCATGGCGTGACTTGCAAGGCCGCATAACCGCCGCCGGCGCTCTTCACCCTGCGGAGCGTGAGCATTTCTCCGAATGGGTGGATCGCTTGAGCATGGAACTGCTTCGCTCGGTCAGCGCGTTCGGCAGTGAACATAACGATAAACGCATTGATCGAATGATCCTGTTTGGTGGAGCGGGCTATTTTCCCGCCGGACCGCCGCGTGGCCTGAATGTCAAAATCAAAACCAAAACAACCATCGAATCCGCCATGAACGGCGAACTACCCAGCAGTGACGACTATCGCGGAACGGAATTATCCACCCCCGTTGGCCTTGCGCTCCGTGGTTTACAACCAGTGGGAAACAAACTGAACTTACTGCCGGAAGATGTGATTAATGACCGGATCTATAAACAGAGAACCAATTTCCGAAAAAATATCGCCATGCTGCTTTTTATGATCGTTATTCTTCTTGGAGCGGCGGGTTGGGTGAAATGGTATGATACCTATCTTAAATCAACCGCGGTCAACGAGTATTACAAGACCCTGGCAAAAGATACCAATCAATTGGAAACCAAACGTAAAAAGATAAGCAGCGTGGAAAACTATCTCGACAAAAAACAATCCGCCGTAATTGTCATCAAAGATGTGCTCGAAATGCTCACGGAACATCGCGCCTATGTCCGAAATATCACGTTTCATAAACGTGACCGGCTCGAAATTTCCGGACAAGTGTTGAATGAAGACGCGATCGAGGGATTCTTGACCGAGTTGGCTAATAAGGATTATATCGATCGAATGCACCATAGCACCAACACAAAAACCCTGGACCTTGGGGCAGTCAGAAACTTCTCCGTCCTGGAATTCAGCATCTCGTGCCGCCTTGATGATGGCATAGAGGATAGAACAACACGTTAATATCCAACCCATTCCCCTCCCAAGACTGCGAGAGGTTAGGGGGTGGGTTGAAAAACGAACGCACAATCTCAAAGGATTTTTGGTACCATTTAAATGACGATCCATAGATACAGGAAATAAACGATGTTTAAGTCAAAAAACGAAAAAATGTTATTTACCGTAGCGATTTCTCTCGGCCTTATTTCTGGCGGAAGTTTCCTCTATCAAAAATTAGGTGGCATTTGGGAAACACTGACTGGAGATCTCGATTCCATGATGTCCCAAATCGACACTCTTCTGACAGTACAGGAACAGAAAATTGAAATTAACAAACGGTATGATGAAATGCAAAATGAATTAATCGTTGAAGGGGAAGATACCGTTCAGGAACTCAAAATCCGCAAGGACCTGACCGGTATCTTCGAGCAGGTTGGATTACAGGTGCAGCGAATTCAACCCAACCAACAGCATAAAAAAGAAGAGGATTTCAAAATCATCTCCTATAACATCGATGATGTGGAATGTACCCCCAAACAACTGGGTGAACTTCTTTACCTCATTGAACAGAAATCCGAAGTGATGGAAGTGGAAATGTGCCGCATCGATAATCAAGTCCAGGATTTCGGGCGGCCCATCGGCCAATTACGGCGCTCGGGTATCAATCCCATCGCCACCGGCGGTATGCTAACCGTTGATTTGGAAATTTCACGTCTGATTGAATACCGGCCCGGTGAAAATCCCGATAATAAACGCAGGAGCTGATCATGAACCAAAATAAGATCATTTTTACCTATTTCCTTTTATCTGTTATATTAATCGGTTCCGCTGTATTACTGGCGTTGCAAGTACGCCAGTATCTCCATGAACGCAATCAAGATCCCCTCGCTGAATTTCGTGGAAGGGAAGTCAATGAAAGTGAAGTGCTTCAACGCATCAACGATGAATTACAGGCCAATCGGCGTGCAACATTGGCTTTCTACAATCAAACCAAAGCATTCCTGGCCTTGGCCACCCCCCAGGAACGGCCCAGCCCCACGCCTCGCCCGCAGCCGACACCAACCCCCAAAATGCCGGCTATCAACTGGAAAATTAAATTCGCCACCAATAATATGGTTATGCTGTTGGATCCCAAAAATCAGAATCACACCAAACGAATTGGTGAAGTGTGTGAAGATCCTGTTAACGGAAATTTTATCATCCAGGATATAGATGCTTCTGACTTCAGCAACCCAAAAGTAAAAGTCAGGCACGTCGATTCAGGTGTAGTAGGTACGATCGATGTAGTCGCACAATAGTTAAAGTAATTTATGAAAAATACTAGATAGGTGAAATCGATAATGCAGAACAAATTCTTCATGGCAGCAATCGTCATTTTAGTGGCATGCAGCATGGGTTGGACCCAGCAGAGAAATCTACCTACTCCCCAAAAAGCCACTTCAAACCCTGGGGGACCCGCGGCGCCAAAGCAAGGCAGTGCGGCAGGAGGAGGGCAAGGTGACGTCAACCTGGATAAACGGATAGGCCCCGTGGTGGCCCGTAACAACAATTTGGAGGATCTCCTTCAATTTGTGGGTGCTCAAACTGGTTTACAAATTGTTTTGGATCCAGACGCCAATGCAAAAGTGACATTGAATTTGGAATCACCCACCGTCCGTGAATTTCTCGAAACCGTTTTACCCGCCAATGGCTTGGATTATGCTGTTTTGGATAACGGAGTCATTCGAATTGGTAAACAGGAGAATATCGCCCAACTCAAACAGCAACCCATCGAACACGTACGCAAAGTTTTCAATATCATCTATAAGGATGCCATGGAAATTCAAGCAGCCTTGGAAGGGATGCGCAGTCCTGAAGGTCAGATTATCGTCGACCCTGATACCCAACAAATTATTGTGACCGATACACCCGAAGCCATTGAAGCCATGCAGCAATTGATTAATCAATTGGATGTTGAAACTGAAACACGGGTCTTTACCATTAAATACGCCAATGCGCAGGAAATCGCCGATCAACTAATCGGCGTTATCAACACCGTCGAAGGGGAATTGTTCGTCGATTACCGAAACAACCAAATTATCATTACCGATACGCCCGCCCGTCTTGATCGGGCACAAGCCATCATTGAACAACTCGATGTCGAAGTTAGTATACGGGTTATCCCACTGGCCTTTGCCTTGCCTGAGGATGTCCTACCCCTCATTGAAGGCTTGTTGACAGAAACCGGCTATGTCGATTTTGATCCCCGCACATCCCGCGTTATTATCCAGGATATACCTTCCATCATTGATCAGGCGGTAAGATTGATTAACCAGATCGATATCCCGCCTCAAGAGGTTTATATCGAAGCCGATATTGTCCAGGTCAATAACGATAAATCCTTCACATTAGGAACATCCGCCGCCTTTGGCTCCGATATCGGGGCAGAAGGCAATCCCTCCGCACCCAATACCAGTGGTGCGACTTCCTTCTTTTCATTCAACCCCTTTCTTACAACGGGCAGTGGTGGAATGACCCTCCTCGATGTTCGCCAGGGTAGTTACCGTTTTCAGATCGATGCCATGGTCGAGAAAAAACAGGCCGAAGTTATTGCCAGCCCGCGATTACTGATTCAGGATGGAGGGATCGGTTCATTCATTCTCGGTTCTCAGGAACCGTTTGCTGTCCGGCAGCAGAGTTTTAACTTCAACACAAGCGGTGATTATTTTACCCAACAGTTCCGCGAAGTTGGTACAACCCTCAATCTGGAAGTGTACGCATCCGAATCCGGCTATGTGGAAATGTTTGTCGACATGGAAGATACCCGCAGCCGCCGGGTTCAACTATCCAACCTCGGTGATGGTTTGGCGGTTGACGGTTCGTTTATCAATACCCAAGTTACCGTAAAAAGCGGCAGAACAGTGGTTTTAGGCGGGATTATTAACCGCAGCAGGAACGATTCGCATTCCGGAGTGCCTGTCCTCAGTAGCATTCCTCTCCTTGGAAATTTATTTAAAAGCAAGAATACGTCAAATAGCAAACAGAAATTACTCATATTTATAACCCCAAAAATTGTCGATATTGATGATCCCTATTCCTTTGCCATGCTGGACAACATTCAGCATATCCAGGAACTTCAGCAGCGGGGAGCCACGGGCTTTGTTGATACCGCCGTTGATGAGAAATTACTCGATTGGAGTAATGAAGCCAAATATGAAAAACAAGCTATTGAAGAAGCCTTGGAAAAAGCCCGCCAGAATGGCAATGCATCCAAAGGCATTATCAAGTCAAGAAGCACCAATGGCCAATCCAGCATGCGGCAGCCATCAGCGAAAGAACAGATGGAAGAGGGAATTATACGCACATATTCAGATGAAAACAGTTACCGCTAATCCATAAACCATGACCTGCAAGGAATGTATAAATTAGTAAGTGTCAGCCATATAAAGTAGAATTGTAGTAAAAGATTATAATCGGTCTCTCTATTCCTCCCCAATGAAATGGGGGAGGTTAGGAGGGGGGGAAGTATTTGCTCACTGTTTTTTATCAACCCTCCCCTAACCCCTCCAGTCTTTGGAGGGGAATGGTGCTTCAAACGGCTGACCACTTACACAAATTATTTAACTCATAAGATGTTATCCCGGGAGGGCGACGCTCCCGCGGAGCCGGAACCTTAATAGGGAGGGCGACGCTCTCGCGGAGCCGTAAACATCATTTGATGTTAAAGGGATATTTCTGTCTCTTTGAACAACCAGTGGGAGAAAACACATGGAAAGTTTCTATTATTTTGCCTATGGTGTTCACATGGATATCCATGAACTGGAACGGCTTAACATTCCTGTTTTGGACCATCAATTATGTGTTTTACCCCACTATGCCCTGAAATTCAACGTTCTGGATGATGAATTTTTTATCCATGAAAAACGGGGATTGGCCAATATCGAACCCAAGGTGGGAAGCCAGGTCGAAGGCGTGCTCTACCATATTGCCGATTTGAATGATCTGCCGAAAATTGACAACGATTTGGGAGTACCGGAATTAAAATACTATCGCAAGGAAGTTAGAGTAAAACTCGAAAATGGATCAAAAATAACCGCGATTACCTATGCAGCCTGGCCGGATGTGACTTCCCATGGCTTGCTCCCTAGCCGGGATTACTTGCATAAGGTGATTTTAGCTGTCCAATGCCGCCAGGTTTCTCATGATTTTCTTCACTGGCTGCAACGCCACCCCACCACCTTCTAAAACTTTGAAAATATCGTTATAATTTTTAGTCACAATCGCCAAAAAAACGATATAATAGTAATAGAAAATAAAATATATTTTTCCATATAACGAAAAGGAGTTGAGTTAATCATGAGAATAAATACATCGTTGTTTTCGGGTTTGGTGATTATGTTTGGTTTGATTCTCACTTTGAGTGGATGCCAAACCACAGCGGCACAGCGAGGAGCTATGGGTGGCGCCGCTTTAGGTGGAATTACCGGTCAGTTGATAGGACGGGACACTGAATCGACGTTACTCGGTGCTGGTGTGGGGGCGTTAGGTGGTGCACTGTTAAATGATCACATTGATCAACAGAAAAACCAGTCTTACCGGCAAGGTTACAACCAGGGAACGGCCCAAGGTTCACGTCATAACACCCAAAGTTATCAATCATCGAACCAAACCCAATCCCAGCCGCAAGAAGACGGTAATGTCCAAAAACACTACCACACTCATTATCACAACTACAACACCGAATCAAGATAATCCAAAAGGGAGGGCGTGCATTCTGCCCGCACGTCTGGTCCCTTTAATTAAATCATGTAGGGGCAGGTTTCAAACCTGCCCCTACAACCTACATCATCCCAACAAACATAACTTCACCTCGCACACCGAAAAGCTACATACCATTTTGTCAGAATCAGGATACCCAGGATGTTAAGGATGAACAGGATAGGGGAGGGCGAGGCTCCCGCCGAGCCGTTTCCACGTATAACGGCTCGGCGGGAG
>CAZFER010000018.1:0-88592 GCA_964517495.1 uncultured bacterium | reverse complement strand
TCCTACCTATAGAGAGAAACCCGACTTTTTGGGGTGATTAAAGGAATGTTTTTTGGGAATTTTGAATGTTTTTTGGGTGGATAGGCGTTTGTAAGTGTAGATATTTGAGGGGGTAAAAATTGATAAGGTATACCTCACCATGTTTTAGGAAAGGTTACCGTTGATTTTTTTCGCATACTTCTTCTTCTAAGTGAAACCACTCTTGTGCTAGTTCCAAACTTGGCCGCGCTCTGGTCATTGCGCCCTCTTTAATAAATCTCGAAGGTTTTCGTTTCCTTTTTTCTCGATATAAAAAAACGCACCGCTTCATCAATAAGGCGGCTCCGGTTGTCTTTTTCAGCAATCCGGTCAACAATGACTTTTTACCCTTAGCACCCTGGTAGCGTTTCGTTAACTTTTGCTGCCCATTTCTTCTTTAATCCTTTCCGCAATCCATACTTTAATGATGGATTGCCTGCTTACGCCTACTTTACGGGCTTCACGATCGAGGGTTTCAATCATCCAGCCAGGAAAATCAACATTGACTCGTTTTTGTTTAAGCCCCGGTCTTATTTGGGTGGAAAGATCCAAGTAATCCGTGATATCTTCCCCATTATCAAACAATTTATCCAAATCTTTCGCCTTCATGATATAAATCCATTTCACCCTTTCTTGATCTTCGTACCGAGATGATTCGGATTCGATTGCCCCGGATGGTGTAATAAGCGGTCCAAAGTTTTTTATTCAACATGGCGATTAAGGCAAACCTGGGTTCATCATCGCTTTTGGCTTGAACTTCAAGCCTGTTTAAATCGAGCCATAACGCTTTTGATGCTTCGAAATCGATGCCATGTTTGTCTTTATTTGATTTACTCTTATTGGGATAATTTGATACACGCAAGATATGAACATCTCGATACTGCTTAAATGGAAAATGCTTAATATTTTTTGTAACCAGATAACTGGCTTTTCCAACCAAGGCAGTTTCTAGAAAAGCATCATCGTTTGGATATTTGCATAGACTGCGTATGACTGGTGGGCTATGCTTCGCTTTGAGCTCACCCTATGACTACTATGGTTTTAAAATTGTGAATATTACGGTTTTTTTTGCTGCCGGACCGCTTCTTTTTTTTCATCCCGTTCGGCTTCCAGGCGGCTGATTTCGGTGTGCATGCGCTCCTGGATTTTGTTGATGGCGTCGTAGTTCCCCATCGCCTCATTCATCTCTTTTTCAGCCAGAATTCGTTTTTCCTCAATTTTAGCTGAATAGATTTCGTTTAGCTCAGCCAATGCGGCTTTTTGTTCGTTTGTAAGGGATTGTGAAGGTGAGTCCTTCTCCAAGCGTTCCATGGCAAGTTCGTATGCACTTTTCATGTTCGTCTACCTCATGTTTCTTAAGTTCATTGGGGATAAATTATCCCCCAAAGACCTGCTTAACCTTATCGAAAAACGAACGGGATTGGGGATTGGTTTCTTCCCCGCTGATGGATGCAAATTCTTCCAGCAATTCACGTTGCCGTGGCGTAAGGCGTTTGGGGGTTTCAACCACTACCCGAACCAGCTGATCGCCCTGGCCATAACCACGCAGACTGGGCATCCCTTTTCCGGACAGTCTGAATATTTTGCCGGTTTGGGTACCAGTAGGCACTTTCATTTTAACGGTTCCATCCAAGGTTGGAACGCGCAATTCTGTACCCAACGCCGCTTGGGTCATGGAGATAGGAACTTCGCAGATAACATCTTCACCTTCACGCTCGAAGATTGGATGAGCAGCCACAAATAATACAATGTATAAATCACCTGCTGGGCCACTGTTAAAACCAGCTTCCCCTTCTCCAGGAACTTTCAGTTTCAAACCGGTCATAGCGCCGGCAGGGACTTTCACGCGGACTTTGTTGCGTTTCATTACCCGGCCACTGCCATGGCATTTGACGCATGGATTGGTGACGATGGTTCCCATCCCCGCACAACGGTTACAAGTTCGTGAAATACTGAAAAAGCCATGGGTCATGTGAGTTTGGCCTGTCCCCTGGCATTGTGGACAGGTTTGCGGCTGGCTGCCTGGTGTGCAACCACTGCCACTGCATGCATCACAGGCGGATTGTTTGGGCACTTCGATTTGCTTGTCGGTGCCTCGATAGGCCTCTTGCAAAGTGATTTCGAGATCATAACGAAGATCCTCACCCCGTCTTACCCGGCTATGTGAGCGGGTACGTGCGCGCCCACCACCGAATATCTCACCGAATATATCGCCAAAATCGCCAAAAATATCCTGAAAATCGCGAAATGCAGCGCCTCCAAATCCACCAGCGCCAAAATCACCAGCCCCGGCGCCGACACCGGCATGACCAAACTGGTCATAATTGCGCCGTTTATTATCGTCACTCAGAACTTCATAGGCTTCCGTCGCTTCTTTAAACTTATCTTCTGCTTTTTTGTCTCCAGGATTTCGGTCAGGGTGATATTTCAATGCCAGTTTTCGATAGGCTTTTTTGATTTCATCCAGACTGGCACTTTTTGAAACCCCTAAAATATCATAATAATCTCTTTTTTCTGCCATTGTGGCCATATACCTACCCCTCTTTGAGCCAATTTGACGCAAATTTTTCAGTTTTTTTATATATTAATAGCAAATATTGGTCCTTACTTAAATTCTTAAGAAAAATTTGCCAAATATATGATTGTATTTCTAATAAAAGAATAATGAAAATATTTTATCGGTAAACGGCTTTCAATAATTAAATTTTGTGAATGATTGTTGGATGAGGTGTATCAATCGGCTTTGTATTCTGTTATTGAACGATTATATTGTATATTCTTGTGGTATGATTCATAAAATAATATCAACCCTCCCCTGACCGGGGTTTTCTCAAAACTGGGTTGACACATAGGTCAACCTCTACATATTGAAGGGGCGAACCTATGTGTTCGCCCTATATTGTGGCATGGCAGACATCAGGATGAGTTTTGAGACAATCGCGGAAAGGATTTATAATTTTGGGGAGGGTGACTAAATAGATTAGTAGGATGAGTTGAGTTGATTAACCCATCGAGTACGTGGATGGGTCGGAAAACGTGACCTATCCTACGTATTTTGAGAATGTTGTTACGAAAAAAACCAACCAGTGGAATATGAGGTAAGTTCAATAAAATCATGGCTGAATTAAAACCTGTTGAAATCCGGAGAACCCATTATTGTGGAGATGTAAGAGCCTCCAATATTGATGAAAAAGTGGCGTTGTGTGGTTGGGTATGGCATTGGCGTGACCATGGTGGGGTCATTTTTATTGATTTGCGTGACCGAACCGGCCATTCTCAACTGGTGTTCGATCCCCAAATTGATAAAGAGCTACACAAGCGTGCCAATGAATTGCGAAGTGAGTTTTGTATCGGTATTTCCGGGAAAGTGCGGCAGCGGCCTGAGGGAACCGTCAATCCAAACATTAAAACGGGTGAAATAGAGATTGTGGTTGATCAACTGCAGATCTTTAGTGAATCAGAAACCCCTCCATTTCCCATGGACGATTTTGTCGACACTGGAGAGGATATACGCCTGAAATATCGATACCTCGATATGCGCCGCCCGGTAATGCGTAGGAAGTTCATATTCCGCAGCCAAGCTTATCAAGTGGTGCGTAACTATTTCTTTGATAGCGGCTTTATCGAAGTGGAAACTCCGGTGCTGAGTAAATCAACCCCGGAAGGGGCACGGGATTACTTGGTGCCCAGCCGGATTTTCCCTGGTGAATTTTATGCACTGCCCCAATCACCACAAATCTATAAGCAGATTTGCATGATCGGTGGTTTGGATCGCTATTTTCAAATCGTGAAGTGCTTTCGTGATGAAGATCAACGCGCCGACCGCCAGCCGGAATTCACTCAAATCGATGTTGAAATGTCTTTCATTACGCCTGACATGCTTTATGACATCATGGAAGGATTAATGGTTAAACTCTGGAAAGATTTGCTGGATGTTGATATTGAAACACCGTTTCCCCGCATGCCTTATGGGGAAGCCATGGAACGCTTTGGTTCAGACCGTCCGGATATTCGCTTTGGATTGGAATTGCGAGATGTGGGCGATATTGGTAAAGAGTCTGACTTTAAGGTGTTTCGCAGTATTGTGGATGGTGGGGGGAAAATATCGGGTATTTGTGTCAAAGGGGGAGCCTCATTCAGTCGCAAGGATATTGACGATTTAACCTCAGAAGCGGCTATTTATGGAGCCAAAGGTTTGGCGTGGATGAAATATACCGAAAAAGGGCTTGAGTCGAATATTGTCAAATTCTTTTCCGAAGGATTACAGAAAAAGTTAATCGAACGATTTTCAGCCGATCCTGGTGATTTATTGCTCTTCGTTGCGGATGAGCCAGAGGTTGTCTATGCCAGTTTGGCACACTTGCGTCTATTGATTGGCGCTCGTCAAAAGTTATTTGATCCAACTGAAGATCGCTTCCTATGGATCGTGGATTGGCCATTGTTTGAAAAGGACGATGAGGGTAACCCCACTCCCAGCCACCATCCATTTACCTCGCCGAATCCCGAGGATTTGGATAAATTCGAGACCGATCCATTAGCGATTCGTGCCCAGGCATATGACTTGGTGCTTAACGGGATCGAACTTGGCGGGGGCAGCATCCGTATTCACCAGCGCGATGTTCAATACCGTATGTTCAAAGCGCTTGGGATCGATAAAGAGGAAGCCGAACAGCGGTTTGGATTTCTGCTGGATGCGTTTCGATTTGGCGCACCACCTCATGGGGGGATTGCGTTTGGATTTGACCGCTTGATTATGCTGATGTTACGTGAATCAAACATCCGTGAAGTGATGGTTTTCCCCAAAAACCAACGAGCTCAGGCGGTTATGGAAGGTGCGCCTTCCGCGATCGATGCCGAGCAGCTGCGTGAACTTGGATTACGTCTTCGAACCTGAGAAGATACCGTTTCGTCCAAATTTTTCATGTTTTTGGCAAAATGATGGTAATTTGAGGGGATAATTGCCAAAATCCCTGCGAGACTTTTGGATTGTTCATCCGTAATTTATTAATGTATTTTTGGGGAGTAAGGTTTAATTTAAGCATGAATTTTGCTTGAATATATTTTATTCATAAATTTGGGATTAATGAAAATTTAATTAGGTATCAGTAAATATCATACGATAATAATGAACTTGAAAGGCTATTTGTTTGATTTACTGATATTTGAGGTATAATTTGAATGAATATAGACCGAATATATTTTTGTGAAAAATTGACAGAATTCTTTAAATAAACATTGCAATATTGCCCAGATAGTGTAATATATCTTTAGTTGATTTTTCATATATTAGCCACTAATTTTCGTTGTGGATCTCGGGGAGGGCAAGAAGGGCGTACAAACGATGGAGGATACTCACATGATGACTCGCCGATCCATATCGAGCTTGGTTATAGCTTTGATTTTCACCTTTGTGTTTGCATCAATGGGTTTTGCACAAGACGAAGAGCCGATAAAAAAAGAACTGCTTGATATTGAAAAAATACAGGAAGAAGAGAATCTAAGCGAAAAAAGCCAAATCAAACGCCTTTATATCTTTCTTGCGGTGCGCAAAGGCAATATTTTTGAAGCATTTGCCACCCGAGGGGATCTCGATAATGATAAAGATGGCTTCCAAGCGATCGAAGAGCCAAATGATTTGGACGAATATATCAAATTAAACATCGAAATCAAGAAGGATATAGTAATCGATGGTGATGAACATACTTGTTATATCACTGCACTACCTCATTTTGAAAAACTGTTCAAAAAAGAGAATTTAAGCGATCCGTTTGAGGATGGGGATATTTTGGAAGTGAAAACCTCACTATCCGAAGAGCATGAGAACAGTTTAATCGGCGTTAAGACCCTACCCATTATTAAATCCGATGGCTCCAGTGCGGGGATAGAGCGCTATGTGGCGTTTTATAACCGTGGCAAGATCAAAAAAGGAGACAAGGAAGAAACAGCCATTACCTCATACGGAATTATTGAAATAATGGTGGAAGAAGCGTAAGAGAAACGCTTCTTCGTATTTCTCAGCCCAATGGATGCTATCCTGCACTGAAGTGTTTGAGGTATGATGTTGGTTCGTCATACATACCGGCTCCGCGGGAGCGTCGCCCTCCCTTAAAATTTTCTCACAGAGTATTGCCCTCCCTTTTCGTCCATTTTCGCTGGGCAGGATAGAAATAAAGGAGGTATTCAAAACAATGGTAAGGACATTCTCAAGAATTAGTTCAACCAATCAGATCATTAAAATAGAATGTATATATAGATTATCGAGTTTTGGTGGGAATATTTCAAAAAAATGTGAGGAAGTTTAAGGAATGCACCTGAGTGACATACCATTGTTTATTGGGATATGAATGTTTTCATTGCATTTATGAAAAAAGAAGTGGCTTGATGTTGGTTCCGGCTTTGGAGAATTGGTTGGAGCCTTGGATTGCAGTACCCAATCCCAGCGGGCGCCAAGGGTAAAACGTTGTTATTTACCCTTGAGTCACACCCTCATTAATACTGCGCGCCAGCTGTTTCAATCAGGTCAAGTTTCTTATCCTTCAACGCCTGGTAGCAATCAGGGAGATCAAAATGCACTAGCACATCGGGTAAAAAGGATGATAAAGGCCAGTCGTAGTATTCGGATTCGGCGACCGCTTGATAAGATTTCAGGGCGTTTTTCAATGTGACGTGATCCACTTCGTCTGAAAGCAACGCGGCGAAGGTGGCGGGAATCGCTCCCCACCCTTTGGCTACCAGGTGAATGTGTTTATGCCCATGCGAGGTCAGCCATTTTAAAACACTTAAAATATCACGGGTTCGCTGGCCAGCGTAGGGTTCATCCAACATAATGGAATGAATGGCATAGAAATAATCGCTGCCATAGGGGTGAAGGTGATCGGTCCCACAGGTATCCGGCCTTGATTCGCCAATACCACGTACATCACACGTATAGAATGCTGCAGAAGGCTGATCTTTGATCAAATCACGAATCAATGATTCCTCTCGGAGTTCTTCATCGCTGGATTGGTGAGATACATATAAAATGGCCTGTTCAATCCCTCGTGTGGGGCGGGAAAGCAGCCTTGATTCAGAGAGACGATACACGATGGTGTGAATAGCCTGTTCGGTTTTGACGGCATACACACTGGCATAGGGCTTGGGATAATTGTTTGAACGGATGGGGCGCAGGATGCGGTAATAGGGGGTTTTCGTAACCGGTGTGATATTAAGCGTGGATAGCACGGCATCTTTTAATGCATCTCCGCTTAATGCTTTGCGTTGTTTGGCGAGATGTTTCGCCTTTTCCTGGGTGAATGAAAAAACCGTTCGCGAGTTGAGTTCAGAGACCTGCCCTTTGGGTGTGCACCACAACGTTTCATCTTTTTCAATGGTGATCTCAGGTTCGGATTGGGCGTCTGAAACATTCGTAACGTCATTAAACCAGCGATACATGGCCTCCCGGTTTTCCTGTGAATACCCATGCGCGGTTGGTCCGACAAAAAGGCCAATGTGGTCTTCGGAATCCAAAAGCGAATAAAGGTTTCTCAGCCGTTTATAGGCTTCTTCCGTGCCTCGCACGTCGAAGAAATCTTTTTCCTTGGCCAATAAAATCACCGGTTTGGGCGCCAGGGCGGCGATAAAATCATCATGATCCAAGCCCAGCGCCAGGGCTTTGGGTGGGCATTGTTCAGTATCAGCGGGCAGTTCATTTTCCATGTTTCGGCGGAAGGTGGTTACAAAACAGCTGGGGGCAGCCATGTTCCAACGCTGCTCCACCCCGCATAGCCAGGTTGTCATCGTCCCTCCCCCGGAATTGCCAGTGACGCCAACCTGCTGGGGATCGACTTCATCGCGGGTAAGGAGGTAATCCAAGGCTCGTATTCCATCCCATGCACGCCATGAGCCGATGAACTCACCGATCAGGAATTGCTGATTCCCGGCGTAAAGGTGTTCACGCACGCCTACACCGATTTTTGACTTTAGGTTTTCATCGACATATTGCAAGCGCTCGCCTTGGCTGATGGGATCATAAATGAGCACCACATAACCCAGGCGAGCCAATCCCTGGGCAAAGGATTGATAGGCTTCCGCCGCTTTGCCGTTGCTGGAATGCCCGCATGTTCCTACCACGCCGGGTAGTGGAAATTCACGATTTTTGGGGATATATAAATTGGCAGTGACCAAAAATCCCGGACGGCTTTCGAAGATAACATTTTCGATCGTATAGGTATCACGCTCCACCGTGCCGGTAATACGCGGATTAAGTGGTGTCTTCTCTGGGAAGGGGCCAAAACTCTGCTGAATTTTCTCGCGGACGGATTGCACATAGGCTTCCGCATCGAGTTTGGATTGGAGGCTGTTTTTAATGGCCAAGCCTTTGGCTTCCGCTTCCCGCACACGCCGGACAAAATACTCCTGCACCATCCGTGGAAAATGATTTAAAGGTTGATTTTCGGATGATTGCGCTGCTTGGACGGATTGGGGAGCAATTGCAGGATCAAGCAAAAATCCCAAGGTGGCTAACCCGCTGATTTGTAACATCTCCCGGCGATGGATGCTTCGTTGGTTATGTTGAATAGTATTGGATCCCAAACGTTTCATGGCCATGAATACCCTCCCGTAAAAATAAGATAATCAATCCTACAAGGTCAGCGTATCAATGTTAAGAGTAGGGCGGCCAGATTTTTTTGGTGTACATCGAAACGGCTCGGCGGGAGCCTCGCCCTCCCTATGTAGAACGGCTCGGCGAGAGCCTCGCCCTCCCTATTTAACGATCCAATTTGATCTTAAATTAATGACATTGGAGGTTGACCTATATGTTAACCTAGTTTTGAGACAATCCCTCGCTGGATCATTATCGAAGGTGTTAATCCTGCTCTATTCTTTCTTTTCTTTACTGTATGATTTCAATAAGCTCGTACCCGTGATTTGCTGATCTGAGTTGGGGCGTTTTGTGGTAAAGGTTTCTTTTACCATCCCGTTCACATCCATGTGATACCAAACTTCCCGTGTGTTATTGATCGTCATGCTTTCCCCTGAATTGGTGGTAAAGGTGATTGTTTCTTCCAACATGGCATGAATACAATCCTTATACTCCCCTGCGGGAACTTTAACCGTTTCATTTTTCAAGCGTTTGGCTTTGATGGTCATGGGGATCGAGGGACCGTTTTGCCAGCTGAAATTAGACTTATAGGTTTTTTCTTCATCCGGTTTCAGTTGGGTATACACCATAGGAATAGCCGGTTCGAAAGAAATGGCATTTCTATTTTCGCCCACTTCGACCTTGGAAATCATTTTTTTCGCATTAACAAATGTATAGCTCACGCGGTTGTCATTCTCTCCCCATATTTCCTTGATCACCCATACTTTCTTTTCACTCTCTCCTTCAGTGGAAACAACTTCACGTACACGGTCACCATCAAAATTTTCATTGGGAGGACCCATCGGCCGGGCGCCTTCATGCTTGAACACCCAGGTTTCCCCTACTTTTAATTCGTCTGCGTTCACTCCATTGGCCATAAATAAAACAGCCACTGCGAGTACTGGAATCATCCATAATACACGTTTCATGCATTCTCCCCTTTCGGTTTTTACTACTTCTCCATTAAAAATGGATTTTCATTCAATTAGTAGGTGAATCCCCCTAAAAAGTTCCTTTATAAAGTCACCGGCGCCAAAAATCAGGGGCGGTTAAAATCAACACCGAGTAAAATTCCAGCCGGCCCACGATCATACAAAAGGATAACCACCATTTTACAATGATGGGGAAATGGGCATAATTATCCAATGGACCGACCAATCCCAGCCCCGGCCCAATATTGAACAAACACGCCGCGGTCGCGCTCATGGCAGTGACAAAATCGATCCCAAAAATGGATAGCAACATCGCCGACACCAAAAAAACCGCGCAGACCAGAATAAAAAACCCACTGATGGCGTTGATCACCTTATCCGGAATGGTCTTCCCATCCTGTTTGATCATTATCACGGCGGTGGGGTACAGCAGACGATACATCTCACGGTAGGCGATTTTAGCCAGCAATACCAATCGAATTACTTTCATCCCCCCACCCGTTGATCCTGCACACCCCCCAATAAACATCAGGAAGAAGAGCGCCATTCTAGCCAGCGGATGCCATTGCTCAAAATCGGCAGTACAATAACCGGTGGTAGTCAAAATGGATACTGCTTGAAACAGTGAATGCTCTAACGAATTGCCAAAACCCGCCTCATTCCCACTGAAGAACACAAATAACGTAAGCGTGGCCGTGGCTATAACGATCAATATCAAATACACCCGGCACTCACCGCTTTTAAAATAAACGGTGAAATCCCCCTTCAAAAACCGGTAATGAAGCGCAAAGTTAATCCCCGCGATGATCATAAAAAAAGTTATTACCAAATTAACCGCCACACTGGCATAACCTCCAATACTCATCGCATGGGTGGAAAACCCACCCGTGGCCACCGTACCAAAGGTATGGCATAACGCCTCATACATATTCATGCCACAAAAATAAAGCAATACGGTTTGTAACACCGTCAAGAATAGGTAAACCTTGGAAAGGGTAATCGCCGTATCGGCAATCCGGGGTTTAAGCCGGTCTTTAGTTGGACCGGGCACTTCCGCTTTAAACAACTGCATCCCACCGGCCCCAATCAACGGCAGGATGGCCAGCGAAAGCACGATGATCCCCATCCCCCCCAGCCAGTGATTGGTGCTGCGCCAAAACATGATCGCCTCAGGCTGGTTAAAATCCTGCAGAACACTAGCCCCGGTAGTCGTCAATCCTGATGCACTCTCGAACACACTATCGGTAAAGGAGAGCAATACCGAATAAAATGAAACATCCTGGGAAGTCCCCCCGAACGTATTGGCCAGAAAAAATGGCAGCGCACCAAATCCACTGCATAAAAACCATCCTCCGACCACGATCAAAAATCCCTCGCGCGGGGAAATATCCGTCTCGGTGGATTCCGGCCTGGCAAACAACATGGCGATACTCACCCCAGCGGTGAGTACAATCGAAATCGCCAAAGCCGCTGTTCCCCCACTGTCGAATGAAATCGCAATGGCAAGCGAGGGCAGCATGGCCAGGCTGTAAAACAACAGCAGCCAACCTAATATATAGGTCACCAAATTAAAACGCATAGTCCCCCATCCCGATACTCTAGATCAGTACTGTTCGTTATTTCTAATACTAACGCACCTATTGTGCCCCGTCTTCACTTTAGTGTCTATATGAAAGAGAGGGAAGGATTTTACACCGTAGTAAAGGGGTAGACTTGTGTGTCTATCCCTTTAACCAGGATTGCCCCTTACAGTAGGAACAATCTAACCTAATTATCTACATCCTGCGCTTCTTATGCTATACTGATTTAATGGTTTAATTAAAAAAAAAGGATCATTCTCCAGGTAAATTGCTCCTGGTTGACGTATAGTACCCCCTTGGGGTAGAACATAATCTAAACAATTAGGATTACTTAGGATAGAGATCATGTCGATCGTTCAAACTGTATTACGTTCACTCTTCGGCACCAAACAAAACCGGGATATGAAACGCTATGCCCCACTGGTTGAGGCCGTAAATGAGCAGGAAGAATGGGCCAAAGGGCTCTCAGATGCCGAACTGCGTCAACAAACCGATATATTCCGCCAGCGCTTAAACGACGGCGAAGACCTTATGAATTTGGTCCCCGAAGCCTTCGCGGTGGTGCGCGAGGCCGCCTGGCGCACTGTGGGATTGCGCCACTTTGATGTTCAGCTCATCGGTGGCCAGGTGTTGCTCGAGGGGAAAATTGCGGAAATGGCCACTGGTGAAGGAAAAACTCTGGTCGCCACCCTGCCCGCTTACTTGCGCGGCCTGACTGGCAAAGGCGTGCATATCGTCACCGTCAATGACTATCTGGCTAAACGTGACCGTGACTGGATGGGCCCTATCTTCGAATTTTTGGGCCTGACCGTGGGGGCCATTCAACATGACATGGAACCGGATGAGCGCCAAAAAGCCTACGCTTGCGATATCACTTACGGAACCAACAACGAATTCGGCTTCGATTATCTGCGCGATAACATGGCCATCGCCAAGGAATATTGCGTGCAAAGGCCCCTCTATTATGCCATCGTCGACGAAGTCGACAGCATCCTCATCGATGAAGCACGAACGCCGCTGATCATCTCCGGTCCAGCGGAAGCCTCTACCGATAAATATTATGTGGTCGATCGCGTGGTGCGCAAACTGATTCAAGACGATGACTTTACCCTCGACGAAAAAGACCAGACCGTCATGCTGACCGAAGCAGGCAGTGAAAAAATCCAAAACCTGCTCAACGTTAACATGTACGATGAGCAGCACATTGATCTGGTCCACCATGTTCAGCAAGCGTTAAAAGCCCATTACCTCTTTCAACGCGATGACCGCTATATGGTCGAAAACGGCGAAGTGGTTATCGTCGATGAATTCACCGGACGCAAAATGCCCGGGCGCCGCTACAGCGACGGCCTTCACCAGGCGCTGGAAGCCAAAGAAGGGCTAAAAATCCAACGCGAAAACCAAACCCTCGCCACCATTACCTTTCAGAACTACTTCCGCCTTTACGAAGTACTGGCTGGCATGACCGGTACTGCTGACACGGAAGCGCAAGAGTTTATGGAAATCTATAAACTCGAAGTGGTCGTCATTCCCACCAACCAACCCCTCAAACGCATTAGCTACTCCGACATGGTCTATCGCACCGAAAAAGAAAAATTCAACGCCATCGTTGATGAAATAAAGGAACTGAACGAGCTCGGACGCCCCATCCTGGTGGGAACGGTTTCCATTGAGAAATCAGAGAAACTGTCGTCCATGCTTAAAAAACAAGGCATAAAACACCATGTGTTAAACGCCAAACACCACGAAAAAGAGGCGGAAATCGTCGCCGAGGCCGGGCAAAAAGGCGCGGTGACCATCGCCACTAACATGGCCGGGCGTGGAACGGACATCAAACTGGGCGAAGGCATCGCGGATTTAGACGGTTTGCATATCCTCGGCACTGAACGCCACGAAAGCCGCCGCATCGATAACCAGCTGCGTGGCCGCTCCGGACGCCAGGGTGATCCGGGCTCATCCCGCTTCTTCCTCTCGCTTGAGGATGATCTGATGCGCATCTTCGGCGGGGAAAAAATCAAATCCCTCGCTGACCGCTTCGGCATGGCCGACGGCGAAGTGCTGCAGCACGGTATGGTAACCAAAGCCATCGAAAATGCCCAAAAACGCGTGGAAGCCCACCACTTTGACATTCGTAAACACATCCTCAAATACGACGATGTGATGAACAAACAGCGCGAAACCATTTACGCCATCCGTCAGGATCTGCTGCATGGTGAAAAAGCCGAAGAATACTTCAAGGAAATGTGTCTTGATGTCATCGATTACATCATCGATGTCACCATCCCCGATCCCCGTGATAAGGATATCTGGGAAATCAACAACTTGAAAAACCACATGCGTAATTTCTTTGGCATCATCATTCCATTTGGTGAGGATGTCTGCAAATGGATCGGCATCGATTCCGGGATGAAACTGGAGGAAATCCAGGAAAAAATCAAAGATCATGTCAAAGAAAAACTTGAGCAGCGCAAGAAGAAATTTGGAGATGAATTCGCCTCCTGGCTGATGTCGATCATCATGCTGCGCACCATCGACGCCAGGTGGAAAGAACACCTCCTCACCATGGACCACCTCAAGGAATCAGTTGGCCTGCGCGCCTATGGCCAAAAGGATCCCCTGCAGGAATACCAGAAAGAAGGCTATCACCTCTTCGAAGAGATGTACGCCGGGATTCAGCAGCAATGCGTCTCCAGTTTCTTCCACGTCGAAGTCTCGCAGGAGGATGCCCGTGAACGCCTTCAGCCCCAGCAGCAGCCCATGGCTACCAACAAAGGTGGCAACGGTTCGGGACGCTCAGGAGGCGGGCGCACCGTCAGGAACGTGCGTGGCAAAAAAGTGGGACGCAACGACCCATGCCCCTGTGGCAGCGGTAAAAAATACAAAAAATGCTGTATGAAAAAGGAGGGCGTCGGCGCTGCCTAAATGTCCGAATTTGAATTAGTGGAAATGGAATTTAACCGGGTTGGAATATTTGGCGTCGGCCTGCTGGGTGGCTCGCTGGGCATGTCCCTCAAACAGCATACGAATGATATTGAAATCATCGGTATCGGCCGGTCTGCCGAACGCCTGCAAACCGCCGTCGAGATCAAAGCGATCGACTCCTACGCCTGCGAACCACAGGCCATCAATCCCCCGCTCGATTTACTGGTGATCTGTACCCCGGTGCGCCTGGTGCCCGGGCACTTGGAACGCTCCCTGCCCGCATTGAAAGAGGGCGCGCTGGTAACCGACGTGGGCAGCACCAAAGCGACAGTGGTCGAACAATGCGAAGCCATCGGCGAGGGCAAAATCCACTTCATCGGCTCTCACCCCATCGCCGGTTCCCACAAAACCGGCGTCACCGCCGCCCAGCCCACGTTGTTCCACAAAAAGACCTGCGTCGTAACCCCAACCTCCAAAAGCCCTCCTCATGCGGTCCATGCCATCGAGTCTTTCTGGTGTTCCATTGGCATGAAGGTCGTTCACATGACGCCCGAAGAACACGACCGCCTGCTCGCCCATTCCAGCCACCTCCCCCACATGGCCGCGGTGGCCTTGTGCCATGTAGTAAAAAATATCGGCGATGAGATCAAACCCGTCCTGGGCAGCGGCTTCCGCGACACCACCCGCGTCGCCGCCGGCGACCCCGCCATGTGGCTCGACATCTGCCTGGAAAACAAAACCCCCCTACTCGATTCCCTCCAATCCCTGCAAACAACATTAACCCACCTCCAAACCCTCCTCCAAACCCGCAACGAGGAAGGCCTCCGCCAATTCCTACAGCAAGCCCAGGATTGGAAGCATAAGGGGTGACGTGGAACTTTTTTAAATCTTATAGAACATCCACTCGCAAGGCCAGGTTCACATTGCCAAAACGCTGGAAGCCTGCACTACAAAGGAATACATATGGCTTTTGATAAGCTGTTTACAGCGCGTTTTCGCCTTCCTCGCCGGTTCGGATGCGGTAGGTTTCATCCAGGGTGGAGACGAAGATTTTACCATCGCCGATGTTGCCGGTGCGGGCGGAGGCCATGATGGTTTCCACCACCTGCTTGGCGATCTCTTCTTTGACCACCACTTCGATCTTCACTTTGGGCAGCAGGTCAACCACATATTCGCTGCCCCGAAACAGTTCTTTATGCCCTTTCTGACGGCCAAAGCCCCGTACTTCTGAGATGGTCATGCCCACAATACCGATATCGTTGAGGGCGTCTTTCACTTCATCCAATTTAAAGGGTTTTATGATGGCTTCAATTTTTTTCATGGTTTATTATCCGTTTATTCTTATGTCGTATAAACAAATTAAATACGCTCGATTCTCTAACTTAAAATTGTCTTAATTCCTTTGGCTTTACCATTCCTCCCCCAATGCAATGGGGGAGGTTAGGAGGGGGTTAAGAGATTGTACTCCAATCCTCCAACCCTCCCCTAGCCCCTCCCAATATTGGGAGAGGAATTTATATTTTCAATTCCCAGGTGGTAAATATAATATGGTGCATTGATCCGGCAAATCGGGTTTATTGATAATCACCTCACTCCCCGTGGCGCGGCGAATGTGCTGTTTATCCTTTAAAAACGAATCAATCGGCTCTATGGGGAATGCGCATTTATCGGTTTTGTAATGCATGGGGATGACAATATTGGGTTTGAGTTGTTCCACCACATCGGTGGCTTCATCCGGCCCGATGGTAAAGGTACCGCCGACCGGGATTAATAACACATCCACATTGCCGATTTCCTGCACCTGTTCATCCGAAAGAATATGGCCCAAATCACCCAAATGGCAAACCCGTATTTCATCCATTTCAAAACAAATTACCCGGTTCGGCCCGCGTTTGGCGCCCTGTTCGTTATCATGAAACGTATCGACCATATCAAACTCAAGGCCCCTCACCCGGCAGGCTGCTCGCACCGAGGGCGGTTGATTGGGTAAGCCCTTGATATCAGCATGATCTTCATGGTCATGGCTTAAAACGACCAGATCGGCCAAATCGGTAATGGGTCCATAGGTTAGCGCTCCACCATAGGCCCCGGGTTTGTAGGGATCAGTCAAGACAGAAACATTTTCATCCGATTTGATAAAGAACGTTGAATGGCCTAAATACTTAATCTGCATCCGTCTTCTCCGATCCGGTTTTATTGACACGCAAACGAGGCATTATACAACAAACAGCCGTGCCTGAAATGTATGCTCAGACACGGCATCATTGTAACCCTTCTTGTACCGATGAACTACAGGTTCAATTCGGCAATGCTCTTTTTATAGATTTCCGCTGAATTCAACAGGGCTTGCTTTTCAGCCGGATCAAGTTGCACCTCGAAGACTTCTGTAACCCCCTGGCTACCCAATTTAACGGGGACACCCACATATAGGTCAGAAATTCCGTACTGGCCAGTCAGGTACGCCGAGCAGGGCAATACGTGGTTCGAGTCATTCACAATCGATTCCACCATTTTGACCGTCGCAGCCGCAGGCGCGTAATAGGCGCTACCGCTGCCCAAAAGTTTCACAATTTCACCACCACCCGTCCGCGCGCGGTCGCTGATGGCTTTGATACGGTTGGGTGGAATCAACTCGGTGATAGGAATGCCGCTGACCGTGCTGAAACGGGGGAGTGGAACCATCGAGTCGCCATGTCCACCCAGGATCATGGCTTTGACTTCTTTTGGTGAGACACCCAGTTCCATTGAAATAAAGGTGGCATACCGGGCGCTATCCAATATCCCTGCCTGGCCAACGACGCGATTGCTGGGAAAACCGGAACGTTTATAAGCCAAATACACCATCACATCGATGGGGTTGGTCACCATAATAATAATAGCGTTCGGTGAGGTCTGAACCACATTATCCACAATACTGCTAACAATCTCGGCATTTTTCTTCAGCAAATCCAAGCGGTCCATCCCCGGTTTACGCGCCAAACCCGCAGTAATGACCACAATGTCGGAATTGGCGGTGTCGGCATAATCATTGGTCCCGGTTACATTGCTGTCAAAATTTTGAATCGAACTGGATTGAAGGATATCCAAGGCCTTTCCCTGGGGCACCCCTTCCAGAATATCGATTAACACCACATCACCAAGTTCCTGTTGAGCAAGAAATAAAGCGCAGGATGCACCGACATTTCCAGCGCCTACAACTGTAATTTTCTTCTGCATGATGGTCTCCTCATTGATTTATAATTTTTTGCGTTCCCAATGTTAGAGCATACGGTTATTCGCAAAAATGTGTAGGGAACACCCCACATATCTTTGTTTTTGCTAATGCAGTGTGTTTTCTTATCAACCCTCCCCTAGCCCCTTCCAGTCTTGCGAGAGGAATGGTTGTCATACCTGTTTAGCTACCCTATCAAACCTCTGGAATTCCTATCCTTTATCGGTTATCCACATCCATATTATCAACGATGGCTTGGGCGAATTCGGAACATTTCAACAAGGTGGCCCCTTCCATTTGGCGTTCAAGGTCATAGGTAACCTTTTTCTGTTTGATGGTTTCTTCAATCCCTTTAATGACACATTGAGAGGCCTCGCTCCAACCCAAATGATCCAGCATCATCACGCCTGAGAGAATCAATGATCCAGGATTGACTTTGTCCTGGCCCGCATATTTGGGGGCAGTTCCGTGGGTGGCTTCAAACACGGCGGCGTCATCTCCGATATTGGCTCCCGGAGCCATCCCCAAACCACCAACCTGGGCTGCGCAGGCGTCAGAGAGGTAATCCCCGTTGAGGTTTGGCATCGCCATCACCGAATATTCATCCGGGCGCAATAAGACCTGTTGGAAACACGAATCGGCGATACGATCCTTAATCAGGATTTTGCCTTCCGGCACTTTGCCATCATGTTTTTCCCAGACTGCATCTTCAGATATTGTTTGTTCACCAAATTCTTCACGCGCCAGTTCATACCCCCAATCACGAAAGGCGCCTTCGGTGAACTTCATGATGTTGCCTTTATGCACCAGGGTGACGGATGGTAATTTATGGAAAATCGCATACTCAATAGCCGACCGAATCAGCCGTTTACTGCCAAACACACTAATGGGTTTGATCCCGATACCGGAATCTTCACGAATTTGTTTGCCCATCTCGCCATTGATAAAATCGATGATTTTTTTGGCTTGAGGCGTACCCTGTTTCCATTCGATGCCAGCGTAGACATCCTCGGAATTTTCACGAAAGATCACAACATTTAATTTTTCAGGATGTTTTACCGGGCTGGGAACGCCTTGGAAATAGCGTACCGGGCGAACACAAGCATATAAATCCAACTTTTGGCGGATGGAGACATTTAACGATCGAAAACCACCGCCCACTGGTGTGGTCAAAGGTCCTTTTATGGCGACATGAAAGTCAACAAACGCATCCAAGGTTTCCTGGGGGAGGTATTCGCCGTAGATTTGGTTGGCTTTTTCCCCGGCAAACACTTCCATCCAAACGATGCGTTTGCTTCCGTTATAGGCTTTTTGGACGGCGCCATCGAGCACCATCATCATGGCTCGGGTAATATCCGGGCCAATGCCATCCCCTTCAACATATGGGATAATTGGCTGGTCAGAAACGGCCAATTTCCCATCCTGCTTGGTAATTTTCTGTCCATCACTCGGTACGGTGATATGTTGATACATAACTGAGACCCCTTTATTTAGCATGGTGAATTGTTGTACAAAAAAAGCTTAAGTGAATCAATAAAAATTATCATAAAAAGGGTTTTAGCTGTAGGTGATTGGAAAATAATACTATAACTCTCTCTTCAAAAAATCGACCGCTTCTTCGATGGTATCGACAAAGCGTAATTTTGATAAATGCTTTTCCTCGATTTCAGTATGCTCCGTCAGGCCGTATATCCCTTTTTTAAGTTTCTCCCCTATCACATAAATTGGATTGGTTCCTCCCATAGCGACAATGTTCCAAGCCAAAAAGAGTTCGGCCAGGGTACCGATACTGCCATCGAGCACCACATACGCATCTGCCAGACGCATCAAAGTGGTAATCCGTTCGGGCAAATCCTCACTTTTAATCTCTTTGGTCAAGTAGGGATTTGGTGTGCGATTGGTAAATATCCGGCAGGTTACCCCAATCACTTCACCTCCGGCATCTTGCGCTCCCCGGCTGCATGCCTCCATCACGCCCATATAACCACCATTGCATACAATAAAACCACTTTCGGCTAGCAGGCGTCCCAAACGATAGGCTTGATCAGCTGAGGGAGAATCCTGTTGAATGGCCGAACTGCCATACACTGCCACGGTCTTTTTTAATGATTCCAAAATGTATAATCCTTCCTGATAAACTGAGATAAGATTGGATTAATATATATAAATATCATGGGAGAATCATTCATCCAGGGCTACGAACGTTTCTCCTGATAAATCAAATGGCTAAAATGCTTGCACCATCCCCAATGCGATAGTAAAATGAATCAATCAGGTAAACTCACTTGGCCCGGAGATTCAAGAATGCCGAAACTGAAATTGAAAATATACGGCGACGAAGTTTTGCGCAAAAAAACCCGATTTATCAAAAAATTCGACGATAAACTTGTGGATTTGGCCGATTCCATGTTTGAATTGATGTATAAAGCTGGCGGAATTGGATTAGCCGCTCCCCAAGTGGGAATTTTGAAAAAACTTCTCGTGATCGACACCTTGGAAGAGGGCGAAAAAATCGCCCTGGCCAACCCAAAAATTGTCTGGAAAAGCGACAACTTTCTTGCTATGAAAGAAGGCTGCTTGTCTATCCCGGGTGTGGAAGGCGAGGTGATTCGGCCTGAACGAATTAAAGTCAAAGCCAACAACCCGTATAGCGGTGAAGAAATTCAATTTGAGGCCTCCGGTCTCTTTGCGCGGGTGATCATGCATGAAATGGATCATTTGAATGGGGTATTGTTTGTTGATCATTTGGATCGATCCGATCGTGCAGCCGTTGCCCGTAAGTTGGATGAATTGGCAGCGGCCTGAACTACATATATTATGTCTATCCCTATCGTTTTTTTTGGAACACCCCAATTTGCTGTCCCCACTTTGGAGGCGTTAATAGAATCCCCTGAAATTGAGGTGAAAGGTGTATTAACCCAACCTGACCGGCCTGCTGGGCGAGGGAAAAAGATAAAATATCCCCCCGTTAAACAATTGGCACTGGATCAGGATATTGACATTCTCCAGCCAAATTCGCTTAAAGAACCAGTGGTGCTAGAGTGGCTGCAAAAATACAATCCCAAGGCCATTGTGGTGGTTGCATATGGTGGATTTGTCCAAAAAGCCGTACGTGAGTTCACTCCTTACGGGTGTATAAATCTTCACCCTTCGTTATTGCCTAAATACCGGGGAGCGGCTCCCATCCATTGGCCTATTCTGAATGGCGATAAGAAAACCGGCAACACCACCATGTATATCGCCAAAGGATGGGATAACGGTGATATGATCTATCAGGAAGAAGAACCCATTTATGATTCAGATACCTATGGCACCTTGGCAGACCGCCTGGCGCAAAAAGGGGCGAATTTAATGTTGAAAACCATTATTGATGTAGACCAGGGGATTGCTCCCCGCATCCCTCAATCCGAAGAGGATGTTGTTTTTGCCCCCATGATTAAGAATGAAGATGCAAAGGTAGATTGGAACAAGCCTGCAGATGTGATTTTCAACCATATCCGCGGGATGAATCCCATTCCAGGTGCATACACACTATATAAGGATCAACGCTGGAAACTGTTGAAATCACGTATTATCCCCATCAAACCGAATGAGCCAGGAACCCTTCACTCAACAGAGTTTAACACCATTCGCATATCAGCATCGGATGCGGTGATCGAAATTTTAGAGATTCAACCATCTGGAAAAAAAACCATGTCAGCCGCTGAGTTCTTACGGGGGCACCCGTTGGAAGTTGGCAGCCAATGTCAATAATGGGGGCTACCTCACAAGTGCCTGTAATTATTGATCTTATATTCCATCTATTGGTCTTTTTGATACAACTCGCCATCCTTAATGTTGGCCAATTCCACCAAAATGGCTCCACTCCCCCTTTCGTGTATCCCTTTTTCTTAATCCTGGCAGCGCATGTGCTTTATCGCCAACATGAAAGCATCGATTTCTTTCAAAGCCGCCGCATTCTCATTCCATCCATTCTGGCCACATTGATCTTCGGATTTTGTTTGATTGTTGAACTGGGTGGAACATTTTGGGCGTTTATCATCCCCCGGCAGTTCCCAGTATGGGTACGAATTGTCTGGTTCCAACTGCTCTTCATTCTACTTTTGCCATCCATTTACCATAAAGGGATAGCATTAATAACTCATGTCTTTTCAAGCCTTTCAGAATCTCCCCGCGATAGAATCAACTTAATTGTTTTCGTCATTATTTTTGGCATTTTTTTATGGCTGGTACGCAGCCATAATATCACGCCTGATGGCTATGACTGGCTTCGACACAGCCGTGTGCCCAAAAACTGGGCGAACTACTTGCGTGAGCCACTGGGAACTTTATTGTTCCGTCTAAGTGCTTTAGCAGGGCAGATGTGGTTTCATTGGGTACCCCACACTAGCATTGCGGTGTTAATAATAAGCAGTGGGTGTATGGCATCGTGTCTGTTAATATTTGTGGTTAAACGGATATTCCAAGTGGAATTTGCTTGTCTGGTGTTTGTACTCTTACTATCTTGCGCTGGATTAACTCAAGTCTTTGCGGGCAATATTGAAATATATGGATTGCTGCAGTGTTTTTTCTCACTGTATCTATTCACCGTGTTCTTTTACCTCGAACGAGGTGGTGGGGCATGGCTTCCGGGTTTCACCTTTGGCCTTTTATTTTGTATTCATCTCTCCGCGGTATGGTGGCTACCTTCTCTATTGCTTCTTCCTCTATTGAAGTCTATCCACAAACAAAAATCCCTCCTCTTGACGAAAGAAATTCTAAAAATAATAGTTCCCTGTCTCGTGATCATTTTATTATTTGGAGCGTTCGTGCTTTTTTATCGCTATGAAGGTAACCTCCAACAACTGCTCGAACATTTTTGGAGTGACCAAGTAATGTTTGTAGGTGCCGATGCCGCCATGTTTCATTCTCTTTCGACTTTTTTCACCACGGACTATTACCTCACCATGTTTAATGAGTATATCTATTTAATGCCGGGGGTATTGATTTTGGGAATTATATGGTTGGCGGCCTGGCCTTATTGGCAGCGCTTAACGCCGCTGCAATTATGGCTACTCGTATTGACCGGTCCCTACATAATATATAGTATGATATGGCATCCCGACCGCCCTTATGCGATGGATTGGGATATCTTTAGTGGAGTAACCATTCCAGTTGTTTTGCTTTTAGCAACACTTATCACACGTCTGAAATTATCCGCCGCCTGTATTCAATTTATACTCTACCAAAGCGTCGTCTTTTCATTTATGTTCTTAAGTATGCAATTGTTGCGTAATCATACCAAAATAACCGAATGGCCATTGTTTTAATGTATATTTGGCTTATCCCATTTACTTCATATTCATATCTATTCCTGCGATTGCCATGGGATTCCACTGGGATTGGTACTGGATAAACCCGCGAGATAACCCCAAATATAGGCATTTTGAGCCATGGGGTGGTGAATGGTAAATTCACACATGACTGGATACCAGAAGATGTATCGATTATGTTTCACCTATTGAACTCCTATCGTAAATTAGCCCATCGATTTGTGCATTTTTATGGCGATATAAGGGCACAGAAAGAAAATAATCAAGCAGAATTTAAGAAATCCCATTCCAAAGTAATTCAGCAGGTTAAATTGCTGTTCCGTGATTTTGAACATGTACGAATGAATGGTATACACTGCATCATAGCAACACATATAAACAGCGAACCAAAAGAGTAGGATGAGCAATCCTATAAGAAAACTGCGTATCAGAATTTTGGCGATGGTATCCAGGCATGTATCCAGATCCAAAAAAGTATTCATTTTATCATTATCTCATTGATCAATAGTTATATGTAATGATATCTTAGCACGCCGCGTTATTTTTTGAGCAGTTTTGAAGCGAATTATATTAAGTAACCTATTTACTACACTAGAAACAACCAAAATGATCTGGATAATGTATATAAACATTTAAAAAAAATGGAGATTTATAAATGGATCGTAGAACTTTTATCGCCAAAACCGCATTGAGCATGGCGGGATTAACCGCGTTCAATCATATTTCAAATGCCCAGGAACAATCTCAAAAACGTCCCAATATCTTCTTCTTTTTCGCTGATGATTGGGGGCGTTATGCCAGTATATATAAATCCTTCGGTCCCAATACGGCCTTTACAACCCCCAATCTGGACAAATTCGCACAGCAGGGTGTTCGATTCAACAATGCTCACGTAACCTCGCCATCCTGCACTCCATGTCGAAGTTCATTGCTTTCAGGCCAGTACTTTTATCGCACCGGGCAGGGAGCCATCTTGCAAGGGGCTCGATGGGATTCCAGCATTCCCACTTATCCCCTATTGCTACAAGATGCAGGCTATCACATCGGTTTTACCTATAAAGTATGGAGCCCAGGCTCTCCTCAAGACGCTCCCTATGGTGGCAAGGTTAACAAATATGAGCCCGCTGGACGTAAATTCAATTCATTCTCCCAGCAGGCCACCCGAATGATCGAATCAGGCATGACATCTGAAGAAGCCAAAATAGAACTATGCGCTGAAGGATTAAAGAATTTCGAATCCTTCCTTGAAGATCGCCAACCCGATCAACCTTTCTGTTATTGGTTTGGGCCAACCAACACCCACCGAAAATGGACTAAAGGCTCCGGAAAGGATTTATGGGGACTCAATCCGGATGATTTAAAAGGCAAAATGCCAGACTTCTTGCCGGATGTACCCGAAATCCGCCAAGATATGTGCGACTACCTGGGTGAAGTCCTTGCGCTGGACCGCATGCTGGGTTTGTTCCTGGAAAAACTTGAAGCCATCGGAGAGCGGGAAAACACTTTGTTTGTCGTCAGTGGTGACCACGGCATCCCCGGCTTTCCACGAGGAAAGTGTAATCAATATAACTTTGGGACCGAAGCCGTCCTCTTCGCCCAATGGCCTGGAAAAGCTCCAAGTGGACGTGTGGTGGATGACTTTGTTAACCTGATGGACCTGGCGCCTACTTTTCTTGAAGCAGCCGGTGAACCGATTCCCGAACAGATGACCGGCCGCAGCATTGTTTCCCTGCTGAAATCAGAAAAAGAAGGTCAAATCGATCCCAGCCGTGACCATGTTGTCACGGGCCGGGAACGCCATGTGGCCAAAGCACGCGAAGGGAATCTACCATATCCCGAACGAGCGATCCACACCAAGGATTATTTGTACATCCGTAATTTTGAGCCTGATCGTTGGCCCATGGGAACTCCAGCTGGGGTGAATGGCTCTGATTCAGAACCCACCTACGATCAGTTGGAAAACAATACTTTTGTGGCTTACGCTGACCTTGATGCCAGCCCCACCAAAGCCTGGATGTTTAAGCACCGCAATGAGCCAAAGTGGGAAAAGCATTGGAAGCTGGGTTTTGAAAAACGTCCTGCGGAAGAGCTTTACGATCTTCGTAAAGATCCTCATAATATGAACAACGTTGCCGAAGATCCGGCGTATGAAAAGGTACGAAAGAAATTATCCGCGCAGTTAATGGATACCCTAAAAAGGACTGGTGACCCACGCGTTCACGGCGATGGTGATACCTTTGAACGCCCACCGTTTGTGGAGAAATAATAAAGTTTATTTTTGGGACCAGTTCTTGAGCAGTTCCAACAAAGGCTTAGCTGCTTCGGATACTTTTTTCATGGTGTCCTGGTCTGGCATGGGTAATTTGATATAGGTTTCACCGGTCTCTTTATCCTTGCCGATATAGGGATTGGTTTTTGTTTCTCGTTCAGGCTCTTGGACGGTCTGCCCTAATTTGTTAATGAAATCCAATCCGGTTGCAATAAGGTCCGTCCATCCTTCGGCTCCCTGGGTGATTGGTTTTTGAGTGGTTTCTTGGGGAGCCGTTAATTCTTCATCATCCGTGACAGTATCAAAGCCGTCTAAATATTGATCCTCTTCTTGCAAGGGAATCGCGGTGCTGACTTTTTGAGAAACCTGATCGACTGTATCCATGAATTTTTTGAGTTTGGTTCCACCCAGGAACACTTCGTTTTCTCCACCATCAAGCACACCAGCGAAAACGGATTTTTTGAATTTCAATATATCAAGCATTCCATGTTCAATGGTCCCCTGGGATACATAATGGAAAACCTGGACAGGCTGTTTTTGTCCCAACCGATGAACCCGCCCAATTCGCTGTTCAAGTACTGCAGGATTCCAGGGTTGATCCATATTGACCACAACCGATGCGTCCTGCAAATTTAATCCCACCCCGCCTGAGTCTGTGGATAAGAAAATCTTGCATTCCGGATCGTTTTTAAAGGAATCAATCAGTTCACCACGTTTATGGCTGGGTAATGCCCCATGGAAAAAAGCATATTTCCAGGGCCGGGCTTCGAGACGGTTGATAAGCGTTTGATGGGTTCCTATCCATTGGCTGAAAACCACAATTTTTGCATTTGGATTTTCCAATATTTCATCAAATAACTGGACGGCCTCATCGGCCTTTGTGCCATAGTCAGTTTGTTTATCTATCAGAAAAGTGCTATTGCATGACATACGCATAAATTGCAAAGCAATCATCAGACGCCGTTGGTCTTTTTCTGTCAGAAATCCGAGTCTTCTCCATTTGTGAACAATTTGGGCAACCGTTTCCTGATTGGATATGTGAATCTTTTTTTGCTCCTCGGTCATGGGAACAAAAAAATGATTATCAATCCGTTTTGGGAGTTCTTTTAGCACTTCATTTTTTGTCCTTCGGATCAGCACCGGTTCAAGTGTTTTGGCGATATTTGATAAATTCCTATAACCTATCACTTTGCCCACTTCATCAGCTTGTTGATGTTCTGCCAAAAAACGATAAAGAGGTCCCAGCCTGAATCGGTCGACAAATTCCACAATAGAATGAAGCTCTTCCAGACGATTTTCCAACGGGGTACCCGTTAAAACAAAAGCATATTTTGATTCCAGGCGTTTCACGCTCTGAGCACGGCGCGTGTTCCAGTTTTTGATTCGTTGAGCTTCATCCAGAATAATGACATCTGGCGACCATTGCGCAATGAGATCCATATCACGGTGAATAACTTCATAATTTGTAACCTTATAAAAAGTATCGTTTTGGTAAATCGCCTTCCGTTTGTGGAGCGGTCCTTCCACAACCTCAATCGTCTGGTCTGTGAATTTTTCGATTTCCTGCCGCCATTGGTGTTTAAGTGAAGTAGGGCAAATCACAAGGGCTTTTTCGATACCCGCAGTTTGGGCAAGGATTTCTGTAGCGGCAATGGCCTGGATGGTCTTTCCCAACCCCATATCATCGCCAATCAGGCAGCGTCCCGTCGTGGCGGCAAAAAATGCGCCTTTTCGCTGATAGGGGTACAGATCCACTTTTAAAAGGTTTTTAAACTTGGGACTGGATTCTCCCTGGGGAAACGTTTTTTCAATACGTTTTAAACGTTGTTCATCATCACGAATTTGGGCAATAAATTGCAATGCATCTTCATAGCAGCGCAGATCATGGCCATTGATGGGAGCCTTTTTGAGAAACGTATGAAATTGCATATAAGCATCTGGCTTGAGTAAGCCATTTTCATCAAAAAATTTTGATGAATATTGGAGAAGCGCTTTCGGGCAGTCTCTTCCCGGTTTAAAACAGATTTCTCTTTTTTGCCCATAGCGAAGAAATATTTCTGAATAGGGAGGAGTAAAACCTTCGCGAAACCGTTTCTTCGCCTCTCGTTTTTTCTCTAGTTTTGCGAGTGTAAATTCAATATGTTTACATGTTCCAAGAAGATTCGTGGCAAAATCAGGGCAGGAGCAAAAATTGTCCCCTGGTTGGTTGCCGCGTATCGCTACGCGATAGGTTTTTTCACTTTGTGGGTTGGTCACCATGAATTCAGAAAAGATCGGTTCATCACCGATATTCTTTAGTTGGTATTCCTGTTCACGGCCAAATTCCTTCCGTAACCTAGTTTGCCACTCGGTCAATGACATATTTTCAGGTTTGCGTGTACGTGGAGTTTTCTTTGGTTTGGATTGTTTTGTCTTCTTGGTATTGCTTGTTTTAGGTTTCGTACTCATCTTTCCCTCAACTCAGGTTATTTAAGATTTTCTATTGTTTGCCATTATTTCTTTTTGTTGAATCGTATGATAGTTTTTCTATTTCTTCAAGAATGAGATAAGCCATAACCGACTGAATTAATCCTTTCATGGCTTTCTTGGAATTGGCAAGGAGCGTACAATGAATTTGATTTTCAAACCAGCAAAAAACATGAAGGTTATATAAACAATGTCACGATTTTATACCTGTAGATTATTAACATCCTTTTTCATTGTCTATATCAGCATAAGCATAAGCATTTATGATAAAATGGCTTGCGCACAAAATTCCACTCATCGCTCGATTAGTGGGATCTATCCTCATCTGGCCTATTGGAATCCCCATGCTGAATGTGGTACGGGCGCAGTTGTACCTTGGGCGGGCAAGCTGTGGGTTATTACGTATGCGCCTCACTTTCCCCAAGGCTCAGAGGATAAACTTTATTATATTACCCCTGATTTAGAAAAAACCACATTTGAAGATAGCGTTGGGGGAACACCGGCCAACCGCATGATTCACCGGGAGACCAACCAACTGATCATTGGTCCTTATATCATTGATGGAGAAGGCAATATCCGTGTCATCCCACCCAGCAAAATGTTTGGCCGACTAACGGGCAACGCCCGGCATTTGTTTGAACCAGAACGAAAAGTTTACTATGCCACCATGGAAGAAGGGATATACGAAGTTGACCTTGCAACATTGGAAGTGACTGAACTGTTCCGCGATTATCAGGTTGATCCTGAAAGCAATGATCCCAATAAATATCAATCCGATGGCCCCCTGGCAAATGTGCCGGGTTATCATGGCAAAGGACTTTATTCAGGCCAGGGACGCTTGATTTATGCCAACAACGGTGAACGTTCCAGTGAGGCACGGCGAAACCCCAATGTGCCTTCAGGGTGTCTGGCGGAATGGGATGGCAAAAGCAAAGAATGGAAGGTGATCCGCCGCAATCAATTTACCGATGTTCGTGGCCCGGGTGGTCTTTATGGTAATCCTAATCCCAAAACCGATCCAATCTGGGCCATTGGGTGGGATCATCGTTCATTGCTATTGATGTTATTGGATGATGGCGAATGGTATACCTACAGGCTCCCTAAAGCCTCTCATACCTATGACGGTGCGCATGGTTGGAACACTGAATGGCCCCGGTTTCGTGATATTGGCGAGGAAGATATGGTCATGAACATGCATGGCATGTTTTGGAGATTCCCCAAAACTTTTTCGTATAAAAATTCTGCTGGTATCAAGCCCCGATCAACTTACTTGAAAGTGATTGGAGACTATTGCAGGTGGGGTGAAAAACTGGTATTTGGCTGTGATGATACCGCTAAAAGTGAGTTTCTTAATAAACGCAAAGCGAAAGGGAATCTTGCTGCGCCGGGCCAGTCGCATTCAAACCTTTGGTTTACCAAACCCTCCATCCTTGATGAACTAGGCCCACCCCTTGGACGGGGCGCCGTATGGACCAACGATGATGTTGAAGCCAATACCCCTTCTGATCCTTACCTCTTTGGGGGATTTGATCGTCGAAGCGTACATATCGAACATAATTCAAGCAAACCTGTGACATTCATGTTTGAAGTTGATAAAAAGGGCAATGGTAAATGGCAAGAGTTTCACAATATCACCGTTGCTGCCAATTCATCCACTTGGCATCCTTTTGAACCTAATGAAAATGGCGTATGGCTGCGGGTATCCACTGATAGAGATTCCAAGGGAACGACGGTTCAATTTGTTTATTCAAATGCAGATCAAAGAAAAACAAAGGCTGATCCCATCTTCGACGGACTGACTGGCCCACATTCACAAAACTATTCAGCTGGCTTGGTTCGAGTAAGAGGCGCTGAGTTAAAAAAACTGGCCTATGTGGCTTATCAGGTTCGCAATGGGAAGAAATCCGACCCCCATTTTTATGAACTTGATGGTGAACTTAATCTAAAACGAAGCGAAGACACAACAGCGTTGCAATGGACATTGGACAATACCCAGGTTCCCATAGATGTGTTGTCAGTTGATGACGCCTCTATCATATATGTTGATGACAATGGAAACCGTTGGCGCTTGCCCAAAGGAAGTTCCGCACTCGACCAAGAAGGTGTGCTTGGCCCTGAACGGATTGATCGCGAAGTGGTCACTGAACGTGACTTGTTTAATTGCGGTGGGATTTTCTATGAATTACCCGCCCAAAACGCAGGCGGTTTTGCTAAAATTCGCCCGATCTGCACTCATAACCTTCGCATAAAGGATTATTGCAGTTACCGTGGCTTGTTGATCTTAACCGGTGTGGATGCCGATGCGCCCAGGGATAATGAGCATATCATCCGTTCGGATGATGGAAAGGTTGCCCTTTGGGCTGGTGTGGTGGATGATCTTTGGAAAATGGGCAAACCCGTTGGCACCGGTGGACCGTGGCACAAAAGCGATATCAAAGCAGGGGAACCCTCCGATCCCTATTTAATAACCGGCTTTGATAATAAATCCGTCACCCTCTCCAATCATTCCAATGAATCTGTTACCATTACGCTCCAGGTTGAGATTGATGGTTCAGGCATCTGGGTTGATTATCGCTCGTTCAAGGTGCCTGCAAATGATTCGCAAACCTCTCAATTTCCTGAAAGTTTTTCGGCCTATTGGGTACGCGCCGTTAGCGATAAAAATACCAACGCGAGTGTGATGTTCACATATGGTCAATGAGTGGATGATTGAGTTAATATAGATTCCATTCCCTAACACTGGTATTTGGAACGGTGGGTTCAACCCGGCTCCAATCCGGGACGCTGAATTTATCGCCTTGTTTCAAAGGCCACTGGCGTGCGGTGTTGGCACGATCCACCACCCATAATTCCTGTTGTTCGCCATTATCAATCACACGCTCGAAAACAATATATTTACCATCAGGAGAGACGCTGGGATTACCAAGAATTTCATTCATATTATAGGTAAGGGAAGTATGAGTATTACTTTTGAAATCGTAATGATATAAATCCATTCCGCTGTTATTAAACTTCTGGGCGGTGGCTTCATTCCGCAGGTAGATGAATCCTGAACCATCCGGCAGCCACGCCGGATCATTGACCGACTCACCCACATAGTTTATCCCTGCGAGACGTTCACCATCCCCAGTTCCACCAACTTCAGCCAGGTAGATTCCAGTTTGTTCGGAGGGCAATATTTTTCGATAGAGGAATACATCCTCCTTTGGTGACCATGCAGGTGCTTCAGCGATGAGAGATAAATCCCATAGAGGTTGATCCACATCGTTGTAACCCGGATAGCGATGATACGACGGAAAAGACCATTGAGCATGAAGCCGATTTGTGAGCCATCAAAGCGCCAGGTCAAATCAGTAACGGTATAGGTGGTGGTATAGCCATGATATTCAAGGGTGCCCAGATCTACAGTCTGACCTGCGATCACTTCAACTGTACGGGGTGATTCCAAATACCCCTCTGCAAAAATAGTGATGGTTTGCGCCACGCCTTCACCAAGGTCGGTTACCTCAATTGAAAAATCCTGGGTGTCTCCTGCGTTTTGATCGGGAGCCAATGTTCCACTGAATTGCGCTGAGTTTCTGGCGCCTTGTATATAAATTAACGGAAAGATGAAATATGGCAAAGCAAAACACTTTACAATATTGGTCCATTTGATTTCCTCATTTCAAATTTTTTAATTGAAATAAGATGTATTTAATTGATTATTGTTTTAAAGTCAAGAAAACTATCGATTAATCATCATTTTTCATGATCGAGCATCTTTGATTTTTTGAATGAACTGTTTAGCGGTATCGGTAATCTTTTTCCAATCGTTATCTGCAAGGGCCGTTTTACTCACCAGATGGCCACCTACGGCGACGCAGCAGGCGCCAGCGCGGATAAAATCGGTTACGGTGTCCAAACTAACTCCACCCGTGGGTGATAAGCGGACTTGCGGCAGGGGGCCGAGTATATCTTTAAAATAACCGGGTCCAAGGCTGGTAGCTGGAAATACTTTGACAATATCGGCACCTGCTTCCCACGCTGTCAGGATTTCTGTGGGGGTATATGCGCCAGGAACAACCGCGGCGGTGTAACGGCGGCACATGGCGATCACCTCGCGATTCAAAGTGGGGGAAACCACATATTCAGCACCGGCAAGAATAGCGGCACGAGCAGTTTCGGAATCAAGCACGGTTCCCACACCGATGACAACATCCTCATTCTTCATGCGGGTGGAGACCTCATGAATGACATCCAGGGCATTGGGAGTGGTCATGGTTACTTCGATGGCTTTAACGCCACCTTCAACCAGGGCATTAAACACATTGACCAGCTGGTCACTGCTTTTGGCGCGGATCACGGCAACAATGCCGGTATCCATCATAATCTTTAAATTGCGTTCCTTGCGTGCAGCGGTAATCATAATCGGCGGTCTCCTATATCATATCAGCAGGCGTTGCTTCACTTAAAGCTCGCCTACAGATTTTCTTTCCCGTATCATATCGAATTAGAGGATTCCATTAAAGGATTGCGTTTTGAAAAGTGGGATTTAACTTTGTTTAACAGGTAAGTATAAAACCTTCCTGCCATCATAGGATATATCTCCCCATTGAAATATTCGCTTTTGAATTCAGCTTTACGCTCCATCTCCAAATAGTCTTTTGGAGTGAAGGAGGTTTTCGGTTGCAATGACATTATTTTCTCTCCACATCATATGTTGATTAAACCAAATTTTACTTCTATTTTCTCTCAAAACCTAATGAAATGATTCAATATATGATATGAACTTATTTATACTGCAAAGATTAATATATAAAAGGAGCCATTATGAAATCCAAATGCTTCTCGATCATGAAAGATCTATTTATTCTTTTAGGCCTCATCACAACTTTCGTTGTCCCCGTGATAGGGGATGCGTTCAACATCGGTTCCCGCTTGGAATTATTTGTTGATGATACTCTTATTGATACTCTTAAAGGTGCCGAATTGCGCATGCATCACCCCGTGGCGAGAGAGGCAGTGCTTCGCTTTGACCTGCCCTGGGAAGGGCGGTATTGCGGATATGTGACCGTGTTTAAGGATGACGATCACTATCGCATGTACTATCGGGGCTTGCCGAAGTCGGGAGCGGATGGCAGCCGCAATGAAGTTACTTGCTATGCGGAAAGCGAAGATGGAATCCATTGGGAAAAGCCGGATCTGGATCAATATGAGGTAAACGACACCCACCAAAATAATGTCATTTTAAAAGATCTGCCTCCTTTTTCACATAATTTCTGTCCCTTCTTGGATCACAATCCAGCGGCCCCCGAAGATGAACGCTATAAAGCCCTGGCAGGGACGGGCAAAACCGGCCTGCATGCGTTCGTATCCGCTGATGGTATCCGTTGGAAACCTTTGCAGAATGAAGCTGTCATTACCAAAGGCGCCTTCGATTCACAAAACGTCGCCTTTTGGTCAGAAGCAGAAAAATGCTATGTTTGTTATCTCCGTACATGGACCCAGGGAGTGCGTTCAATCAGCCGGACGACCTCCAAAGACTTTGTTAATTGGACACCTCCCGTCGAAATGGATTTTGGCGATACACCCCGCGAGCATCTTTACACAAACCAAACCCAGCCTTACTTTCGCGCTCCGCATATTTATATCGCCACCCCAGCACGCTTTATGCCGGGACGGCGTGTGTTGACCTCCGAAGAGTTTAAAAACTTAGGCGGTGAATCCGCCTATTCGGGGGATTGCTCAGACACTGTGTTGATGAGCAGCCGCGGCGGTAACCGGTATATGCGTACCTTCATGGAAGCGTTTGTGCGGCCCGGATTGGGAGCCGCCAACTGGTCGTCACGCACCAATTACACCGCCTGTGGTGTGGTGCCCACCGGCAAGGGTGAAATGTCACTCTATATCCAGCGCCGCTATGGCCAGCCTGAACAATACCTGCAACGCTTAACATTGCGCACTGACGGCTTCGTTTCGCTCCATGCCGATTATCAGGGAGGCGAAGCCATCACCAAACCACTGCAATTTGATGGAAATGAATTGGTGATCAACATGTCCACCTCAGCAGCTGGCAGCATTTGGGTGGAATTACAAAACGAAAATGGAGATGCCATGGAAGGCTATACGCTGCAGGATTGTGATGAAATCATCGGTGACCAAATCGAGCGCCGTGTGCGTTGGGGTGGCAAGTCAAACCTCGAAGCATTGGAAGGAAAACCAGTGCGTGTACGCTTTGTCTTAAAGGATGCGAATATATATTCCTTCCGTTTTCGTTAAGCCAAGCGTTATCTAAATCGTTCACCATCGTTTAAACTAATAAATGAGACACACAAACATTGCTCATGAACGGGAGAACCTTTTCATAGAGTATTAAAACAGATTGGAAAGAATAATTATGAGTTGGCTGACTACCATTGTGGTGGTGTTATTGCTATTAATGATTGTTATTTTTGCGACAAGATAAAGGGCTTTTGCGTTATAGTCCAAATTTTTTTCCAAGGAGTTAAATTAATGATGTCATTTGGTTTAGTCGGTATCGGAGTCGTCGTAGTTTTCTTGCTTTTACTGTTAGTGGTGTTTTTCAGTATGAAGTAAAATTACTGCTATAATATAATCTAAAACAGTTTAAGGGTTCTCAATGGCCAATTCCAATCCAACCCGCATGCTCATTTTAATCGCACTCTTACTGCTCAGTATGAGTTTGTTTAACCCAATTGCAGAATACGGGCCGGGAATATTTCTCCCTTTTCTTTATGTGTTTTTGGGGATCGGGGCGGTTTTATTTGTGGGGTACCTTATCTACAAATTTTTTGTCCTGCTTGATCTTCCTCCCAACTATTTGGTCACCTGCATTGGCTTAATGGTTTTATCCATCGCATTGACCTTTTTGTGTATGATAAGAGGGCCACAGGGTATCCTTGATTTTTTAATCGGTCTTTTGTCAATCCTGTTTTTCGCTTGGCTGATTCGAATGGCATTCAAGATCATGGAGAAATTTCAGGCGTTTCCAAACAAGGCCATTATTTTTGTCTCATCTATTATATTAACCATGAGCCTTTATTTTGTCATTAAATCCAGTGGATTAGGTGCCATGTGGGAGTTTGGAGAGGGAATACTTGTGGTGGTATTGATTTTCCTTTACTTTTTTAGCATGGTATGGGTATGTCAGGATGCTACAGAAAGAGGGCGCGCATTCTGGCCTTTTTTGGTGTTCTTTTTTATAACCTTGCTGGCAGTTTATCCCCTCGACCTGGCCGCGGGTTTTATTTGGGTGACCGTACTGTTATGCTGGATGTTAATTCGCCCGAAAGACAAAATCGATCAGGATACGTTAGATCATTCTTTTTATGGTTAATAATCAAACATCCATTTCACGCATCTTTGACTATCATCAGCGAACCAAACACGGTTATTATCATCTTGCCCGATCGTTAGGATACTTGGATTGGGAAAGCCAGCCCAATCCTTTTCGCTATTATGAAGGCGCCGAAAAAATCTCTCTTAAGATCAATGTGCCCCACCAACCGGTTGCCTTTGATGACATATTCAGCCCCCCTCCCCTACCGGCTCAACCATTAACCATTGATACCCTCTCCGGCTTCTTCCGTTATTCACTCGGTTTATCCGCCTGGAAGAAATATCGCAGCGCACGATGGGCACTGCGCGTCAATCCATCCAGCGGAAATCTGCATCCTACAGAAGGATACGCCGTCTGTGGACCACTAAAGGGATTAAGTGAAGACGCAGGTGTGTTTCATTATGTATCCGAAAACCATCTGTTAGAAAAACGCGCTGTAATTCCGACTGAATTATGGCAATCCCTTTTTCATAACCTTCCAAAGAATTCATTTTTAGTGGGCTTAAGTACGATCCATTGGCGTGAATCATGGAAATATGGCGAGCGAGCCTTCCGCTATTGTCAACATGACACCGGTCATGCTTTAGCTGCATTGCGAATCGCTGCTGCTCAATTGGGTTGGCGGCTTGATTGGCTATTTTCATGGTCCAGCCAACAGATGGCTTCGCTTTTGGGATTGGATCGTGTTGATGAATTTCATCAACACGAAAAAGAAGAGCCTGAATTGCTTGCCTTGGTAAGGCCAGCCTGCGATGAACAGCTCATCAATCTACCACCAAAAGACAACATTCCTGAGTCAATGCGGCACGCAAAGTGGTTTGGCAAGGCCAATACTTTGAGTGTGGATCATTTCCCTTGGGAGGTCATCGACGAAGCGGCAGAAACAAGCCGTTTCCCTGGATTGCCACAAACTCTTTTGGAAAACGAATACGTATTCCCTGAGCAACATTTTGAAAAGCGCACGCATTTGGAATCGCGCCGCATTTTGTTACAGCGGCGCAGTGCGGTGGATTTTGATGGACAATCCTACATAACCTTGGACCGGTTTATCCGCATCATCGATAGTGTGCTTCCCCGTGCACGCTGCCCCTGGGATGTGTTGTTTTGGCCTCCCAGTATTCATTTAGCCCTGTTTGTGCATCGTGTTCACGGCTTGTCTCCAGGAATCCATGTGCTGGTACGTCACCCACAACATGAGCAACGATTACGCGATGCAATGGATGATTCATTTATATGGAAACGGCCGGATAACATTCCTCCCTATCTGCCTTTTTATCTATTAAAAGAGGGTAACTGCACTGAACTGGCAACCAGCATAAGTTGCATGCAAGCTATCGCTGGAGAAAGTTTTTTCAGCCTTGGAATGATCGCGAACTATTCTGAAACAATTAAACAATATGGGGCATGGTTTTACCGGAATCTCTTCTGGGAAGCAGGAATAATCGGTCAGGTGTTGTATTTGGAAGCCGAGGCGGCTGAAGCCCGTTCCACCGGGATCGGTTGCTTTTTTGATGATCCAGTCCATGATGTATTCGGGCTGAAGGATCAGCAATTTCAAAGCCTTTATCATTTCACAATCGGCATTCATGTTGATGATCCCCGCTTAACCACAAAACCACCTTACACATAAAACCAAAGGGCGGCCCGAAGACCGCCCTGATTCGAAAAACTGATTGGCATTTAATCCTTTATTCCATCTTGCCGTATTCACGTACAAAATCGATGCACGCAGCCACATCGCCGACGTTGTTTTCCCAATTGTGTTCATATTCGATGGAAATGTTGCCCTGAAAACCTTGGCGTTTCAATACATCAAGGACACCTTTGATATTGCATACACCTTCACCAAAGTGAACATCATGAGCACTGTGTTCCCCAAATTTGTTAAGGTCTTTCAAATGGGCACTAATAATACGGCCTTCCAAAATTTTCAGTGCTTCCAATGGCTTCACACCAGAGCGTGCCCAATGGCCGGTGTCAGCACAAGCGCCTATACGCCAATCACGGCCTTCCACCAATTTGGCAACATATTCGGGATCCCAATACTTATAGTCGGGATTATTTTTCCGAATTGGGTGATTATGGATGGCTAACTTAATATCGTATTCCTTCACCAATTTTTCCAACACATCCATTGAACCTTCCTGTGGTTCAGAAGTAATGGTGGGAATCCCCATCACTTTGCAAAAGTCAAAGACTTTGCGGTTGGCTTCTTCGTCTTTACCCAATCCGACCACACCATAGTTTACCAGACGGACACCAGCGTTATCCAATTTCATTCTCGCTTTTGCCCACACACTGGGGGGTGCGTCATGATTAAAGCGGGTATCATCATCAGGGCTGAGGCGTTGACCTGGATAAGCTTCGATAACTCTGCAATTGGCTTCGACCGCTTTGTCGACGGCTTCAAAAAACGTGTAACGATTAAATGAATAGGCCTGTGGGCCGATTAAAAATCCACCCACATACGCTTCTGTTGGAAAAACCTGGGCATGGGCATAAGGCGTTGCCCCCATCATCACTGCGGCTAATCCCAAAGCCAAGACCATTGTGATTGTCAAGATGTTTCTCTTCATGTTGCATACTCCTTTGTTTTGAATTGTTAGAATGATAAATTCCATGTTTTAATAGGATGAAACAGATTGAAGAAAAAGGCAATCTCTGCAGGCAAAGAATAACAAAAATGCTTAGCGGATATCATCCCCAAGACCACGGTCATCACGGCGGTTGGCTCCCATACTGCGAACATCCGGATACTGTTTGTTCTCCTCCGTATAGAGATCATAAACATATTTTGAGCCCCACAAATCCCGTTTGGGAATTTTGTCAGATACATAAGGGCCACGCCAACCCGCCACATTGAAAGGTTTTTCCAAGGCTTCCAAACCGTGATCGTTGGCAGGGTATTTACCGGTATCATATTTATATTTATCCAACCCTTTTCGGTAAATTTGCATGATTTTACCCATGCTTCGGGTTTCCGGAGGCATTAACATCGAGGCATCAATCTGAATGTCATATGCATGCAAAGCAGGCAAGGGGCGAAATGATGGAAAGGTTCTTAACGGAGGAACAGAAACTTCCATATCCACCGCCAGGGGTTCAGGTTCCCATTGCTCCCAGCTGTTGATCTTTTCCAAGCGGCTTTGTATTCGGTTTGCCGGTTCTACCGGAATGGTGTTTGAACCAGGTGAAACTTTAAGCGTTTCACCCACTTCAACAGGATAAGGGCCATCCGTTCCACGACTGAAAAACAACCCCATTTCCCCCTCTAAGTAACTCACATCCACTTCACCCATTTTTTCTCTGGTTTCAGCATAAAGCACACCAGATCGAATGACACATTTAACCGTATCAATGGTAAGAATGACACGTTTCCAATTGGTTTCGCTATTACCGGAAGAATTAATTCTTATCCATGCATCACCATTTAATAGGCGAAATGTGACCGTGTACTTTTGGGTTGACCGGTCCATCAGCAGATCATCAAAACGAATTCGAGTTCTCCCCTCAAGGCCAATTTCACCGATATTGCCAACCGATAAGGTTGCACGGCTGTTAGGTGAGACCATAAGTATAAAATCTTTGGGTACAACATCCCCCACTTCCAACTGTGCACGGCGGCGTTCTTCGATCGCGGCTTCGTCTTCATAAAGATAAGCCCACCCCATGATGGATTTAGCGCGGATAGATACTTCTGACCGTACAGGTGGTTTAGGTTCAACAAAATTAAGTTGTTTTTGCAAATCTGGCACAATTCGCCCCTGTTGGATCAATCGATCCAACAATGCCTTCGAACTGGCACTGCCTGTGATATCTGAATCACTGGTGCGTTCAATTCGAACAATGTCCCGGCGGGGAACCCAAACCAACGAGTTTTGCATGCGAATTTTTACATATCTTAAACCCGTTTCCAGTGATTCGGTTTCTTCAAGCACCTCACACCGAATGCTACCATCTTTCAAAATGACAATGTCACTGTAGGAATGGAATCCTGGCAACAAAAAGAATATCAAGAAGCAAAAACACGTTGATCTATTTCTTATTCCACCCATCAGGAGGTTCCTTTCTGGTGAGAGAGGTTTTGGCAAATTCGTTTATTGATCAGGCTGGCGGAAAAACCGGCGCCGAAACCGTTATCGATATTTACCACAGTCACCCCGGCACTGCAACTGTTTAACATGGTAAGCAGCGCAGCAATACCATTGAAACTGGCACCGTACCCCACACTGGTTGGGACGGCAATAACCGGCGTATCAACCAAACCACCCACCACACTTGCCAAAGCACCTTCCATCCCGGCTACCACCACGATGGCTCTGGCCGCTCGAATCCGTTCCAAACGGCCCAGCAATCGGTGAATTCCTGCCACCCCGACATCAATCAATTGAGTAACTGCTGATCCCGTAAAGCGAGCGGTTACAGAGGCTTCTTCAGCAACGGGTAAATCAGATGTCCCCGCGCTAATAATGAGTACATCACCTATTCCTTCTTCCTCAAAGGACTGCCCCAGGGTAAAACAGCGCGCCCGCTCATGAAAAATGGCATCCGGAAAACGCTTTTTGGCCTCTTCAAATCCCTCCGGGTGAACCCGGGTTGCTAGAACAGGATGACCGTTTTCACGCAAATTACGCACAATATTAATAATATCTTCCGTGGTTTTCCCCTGGCAAAAAATCACTTCGGGAACCCCTTGGCGCAACGAACGGTGATGATCGATATTGGCAATACCAATATCTTCATAAGGCAATACTTTTAATTCGGATATTGCCTGATCAATATCAATACTCTTGTCCTGCACTCGTTGAAGCAAATCACGAATTCTTGTTGGATTCATAGTCCTTTTTACCATTCTATCCTTGTATCATTTATGGTATAACAAAATCATGGATTTATCCAATTTTCACATCAAGATAAAAAGGAAAAGCCGGAATTGGTTCGCTTGCTTCAATTCCGGCTTTTTTATTGAAATCACATCCTCAGTTACTGAACCAATTGCTCCATCAAACTTTTGGCTTCCTGATTTTTAGGATCACGCCTTAAAATTTGTTTAAGCATCGATTCCGCTTGTTTATAATTCTCCTCTTTAATATTTCTCTTGGCTTCGAGCAACATGGTAACCGACTGCCGCTTCATTTCATACGCTTGATCAATTACCTGCACAAAAGGCTCCCGTTCCTCACTCTCTTTCGGGATCAGATTTAAAGTACGTTGGGCCATCTCAATGGCTTTATCAAAAGACCCCTCTTTTAACAGAGTTTGGACCAATTCCCGATTATCGTTAATCAAGTTTTTGCGTTCCTCAGCCCGTTTGCGTTCGCTTTCAAATTGAGCTTTTCGCCGGAGTTCCATCTCAAGTGGATCGCTCAAAATCGTCTGTATCTTTTCATTGAGATAAAGCGCGGTTTGATGATTGGGGGTGCGTTCCAGTGCATCTTTGACAAGGGCCTGTGCGATTTCGAAATCGTTATTTCCATAGTTCTCCACCGCTTGCTTTAATACCTGATCGGCAAACTGCAGGTCTGCAATTCGCCTTTCCTTTTGGGCGACCTCATCCCTCAAGTCACGGATGGTTTGACGCAAGCCTTCCACAATCTTGTCATGGGTGGCACGCATGTTTTCGATGGTGCGTTCGCGTTCCTGTTTCAGCGTTTGGATAGTCCGTTCAGCGGTGGCAAGTTCGATTCGATACGATTCCGCCTCTGATTTAGCATCATTAATGGCGATATCTTTTTGTTCGATCGTTTGTTTTAATTTGTCAATTTCCGCTTTATGGGTATTGATTATGGCTTGCAGTTGGTTGATGTTTTGATTTTCCGTTTTTAACTGTTTATTTTCCCGCTGAAGCTCTGTAATTTGATTTGTCAAATTATTAATTTCCGTATTCCGGTTTTGCAAATTGGCTTGCCATTGTTTATTGGCTTGCTGCAACTGTTCCTGCCGAGCGTCCGCCAATCCTTGCAAGTCGGATATTTTCTTCAGCAGTCCATCGATTCCTTCCTGAGGAAATTTCTTTTCAATGGCTTCAAATTGGGTTTTCCAGGTGGCGATTTCAATATCTTTATTTTTGATTTGATTGTTCAAACTTGTAATGGATTGGCTCTTGAAATACGAACGCACACCGAAATAAGCGGTCGTAAACAAGAGAAATACGGCTAAAATACAAGCTGCAATTGAGGTCAACAGGAAAGGCCGTTTGCGCTGTTCTTCTGCCGCATCTTCTTCCATATCCTGGGCTTTTTCAATATTGTGGTAGGCTTTTTCTGTTTCGGGATTCAGTTCGATACACCGCTCCCAGGCTCGAATGGCTTCGCTATACAAACCTTTTTGGGCATAAATGGTTCCCAATAAGTTATGGTATTGTGGATTCTGGGCGGAAAGCGCTAATGCCGCTTCCAACTGGCCGATGGCCTCATCCAGTTTCCCCGCATGGGATAAGGATAACGCCTGATTGTAATGAGCATTGGCGGTATCAATCACACTTTTGACGGTGTTTAAATCTTCATTGCAATTATCACATACCGCTGCTTCCAGCGGATTACTCGCTCCACATGCCGGACAAATAATGGCATCCATTGATTGTCTCCCTTCTTTCCGAAAACCGGATCAAACAATCCGGGTTTAAAATCTGTTTCAAGCCATAATCACTATAAGAAAAAGAATATATATGGCTGATAGTTAATCAAGCGACTCTCTATATATAATACGAACTGGATACATTCGGAGTTATAAAATCAACATCAACGATATTGCATTTAGTTTTTTCTTTTAAAAATCCTTACCTTATAAAGAGAAGACGGCCATTTGGCCGTCTTCATCATAATAACCTTTATTATAAACCAATCGTTTGAATTTGTCAGGCTGTTAGTAATCCGCCGTTTCATAGCGAGTTAACATGTCGTTGAGCTGCCCCATTTTGTCTTCCAGGGATTCTCGATCATTCTGTTCACGGGCATTCTCCAACTCATCCATCACACGCATGGCCTCATCCGCCATCGGATCATCGGATTCGGCAAAAATACGCCGTGCTTTGAAAAGCAGTGAATCCACTTCATTGGTCATGCTTTCTTCTTTACGCTGCTGCAACATATTGGCTACCCGTTCCTGAGCCTCTTGCGTTAAATGCTTGACCTCTTCATCCGACAAGCGGTTATCGGTGGCAACCACCGTAATACTCACTTCCTGATCCGTTGTCAAATCCTTTGCCGTCGCTTCCAAGATACGGTCCTGATTCAAACGAAATGTCACTTCGATACGCGGCACCCCTCGCGGAGCAGGTGGAATTCCCTCAATGCGCAACATATCCAGAAACGTGTTCGCTGAAGCCACCATCTCCTCGCCTTCGTAAATGGGAAAACTAATCGCAGATTGGAAATCCCGGGTGGTGGTAAACAAATCACGCGCCTCGGTGGGGTACGTTGAATTGCGCTCAATCAATACCCCATACCGGTCATCGGCCAAACCAACACCCAATGAAAATGGCGTCAAGTGAACAATAACCGGCCCTTCTTTACTCACTTGATCCGCAGCGGTTTCTTCAAGTTCTTCATCCAATGGTGCCAGGATAGATGCCTGAATGGCGGCTCCTAATGCCACACATTCATCAGGGCTCACGTCTTTGCGTGGATCTTTTGCCACCAGTTTATGAACCAACTGCTGAACGGCAGGAATACGCGTACTTCCACCAACCAGCAAGACATTGGAAATATCGTCCGGAGTAAGTCCCGCATCCTGAATCGCTTCTTTTGACGGTTCAACCGTCATATCGATCAAATCGTGGATCAAACTTTCAAATGTCGCTCGGGTTAATTCCTCTTCAAGGGTGATCGGCCCTTTTTGAGTCATGGCGATCGCTTCCACGATGATCTGAGTTTTCTTGACGCCTGACAACTCAATCTTGGCTTCCTGGGCCGCCTCGCGCAGGCGGAAAAGTGCCTTCGGATCGTCCGATAGATCAATCCCCTCATTCTCCTTAAAACGATCCAAAAGATAATCAACAATGCGTTTATCAAAATCATCACCACCGAGGTGATTATTGCCTTTGATAGACAGAACCTGAAAAACCCCTTCGACCATCTCGATAATGGAAACGTCAAACGTTCCACCCCCCAAGTCATATACCATAAGGATTTGATCGTTTTCCTTATCCAAACCATATGAAATGGCGGCGGCTGTCGGTTCATCAATGATGCGGCGAACATGGAAACCAGCGATCTGCCCAGCATCACGGGTGGCCTGCCGCTGAGCATCTGTAAAGTAAGCCGGTACAGTTATAACCGCTTGGGGACATTCCTCACCCAAGTATTGTTCCGCATCAAATTTCATTTTCTGCAAAATCGCTGCGGAGATTTCTTGCGGTGTAAAGTTTTTGTCGTCAATTTCCACCCGGTAACCAGTTCCCATATGCCGTTTGATTGAATAAACTGAACGGTTGGGATTCAAACCGGCGGCCCGGCGGGCTTTTTTTCCGACCAAAACAGAACCTTCTTCGTCAAAGTAAACCACGGAAGGTGTTATACGATCCCCTAATTCATTGGGGATAATGACGGGTTTTTCCCCATCCATAATGGCTACAACAGAATTGGTTGTTCCAAGGTCTATGCCCAAAATTCGTGACATGGGATATCAGCTCCTACGACTCCAAATCAACCTTAACATTTAAACGTAATACCATCGTATCAGAACGATCACGACAGGATGATGTGAAGGTCAATTTAATAATATATTTTACATTAAACAATATAATTACTCGCTAATTTTTTCCCTCTCAGTCGATGACCGTTTGGAAACGATAACTTTTGCATCCCTCAATACACGTTTACCATAGCGGTACCCCTTCACCACTTCTTCCACGATGGTGTTGGGCTTCACACCGGGGTCTTCTCGGGTATCAACCACTTCATGAAGAGATAGATCCAACAACATCCCTTCAGATTCTATCGCAGTCAAACCTTCTTTTTCTAGAGCAGACTGAAGGCGTCGGTACAAGGATTCCAGCGTCTTTAACCAATTTGAAACTGTTTCATCTCCTTGCAAATTGGAATTATCTACATAACGAAATATATTATCGAAACCGTCGAGGATTGGAAGGATACGACGGAAAAAGTCTTCTTTCCGCTTATCCACCGACAGAACCGGTGGTCTGGAGGGTTTGGAATCATCACGCTCTTTGTTGTACCGGTGGTACAACAACGCTAACGCATCACTTTGTCTATCGCCAAATGTTTCTATAGGAAGGTTTTCGATTGGAAAAACCTCTTTCGGGTCGACAGACTCTTTCCGCCAACCTCTCATCGCAAACCTCCCAGTCGTTTGGATTCCCGCAACCCTTGCTTGGCCACTTTGTTCCTTGGTTCATCATTTAAAATACGCTGATATTCCTGCGCCGCGGCTGAAAAATTACGCATTTGAAAATAAGTATCGGCCAATTGAAGCCGTAATTCGACATTATCCGGTTCAAACTTAATCGCATTTTTAAACTGGACCAATGCCTGGTTGAAAATACGCTGTTCTTTTAATCGTTTACCAAAAATTGTATAACCTCGAACCAGATGATCAATGACTTGCCGCTTCCCTGGGGCTTTTTTCATCGCCAGGTTCCACATATGAAACGCTTTGTTGTGGAGATTGGTGTTTAAGTACGCCCATCCCAGCTGGCACAACACATCGACGTCATCCTGATTCTCGCGAAGAGCTTGTTCCAACGCCTCTACCGCCTGCCGCCAGTTCCCTTTCTGAATACATGCATAACCAAGTTCTTTGGCTGAACCAGGGGCACTTCCACCCGTAGAGGTTTCCGTATTCCCCCCTTCGATAAATTTCCCCCCCGTGTATTTATGAATGGCTACCACCAGCGCTTTTAGATATTCATCGCTTGGATCATCTTTGAGTTCTTTGTTGTAACATTTTAAAGCCTGCTGCCATGCCTGTTCCGCTTCCTCTTTTTTTCCTTGACGTTCACGTGCCAAAGCCAGATTTTGATAAATTATACCATGCTCAATCCCTTGCTCCGGTAAAGAGAGAAAAATCTCTTCCGCTTCATTAAAATTACCTTGAGAGGCCGCTTCGTAAGCATTGTTCCAGGTTAAAAACGCTAAATTGCGTTGGGTTTCTTCGTCTTCAGGGTTTAATTTCAGCAACCGTTCCCATATTTGCCGGGCCTCTTCCTTATGATCATGAAAAATATGATACAGAGACATCCCTTTTAACAGCGTAATAGCCCGGTCTCGTTGTTCACCTTCCAGTTGCTCCACCGGTGTATCCCCACACGAGGTTTTCATTTCTTGATTAAGTTTAAATAGCGAAAGGGGGTGTTGTGCTATATTAGGGTATTCTGAATAGTAATATTCAGGTGGTGGGGCAAACAGTTCCACATCGTTACGGGCACGGGTTGCAGGCTGCTTTAAAATATCATAAGCCGTACGGATCTCGATAAATTCATCTGGAAAATATTCGGGATTATACTGTTTAACCAGATGAAAATATTGCGCTTTCACATCTTCATCACTCGCCCAACGTGATATTTTCAGGATTTCATAAGGCGAACGGGTTAACGTTACATTCTGAGTTTCCACAATGTCATCTCAATTTTCTGGTCTTTTATGGTGTTTTATTTTTTTGTCTTAAAAAAACAAACAATCAATGCCTGTCGTCCTCAACTTTGGTTATAATTCCCAAAATCCAATTCACCCTTCAAAAATCGTACAACACAACACTTACACACCACTCGAGAAACATCGAGTTTGAACAAAGGGCAAAACGATTGTAATGAAGGTTTAGCGGAAAAGCAACAGTTACACGTCATGTGCCCATAGTATTTATTTGGACCTTGAAATGAATGTTTTCTTGAATCTATTTGTTTAATTTCCTTATTTTAAAATAAATTGTTCAAAATCCAACAGATCCCCAGAGTTTTTGCTGGATCAAATAAAATAAATGGGTGTAATTTTTTTGATAACGTATCATAATTGAGAAGAAACGCCAACTCTTGTAAATAAAAATTATGGCCTGAGAGCGAATTTCGATAAAAAATTAATAAAAGGTTTAATAAAATAAGCAAGTTATGGCCATTTTGCCGAACAAAGAATTTTCCAAACTAATAGCATCTCATCCCGTTTTGCTGATCTCCTCACGGGTGGGCCGATCAAATACGCTTTCTCCTCTTACATGGTATTTACCCATCAGTATTGATCCCCCCATGATTGGAATATCGCTCAAACCAAGTTCAACCACCTATCATTACGTTCGGCAATCCGGTGATTTCATTCTAGGTATTCCAGACGATTCCATGCTGAAAGTGGTTCATTTTTGCGGGATGAATACAGGAAAATGGATGGATAAAATATTGCATTTGAATTTATCCACCTCCCGGGGGGTGTCTGCCAGCCCCTTGATGCTCAATAACTGCGTGGCAAATATCGAGTGTCGTGTCCGCGATATTATACGCACGGGAAACAGGCCTTTTATTACCGCTGAAGTGTTAACTTTATCCGCCGATTCGGTCTATTATGATAAAGGATGGCATCCATCAATTCGATTAATCCACCATGAAGGAGGAATGAAATACCGCCTTGGAGATGAAGTGGTTGACATGGCTGCGCTTCGCCCGGGATTGGTTCAAACCGACTCAATCGGATAAACCGAACTCAGGCGCAAAAAATACGTATTGGGAACCCGTAAACGTGGTGATGGATACCTGTGCCATCACAGCCGCTATGTTTGGTGGACGATCAAAGAAAATCCTTCAGGCATGGCATGATGGCCAATGCCGATTCTTTTATAGCGCACCGGTCGAACGTGAATATCGCCATATTTTACTAAAAATTCCACCCATTCGACAAAAAGCACAGCGTTTTATGAATACCCTTAAAACCAATAAACACACCGAAAAAGTGGTAAAACCACCTAATGTGGTTGCAAATATCGAAGATCCGGATGATATTAAGTTTTTAGCCTGCGCCGTGGGAGGCAATGTGGATTTTTTGGTTACCCTGGACAATCACTTGCTGAAACTTAAGAATTATGAGGGGATCAAAATCGTTCGGCCAGCTGAGTTTTTACGTCAAACCAAATCAATCATTCAATTCAGGAATGCATCAAAAACGGCATAACCAACTATGACTACAGAAAACACAGCCAACTTTGAATACATGATGACAACCCGCCAGCAGCAGGAGCAGGAAGAAATACAAAAACTGGCCTCTTATGCCACCCGTTCAGCGGAAAATAAAGGCCGAAGATACCCTGAAGAAGAACATTTTTTCCGAACCTGCTATCAGCGTGACCGTGACCGGATTGTCCATTGTGTGGCTTTTCGCCGCTTGGAGTACAAAACCCAAGTCTTCATCAACCGCGAAGGCGACCATTATCGAACCCGCCTGACTCATTCATTGGAAGTTGGTCAAATAGCCCGCACCCTGGCTCGAATGTTGTGTGTTAATGAAGACTTATGTGAAGCCCATTCACTGGCTCATGATTTGGGGCATCCTCCCTTTGGACACGCCGGGGAGCGTGTTTTAAACGAACTAATGAACGATCACGGCGGTTTTGAACACAATGCCCAAGCACTCCGAATCGTGGACTGGCTGGAGAAACGCTATCCCGATTTTCCCGGTTTAAATTTAACCGCTGAAACCCGCCGGTCCATCTTAAAAACCAAGAAAGCCTACCAAGGGATGGGGGAAGGATTGATCGATTTTTATCCTATCGAGGCACAAATTGTCGATATTGCCGACGAAATATCGTATACAAGCCACGATCTGGATGATGGCATCGAATCAGGACATCTGTCCATTGACCAATTGAACGATCTTCCATTATGGCAGGAAGCCTGGCAAAGGGTTTTGGACCTCTATCCAAATTGCAGCGCCGTTACCAAACGATTTCAAATCATCATTCAAATCATCAATTCCCAAGTACAGGATGTCGCCCAGGAAAGCTATCGGCGCTTAAAACAAACCGATTTCAAGCGAATCGATGATGCCGTGGGTTACAGTGAAATGCTGAGTCACAAAGTGGAAGAAGCCAAACGCTTTTTAACTGAGCATCTTTACCGCCATCCAAGGGTCTTGCGAACCATGACACGATGCAATCGCATTGTACGAAATCTATTTCAACACTACTGTGCGAATCCCCGCCAATTACCCCGTTCCTTTCAACAACGAATTGAAAATGTTGGCGTTGAACGTACCGCGGCAGATTATGTGGCTGGAATGACGGACCGCTATGCAGAAAAAGATTATCACGAACTTTTTGGGTGCTAATTTTATTGGATTAGTCAAATTTGCCCTGATTGGATTTTTGGCAATTCTCGCCTTAATGTTAATCGCCAATCGATATATCACCCTGAAAAATCAAGTCTTAATTACCCGTTTTTTTCAAAACGCCCGGTATGTACTTACCCCTTTTTCCAGCCAGATGGAATCACTCTCTGCTGAGGATTATGTGGCAAAATGGTCGAACTTAAATCAACCGCTGTTGGATTACGCAAGAAGTGAGTTGCCCAAAAAGGCCGATAAATATTATCGTGATCCATTTTCCGATTACCTCAGCCAACGATTTTTGCCCCTTCGGGTTGGAGTGGTAAAACACCAGCATCCCGCTCAAAACCAATATTATAAATCAAACCAACCCGTTGTTTTTGCTTGGAGCAATGGACCTTCACGCATCCCCCCCGCTTTTAACCGAGAAAACGAAGGAATCCACAATTATCGGTTTATCTCTCCAATGTATAACGTATCGAATGGATTATTTAGTTATGGTTATCTTTATGTTGACACCCAGGGTGGCATTTGGGGTAAGGTGGACTGAATCTCACGCAAACGACGCCAAGGCTTCTTCTTTGCTTGCAAAGCACTCGAACAATCCTTCAAGACGGGAAATTTCAAAAAGGTGCTTAATCCGGCCCTGGATTTCACCCACCAACGCAAAAGTTCCTTCATGATCCTGGGCTTTTTGTAATGCTTCAACAAAGGTAGCCAGGCCGGAACTGTCCATGTAATCAACATTGGAAATATCCACAAAAACGCCTTTAACGTTTTCTTCAAAGGCTTTGGCTATGACCTCACGCAGTTTTGGAGAATGGATGGCATTAATGGAACCCGCAACATTCAAAAGAATCACACTCCCGTGCTCTTCCGCGGAAATTGACATGGATCGTAGTCTATTATCTGATGTGTCTGACATCGCCTTATACGCCAATTTAAAAGAATAGGATATATGGTAAATGGTCAGCCGTTTGAAGCACCATTCCCCTCCCAAGACTGGGGCTAGGGGAGGGTTGATATGAAAACAGCGAGTAAAATCCTTTAACCCCCTCCTATACCTCCCCCATTTCATTGGGGGAGGAATAGTGGGTTCAATTACAGGTTTTCCCTTGCTTTCCACTTCATATGGCTGACAGGTTACGATATATGAAAGCAACGTAAGCTTTTAATTTATTATAAACGTTTTTTTCTCCCCTTGAAGCTGTTTACTTGGTGAAAGTTACTGCAATAAAAGACTTACTATCAGCCCGTCTTAAAATCTTTTATTGGGTGAGATATTCGAAGTATTTTCGCATGGTAATGGATTGATATTCACTCAAAATCTGTCTGAGTTTCTTTTCCACCTGTTTGATACCCATCCAATGGATGCATTGCAATTTCCAAGGCAGATCAATTTTTGGGTGTTCAGGAACAAACTCCCAGGGATGAATATAAATCACAGGAGGATAACCTTCGGAAAGATAACGTTTACGCGCCTGATTGAGAAAGAAAGAAGGTAAAATACGCAGTGTCCCCCCCCCACCTACAGGCCAACGGCGTCCCAACCATTCAATCGCCGCGGGTGGGATCTCTACCATACCATGCAACGTGTAGGGATGCCGGGGGGCTGTGCGGTCACCATAGAGATAAGTCTGATGGGGATTGATCGATGAATCATATTTGATGCCAAACGATTGAAGCGTTTCAAATTGCCATGCTTTCTTGCGTTCCAGCGAAAAAGCCGGGGCACGATGCCCAATAATTGGTTGAGATGTAAGGGGTTGGAGAATATCAAGGCTTTTTTTGAGGCTCTCCTGAAATGCATTTTGATCCAATTCCGTCACGTAGGTATGATTATAGGTATGAGTAGCAATTTCATGGCCTTGATGGTCAACCCATTCAACCAATTCGGGGTATCGTTCCACCAGCCAGGCAACGAAGAAAAAAGTCGCCTTGACGTTGTAATCACTTAAAAGCGTTAAACAACGCTCCATGCCAGTATGAATTACAGATTCATACCTTGGCCAATCATCAAAAGGGATGCATTCAGGGCTCATGAAATAATCTTCGACATCGACGGTCAAAGCGATCGCATGGTTCAAATGCAATGGTGAATAAATTTCACCTTCGACAGATTGGTTGTGTGAAGTATACTTCATAACCTGTTACACGTTTAATTCCGCATTCTATAAGTTCGTAGCTTCTCTATAAGTTGCGCACGTTGAATGATTTAGTATTAAAACTACGGTGAAATAATTCAAAATGTCTCATTTACAAGAAGATACAGTCGTTGGTAAATCTTATGATTCGCGATTAATGAAGCGGTTGCTTCGGTATATCGTCCCCTATAAAAAGCACCTCATCATTTCGATGATCTCTTTGTTTATTTTTACCGGGATCGATCTGTTTGCTTCCGTTTATCTCTATAAAATCGTTATTGACCAGTATATCCAAAACGGGATAAAGGATGGCCTTACGCTTTTGGCCGGTATTTACTTCCTATTGCTGTTCGCAGCTTTATTTTTCCAATTCATCGAATTTTACCTCGTCAATGTGATGAGCCAGAGAAGCATGTATGATCTCAGGCTGGATTTATTTCGCCATTTGGAAAAAATGTCCCTTTCCTTTTTCAATAAACGGCCGGTCGGATCATTGATGACACGCTTGACCGGTGATATCGAAGCCCTGGATTCCATGTTTGCCAACTGCATCGTCTTTACCTTTAACGATATCCTGATCATTTTCGGCCTGTTAGGCATTATGCTCTATTTAAGCCCTTCGCTCACAGTCATCGTGCTTTTAGTGCTTCCCTTCATCGTTTGGATAAGTTACCGCTTCAAGAAAAAAGTACGGGAATCCTACCGGGATGTGCGTCGTTTGTTGTCAACCATGAACGGGTATTTGCAGGAAAACATCTCTGGTATGGAAACTTCACAGGTGTTTGGCCGCCAGGAACGTAACAGCAGAAAATTTGAGGGCATTACCAGCGACTATAAAAACGCCAATTTAAGAAGCGTTGCCCATTACGCCATGTTCTACCCTACCGTGGAATTCCTGGGCTCGGTGGCGGTGGCATTGTTGTTATGGTACGGCGGTGGACAGATATTAAATGCCTCAACCACTTTAACCTTTGGTACGTTGGTGGCGTTTGTACAAGCCTCCCAAAAGTTCTTTCAACCTATACGCGATTTAGCGGACAAATTCAACATCATGCAAACCGCCATGGCTGCAGGCGAGCGTGTATTTGCTTTGATGGATTTGGATGAATCCATCCCAAAAGCGGAAAAGCCGATTGACAAACCCATTCGAGGTGATATCGAATTTCGGGATGTGTGGTTCGCCTATAAAGAAGGTGAATGGGTGCTGAAAAATATATCTTTTTCGGCAACTCAGGGGAAAAAAATTGCCTTGGTAGGCGCAACGGGTTCGGGTAAAAGCACCATTATTAATCTGATTTTCCGGTTTTATGACGTCCAAAAAGGACAAGTCTTAATCGATGGTATCGATGTCCGGCAATATGATCTACAGAAACTTCGATCCCAAATGGGGTTGGTGTTACAGGATGTGTTCTTATTTTCCGGCGATATATCGGGGAATATTGGATTGGGCCGTCCGGAGATTAGCGAAGAGGATATCATCAAAGCCTCTCAGGTGGTTCAAGTCGATCGTTTTGTAGAACGCTTGCCAGGTGGCTTTCATGCTGAGGTCAAAGAACGAGGCGCCACCCTTTCACTGGGCCAACGGCAATTGCTTTCGTTTGCCCGTGCCCTGGCAATTAATCCACGCATTCTGGTTTTGGATGAAGCAACCGCTAATGTGGATACCGAGACAGAACACCTGATTCAGAATGCGCTGGATAAACTGATTGAAGGACGCACGTGTATTATTGTCGCTCATCGTCTTTCCACTATCCAAAAATCGGACGAGATATTGGTCCTGCATCGTGGAGAGATCATTGAACGAGGAACCCATGATGAGTTATTGCAGCATGAGGGACATTATTTCCGCTTGTATCAATTGCAATACAAAGATCAATTGGTCGGAGAAGCAGAAGAAGTCATTATTTAAGAAGGTGGATAATACATATGATGAATCAATCCCAAACCATTGCGATTGTGGGGGCTTCCGCCAATCGTAAAAAGTATGGAAATAAAGCCGTACGCGCCTGGAAAGATAGGGGATACAAGGTTTATCCCATAAATCCAAAAGAAGCTTCAATTGAAGGCTTGGTTTGCTATGGATCAGTCAGAGAAATACCTGAATCGATCGACATTGCCAGCTTTTACCTCCCACCCCACACCACGTTTCAGGTGTTGGATGAAATCGCGGATAAGGGCATTAAAACCGTTTATCTAAATCCTGGCACTGAAGATGACGCTGTGATCGATAAAGCAAAAAACCTGGGTTTAGAAGTCATACAAGCGTGCAGTATTATGGCGGTGGGCCAAACTCCCTCCGACTATTACTAAAACATCGGTCTTGTTTTTTTAATAATTTTGATGAAAAGTTACCATTTCAAATCCAATGATTTTACTTTAATATTGATTTGCTCATTTTATCATCATATTGAATACCTGCATCTTCTTTGTAAATCGCATTAAATAAATGCTGTCACTTAAGTTAAGGAGGGTGGTAATGATAACAAAGGATATTCTCCGCTCCATGGATTGCCTGAAGGCATTTACGGAAGAGCAGTTGGAACTGCTTTCCAGCATATCCGACCTTCAATCCTTCGAACAAAATGATGTGATTGAGAAGGAAGGCGAAACCTGCGATGCGGTTTACATTGTGGTGAAAGGGCGGGTCGCCATCCAAATTCAATTGCCTGGGGAGCGGAAACTGGATATCAATATTGTTGATCGCGGCAACTTGTTCGGCTGGTCAGCCGTTGTCCCCCCTCATACCGTAACAGCTTCTTCGCTCTGCATTGAAAACGTTGAGGTTATTGTTATTTCCCGCCCTGCGTTGATGACTCTATTCAAAGGCAATGTGGAATTGAAAGCGGCCTTTGTGGAAATGATTGCACTGGTCATTCGAGAACGATTAACGGAAACCCGAAACCAATTGAGTTACCTATTGGGATGGGGATAAAGAGGGTAAATAAACGTGAAAATAGAACAATTTGAAGTTTTCCCCGTCTGTTATCCAACAGTGGGACGATTTAAGTTTTTGGAAGATCCAAAAGGCCGCCGCGTTGGACGAGCTGCCGTGTTGATCAAAGTAACAGCGGATAACGGTACCGTTGGATGGGGTGAAAGCGTCCCTGTTCAAACCTGGTGTTATGAGACACTGGAAGCGTCTAGCTCGGTTATTGAGGATTATTTGGCACCGGTCTTGATTGGACACGACGTGTTCGATATTGAAGGCGCCCATCAAAAAATGACCAAAGCCATCGCTCCTGGTTTTAGTACGGGAATGCCGCTTACAAAAAGTGGCGTGGATATCGCTTTGCATGATCTGGTTTGTAAAGCACTTGGCTGTTCATTCGCTCAATATTGGGGTTGCGCCGGAATTGAAACCATCCCCCTCAGCTGGACCCTGAATCCTGCCACTTTGGATGATATAGACCGAATGATCGATGAAGGATGGAAGCGAGGATATCGAAACTTTAACGTAAAAGTCGCTCCCAACCTTTCATTCGATGTCGAATTATGCCGCCGGGTAAAAGAACGCGTGCCTGATGGCTTTTTATGGGCAGACGCAAACGGTGGATATGACCTGGCCACCGCCATCAAAGCCGCCCCCAAACTGGCGGATATTGGTGTGGATGTACTGGAAACCCCCATTCGGCCCAATGCGATATCCGGCTACCAACGCTTGAAACAGCAAGGCGCATTGCCAATCCTGATGGATGAGGGCGTCATTTCACCACGTGATCTAATGGAATTTATCCGGCTGGATATGCTCGATGGAGTGGCGATGAAACCCTCTCGCTGCGGTGGATTATGGCCCGCCCGACGTCAGATTGAAATCTTGCATGATGCCGACTTGCTCTTTTTAGGCAGTGGTTTGAGTGATCCTGACGTTTTACTGGCAGCCTCATTGGCTCTTTTCGGAGCGTATGGGCTGTCGTTTCCTGCCGCATTGAATGGACCACAATTTTTATCACACAGTGTTATACGAAACCCATTACAGCCCGCCGATGGACAGTTGAAAATTCCCAGCGGTCCGGGATTGGGAATTGAAGTAAATGAAGAAAAAATTAAACCGATTTTAACGGAATAAATTGGTATTTTGTTGGGGGAGGGCGATATGTCAAATAAACGTAACCGGCGAGATTTCCTGAAGCGTACAACCGTTGGAACTACAACCTTGGCATTGGGTGCAGCCGGAACAAAAGCACAAAACGTTTTGGGAGCCAACGAGCGAATTGCCATAGCCATCATAGGCTGCGGTGGACGCGGCATGGGGTATGGTGGAAAACAAATCCAAAGGTTAAGCGAAAAAGAGAATGCCCACATTACGGCGGTGTGTGATGTTTGGCGTAAAAATCGTGAAAGAGCGGTAAATCAGGTCAAAGAATGGTTTGATAAAACCCCTTTTTCCACCACCCGATATGCTGAAATTTTGGCTCGTGAGGATATTGACGCGGTTTTTATTGCAACGCCGGATTTCGCCCATTCTCCTATCCTGGCCGATGCAGCCCGGGCTAAAAAAGACGCTTATTGCGAAAAACCAATGGCAACCACCCTTCATGACGCCCGCGATGCCCTGCATGCCGTTCGGGACCATGACATCGTCTGCCAAATCGGAACCCAACGTCGCAGCAGTGGCCATCACAAAGCGGGGGCCAAGTTTGTTCAATCCGGCGTGATGGGGAAAATAAGCGAAGTGGAAACCGCCTGGCATGACGCCAGCCCACGTTGGATGAAGTCTGATTATAAATCCATTGATCGCACAGATGTGGATTGGGAACAATATCAAATGAAACTGGCCCGCCGGGAATTCGATCCCATGCGCTTCCGTTGCTGGCACTTATGGAAAGATTACACGGTCGGAACACCCGGTTTGTTGGGCAGCCATTTAATCGATGTGGCTACCTGGTTTGTGGATGATCCCCTGCCACTCAATGCTGTCGCTAACGGTGGTGTTTATGTGTGGAACGATGGCCGTGAGCATGCCGACACCCTGGATTGTGTCATCGAATACCCCAAAAAGTTTATTGTGGGATACTCCACCCGGTTAGGTAATAAGTTCCCCGTCCCAGAAGTTATTTTCTATGGGCTGAATGGAACATTCGACACTCGCAGCTGGACAGCCCGCAATGAAGGTGGACGAAGTGATAGTCCCCTCAAATATCCCATAAAGATTGAACCTGACACAGGTGAAAACCATGTGCAAAACTGGCTGCAATGTATCCGCAGCCGGCGCGATCCCAACGCCCCCATCGAAGCAGGCTATGCCCACTCCATCGCAAGTATCCTATGCTTCCTATCATGGGAGCATGGCCAACGTTATAGTTATGATTCCGTACGTGAGGTGATCTATCCGGGGTAAAAACTGTTACAAAAGAGCCTTTTACTATTCTCTTTTTCAATAAGATTCTTCTATAATTTATCAATAAGTACAAAACCATTCATTTAAATTGAGAACGATCGTGAAGGAGTATACTCAAAAGGAACTGGAAGCATTAATAACAGTACCCAAAATTATTAGTAAAAAACCAAAGAAAGAATGGCAGGAAGATCGTGGGCATTTGAAAAATGAGATGATTGTTCGTAACAAGGATAAGGATTTGTTATTCACAGTTTTTATGAGGAAAAACATAAAATTCATTGAAAATTTCTCCATCGGTCTGATCTTTCATCCTTATGACGGAAAAAAAGAAATTCATCTTCTTCGATGTAATGGACCTCATGGTGATTTCAATCGAACTCAATCGACACATCCTCATTTTCATTGTCACGTTCATATCATAGATGCAATACGCTTGAATGAAGAAAGAAATCCATTAGGTAATGCTGAAATTGTCAGCCACTATAGAACTTATGAACAAGCGTTCCCATATTTTTGTAAACGAATTCATTTATTGAATTGGGAAAATATTATTGCCGACAACACTCTTTTTGATTTGATGGAAGATGATGACTTATAAAGAATTATTAAAACAACAATTTGATGATCAAATTAAGTTCCGTGAAAAAAGCACTGGTACAACTCAATTAATTCTTCCTTTTTACCATGAAGATGGTGATATGGTCGATATATTTTTAGAAAAACAACCAGAAGAAAATGGACTTTACCGTATATGTGATCATGGCATGACACTTATGCGTTTATCCTATCAATATTCAATAGATACACCCAATAAAGAGAGGATATTTAAACGAATTTTATCTGAAAATTATGTCAATGAATCCAATGGAAACTTGTATATAGATTGCCCGAAAGATAACCTTTATGCCGCTATTTTACAGTTAATCCAAACATCCTTAAAAATAACGAGCATGCAATATTTCAAACGCGAAGTATTACACTCTTTATTTTTGGAACACTTAACTGATTTCATCGAAACCAAATTGATTAAATTTCAGCCTCAAAAATCGTATTGTCCAATTCCGAATCATGAAGAATATGAAGTGGATTATTGTTTCAATAATACTCAAAAACCAATCTTCCTTTGGGGTGTGAACAGTGTATCCAAAGCCAGATTAGCAACAGTAACATGTCAAAAATTCCTATTGGACAAAATGAAATTCCGAAGTCTCATTGTTCTGGATAATTTGGAAACGTTGGGAAAAAAAGATCAAGCTCGATTAATGGCTGTGGCAGATAAAGAGTTCCCCTCTTTAAACGATTTTATAAATTATGCTGAATTGTATCTCGAAAGAGAATTGCTCGACTGATTCTCTCTAAAATCACTATTTGTTTTATTTATATGTCCACTTTCCTATTTCAACTCGGTCATTGTCCGGAACTTTCGTTTGCTGAGATTGTAAGTCTCTCCCATCGAAGCACGCATCCTGTCAACATTTTAAGGCATGATGATCAGGCCGCCTGGCTTGAGATGCAAGCCGAGGATATCCCCCATTTTTGCCAACAGTTGGGAGGCACGATCCGCGCATGTGAGGTTCTTATCCAACGCCCTGACATCAAGGATTATTCACCCGCGGGGATCATTTCACTGCTCAAGGATGCCAAAATTATTGACCGGATGTGTGAAAAAGCAGAGCGGCCCATGTTTGGTTTATCACTTTTGGGCGATTGGAGCGTTCTTGGTGGGAAGCAAAAACAACAAGGCTGGCTGCATGAAATAGCTTCTGTATTAAAAGACCAACTGAAAGAATTGGGGATCTCATCCCGTTTTGTATTGCCAGACACCAAACATGGCCCCTTGGAACTTAACAGCGCCCAGGTTGATAAGAACAATCTCCTATCAAAGGGTTTGGAATGTGTTCTTTGCAAAAACGGCAATAACGTAACCATTACCATCACCCGCTGGCTTCAACCTTATGAAACCTATTCCCAACGGGATTATGGCCGGCCACGGCGGGATGCCAAACAAGGCATGTTGCCCCCCAAACTGGCGCGTATGCTCATCAATCTAGCCAGCACATCAGAAACCAAAACCATTCTTGATCCATTTTGTGGGAATGGAGGATTAATTACAGAAGCATGTTTGATGGGCTTCAAGGCAACCGGCTTGGACAATCAACAGAAAAACATTCAATCATGTAAAGAAAATTGGCAGTGGCTGCAATCCAAACATCAAAACTCACTCAATGAAATCCAGGTGCTGCAAGGGGATGCCCGCCAGTTACACACTCATTTTTCACCACTTTACTTCGACGCCTGTGTAACTGAACCCTACCTGGGCCCACCCATCAGTAAACCAATAACACATCAACGTTTCAAAAAAGTGTCAAGTGAATTGACTGACTTGTATGTCCGAGTCTTGGGTGAAATCCGCTCCGTAGTCAAACCAGGCGCAGGGGTGGTATTTATCGTTCCCCGCTTTCGTTTGGCCGATAAAAATAATCCTGAAAGCCTTCCTATCATGCCCGATATCAAGTTAATGGGATACACCCTATTGGATGCAATGTCTGGCTTTACACCAACAAACAGTAGAAAGACCTTAATCTATGCCCGCCCCAATCAAGTGGTACAGCGTGAAATCTTTATCTTGCAAGCCTGATGGCTTCTTGATATGCTTTAGTACTCTATCGATAAATTTTCATTAGTGGAGTATACAACTGGTTCAAAGAGAGCTTCACCATATTCGATTTAATCCAGGGTGGAAATCTTAACTTAATGACATTGGGGCGAACCTTTTTGTTCGCCTAATGCTGTGGTTTGATTACCACCACAATGTGTTTTAAGGCAATCTCTTCCGAGGGGCCGATGTCTCTCTAATTTTTAGTATATATAATAAATTTAAGACGAGCTAATTAAAGAATTTAAACAAAGATATGAACGAAACCAGTCAGAATCCAAAAATCATAGCCTTTAATTTGTTGAAGCAATATAAGGCACTGGGATTGAAACAACTGTATATTTCACCCGATGCGCTAAAACAACTTCAGCCCAAACCCAAAAAAGAACGCCTGGCTGAGTTGGAAGCCTCATTACAGGATTGCCAGCGCTGCAAGTTATGCCAAGGACGTACAAATTTAGTTTTTGGTGCGGGAAACGCTGATGCGGAGCTGGTTTTCGTAGGCGAAGGTCCAGGCCAGGATGAAGACCGGCAGGGAATTCCGTTTGTGGGCCGGGCCGGCCAGCTATTAACCAAGATGATCGAAAGCGGAATGGAATTAAAACGCAGCGATGTTTTTATCTGCAACGTCGTGAAATGCCGGCCACCCGAGAACCGGAATCCAGAATTGGATGAAGTGGCTACCTGCGAACCCTTTCTACACCAGCAATTGGATATCATCCAACCCAAAGTGATTATTGCGCTGGGCAAATTTGCAGCCCAGAGTTTATTGCAAACCACCACACCAATTTCACGCCTTCGTGGCCAATGGTTTGAATATAAAGGAATTAAATTAATGCCCACTTTCCATCCATCCTACCTACTTCGCTCACCCCAAGAAAAACGGAAAGCATGGGAGGATTTAAAGAAAGTCATGGCCGAATTGGGATTAAATGTGCCGAAGTAGGAGGAATATGGAGAATGATCTTTAAATATCAGATCGATATTAAAGCACCAATTGAAGATGTATTTGCATGGCTGGATAACGATGAAAGCGTAAAAAACTGGATCGAAGAGCTCGAAGAGACAGAATACACCTCTGCAGTCAACCATGAAAATCCGGTTGGCGCAACATTTAAACAAAAAATTAAAGAAGGCCGGCGCATTGTAACCTATGAAGGCGTAGTAACCGCCTATGATAAACCCCGGCAATTGGGTGTTAAACTTTGGGATAAGGATTTTTCTGTCAATGTCGATTATCGCCTTACACCCCGCAATGGAAATACCCGGCTCGATTATACCGCCGATTTGCACTTCCACACGATTTTTTCACGCATTATGGGGGTTTTGTTCTGGTGGCTTAGCCGGCGAATTATCCGGAAACAGATCACAAAATTAAAAGATGTAGCCGAAAAAGGGCCTGCGCATAAAAGGGATGAAGGCTAAAAACCTTTCTTCATGGATATTCACGCAACCTGTCGTAATGTTTGGCTTGACAGGGATAAACATTTCATTTTTTATGAATGCCCTTGATTAATAATGGCTTCTAGATTCTTCAAGCGTATATTCTTTAAGGCCAGCTGCGCATGGCCCCTCTTTTTCGATAAAAACAGTTTTATTGTTTGTTTGCGGCAGAAAAAAAATCTTCATCGAATGACCGCAATCCTAAATGTCTACAATACTCCCTTAACATTTCAAATGTAGATCGATCAGATGAATTCTTCATGACAAAACCCCCAAAAAGTGATAATGTTAAAATTGTGTTAGAGACTTTATTCAAGACTAGTAGGGATAACTGTGTAAATTCATGTTCAATACGCACACACTAATCCAATCGATGATTTTGCTGGCTTGTTGTGCCCTTTTTTGTTTGCCAATTCAAGCAAATGTGGTTATCAGTGAGTTTTTAACCGCCACCTCCAATGAAGATTCACAGGGCACACCACTGGAATGGATCGAACTATATAATCCCGGCCCACGGGCAGTTGATTTAGCAGGTTATACCCTCTCCGATGATTCCCTTGCACCTGGTAAGTGGAACCTGCCTTATATCAAAATGTCACCTGATAGTTACCTGCTCGTTTATGCGACCGGCTATGATCTGCTTGATCCCAATAACTATCACACCAACTTTCGGCTGGATCGGGATGGTGAATTCCTTGGTCTATTTAATCCGGATCGCTCCCCTGCGGATTCCATTCAATTTCCTCACCAATATGATGATATTTCCTATGGACGGAATTCAGATAATCCAAACCAATGGCTTTTTTATTCTGATCCTACACCTGGTGAAGAAAACAACGATTCTGGCCGGCCAGGTTTTGCCAAAGTCCCCCACTTTTCCCAACCTGCCGGCGTTTATTCTGATCCCATTCTATTGGCCATTACCAATGATACCGAAGATGCCATTATCCGTTATACACTTGATGGATCGGTTCCGGGTGAAAACAGCCCTATTTATTCATCACCTATTACCTTGAATCAAACCACGCCGGTCCGCGCTCGTTCATTTCGAGATGGCTTTTTCCCCAGTCCAGTAGTATCAAGTACATTTCTATATATTGGAAAGATGGTATTTCCCATTCTCTCGGTGGTGACTGATCCTGATCATCTGTTTGATAGCCGAACGGGGATCTATAAAAATCCTGAGAAACATGGTTACGAATGGGAACGTCCATGTTCAACTGAACTCATTGATATGGCAGGAAACCAGGGCTTTCAAGCCGATTGTGGCATTCGCATCCACGGTGGCGCATCACGGGCACGGTCACCCAAAAAATCCTTTCGGCTTTATTTCCGCTCTGAATATGGTCCAACCCGTCTGGAATATCAATTATTTCCTGGCAATCCGGTCAACCGTCACAATCAACTGGTTATACGAGGTGGTTTTAATGATAGTTGGGGGTATGATCGGGAAATGCAGCGCGTAACAGCGACCTATGTCAGCGATCAAGTGTGCAGAGACCTACACTTGGATATGGGGCAATTAGCGGCTGATGGCATCTTTGTTGAACTCTACCTCAACGGCGAATATTGGGGCTTATATAACATTACTGAACGGACCGAGGAGGATTTTTATCGCCAACACCTGGGGGGAGAGTTATATGACGTCATCGTTGATAACGACGTGCGTGATGGTGATGCACAAGCCTGGGGTGACCTCAATCGCTTTCTCCGGGAAACCCGCGATTTTGCCAACCAGGCTGACTATGAAGAAATTCAAGCAATGGTCGATCTCGAAAATTTTACTTCCTATATCATCATCAGCACATGGGTACAAAACTACGATTGGCCGCGGCACAACTGGTATGCAGCGCGGGAAAAAATCCCGGGAGCCAAATGGACCTTTTACTTATGGGATGTTGAATATTCATTTGGTTCTGGTATTCAAGGTTATCAAATCAATCAAAACACCTTCAATAACGCCACTGATACGGGACACACCATTGGGCGGTTGTTTGATAAACTTATTGAAAATAAAGATTATCGAGATTATTTCTGGCGCCAGCTTAAAGGCTACCTCGCCGGATCATTAAGTGAAGAACATATATTGGATCGACTAAACCAGCGTCTGGATGAAGTGCGTGATGCGATCCCCGCCGAAGCACAAAAGTGGGGCAGAGATAAAACCCCTGCCGATTGGGAAAACGCCGCTCAACTGGCCCGTGATTTTGTGAAGCAACGCACACCCATTTATCTGGACTATGCCGAACGGCTTCTTGGCCCCCCACCAGTTGCTGTTGAAAACTGGTCCCTTTATTGATGAGTGGCGATGGCTTCGATTAACCCATCCAGGGTATGCTTTTCCGCCTCTATGGCTGGTTCAAGTCCTGCTTGCTGAATCGCTTTGCTGGTGGATGGCCCAATCGATGCCGCTCGAATCCCATTACGGGCAGAAGGGTAATCTTCAAGCAAGGCCAACAAGTTCCGGACAGTCGACGGGCTGGTAAAAAACACCCAATCGATCTTTCCCGTTTTTAATTGTTCCACTATCTTCATATCAATCGTTTTGACAGGCACATTGCAATAAGCGGTAACTTCGGTCACATCTCCACCATGTTCTACCAGTAAATCCGGCAGAGTTCGATGAGCAATGTTGGAAAGGGGGAGCAAAAATCGATTGCCTTGAACCTTATATAGTTGGGCAAATTGATGGAAGAAATCAGCCGCTGTGGAACGCTCAGCCGAAAAGGTGACAGTCAAATTCAATTCATCCGCTTTACGACAGGTGGCGGGACCTATCACAGCAACTGAACACCCTTGCAGGGTATCATCTGATAACCCAAGCGCTTTTATCCGCTGACAAAGGAATTGGACACTATGGGCACTGGTAAAAAACACCCAGTCTATTGTATCAAGGGTATGAACCGCTTCATCAAGCGGCCCATGATCCTCCGGTTCCACAAATTCAATCACCGGACACGCCACGGCAATACCACCTGCCCGCTGGATTTTATCCGCCGTCGCCTTGATATCATCACGGCTGCGGACAATCAATATTCTCTGTTCTTTTAAATCGACCATAATCGGTTATCAATAATCCCAGTAAAACATGAAGCGGTATTCCAAATTGGCTGAATAAATCCCAATCCTTATCTCCCCAATCCGGATGCCATATCGTCGTCCAAAAGAGCCCACAACAGACGCATACAAACAAGAATTTCAGATATAGCGTATCGATCCTTTTCCTAAACCAAAAGAGCAAGGGCAGTTCAATGGGAATCCAAAGAAAGGCCGTGCGATGATGAAAAAAGCCCAGCATCTCAAGGTGTTTCCACGATAAAAAGGTGAAATGATGGTTCTTTGCCCAGGTTTTAAACCAGGGCACCAACCGTTCCAAACCGTTATCCGTCCCCATCATCTGCGCCGTCAGGGATAAAACACTTACCATGGTTCCATACACAATTACTGGCAATGTTATCTCAAAGGAGTTCGTGGGAGGTTTTTTCCAGAATAGATACACCATCGCAGGGATATAAAAAACCGCCAGCATATGAGAAAACCATGCCAGCAGGAAAAAGACAAGAACAACCCAAGCAGGTGATTGATTTTCAATATAATATTTACCCCATAAAAAGGTTAAGAGTAAAAACGCATTGACCCAGGCATAATTTTCAATATGGCCTGCAAACACCAAAAACGATCCAGATAAAATATTGATGGCCAGGAACAAGGCATGGCGCCGAATGGCCCATAAGGCATGGATGGCAACGGTACCCGCCAGGGCACTGCTCATGGCAATCGCCTGGCTTGCATTAAAACCAAGGGGATGAAGTATCACATAAAAGAGTTTGTGAATCCAAACGGTGAGTATTGAACGATAATAGCAAGGCCACTCATGCGAAACGAGCAGCGATTCCATAAACCAGCCATCCGCCCCCCGCGGGGGAAGCCATCTCAAACTAAAAAGCCCCCAAACCAGTAAACAAAAAATCCCTATTTGCAGGCCTATGCGGTACCATCGTTTCATTTGTTAGAAACTTCGATTTGACGAAGATAGCCAGCCGCTTTTTCCGGCAAGGTTCCTTCCACATAGGTACCGGTTCGCGCATACCAATCCAAATAACCGGGCGGCTGGGGTAAAAATTCAATATGCCAATGATACTCCAATGATAGATTGTCATATCGATTCTGGCGTGAAGGTGCTGTTGGTATGGTATGCAGCACCATCAACACCCGCCATCCGGGTATCGCTTGCTCGAGCCGATAAGCGGTATCGCGTATCATGGATGCCAAATCAGGATACAACGATGAAGGTTCATTGCAAAAATCAGCGGTATGTGCACGAGGGAAAAGATGCACTTCGAACGGATAGCGGGAAGCGAAGGGACAAAATGTCACAAAGCGATCGTTGACATGAACCACCCGTTCTTCGTCATATAACTCCTGGCGTATCATATCGCAAAAAATACAGCGTTCTTTATATTCAAAGTGCTCTTGTGCCGCATCCAATTCATTCTTTAACCCAAGAGGAATAATGGCGCTGGCAATCAACTGTGACAGGGGATGAACATTCTGTTCCTCTTCACCACAACACCATTCCCGAAAGATCGAGAATGATCGAAGGCGTTTATCCCGGCGCAAGTCTGTTATTCGTGCTTGAAAAGCCTTTAATACCAAGGCGTAATGCTGGGATGACATGGAAAGCAATGTATCAGCTGGATTCTCACTCTCAATAACGATTTCATGCGCTCCCAAACCTTGCATAATATCGTAAATCCCACGTCCTTCCTTCTCTTCAGGGGCTTCCACCCGGTAGAGGGGGTACCGGTTGGCAATGACTCGCACACGGCATGATTTGCCATCCGCCAATTCTTCGCTTGAGTTCCATACTATGTGGGCTCCATGCGACTCAGGATCTTTCAGTAGATTATTTTGATCCGTTTTCCATTGCTCTCGCGGGATAGCCAGTAATTGCTCGCGTTTGGGATCATCAAAGCACAAAACCCAACCCCCATGATGCGAATCCTTTCGCAATTCAGAAAATCGATCCTTCTTCATTCTCCACTCCTCACTGATATGAACAGTTTGATTGTATGATGTCTTTCTTGTATTCAGGTTAACTTTTTGGTGAATAAATGTAATAGCGATGTATATTTCGGTCCAATTCGTAATGATTACGAACTGTATCGATTAAATCTTGCGTAAAACGCTCCTTATCAAATGATTTGGCATTAATATCAAATTGTAGAACAATCCGCCCGAATGCTTTTACCTGAATGTGCGATAGTAACTTATCTTGAGCCCAAATCCCCTGGCGGGCCAATTGCGTGCAGATAAAAGGTTGATAAACGGGCGGATGACCGGCTAATAAGGGGATGCCTGCCAAATCGGATAACACCGGTTTTTCAATCCGCTGAAGTTCATTGAGCAATAGTTGACCTGCCTGGGTATCACGCCGTGTGGGCGTATAAGCAAAATCTTTGGATGAATGCGGCCAATGCCATGTTTGGATGAGCTGAAACAAACAGGCACATAAGAAAAAGATCATCGGTGCTTGTTTCATCTTACTCCATCCATTTGAAATACTTTCCAGCTGAAGGCGGGCAAATTGATCATAAAATATTCCCAATCCAACTGAGGTAACCACGACCAGGGAAAGTAAATAATTGGGGGCGGAGCCGATTTTTCCACACATCAAGGCTTCGCCAATGGCAAACAGGGTATACCAAAACAAAAGCGAAGGATTTCCAGATTCCGAATTGTCATTTCCCTTATGCTCGAAAAACAATACGGCTAGTGGGATGCTTCCCCATACTGTATAAAATATGATCCAATGATTAAAGTAATAGCGAAGATCCGATAGGCGGTACTCATTGGCGTTGTACACAATCAAATGTTGAATCACTCCACCCTGGGTTTGCCATACCAGCAATAGCAATAGAGCAAGCCCAACCAGTGCTAATGTGACAACCAAGCGGATTGCATCACGCTTATTCCCTGATATCACCAACCCTATAAAAACCGCCAAGGGGGCGGCAAATAAAGTTTGCCTGGTATATAGCGAGGCGAGAAAAAGTATCGTACCCAGCAGCCACCAGGCTTTGTTTTTCATAAAGACATACAAACCCAGTAATGATAACAACAATCCCACCATATCAACTCGTGCATACGCGGCCCAATCATACACATGGTAGAAAGAGAGAAATGCCAATGCGCTAAATACAGAGGCTTGCCGGTTCGTGGTTCGATGCCAGGTCCATAGCCCTATCACAATCGCGATGATGAGCGTGGAAGCGAAGGAAAGCAATCGAGGCCACCAGAAATTCGTGCCGGTGAAATAGAATCCCGCCGCCGTGAGATAGGGGTATATTGGCGGATAATTATCAACCAAATAAGGCGGCTCATCGATGGGCTGATATAAAAAGGCTCCCTCTGCCAGACGTTGGCCTTGATACACCAGGTAGGCTTCGCTGTTATCCAGATCAAATGGAAATGTTACAATACGCACGGCATGATAAACAAACAGGCATGCATACAACACACACCACCCCCAAACCAGCCACAACAGGAGTTGCTGCATGCTAAAAGTGGGAGTTTTTTCGCCATTCATTGCAGGACTTTCCTGGCGGTGCGGCGAATGGTGAGTAAGGTTATGATCCATCGAACAATAATTCCCGGTGTGATTTTGGTGCTGCCGGCTCCCCGTTTTCGAAAGTAGATGGGGTGTTCGACAATTTTTGCATTCTTATGTTTAATATAATATAGAATCTCTTCCACCACCGATGGGCCGGTTGAGATCATCTTATCCCAGGGAAGTTCCTGTAAAACCTCCCGCCGGAACACGCGATAACCGGAGGTGGGATCAGAATAATTCAATCCCAAAAATAAGACGCTTAAAAAACGTGCCGTGCGGCTGTTTAACCACCTCAACAGACCAAATTCCTCCACCTTGCCTCCCGGCATGTAACGTGAACCGATCACCAAATCGGCATCCTGAGCAGCCTCAATCAATCCAGGTAAATCATCCGGATCGTGGGATAAATCCGCATCCATCTCCACCACCAGACGGCAATCTTCCTTGGAGGCTTCCGCCAAGCCCAAGATGCCCGCTTTCCCTCGTCCACGAGGGCCTTCGCGGTGGATCACCCGAAGCCGGCCTTTATGCTGATTCGCCAATTGATCGGCAATATCGCCCGTCCCGTCTGGCGATAGATCATCCACAATCAGAATCCCCAGGTCATAATGAAGGGCAAAAAGACGCTCGACCATGACCGACAGGTTCTCTTTTTCGTTATAGGTTGGTAAAAACACCAGAATGTCTGATTTCATTTGTTCTTTGCTCAATTCATTGTTTCATTATAATTAATAGGGACAAAAACGCCCTGCATCATATACAAAAAGTGATATACTCAATAACGCAACCTTTATAAAGAGTTATCTTAGAAATAAAACCGTTTTTTACAAAGCCGCCATATGGAGTGATTTGCAAAATATGAAGAAGAATACCATTAATACCGCCTTTTTTCTAATCGCAAGTTTTTTCTTATTTTTTCTCTATTCTTGCTCAAAAAAACCGGAGGAACGGGTAATTGCCAGGATCAAGGGAAATCCGGTTTATATGAAAGAACTTGAATATTTTGGGAAAATCACCGTTCCTAAAGCGGGTTTGGAATTCAATACTGAAGAGGGACAAAAGCAGTTCAAAGAAATCGCCCCCAATTTATATAATTCCATCATCGATATCTATGTGATGAAATATGCAGCGGAAGGGATGGATATCCAACCCACCGAAGAAGAACTTGAAACAAAATTTCAGCAATATAAACAAGGCTTAATCGACAAAGGATATTATAAACAATTCACGGAAAGTTTGGGATTGGATGAAGAAAAGTTCCGTGAATCGATGAAGGATCATCTATCCGTTCAGCTGTTGCAGAAAAAAATCATGTCGGATGTGGATTATGAACCGACGGAAAAGGAGATGAAGGATTATTACAACAAAAATCTGGAACAGTTTCTTTATCCCGCCCGCATTCGGTTAAGCAGCATTTATATCAAAGCTCCTGTTTCTGAAGGTAAAGAAGCCCGCCGCCTTGCCAAGGAAAAAGCGCTTGAGATTCGCAAAAAGATTGGTGAGCGTCCTGAAGAGACGTTTTCCAACCTGGCTCGTAAGTATTCGGATGATCCTTACTCGGTCACTCGTGGCGGTGATTTCGGTTACATTAAACGCCATGATCCCAAAATTGATGAGGAGTTCTTGAAGGAAGCCTTTTCCCTGAAAGAGGGGGACGTCAGTGACGTGGTGGAAACCGATATTGGGTATCACATTATTTGGGTCACTGCGCATGAACAACTATTTGAAAATGCCAAAGAGGAAATCAAGCATACCCTGATCAATCAGAAAAAGTCTGATTATTTTCACCAATGGATGGATCAAAAACGGGAAGAAATGAATGTCGAACGGCTTTTTGATCCGAAATCCTTTACCTTTATTGAGGAGGAGAAAGAAGCGTAAAATGATTCCTCCCCCAATGAAATGCTGATCTTTACCCAAAAGTTTCTTAATCAATCGAGATTGTGCGTTATTCCTTCAACCCTCCCCTAGCCCCTCCAAGTCTTGGAAGGGGAATGAAACTTTCCATAAACAATCCTCTTACATATTTTCCATTTACAATCGGTTCAGATCGATCATGATATAATATAAGCGTGAAACAAATTCAGGCAGGTGAAAATCATGAGAGATCATTTCAATACCAAATATACCCCAACATGTCCCTGGGCTGTTTGCTCAAGACGTAATTTCCTTAAATTGGCGAGTTTAACTCCTTTGGCAACTCACGCTCTCGCTGAGGTACCTTTTGAACCGGCAGCTAACGTTCCACGTGCTCCTTCAACTATTCAGTTATGCAAAACCTATGACTATGCTGCCATTCGGCGCAATCTTGCAAAGATGTTTGATGAGTTGGGTGATGTGCGTAAGTTGGTCAAAGGGAAGTTTGTAACGGTTAAAGTCAACCTGGTCAATGTGGCGGAAGAACATGTTCAAGGTTTGCCTGTCACTTTGACTGTCGTTACTCACCCTCATGTGGCCTTGGCACTGGGCAGCCTTTTGACGGACTATGGGGCCAAACGGGTAACCTTTTGCGATCAGCTACCCTATCGCGGAAAATCCGAGGAGGATTTTGCCAAATATGGTTATAAAATCGAAGAATTTTCACGCGAAATGGAAGGAAAAGTCCGTTTCGCCAATACCCGAAATTTAGGAGAATACAAGCAATATGCAACCGTTAAGGTTCCGCATGGCTTTATTGCCAAAGCCTGGGAAGTGAACAAAACCTATACGGATACCGATGTTATTGTGTCGCTTGGCAAACTAAAAAGCCATGTTTCAGGGGGGATTACGGCGGGTATGAAGAACCTCTTCGGAGTCCCACCAAGTAGCATGTATGGAGAGGATCTAAAAGATGAACCTGATGAAAATGCCACCGGCTACCGTGGAGCGTTTATGCACTCGTGCGAACGAAAACCACTCACTTCAACTCAACATTTCACTGGTAAAACGGTTGTGGGTGACCACGGTTTTAATGTACCACGGTTTATCGTTGACCTAAATGATGCGTTTCCGGTTGAACTGGTGGTTATCGATGGCATCAGCACAATCCAAAGTGCGGAAGGGTGGTGGCTTAGTTCGATGGTCTCTGTTGCTCGCCCCGGATTGTTGATCGCCGGGCGAAATGTGGTTTCCACCGATGCGGTTGCTGCTGCGGTGATGGGCTTCAATCCTGATGCGGAGCATCGCACCTTACCTTTTGCCAATGGTTCAAACTGTTTGAAACTCGCTCGTTCAATTGGATTAGGTGAAAATCGCCTGGAAAATCTTGCGATTGGCGGGGTTGGATTGGAAAAAGCAAAATTTGAGTTTGTACCCACATACCAGCGTCCGAGGTCATAATCATGGAAACACTCTCTCTCAAAAATTCGGTTTGGCACACAGCGGGTGGAAATAATCGGCGAGATGGGTTGAATCGATCGTCCTTTTCGTTGAACCCAAAATCCTCCACAAGGCTAAAAATGAAGGGCCGTATTAAAGCCTCGCCCATCTTTAATCATGAAGGAATGATGTTCATCGCTGATATGGAAGGGAACATCAAGGCCTGGACCCTGGAAGATCAACCGGCATGGTCAAAAACCCTTGATGCAGGCATTTTTTCCACCCCAACCCTCGACCTGGATCAAAATCGGCTTTTTGTAGGCACGGTGAAAGGTACGATTTACGCCCTTGATGGCAATCGTGGTGAACCAATTTGGGAAACGAGTTTACCCAGTAGGGATGATCCACGTATCCTTTCCGATTTACTTTTCCTTCCCAAACACAATCTGCTTGTCACTAGCAGCTGGGGAGGGCGTTATGTGGCATTGGATGCCAAAACGGGGAAGGAATCTTTCTCATGGCCTGCCAGTTGGAAACCTTATGTTTCCGCCTCTGCCGATATCCATGATACCTTTTATTGTGTGCGGGCACAGGGAGCGCCAGAGGATTCCAATCAAAGTGGAGAAATTCAGTTATTGAAAATAAATCCAAACGATCAAAAAGAAACTGTGCTTGCCTCTCAATCTGCCAAAAGGCGATATCCCTATTCGCCCATGTGTCCGCCGGTGGTGGATGAAGAAAATGGCATGGTGTGCTTTACTGCACCGGTTGAAACTCATACTGAATTGATTGGCATTTCCCTGTCCGACGGTAGTGAACACCAACGGTTTAAAATTGAAGGGCACTTAACTGCGACGCCAGCAATCACCCCCGGCGGGAATATCATCATTGCCGATATGCGTGGGGTGGTTCATTGCCGTTCACGTGAAGGGAAATTAGTTTATCGCTATCACACCGGCGCCGATTATGTGTTAAGTGCTCCTGTGTGTGACCATGAAGGCGCTGTTTATGTTGGGGATACCAATGGCGTATTGCACGCTATCGCATCCGATGGAGTTGGAAAAACCGTATTCGAGGTCAGGCGTGGAATTGAAGCCCGTCCTGCCTTTGATCCGATGAACCGGCTTGTTGTTGCTACGACGGATGGTGAAGTTCATTTGTTTACGAAAGGGTAATTTTCACGAACTCATGTCGTGTTAATTATCTTGCGAATCCAATTTTATATTCATGGGGGTATGATTTTCATTAAAATTGGCTGGTAAGATTAATGTAAATAACGTCCCTTTTCCAATTTCACTTTCAACGTGAATGTTTCCATCATGCATCTCGACCAGTTCTTTTGCGATGGAGAGTCCTAAACCACTCCCTTTGGCTTGGAGTTTCGCTGAATTGGCTCGATAGAAGCGTTCAAAGATTTTTTCGCAGACCTCTTTGCTCATTCCCATACCGTTATCTTTTACCGAAAACCGGACCTGAGAATTCATTTGAGATAACGAAACATTAATCGTTCCATTTTCGGGAGTATATTTTATGGCATTATTTATCAATTCATTGATGACACGTTCTATTTTTCCTACATCCAGCTCAAGAGGAAAGGATCGATCCAGCCCAGAGGATTCTATGGAAATTTTCTTTTGGTCAGCGTAAGGCCTATTTTCCTGGATAACATTCTTAACAATCGATTCCAAATGAACTTTCGATTTTTCCAATACCATCCGGCCGGATTCGATGCGGTTGATATCGAGGACATCGTTAATCAGGTGAGTCAGCCGGTTTACGGATTTCAACGCCCGGCTTGCCACTTTTTCCTGGCGTTCGCTTAGACCGCCGCCAACACCACGGACAAGGTTGTCAAGGCTGCTTTTAATGGACGTGAGTGGAGTACGAAGGTCGTGGGAGGCTTGAGAGACGAAGGCTGATTTCAATTTGTCGAGTTCACGAAGTTCCTGGTTGGCTTTTTCCAACTCAGTGGTTCGGCGGCGCACTCGGTTTTCAAGATCAGCATTAAGTTGTTCCAGAGATTTATGGCTCAAGGCAAACCGATAAGCGAGAAATAATGAAACCATAATCATGAATATGGATATATTCCATTCCCTGGTATACGCAGGAAGGACGATAATATCGACAGAATGAAGTATCCTCAACAATACTTCCAAACTAAAAGCGATCCCACCTGTGAAAATCAACCAAAAACCCGCTACATCTTTTTTGATCGAAAAAATAAGTGCGCGAAGAATTTCAATTGAGATGAATATGTGAAATATAAATAAAGAATAAATTCCAATATTTCTTCCGATTGGTGAAAATGATGGAGCATTCAAAACATCAAAATATAAATTTATACCAAGCGCATAACATAATACGATCCAAAAATAACCTGGTGGTTTGGAATGGGTGAAGCAATAGATGAAACGGAGAATAAAAAGGAAGGACCATGGATAGATGAGAAGGGGGAATTCATGGATATCTTTAAAGTCGATATAAAATAATAGCCATGTAATTAATGCAAGCGCATAGTAAAGGTTTTCACGTCCACGAGGATAAAACAAAAACATGGTAAAATGGATCACAAAAAGAAGTGAGCATAGAGTTGACATCACGGCAATATAAATATGTTCTGTCAATTCACTATAAGTAACAGAGTTTTGATCTGAGTTTTTTAATAATGGATCCACGTTCATTACACCCAGATTCAGGATCAGAGAATAGAACAGGATCACAGCGGCAATCAAGAATATAGTTTTTAATTTTGCCTTGTGCATTTTTCTACTCATTTTCAGGAATAACATGACATGAGTTGGGATCTCTCATTTAAACCCCAAAAAAATCAGTGACCAGGAAAATTTTTTTAAGTCAATATAGTTTTCATAAGGTGATTCCGTAATATTTTCAAGGTTAACAGTCCCTGTTGATCCAGAATTTCAATCAATTGATTTGTGGTATAAGCATACCACGTCCCCTAAAGCTCAATCCCTTTATCGATTGTTTCTATCCTACCACCGGCAGTCCAAAACCTTTAAAAAACAGCTAACATCTCAACTTTTTTCACAAATACCACTCGATGAATCCTTGCCACCTATCAAAAACGAAAGATCCTCAGATAAAAACAATGGCAGGAACACCTTCAACTTCGGCTCTTCCAAAAAGAAAAATATAAAATCCGGGAGGGGAAATTCAAAGTTACGCGATTTATCATATCCTGAACCAAAAACTGTACCATCTGGCCTGTTATGCCCATCACAAAAATAAATTCATAAAAATTCCCCAATCCTTTCCCAAGGTTGGCATGGTTAGGGATGGATTAAGGGCTTGGTCCGATGGTAAAGGGAGGGTGTAAACCGTCCTTTGGGGGTATTCCCTTGCATTTACACCGTCCCCCAATAAAAATACATCCAAACCATCAAACAGAAAGAAAACATGACCGATTTGAGATCCATTTACGCCCAAAAAGCCCTTAATCAAATCCCTCGCCTGCTTTCCTCGCAGGATCGCAATCGCTTCTCAAAAACATACGGTTGCATGAACCGGGAATTCTGGCTCTGCCGCAGCACCGATTTCCCCTCGTCGATCGCCCAGTTTGGCACACATGCGCTGGCCTTGACCTATGCCCATCCCATGCCCGACAATCCCTATTACCAGCACCCCAAAATCCTGGAATGGTCCCTGGCTGGCGTCGATTACTGGATCAAAATCCAACATAGAGATGGCTCCTTTGATGAGTTCTACCCCAACGAACGCGGCTGGGCGGGTCCAACAGGCTTTCTTGTTTATGCCATGTGTGACACTTACCGGCTCTTGCAGGCTCATTTTCCCTCGGACCTCAAGGAACGCTTCCTGAAATGCGTCCATAAAGCGGGCCTCTTTTTATCCGGCACCGATGAATCCGGCGTGCTCGCCAATCACCACGCCATGGCCGTTCTCCCCATGTATGAGGCTTACCTGCTGGTGAATGACGCCAAAATCGAACATGCTTTCAAAGAGAAGTTGGATATCTTCTTTTCCTATTGCCACGATGAAGGCTGGTGCCTTGAATATGACGGGGCCGATCCAGGTTATCTATCCGCCACCATCAGTTTCATCGGCAAACTGTCAAAAATCTATCAGGATGAACGCTTCGAAACCTTTTTCAAAAAATGGGTCGAATTTAGCAGTTATTTCGTCTATCCCAACGGCCATTATGCCGGCACAATCGGCAGCCGCCAAACCCTGCATTTCTATCCGCATGGTTATGAACTGCTTGCTTCCAAAATCCCGTTAGCCGCCTCTATCGCCGATCGCATGTTAAAGGGTTTGCGCGATGGCGCCTTGGTTCCCCCCGAAATTCAGGGCGAACGCTATTTCGTCTACCGCATCCCCGAATTCCTGCTTTCTTATGTGGATTATGGCGAACGTCCACCACAATTACCGCCGCTCCCATATGAACGGGACGATTTTGTGAAAACCTTCCCGGCAGCCAAAGTCCAGGTTGTTAAACAAAATGATCACTTCACCGTCATCAACGCGGCCAAAGGCGGGGTGGTCAAGCATTTTAACATTCCCAATGAACGTTTAAAACTCAACAATTGTGGATTGATTGGAAAGCTAAATAATGGATTAGTAGTGACCAGCCAATGGATCGACGATAATTATCAGATCGAACTGAATGACACGAACACCTCCATAAATGGCCACTGCCACAAAATCCCCTTGAAGATCTTCACCCCCTTCAAGTTCATCCTCTTCCGCCTGGCCATGCAGGCACTCGGTTGGCACGAAAAAACCGCATACTGGCTTAAGGGCGGCATCCGCCGGATCTTAATGACTGGCAAAAAACCAGCCCCGGTCTGCTTTGAGCGAACCATCAAATGGAACGAAACCGAACTCACAATCTCCACCCACATTTCACTTAAGGGAAACCTCTATTTCACTGATCTACAAATTGGTGACGAATTCCCCGCCCGCTACGTCCCCCAATCCCGCTATTTTCAACCCCAGGAACTGAATGTCAAAGGCTATCTATTGAATGGCGAAGAACTAAACCACATACGAGAACAAAAACAAATCACCATAACAGAGATTTATAACAATCAGGAAAACAAAACAACCTGGCAGGTAAACCAATAAATTTACAAACATCAAAATCAATGTACGGAACTCGTAGGATGATATGTACAAACACCCATCTTAACAAAAAAATCAGGATGGGTTAAACAACGCAATCAATCCTGCATCCTTGAAACTCATATATCAACAAAATCCACCGTGCAAATCCCATTCATAATCAATTTTTTATGATATGATTATTAGAATCAGGTTAGGCTTTTAATCTTTAAAAGATCATTCAACATTGATGGGGAGTGAAGAATTGAAAAAATCGATGGTTCTTTCTATTTCCATATTATTCATTGTTTGTTTTTCTGTATTTGGATATGCGAATGATAGCGATATCGTAATTAACGAAATATATTATCATCCAGCACGGGATTGCTATCCTGCCGAATATATCGAACTAACCAACCGAGGCACTCAACCGGTTGATTTAAGCGGCTGGTTTTTAACAGAAGCGGTTCGTTTCACTTTTCCAAACGAACTCATACTGGCTCCAGGCAGCTATTGCGTAATTGTTCAGGATTTGGATACCTTTCACGATGCGTTTTCCAACGTGAATAGCCCAATTTTAGGCCCTTTTGAACGAATCCTCTCTAATAGTGGCGAAAGCATCGTTCTTCTTAATCAAAACAGCAAAGAAATTGACCGGGTAAAATGGAAGGACGAATATCCCTGGCCCGTGGCTGCCGATGGATTGGGCGCCTCCCTTGAACTAATGAATCCCACCTTGGATAACAGCCTGCCCGGTCATTGGCTCCCCTCAACAGGTGTCCTCTATAACGATACCCTCCCTCGTGCACGGTTTGATAATGTTAGAACCCATGCCACCCCAGGAGCCCAAAATTCAGTTTATACCGAAACCATTCCACCCGTGCTTTCTGACATCACCCATGTTCCCCAAACCCCCCTAGAGAGTGAAGATGTCGTCATTTCCTTAAAAGTTGAAAATCCTGAACGCTTAAATTCAATCGATATTCTGTATCAGGTTGTTAAACCTGGACGCTATATTCGCCTCATTGATGATGAATACCAGGATTGGATAACGGTTCCAGCAAACGATGATGGCAATTATCCTGATGCCACGGCAGACGATGGCCGCTTTACAGGTTTAATCCCCGGCCAAAACCATCGTGATCTGGTACGCTACAAAATTGAAGCCATCAATAACAATGAAACCGAAACCATGGCTCCCCACCAGACTGATCCAACCCCAAACTTCGCCTATTTCGTCTATAATGGCATTCCACCCTATCGAGTCACCCAGCCAGAAGAACGTGTACATACCGTGCTGGATAAAGTTCCCGTCTATCACCTCATTGCCCATCCGGATGATATACGGGATTGCGAACAGATTCAAACGAACAAAACGACCCGAAACTATTTCAGTTGGTATGGCACTTTCGTATACAATGGCAAAGTCTATGACCACATCCGTTTTCGCTTGCGAGGCGGGGTTTGGCGATATACCTTTAATAAGCGAATGTGGAAAATTCGCTTTAACAAAGGCCTTTACATACAAGGCCATTTCAACGACGGCACCCCCTACCATGAACCACGTCGAACGTTGAACCTTAATTCCATAACCCAAAATATGAATATCCCCATTCCACATCGCGGTGAACTTGGTCTATTCGAAACGGCCGGATTTTGGCTCTTCAAAATGGCAGGCGGTGGAAGTTTTGATACCACCTGGATTCATTACCGAATCATCGATAACCAAAGTGAAGAAGGAAATGACCAATTCTCCGGCGATTTTTATGGATTGTTTCTGGATGTCGAACAAGCCGATGACCGTTACATCAAATCTCATAATTTTCATCCTGAAAGTAGCCTGTATAAAATGCACCGCGGATGGACCGGAACAAACAAAATATGGGAAAAAGAAACCAACAATTGCAATCCCCCCGATGATTCAGATATAGAAGAATTCTATCAAGGTTATCATGGACGCAAGGCACAGGAATTTCTTGAACGCCATTTGGATATCGAAAAATACCTCTCCTACCGCTGCATATTGGAAGCGATCCATCATTACGATGTGTACGCAGAAAAAAACTATTACTATATGCGAAATGGGGCTACCGGCCTTTGGCAAGTCTTACCCTGGGATCTGGATATAACCTTTGGCTCAGACCATGGGGATGGCAGCGAACCGTTCCGTGATATTCTCATCGGTGATCTATTCCGCTTCAGGCCACAAGAAGAAAAATATGCCACTGCCTTTCGGAATCGTTTACGGGAAATCCTGCAACTTCTCTATAATGAAGACGTCTTCTTTCCTGTGTTGGACAAATGGCGTGATTTAATCATTGAGATCGCACGAGCAGATTTGGATAGGTGGGATTTGTTTAAGCCCGCTGATGCTGAACCAGGCAAAAGCCGCTATAAACCACTCGATGTTCGATTGGAAGAAATGAAAGAGTGGATTCGCAATCGTATCGATGATGACCGCCGAACATTGGATCTACTGGAAATCGCACATGATGAAAATATCCCTCATACACCTTCCATTGTTTCCCCCCAATCCAATTCAACATTTAAAACCAACGATACGATAACATTTCACTCATCAGAATATTTCGACCCAAACAATGATTTTCATGTGGCCTCACGGTGGATAATCACCGAAGAAGGCGGCTTTGAAATTCAACCAAATTGGGATAGTAACACCACTCAACACAACAAAATGTCTATCACCATCAATTTGAAAGATTTTCAGCCCGGTATGGCTTACCACGCCCGCATAAAACACCTTGATGCCACCAATCGTTGGAGCCATTGGTCAGAACCTGTTCATTTCAATATAAACAAACCAGTCAATGTGCCAGAATGGCAGATGCATTAATTCAAGAACAAATGGGTATATTATCATTGCTAAATTTACACGCTATGATATAGTCAACGTATCAAGCCCTTAATTCCTAAGTATGGTTTTTCGGGGTACTTGAATGGCCTTTCCGATTTTCAAGAGGAGCATCGGAAGCCTACAGGTGCCCCGAAATTAATTCGATTCACTGATTGGCTCTTTTACTCGGTTTTTGCTTAACTCACTGAATTTTGTTATTTTATTAATTGACAAATTAGTTTTTTTTGATAAAGTATTTTTGATCCTGAATTAATTAGGTTTGATCATACAATAGTTGCAATTTTATAGGTAATATTAAGGCATAAATAACTTTATGACGGGAATTGGATTTATCTTTTAAATAGAAATTGGCTCTTTTTTCATTTAAATTTATCAATTCGATAAATTTAATGATTTTTCGTGAATTCTTCACGAGATTATTAAAAACAAAATGAATCATAATGGTTCATTTTGTTTGGTTTATCTTGACTTTTTTCATGAATTGAGCTAACAATAATTCATCCGAAGGTTTTGTTCACAAGGTTGAGGGTACTGAAATCAATACTTGAAATGAATGGAAGATCGAAAACAACCAAATTGAATTCGCTAGCATCAGAAATGCTGGAAAAGGATAAGTACTTTATACCACTCATCTTATTGGTCTTATCTGATTTTATTGTGCTTGTTTTGTCCTTTCTTGCAGCGTATGGTGTCCGCTTCTATACAAGCTTATATAACCTGTTTCCCCCTCCATCACCGCCTTATATACCCAACTTCTTTATCTATCTAAAGTTATCGTTCGTCATCGCTGCCTTTGGTGTCTTTATATTCACCCATTTTGGTTTCTATCAACGCCGAATCGGCTTGGATCGAAATGTTCGGCCTGTGTCATTAGTGCTCGCGGTGGTTGTTACCTATATCTTTATCATGGCCCTCCTTTTTAACTATCGTGAATATACCTACTCCCGAATGACCGTTGGCCTATCTATCCCCTTGACAAGTGTGGGGATGGTACTGGCTCACGATATATTGAAACGAATGCAATTCCTTATGATTAAACGTGGAATTGTATTCCTCAAAACAGTCCTTGTTGGCCCTCAATGGTGTTGTGATGAAGTCAACCAAAAGTTACAACAACATCACGGCTCCCAATACCAGGTTTTAGGCTATATCACCACCGAAAAGGGGAAAAATCATCCATTCTCCACCATGCCTTGCCTTGGATATCGAACCCGCATGGCAAAAATTTTACGCAAAGAACCGGTTGATAATGTCATCATTGCCACCCCTCCTTCTGATTTGGAAAACGTACTCAATCTAATCAATATTTGCCGTCGCGAAAAAATTCCATACCGGGTTACTCCTGAACTGTTCGATTTGATCTGCCGGCATGTCACCATTGAAGATATGAAAGAACTCCCCACCGTGGTATTCGATGAAACACCACTCTCATTCTATAACTGCGGTTGGCTGCTTAAACGGATGGTGGATGTCGTCATATCAAGCATCGCATTAATAATCACGTCTCCTATTATGTTGATACTCGCATGCTTGATAAAACTTGATTCAAGTGGCTCCGTCTTCTATATCCAGGAACGAGTTGGTAATGACGGCCGAACATTCAACATGTACAAATTTCGCTCCATGGTGGATCATGCGGAAAATGGAACCGGTCCTCGATGGGCAACCGCCAAAGATCCTCGTACAACCAAAATCGGACGTTTTATCCGAAAATACAACCTGGACGAACTTCCCCAGTTTGTGAATGTTCTAAGAGGTGATATGAGCTTGGTTGGTCCCCGCCCTGAGCGGCCTTATTTTGTCAATAAGTTTAAAGAAGAAATCCCCTTCTACATGCGCAGGCATATGGTCAAAACGGGCATTACCGGCTGGGCTCAAGTCAATGGTTGGCGTGGCGATACGTCGGTCTTTGAGCGTACCCGCCATGACCTTTACTATGTTGAAAATTGGTCGCTCCTGCTTGACCTTAAAATCATTTTCAAAACCCTCGTTTCATTCAAAAACGCCTATTAAATTTATTGTATGCTTAGCGTTATGTCCAATATCAAATCATTCATTTTGTTGATTCCACTCGTTTTATTAACAGCATGCGGGGAAAGCCGGAATGAACGTCTAGCAAAAGCCGCAAGCCTAATAAAACACGGAAACATTGACCAGGCGTATTCTATTTACCATAGTCTATATCAAGATGATCCTTTTGACGTTAAGGTTATCCGCCATTTGATGCAAACCTCAAAAGAACGTGGGAATCCTGACGCGTACTTATCCTGGGCGTATGAATTATTGAAATACCACCCCTGGGATAGAGAAGCAAATATATTAGTAAGTCAACATTTGGCAAATCAAAAAGAATGGAAGGATGCCATTCTTCGTTTGCTGCTCGCATCACAGGATTCGGTTTATAAAAAAGAAAAACGCGATATTGTGATGAATATAAACCGATTAAATTTATGGATTTTATCTGACATTGAAAATATGAGGTAATCCTTTTGAGTACAATTCAAGCAACACGAATACCATTCGATCAAGCGGTTGAATGGTTTAATTCCACCCACTTAATGGAACTTGGCGAACGCGCCAATCAAGTGCGGATGGAGTTGAATGATCCGCAGGTGGTGAGTTATGTCGTCGACCGAAATATAAACTATTCAAATATTTGCGCCGCCCATTGCGATTTTTGCGCCTTTTACCGCACCGTTAAAGACGATGAAGGCTATGTGTTGCCCAACGATGAGATCTTCAACAAAATTGAAGAGTTAACCAATCAAGGCGGTACGCAAGTATTGCTTCAGGGTGGTTTGCATCCCAAATTGCCCTTTTCTTATTATTGCGACTTACTAAGCGAGATTAAAAAACGTTTTGAAATCGATCTTCACGCATTTTCTGCCCCTGAAATTTTCTTCTTTTCAAAACTCTATAAAATGCCGATTTCCGAGGTCCTAAACTCGCTCCGGCAAGCTGGTTTGGACACCATTCCAGGTGGTGGGGCGGAAATTTTGAGTGACCGGGTACGTAAAGCGATTACCCGCGGAAAATGCCTTACTGATGAGTGGCTGGCGGTTCACGAAGAAGCCCATAAACTGGGCATGCGCACCACCGCTACCATGATGTTTGGCCATATTGAAACTTATGAGGAACGGGTTGAACACCTGGATTTAATCCGATCTCTGCAAGACCGCACCGGTGGTTTTACCGCCTTTATCCCGTGGACCTTTCAAGGACAACACACTCGAATGGAAGATGTTCCCGAAGCGGGAGCGGTTGAATATCTAAAAACCCTGGCCATCGCCCGCCTTTATCTTGATAATGTCCCCAATATCCAAGCCTCCTTCATAACTCAGGGAAAACAGGTTGGTCAAATGGCGCTTTTTTATGGCGCAAACGACATGGGGGGAACCATGATGGAAGAAAACGTGGTCGCCGCCACCGGGATAAAAAATTGCAGCAGTGAAAAAGAGGTTCAAAAAATTATATTGGATGCCGGATTCATTCCCCGCAAGCGAAATACACTTTACCAATACCTTAATTAGTCAATTTCAACGAAATCCCCAATAAATCCATCCGTATGAGTTGAAAGCCAATGGCTCACATCGTATAATCGCACCGCCTACACATATTCAATTCCTGAATACCCTTAATCATGTAATGTTTTGGCTGGGATGGAGTTGAAATTTGTCAATCTAAATCATAGAGGAGGCAAGTAATGGATTATCCTGTGGCATTAACATCAGGTCTATTTAGTGTATTTGTGTTCGGTATGGTGGTTTCTGTATTGGGGACAATCAAATTAAAATTGACTCCAAAAATCGGAGCCGATGACGCACAATTTGGGAAATTGGTATCTGTTCTTCAGTTTACCATGGTCATCATGGCAATTGGCGCCGGGATTATTAAAGATAATATTGGCTTTCAATTGGCGATTATCATTGGATTTATCGGAACGGCAATCGCTGTCTTCCTGCTGGGAACGGCCAAATCATATAGCATGGCGATCATTGCCTGTATTCTGCTTGGGATTGGCGGGCAATTCGTCAATGTCGGTGGGAACACACTGGTTCCTTCCCTGTTTGAGGATGAGGCAAGAGCGAGCAATTTAGGAAATACCTTTTTCGGATTAGGTGCCTTTTTATTGCCAGTCGTTTGTGCCTGGTTGCTCGAAAAAATGGATTTGCAAAAAGCATTGATGATCATTGCTGCTTTTACGGCAATCCTGTTTCTTATTCCGTTGTTTGGACAATTCCCTCAAACAGGGAAAGGGTTTGAAGCAGCGATGGTCGGATCAGTTCTGTCTCAAGTGGTCACTTGGTGTGCGGCATTGACCTTGTTTTGTTATATTGGTTTGGAAGTATCCATGGCGACCTGGATTACGAGTTATGCATCAGAATTGGGTGCCGATGATGCGGCGGCTGGACGAACATTGTCTATCTTTTTCCTGTGTATGATGGCCAGCCGTTTGTTGTTCGGCCTTCAAGATTGGTTTGATCTGACTGCATGGGGACGAGTGGTCTTAACTGGTTCTGCCATTCTGTCCGCGATTATTATATTCTGGATGATTTCCAGTAAATCAATAAGCATGGGACGAATCGCGGTCGGCTTTGCTGGCTTTTTCTTTGGTCCGGTTTTCCCCACCACGGTGGGCGTGACCTTCTCCCACTTCGATCAATCTGAGTTTGGAACCGTTTTTGGAATTATCTTTGGAATCGGCCTGCTAGGCGCCAGTACCATCCCAGCTTGGATTGGTACCCTTGCGAAAGGGAAATCGGTTGCAAATGGTTTAAAGATATTAATGGTTACCGCCATCATTCTTGCTGTGATTGCTTTTGTGCTAGGCTCACTGCCAGCAACAGAAGCATCAGCAAATTAAACGTTGGAATGAATTAAATGAAAACTGGCAGCGGCTGCTCTTATCGAGTGGCCGCTGCCGAATTTATTGGGCTGAATATTCGTTTTAATGGTTGAATGAATTTAAGGTAAAAGCTCAAGTGATTTGTTTAAATTCACTGTTCGCAATATTTCCATGAATTCGGTAAACGGTTTGGCTCCCAAATCCTCTTCTGTTCGCAAGCGGACTGACACGGTTTCGTTTTCCATCTCGCGTTTTCCCACGACTAACATATAAGGGATTTTTTGTAATTGGGCGTCTCGAATTTTTGCGTTCATCCGTTCGGAGCGGGCATCAACTTCGACCCGAAAATCGTCTTCCCTTAATTGTTGCGCCAACTTTTCTGCATACTCAATGTGTGAATCCGCGATGGGAATGATAACAACTTGAACCGGTGCAAGCCATACGGGGAACGCACCAGCATATAATTCGATCAAGTAGGCCATCATGCGTTCCATGGTACTAATAACACCTCGGTGAATAATAACAGGCCGATGTTCCTGCCCATCTTCGGCTATGTAGACAAGTTCAAACTGATTGGGGAGATGAAAATCAATCTGAATGGTGGAGTAGGTTTCTTCACGCCCCAGGGTATCACGCAATTGGATATCCAACTTAGGCCCATAAAAGGCCGCTTCGCCTTCTGCTTCCACATAAGGGAGCGCAAGTTCGTCCATGGCTTCTTTTAACATGGCTTGAGCCATCTCCCACATGGCGTCGTTCTTCACATATTTAGTATCGTCTTCGGGATCACGGTAAGAAAGCCGGTAACTGTAATCAGTTATTCCAAGGTATTTATACGCTTTTTCCACCAGCTGGACTACGTTGGAGAATTCCTGCTTGATTTGATCGGGCCGGCAAAAGATGTGAGCGTCGTTTAAGGTCATGCCCCGCACGCGGGACAAACCACCGACAGCGCCTGAACGTTCATAACGGTATTGGGTACCAAGTTCAGCGATTCGATGCGGCAGTTCACGATAGCTGCGTTTGCTTGAAGCATAAATTTGAATGTGATGCGGGCAGCACATTGGGCGCAGGACAAGGCTTTCGTTATCCAGTTCGATGGGGGGAAACATATCTTCATGATAATGGTCCCAATGGCCTGACTTTTTGTATAATTCCACTTTAGCCAAGGCGGGTGTGGTGACATGGACATAGCCGGCCTTGCGTTCCAGTTCTAATATAAAGTTTTCCAGCAGCCGCCGTATGGTTGCCCCTTTGGGTTGAAGCAATGGTAACCCCGCGCCGACCAATTCACTGGTAAAAAACAGTCCCAATTCACGTCCCAGGCGCCGATGGTCGCGTTTTTTGGCTTCTTCAAGGCGATGCAAATAATCTTTCAGTTCGTTTTTGTTTTGCCATGCCGTACCATATATGCGGGTCAGCATGGGATTTCTTTCGTCTCCCCGCCAGTAGGCTCCCGCAGTTTTCAACAGTTTTATAGCATTTGCAGGGATTTGCCTGGTGCTTTCCACATGAGGCCCGCGGCAAAGATCCTTAAAGGTGTCATGTTCGTAAATGGTGATGCGTGAATCTCCGCCTTGCTCCAACTTGTTTCCATACTCGTCATATTGACCTTCCTGCAAATTCTGAATAAGTTCTTGTTTATAAGGTTGATCTCGAAAGATAGTAAGTGCTTCATCCGCGGAAACTTCCCGCACTTTAAAGGGATGGTCACCTTTAACGATTTCTTTCATGCGATTTTCGATCCACTCCAGATCCTCATCGGTGGGTTGTTCCGGCAATTCGAAGTCATAATAGAAACCGTTTTCGATTGGTGGACCAATGGCATATTTAGCTTCTGGATATCGTTCAAGGACAGCTTGGGCCATCACATGGGCCGTAGAATGCCTGATTTTATAGAGTTTTGGATCATATCCTTCTGGGACAGATTCCTCTGCATTGTTTTTGATTTCTTCCTGGCTGGACACAATTTACCTCCAAATGACAATGATTCTTATTATTTGAATAATAATAGCACAGGATTAATGTTTACACCCGCCTTGCAGAAAGGTTGGCTGTTTGAATTATGGTGAAAACGGCTTGGTGGGAGCCTCGCCCTCCCTATTACGTTGATGGCATTGGGGGTATGGCTATGAGTTTAATTTTTTATGTGATACTAATAGAAATCGAATAAGGCCATTAAATTAACACGCAAATTCTAGTAAGAATGGATGAATAAAAATGGTATTCAAACGATCAACAACACAAATCTTCATCATTGCCTCCCTCGCGCTCATATTATCAATCCCGAATCTCACTTTCTCCCAAGACAGCCTTTTGGGCACCCTGGCAAAACCCATTGATGGCCGAAGCATGCGAGAAACTTCCACCCACCGAATCGGTCCGGATGGGAAATATGATCCTCAGGGGGAATTTGATCCCAATAGTAATTGGGATAACAAAAACGTCCCTCCAGGCGAAACCAAAGTGCTGATGGATGCCCAAGGTCCTGGCATTATCACTCACATTTGGATGACCTTCCTCGGTCCTGAACCCCATACCTGGGCCAAAAATGGTTCTGCCAACCACCAGGAAATGTTGCTCAGAATCTATTACGATGGCAATGAACGCCCAGGTGTCGAAGCACCTGTGGGTGACTTTTTTGCCAATAGTTTCGGCAAACGCAGTGAAGTGATTAGCCTGCCGGTGGTGGTGGAAGACGCTGATTCATATAACTGCTTTTGGCACATGCCCTTTCAAAAATCAATCCGTATTGAAATCATCAACCAAAGTGAAAAAAACATTAATCTCCTCTATTACAACATAGACTGGATCAAAAAAGAAAAACTCCCGCCGGACACACCTTACTTTTATGCCCAATACAAACAGGAGTATCCAGTCGAGCAAGGCAGTGATTATGTGATATTGGAGACCGAAGGCAAAGGCCATTACATCGGCACAGTATTGAGTGTCCGTACTCGCAGCCCTTCATGGTTTGGGGAAGGCGACGAGAAGATTTACATCGACGGCGAAGAAAAAGCATCCATATGGGGAACCGGCACAGAAGATTATTTCCTTTCCGCCTGGGGCCTGAAAACCACTTCCACTCCATATTTCGGTACACCCTATTTTGACCAGTGGGGAATTGTGGGAGGCCACACCAGCGCCTATCGCTGGCATATCAACGATCCTATCGTATTCAATGAAAAGATCAAATTCACCATTGAACACTATGGCTGGATTTCCCCTGATGAAAATCCGGATTACAAATCCAACAGTTGGAATGAACGGCAAGATGATTATTCCAGCGTCGCATTTTGGTATCAAACCGGCCCCCCAACGTTTGATGCCCGCGCTCCCCACGCGCGTGAACGAACTCTGCCTTGTTTGGATCGTATTGTATATGCTGCTGAATGCAACGATGAACAATACTACGGCAGCGGCGATGCCTCCGTTCAACAACTGTTTACCTATCCCAAAGGCCAATTGTTATATCGTCCACCCGATGAAGAGGATGCATGGATAGAAATCCCATTTACTGTCGAGAAGAAAGAGCCGGTTCGGTTGCTGCTAAACATGACCCGCTCTTATGACTTTGGAAAATACCAGGCCTATTTAAATGGTGTGAAAATCGGCAGAGTTATGGATTTCTACCAAAAAGAAACGGACAATTGGGAATTCCACCTGCTTGATTTCTGGCCTGAGCCGGGTGAATATACGCTTCGATTGGAATGCGCAGGGAAAAACCAACTTTCAACAGGATATTGGCTGGGGATCGAATCTGTCCGTTTACGCGAACGCCGTCCCCGGGTTAAAGAATGGGCACATGATAAAGAAAAAGATTGGCGAGAAAACCCGATTCTTTATCGGTGAAGATTAAGTTAAGTCCTGGAATGTTGAATGTCAATTCCTTTAAAACATCTGAACACAGTTTAGTGCATACATTCAATTACCCAGTTTTATTCTCAACTCTTCCCTAATCCCTCCCAGTTTTGGGACTAATGATTTACCCACACGTTGTGGGTTTGAAATCCAGGAAGGGCGACGCTCCTGCAGAGCCGGGTACATGAAAATTTGGTCAATCCAAATTTGAATTTAACATCAGTCCACTCGCTGGTGTCATAGTATGAATTCCTTGGGGAAGGGGCTTTACCGATAAATGGGATCAACATAGTAAATAGTCACTCTCATTTCATTGTGCATGGTGGGATCGATCGCGCATGCCAAATAGATACCATTATCATTGTTGACTTGAGGGGTGATATAGTGCTCAATGGAATTATGAATACAGTTCAAACTCACGTGGTGAGTAGCATTAATAACGATTAAGATTTTCTTGGCAGTTTTAAGTCTTTTCTCATACCTCCAAGCGTTGACGGCTTGCTTGAATGCCATTGCGACACGATCCGCCCCATAACCATAACCAATACTTATGTGGATTTCGTTGGATTGATTAAACACCGATCGAATATCAGAAAATTTAAAGTTGATCAGACCAGGGCGTAGAATCAATCCCGCCAAATCATGAATCCCATATTTGGCAATAACGCCATTGTGCTCATGATGAGATTCTTCCAATTGTTGAGTAATTAGTGCATCTGTATTTTCTTGTAACATTTCATAGCTTCTTTGAGCAATTTTTTTTCGATCGGGGTCTTGGGTATGTGGCATACTGGCCATCACAATGCAATATATACCGAGGCTTCTGGCAAGGGTGGCGATAAAAGGTGTAGCCCCTGCTCCTGTTCCGTCCTCAAGGCCGGTGACCAGAAAAACAAGAGTGGCGTTGTTGAGGGTATTGATAAGTGTGGTTCGCTCACTGATAGCGGCCAATTGGCCCATCTCGGGGGTGACGTGGTCTGTTGGATCAAACGTCAAGTGGGTTCCAATGTTCAATTTACGAGATAGGCAGGTATTGAGCAGCGTGTCCATCTGTGTATCCATGACGATATATTCAATATCGCCCAATGGCTCCTGGCTCAACCGACCCACCGCATGGCATCCCAGGTTTCCAATGCCAATAACAAGAATGTTGTATCCAATCATCTTAAAGTCCTCAACCTTTCCAAAACCTTGTTTAATTCGTTGCACATTCTTCACAAAAGCATTTTTTCGTAAAAAAATAACTTATTGGTACGGCTATAGAATAGTTGTGCATACTTTGGTTATCAATCAGGTTGGATTTCTATCTTTTTGTATGGTAAAACAAAATAGAACACAATCCTGCCAGGGAGGTAAAAATGAACAAAGCATGCGGTTTCAACAAGAGCTGGATGGGTATTATTATCCTGTGTTTTTGTTGCATCTCAACACAGGGTATGGGACCAGGGCAATCGCATGAAATTCACCATAACTTCACCCAGCATAAGTCAAGAGTTTAAAAACAAGTTAGCCTAATGTTAAAATGATTCGTTGCTTATCGTTCCAATTGAAAGAAACCATTGATTTATATTTTTAGTCTCTTATCACGCAAATTGAGCTCAAAATGGTCAGGAAATTTATGTAACTTACATTGAACTAACATACCGAATCGGCTAAAGATGGAATTATGACAATACGCCGTAGTTTTAATGCTGTCATTACTACTCTCGTCCAAGTTTGGTGAGATAATACGTGTATGTTCTTCCCACCTTTTTGATGATTCCGTGTGTGCGAAGGCGTTTGAACAAGCGGGAAATTTGAGATCCTCTCTTATTTGTAAGAATTTTCCGCACCATTTTGTTGGTCAATCCATTCTGATTGTATCCTCCTTGGCTAATGGCTTCAAGCAGAGAGAGATATGTCAAATATGTTTTCTTGGTTTTCTTATTGTGCCAGGGCTTGAATAAACTGCAAGGTTCCATCGCGAAAAATATATGCACCAAACCGGGATGCTTTCCTCGTTGTTTGGTAATCTCTTTGACACGTTCCTCCTGTCAGAAATGCTTTTTGCTGTGTACAAACTCGATCTCCAATCCATTCTCCTGAGCCAAGCGTTCCGCATTCTGGCGAATCTCATCGCGAAGGGGCACAGCCCAACGAGTGTCGTCGAAAATCCGGATCTTCTTTTGATACAAAAGAGAAGTCATCGCATCAGCATGACAGATATCAGGGAATGTTCCCGTGATGATAATTCTATCAAAACATGAAATCACGCCTCGAATGTTGTCGTCATGACGTTTCAGAAATTCTTCCATTGGATTCTCCTCGATTCTCATTAATGCCACTATTCTTGATCAGAATCGAGTCCGATTGAACCCCCTGTTTGGTTTCGGCTACGCCGGGTTGGGTTCGAAATCTGCAAAAGTTATGAAAAAAAATATGGATTTGGGGCATGATGACAATATACTGTAACCGAGTGCTGCTTAGCTACAATATATCTTGTTTTAAGATTTCGTGTTTTTGACTTTATATT
>CAZFER010000017.1:0-90727 GCA_964517495.1 uncultured bacterium | reverse complement strand
AAACGGCTCGGCGGGAGCCTCGCCCTCCCTATTCAACGATCAATTCGATCTTAACTTAAAGACATTAGGTTTGTTCCTACTCATATGTATTTGTTAAAACAAAAGAGGAGAGCGCTTGCTCTCCCCTGTCATCTGATGGGAATATTTTCCCTTATTTCTGAACAAAGCCACTTTCATTAATGCTTTGACTTATTCTTTTTAAGCCTTTTAACAGCCTTAAGATGCTTTTTGCGCTTACGAACACTGGGTTTTTCGTAATAGGCGTTTTTGCGGATATCTTGAGGAATGCTTTCCTTAATACATTTCCGTTTGAAACGCTTTAGCGCGGTCTGAATATCTTCTTCATCTTTTAATTCGACGGCTACCAAGTTTTATCACAACCTTTACTTTAAAATTTACGATTTTGATGAATAACAATAATACCGGCTTTGTTCAGAATAATAATTATAAATCGAGGTGATTTCTTCGTCAATGAGTAGAAAATACCTCAAATTAAGATACAAGGACTATTGAGAGCGTGCGCGAATCCTTCAACCCTCCCCTGCCCTCCCAGTCTTGGGAGGAGAATGGGGCCGATTTTTAGTTTTCACTCCCTTCTATTGTATATGGCTGAAATGTTACCACTTTATTTCTATGAATTGATTTACCCTAATTCATGGACGTTGATAATAATTTGTTCTTTTTCGGATACAATAGCACCTTCGCAGATTTGGATGGTTTGCCGTCCGATAAAGCCATCGGGGTAGGGATTGGCTTCGCCAGCCAACACCTTGGCGAAGTGCTTCCACTGTTGGGTAGTGCCATCGGCTTTGGGTAGTGATTTTTCGATGGGTTTGGGGAAATCGGCTGGTTGAGGAATTCCACGTGGATGGCCGTAACGGATCGAGATGTGGTTGCCGCCTAATTCTATGCTACCATTGACAGCGAAAAAGTAGTTTGCCCCCGATGGGCCGTAGTTGTAGAGGTTGCCGCCGTAGTTCATCAAGGCATCGTTGGCGTAACGGACCAGCACACTGCCGTGGTCGGTTGAATCGCGTGTACGCAGTGAGAGGTTATTGACGCCCTGCAGGGCGGCTACCGTCATGGGTTCACTGTCGAATATCCAGTTGTTGGCATCAATGATATGGGCGCCCATCTCATACACCACACCACCGCATTTGCTTTGATCGAGCCGCCAATAGCCGGTGCCTTCGGGGTATTCATCCTCGCGGGGAACGCGCCAATCGCTGCGGTAGGAGTTAATATCCGAGGAGAGGATGCGCCCCACGGCGGCGTCTCGGATGGTTTCCACTGCGGTGACAAAATCACGGCTGTGACGGCGTTGGGTGCCGATTTGAATGGCGCGGCGGGTGCGTTCGGCGGTGGCGATCATGGCGTTGCAGTCACGCACCGTCAATGCCATTGGTTTTTCGCAGAAGACATGCTTGCCCGCTTGGAGGGCCATGATCACGGCCTCTTTGTGCATATAATTGGGCAGCACCACGGCGATGGCGTCCAGATCGTCCTGCTGCATCATGGCTTCCATGTCGGTGTATTTTTGCGGTTCAGGCCCCTTGCGGATCAGGTAAGAGCGCTCCAGTTTTTTGGGGACCACATCACACATGGCGGCCACCTCAATCTCAGGAACATCATTCAACGCGGACAGATGAGCGGTGCTGCGGTTGCCACAGCCGAGAATGCCCAGTTTATATGGCTCGCCTTCTTTGCGTTTCCGAATTACCAGGGGGCGTTGATCGGCGCTGGGCTGGTGAGAAAGGCTTAGGCTCAGGGCAGCGGCTTCGCTGGTGATGAGGGTGGTTTTGAGGAAATTGCGGCGGGTTTGGGTTTTTGGGGTCATGATGGCCTCGCTTTTTTCTTTTGATTTTATGGGGGTGGTGGGGGGAGATCAATGTGTGGGGGAAACTTGAAAATCATAATAAGATTGAGATATAATAGAAAATTAATGCATATTTGAGTCTTTCTTATATTGGTTCAATAATAGGATATAAAAAACAATGACCAAAAGTAGCCATGAATATCAAGATACTTTTTTTAATACTCAAAAGTATAAAATTTCAAGTATTTTTTCGACGAATGAGAATATTGTTTTATATGAAGGTGATGCACTTGACGGACTAAAAAGTGTTCCAGACGATATTATAAAACTTATTATTTCCTCCCCTCCTTATAATGTGGGTAAATCATATGAGGTTGTCAAGAGATTGGAGGATTATTTGGATGGTATAAGACCTATTTTGAATGAACTTATTCGTGTACTTGCACCAGATGGTAGTCTTTGTTGGCAAGTCGGTAATTATGTAGAAAATAGTGAAGTGTTTCCGTTAGATATTTTCTATTATCCCATTTTTAAAGAGGCTGGATTAAAATTAAGAAACCGAATGATTTGGCATTTCAATCACGGCTTACATGCTTCAAAGCGCTTCAGTGGGAGGTATGAAGTACTATTATGGTTTACAAAAACAGATAATTACACCTTCAACCTTGATGCTGTTCGTGTGCCCGCAAAGTATCCTGGTAAAACCAACTATAAACCTGGAAAAAACTATGGAATGCCATCTGGAAATCCATTAGGGAAAAATCCATCAGATTTTTGGGAAATAATAGCACAAGATTGGGAGAAAGAAATATGGGAAATTCCAAACGTGAAAGCAAATCATCCAGAAAAGACAAATCATCCTTGTCAATTTCCAATCGAGTTGGTTCAAAGATGTGTGTTGGCATGTACTAATGAAAATGATTGGCTATTAGACCCGTTTTCAGGGGTTGGTTCAGCAATGTTGGGTGGTTTAATGCATTCTAGAAAAGTAATGGGGTGTGAGATAAACCAAGAATACATAGATTTAACCAAGCATCGTATAGATTTATTCCATAATGGCTCATTAAAAATACGTCCTATTGGAAAGCCAGTATACAAACCAACAGGTCGTGAAAAAGTTTCTCAAGTACCAGATAGTTGGAAAAACAACTACAGTTACCACGATGATGATAATGGGAAGTTGTTTTAATGCGTATAGTTGGTAAATATTCATTCAATAATGGAGAGAATGTAGTTAAAGAAAAATACCCACATTTACTATCAGAAGTAAAAAAAGTTGTTCATCAAGTGAAAGCAAAAAGATGCAAAATCAAAAAAAGTAAAGAAAAAACTATGAATGGGCGTATGCTATATAGCCCTATGGCATTAAATAAAGAATTCAAGAAAAGTTTTGAAAAATTTGGTTGGTTTCATAGAAGAATTGAGTGTAAATACTCAACTAATTACTATATTAATAATTACTCTCCATCTATTTCAAAAAACATGAAGCCGTTTCGTGATATGGATTTTGTAAAAGAAAAGTTAGGGGTTGAAGTACAATTCGGAAAGTATGCTTTTATGGTATATAACATAGCCGCGAAAATGACTATATTCCATAACCTCGGAATCATCGATACAGGTATTGAGATAGTTCCTGTAAAGGAGTTTGCAAATGAAATGTCAACAGGTGTATCTTACTTTGAGCAATTTCTATGGGACTTGGAAAAAAGAGGAACCTCAAATATAGATATACCTGTTCTAATTTTTGGAATAACAAGTGATGAACAAGTAGAAACATAGATTGTAAAATATATTTTCTCAAAACACTTTAGTTCGTAATTGATCTTCAAAAGCCCAAATGTTTTTTTGAATCGATTGTACTTTTTCTCTTATTTTTTAATCCTCATATTATTATCTCTAATCATTCCCTCCATTCCCAAAATCCCCTAAAATAATCAATAAAATTCGCTATAGGAGCCATCATAATGTCAATCAAACAAATCTTTACCTCTTTACTAATCACCTTATTCCTATCTCCCATTATGGTCGTTGATGCGGAGCAGGTGTTTTACGTCTCACCCAATGGGGATGATGGCAATAGTGGGGGATTGCCGGATCATGCGTTTGCTACGGTGGTGCGGGCGCAGGAGGCGGTTCGGTCGTTGAAGGGGGATGGGGAACTGGGGGAGGATGTTGTGGTTTATCTTCTCGGGGGGACTTATCGCTTGAGGGAGCCTTTGCGGTTTGGGGTTGAGGATTCCGGTACAGATGAGCATTCCATTACCTATCGGGCTTATAAGGATGAGGAGCCGCTTTTGCATGGTGGGAAAACCATTACTGGCTGGAGAAAGTACAAGGATAACATCTGGGTGGCCGAACTGCCTGAGGTTGAATCGGGTGAGTGGAGTTTTCGGCAACTGTATGTCAATGGCCAAAAGCGCAGACGGGCGCGGATTCCCAACGAGGGCTTTCTGCGGGTGGCTGGCTTTCCAGACGGTGGGCGTGAGGTGCATTACCATACGGATTGCCAGCGCTTTGAATTTTCTCCCGGCGATATTGATCCGGATTGGACCAACCTGCATGATGTTGAAGTGATTGTCTATCATTTCTGGACCGATTCCCACTTGCCAATCGAATCCGTTGATACCGACACCAATATCGTCACTTTTCAGCATAAGGCAGGGAAAGTGTTTACCGATGATTTCACCAGCGATGGTGCGCGTTATATTGTAGAAAACGTCTTTGAAGGGCTGGATCAGCCTGGGGAGTGGTATCTTGATAAGCAATCCGGGGTGGTTTATTACATCCCCAAACCGGGTGAAGATTTGCAAACCGCCGAAGTGGTTGCGCCCTATGCTTCCGCATTTATTCATATCGAGGGTGATCCACTAGAGCGAAAGATGGTGCGCAACCTGCATTTTAACGATTTACGATTTATGTACACCAATTTTGAGCTCCCGCCGGGGAATTCCAACGACCGCCAGGGTTCCGCCAGTGTGCCTGCTGCGATTACCTTAAAAGGTGCGCAGGATTGTTCGTTTTCAGGCTGTACAATGAAAAACACGGGCACTTTTGCCTTTGAACTGGGTGAAGGGAGTAAAGACAATCGCATTCAGCATAACACGCTTGCTTATTTAGGCGCGGGTGGTTTTCGCATCAATGGTGGTGATGATAATTCCCATCCCTTGCTTCGCACGGGTTATAATATGGTGACCGATAATGTCATCGATCATTACGGTGAGGAGTTCCCCTCCGCGGTGGGTGTGTTGCTTATGAATACGTTTAACAACACCGTTGCCCATAACCACATCCATCATGGCTGGTATACCGGTATTTCCATCGGCTGGGAGTGGGGCTATCAGCGTAGCATTAGTTGGCATAATAAAGTTGAATACAACCATATCCATGATATTGGTCAGGGTCTTTTGTCAGACATGGGGGCAATTTACACCTTGGGAGTCTCTCCCGGCACGGTCATTCACAACAACCTTATCCATGATGTGAATGCGAACCATTATGGAGGCTGGGGTATATACAATGACGAAGGCTCAACTCACTTACTTATCGAAAACAACATTGTATATAACACCAAATTTGCTGGATATAATATCCACTTCTGCAAAGAGGTGACGGTGCGCAACAACATCTTCGCTTTCGGGCGTTTGCAGCAACTCAGCCGCAGCCGGGTGGAACCACATCAAAGCATCTACTTTGAAAACAACATCGTTTATTGGACCGAGGGCGAACTGCTGGATAAAAACTGGAGCGACAAACCGTTTGAATTCTATTTCCATCCCAAAAATGACAGTGGCCGGCGTGAAGTTAAAAGTACCTTTGAGATGGATTGGAATATTTACTACAATCCCCCAAAATCCGCCGAGGAGGTTTCATTCAATGACAACACCTTTGAGGAATGGAAAAAACGGGGCAAGGATGTGAATTCAAAATACGCTGATCCCTTGTTTGTTGATGCGGAGAATTATGATTTCAGGCTGAAGCCGGATTCACCTGTGTTTGAACTGGGTTTTCAACCGATTGATATGAGTAGCGTGGGGCCGAGGTAGGGATTGGTTTGTGCACTTTTCGTGAAATCGGCTCGGTGGGAGCCTCGCCCTCCCTGATAATTGTGTATTGATCTATTCGATACAATGAGGGAGAATCTGGAGGATATATTTTATAAAGGAGAATAAAATGAAACAACGATATAACATTTTGAGATCAGGATTGGGTATTTTCGTTTTCATGATGGCTGGTTTGACGGGTTTTGCGCAAGAGCAATCTGAATTCCCTTCCTTCACATATTACAAGATCGACAATATTGGCAACCGGCTTGGGCAAACATCGCTGGCCGATGTGGATAACGATGGAGACCTGGATTGGATTACCGGCGCCGCCAAAGGTGCGGGTGCCAAGATGTGGTGGTGGGAATATAAAAAAGCCAACCAATGGGTTCGATATGATATAGGATTAGGCAACACCGACGTGGGCGGTTCGACCTATGATGTTAATGGCGATGGCTGGGTGGATATCCTTTCCGGCAGCCGCCTTTTTATCAATACCGGAAAACCCAAAACAGAGGGTTTTAAGGGGTATGACATCGGGGCAATTTATTCACATGATTCTGAATTCGCCGATGTGGATGGTGATGGTAAAATGGACGCCATTGCCAATAGCGATGAGACCGGCTTGTTTTGGTATTCCATCCCTGACGATCCCACCAAAAAATGGACACAACACACCATTGCCACGGCGGATGAACATGAGATTCATGGGGGTGTGTCCCCCAAAGCGGTTGGGGATATTGATGGTGATGGTGATAACGATGTAGTGACAGGGCAAGCCTGGTATGAAAACACCGACGGGAAAGGCCTGAAGTGGAAAGCCCACAAAAACATCGATTTTGGCGAAAAACACCGCTACGGCATTGCGTTGAGAACTTGGGTTCTTGACATGGATGGTGATGGTGACATGGACTTTGTACAAACGGAGGCGGATGATCCGGATGGGCGGGTTGCCTGGTTTGAGAACGATGGCAAAGGTAATTGGACCCGGCATATGATCAAGGATGATGGAGAAAAGCAGGATTTTCATTCACTGGTGGTGGCTGATTTTGATCTGGATGGTGATATGGATGTCTTTTCAGGCGGCGGACCCCTGTCAGCGAAAGGTTCATACAAATGCTATATATGGGAAAACCTGGCGGGGAAAAACAAACGTCCCACATCAAACAAATGGCGTGAACATATAGTGGCGCGCAAGCCCTGCCATGAGGCTGTAGGCGGTGACGTGGATGGAGATGGTGATATTGATATATGTTCGAAACCGTGGAGTACGGGAAATGAACATTTTTATTTACGGAATATGAAAATAGAAGGCAAATAAAACGCGTAGCATTTTAGATATAGGGGAGGGGAGAAAATGGGATTCAATGATCGATTCTTGCGAGTTGGGATATTGATTGGATTGGCATTCATGTTTTTTGTGGGTGTGCCGATTCAGGCCGCTGATGATGTTGCACGATTAAAGGCGGAATTTCAAAACCCTCCCGCTGAAGCTCGTCCCTGGGCTTATTGGTGTTGGATGAATGGGAATTTTCGATTGTCCCAAATCACCAATGAACTTGAGGCTATCAAGCACATGGGGATTGGAGGCTTCAACATATTTGATATAGGAGCCCAGGATCCCAATCATGTTGTTCCTGCTGGTCCTGCGTTTATGGGCCCTGAATCGCTTGATGCTATCGGGTATGCGATACGCGAAGCCGAACGGCTGGGATTGGGTATGGCATTGATTGTATCCAGTAGTTGGGATGCCGGGGGCAGCTGGATTCCACCCGAACTGGGTACCATGGGGCTTTTCACATCAACTATTACTGTTGATGGTCCGATAGAAGGGAATATGGAACTTCCCTTCCCCGACATAAAAAGCGTTCGCAAAAAAAAGAATTACAAGGATTTTATTGGTGATGATGGGCTTCCCCTTTTTTATAAAGATGTGTCTGTTTTGGCCATTCCTGCTGGCGATGAAGAAGAAATCATTAAACGGGATGATATCATTGACTTAACGGCAAAATTTAATGATGAGCAACTTCAATTGGATTTGCCGGAAGGGAAATGGACTATCATTCGCTATGTGTGCACCAACACGGGTGAAACCTTAAAACTGCCCAGCCCCAATTCGAATGGCTTGAGCCTCGATCATTTCAATCCCAAAGCCACTGCGCTTCATTTCAACACGATTACTGAACGTCTTCAGCAAGAGTTAGGTGATATCTCCTCAACGGCATTGGATTATTTGTATTTGTGCAGTTACGAGGTGAGAGGAAAAGTGTGGACACCGGATTTTATTGATGCGTTTAAAAAACGCCGTGGTTACGACATGACGCCTTTTCTACCGGCGCTGTATGATCGAACGATTGGTGATGAAAAAACCACTCGACGTTTTCTATTCGATTACAAGAAAACCCTATCTGATTTGATTATTGAAAACCATTATATGCAGGCGAGTGAGATCAGCCATAACTATGGGTTAAAATTATGTTCAGAAGCGGGTGGCCCAGGCCAGCCTTTGCACAATTGCCCGGTCGAATCGTTGCGTGCTTTAGGTACGCTGGATATCCCACGCGGCGAATTTTGGAACAAACATCAGGTCTTGAATAAAGAAGGAATAGATCTGGTGCAGTTAGTGAAAGAGATCGCCTGTGCATCACATATTTATGGGAAGACCATTGTGCAAGGTGAAGCATTCACTAGCTTTCAGCAATGGCAGGAAGGACCATTTGAATTAAAACCGTTGGCTGACCGGGCCATGTGTGAAGGATTGAACCATTTTGTCTTTCATACCTCGGTGCATACACCTCCGGAAGCGGGAGTACCTGGTTGGGTTTATCATGCGGGAACGCATATAAATCCCACCCGGGTGTGGTGGCCAAAAGCCAAGCCGTTCGTCGATTATTTGTCACGATGCTCGTATCTCTTACAGCAAGGCTTGTTTGTGGGTGATGTATGTTTTTACTATGGCGATCAGGCTCCTAATTTTGTCAAACCCAAGCATATTCATCCATCGTTGGGCTATGGTTACGATTATGATGTAACCAATTCAGAGGTTATTCTTGAACGCATGAGTGTCAAAGATGGAAGGATTGTATTGCCAGATGGCATGAGTTACGCCATGTTGGTTTTGCCGAATCAAGAAGCGATGAATCCGGAGGTGTTAAAGAAACTTGAAACGCTGGTTTCTGAAGGGGCTGTGGTCGTTGGTCGCAAACCGACTCGTGCACACAGTCTTCATAATGCCGAAGAGAATGATGAGAAAATTCAAACGCTTGCCAATCAACTTTGGGGACCATGTGACGGAGAACATCAACTCGAACATACTTATGGAAAAGGGAAAATCGTTTGGGGCAAAACACTGCGTAACACCTTGAATGAGATGGGTATTGGCCCCGATTTCCAGGTGCGGGATGAAAACCAGCAGGATAGCATTGATTACATCCATCGGCGAGCGGGTTCATGTGACATGTATTTTGTCGTCAATCGTAGTGATACATGGCAAAAGGTGGAATGTGGCTTCCGGGTGAAAGGGAAATTGCCGGAGTTATGGTATCCGGATTCAGGAAAACGAGTGGCACAATATCATTATCGTGTTGATGAATCCCACACATGGGTACCCTTGGAACTACCCCCATCAGGTTCTGTTTTTGTTTGTTTTGAGAAAAAAGCCGGGGGAAGCCATGTACAATCCATTGCGAAATTAAATTCACAACAAACAGATGATTCGAAACCTGTTTATACACCAATTACACAAAGGGATGGTTTGCATTATCTGTTTCATGTTTCATCTGCAGGGTTTTACCAGGTTGTCGATCATCAAGGTAAAACGCATCTAATTGATGTGGATTCTGTTCCTTCATCCATAACACTGGAAGGTCCATGGGAAGTCATATTCCCGCATGGCTGGGGAGTGCCCACCTCAGTCACTTTTCCTGAATTGATCTCATGGCCAGAGCATGAGTTGGAGGCTATAAGCTATTTTTCAGGGATTGCTGCGTATAAGAAGACCTTTAATCTGCCGGATTCGCTTGTGGGGAATGATGACAAATTATTCCTGGATTTGGGGAAGGTGAAAGAAGTTGCGGATGTATATTTAAACGGCCATCAGGTTGGTATTGTATGGAAAGAACCTTATCGCGTGGATATTAGCCAGGCGGCCCAAGCGGGGAAAAATTACCTTGTGATCGAGGTTGCCAATGTCTGGAATAACCGGTTAGTAGGGGACGGAAAGTTACCTGAGGAAGAACGCCGAACCCATACCAATATTACGCGAGGGCCGGATACATGGGGAAAACCCTGGAAAGATGTACCTCTTTTGGATGCAGGTTTGTTGGGACCGGTGAAAGTTTTATGGCAACGAACATTGACAATTGATTTGTCGGAAGGTTGAAGTTGGGGTCTGAATAAATCCCTGAAAGCCAAAGGGTTAAATATAGCTTGATCTGGTGGGTTACGCTTCACGTTGAATCCACCCTACCGCTGTAATTTTTGGAGTGCATCATCACGGTTTGTGGCTATCTCAAAGACTTTGTTGAGCCTGACCAGTTCCATGATTTGCCGGACAGGTTGTGTCATTTCGCAGATAATAAAATGACCGTTTAGCGAATGGATTTTTCGTTTTATGCCTAAAATGGTACCCAAGCCGGAGCTATCGATAAATTCCAGTTTTGCCATATCCAAAATGATTTTGGAAGAGGGTTTTATATGGGCTTCGATTTCTTTGGCAACCGATTCGGAAATATCCGCGTCCAGTTCAGACACTTCGAATTGAATAAGCGTTATATCATCTATATGTTCTATCTTTAAATGCATCATTTAGTTCACTTTCGAAAAGTATTTACATAAACGGATTATATTCAATCCATCCTCATTGCACAGGTATTCCACTTCATCCATGATTTCATCCATAATATGCAGCCCCATACCGTTTTCACGTGGGATATCCAGTCCCTGGGTATCCAATGTGGGTTGAGAAAACGGGATACCATAATGTTCAAGATAAAATTCAATACGATTATCAAATCGCTGTGACACAACGCGCAAGGGTTGATGTGGTTGCTTATGATAGGCATGCCGAATGATATTGCTGGCGGCCTCATTAATGGACAGGGTTAAAAGGTTTTTATCAATTTGAATTGGGTGCTTGGATGCGGTGTGATCAATTATCGTTGATACAAATTCTCGTATTGATTTCAAATGATTTAGTTCACTGGTGGTTTCGAATATCTGAATTTCCGGAAGATTATAATCTTTATCTAAAATGCGGATGGAAACATAGGTTTGATCGTCGTGAGCCTTGCCAGTTTGTGAAAATCGTTTGAGCTGGCCGTTAATGCGGCGAATCATCAATTCAGGATGAAGAGATGAATTTTTCGATACAGCATCCATGAGCCGTTCTTCACCGAAAAATTCACCTTTATCGCAGCGGGTTTCTGTTATCCCATCGGAATACATTAGAAATACATCCCCTAAAGAAAAATGCATTTCACTCACTTTGTATTCCTCATCATGCACGACACCTATTGGCAAGTTGGTATTATCAATTTCAACGCATCCATGATCAGCCTGATTTGAATAAATCATACGTGTGTGACCGCAATTAATATATTCCATTCGTTTTTCGGTTAAATAGAAACGAGCGTAACACAAGGTGACGAATTTATTCAGTTCGATCAGCCGATCGGATACCTCTTTTTGCACATAAGTCAAAATATGGTTTAATGGCGGTGGTTTGCCTTGCGATGCAGATTTCAAATGGCTGATGGCGTGCAGGATATTTTTTTTGATAGCCGCACCAATCAACGCGGCGGGAATGCCTTTGCCCATCACATCTCCAATTACGATGTCCAGGCAATCCTGATGATGCAAATAAAAATCATAAAAGTCGCCATCCACTTTTTGTGAAGGAATAGTGAAAGCGGCAATTTGAACTCCTGGCACATCAGTGGGTGGCTTTCCCAGCAATAAGCTTTGTTGAATTCTCGAGCCTGTTTCGATTTCCTTGTTGCGTGCGTCGGCAAGTTGTTGTTCCGCTTCCCAGCGGGCTGTTTTAATTTCCGCGTTGTTTAGGGCAATTTTCAGGCGAATTTTAAGCCATTTCATATCCACCGGTTTTTGAATGTAATCATCCGCTCCAGCATCCAAAATCCGCTGTAAATCTTCCGGTGAACTCCGACCAGTGAACATAAGGATGACGATATAATCCCCAAAGGGGAGCGCGCGAATTTTCCGGCATAATTCGACCCCGCTCAAACCGCTTAATTCCCAATCCATAATGATAAGCGGGAAGTTATCTTTCAAGCAAGCTTGATAGGCTTCATCACCATTGAAATGTTCAACGATCTCATGGCCTTGCTTATTCAAAACCAATTTGAGAAGGGAGCGAACATCCCGATCGTAATCCACAATTAAAACTTTCATAGGCACGTCACAGTTACTTCACCACTTTGATTAAATCCCACATGGGGAGAAAAATACCCAAGGCAAATACTAAAACCAGGATACCAATAAACACGATGAGGATAGGTTCCAGCATACTGCTGACACTTTTGATTGAAAGCTGGGTCTGTTTTTCATAAATTTCCGATAGCTTTACCAGGTTTTTGCTGAGGTAGCCGCTTTTATCGCCGAGTATGATCATCCGCCGCGCTATTTTTGGAAGGTATGGAATAGCGTTTAGTGATTCAGGTAACGATATTCCTTGCTCGAGTTTGTTTTTCATATCCCGAAAGCCAAGCGCCAATACCTTGTTTTGAGTGATTTTAGTGATTAATTCAATAGCGTTTAAAATATCGATTCCGCTATCCAACAAAATAGACAACATGCGAAAAACACGGCTGAGTTCAATTTTCAAAACGATGGAGCTTGTATAAGGCATACGGATTTTCAAGCGTTCCACCATATACACAAAGCGGGTATCCTGCTGCAACACATAATAGATAAGATATAAAAGCAACATCATAAAAAGGATGAGCGGCCAATAATTCAAAAGACTTTGATAACCGAAAATTAACAGCTGGGTAACAATGGGAAGCGCCACTTCGGCTTTGATAAACATCTCGGAAAATTTTGGGATAACCAAGGATACCAAAAGAGCCACGGCAACAAATAAGATGCCGATAACGATTTTCGGGTAACGAGTGGCGTCGCGCAAACGTTGTTTGATTTTAATATCAAACTCGATCATCCCTGCGATTCGAAACAAGGTGGCTTCCATTTTTCCTGAACGTTCACCCGCTTCAACCAAACGAATGGTTACCTCATCGAATACAGTTGGGTGGTCTTCCAATGCGACGTGAAATTGCAGCCCTTTTTCAACTTTTTCGCAGATATCCATCAGAACATCTTTTAAGCGGCGGTCATCGGTTTGATCCCTGATGGTTTGTAACGCCTCAACAAACGTTACTCCTGAACTCATCATCAACGATAATTGATCGAAGAAAAAAGCAATTTTTCGTTTTGAGATCGGCATGGAGCGGATGATAAAATGTTCGATCTTTTTCCTTTTGCCCTTGGGCTCGAGGGATTCAATGTGGATGGGATGAAGATGGCGTTCTTCGAGATGGTTCAACACTTCCTGTTTGCTATCTGCGGAGAGACGTCCTTCTTTGACGTTGCCTTGATCATCACATGCGCGGTAAAAAAATGTTGCCACAGACTTATCCCTCAAGATTGGTGGAAACGCGTTCGATTTCTTCCATCGTGGTTATACCTTGCAAGACCTTTTTGATCCCGGCGGTTCTCAGATCCTGGTATTTCACTTTGTGGGCGGCTTGCGACATTTCCACCGAGGATGATGAATTCAAAATCCATTTTCGTAATTCATTATCGACAACCACAATTTCAAACACGGCGGTTCGTCCCTTATATCCCGTATTATTGCACTGGGGGCAGCCATGGCTGATCGGCCATTGATAACAGTCATCATAGGGGATGCCGAAATGAGCCAGGATGGTTGGATCTGGTTTGCCATACTCAACACAATGGGCACAGACCTTTCGGACCAAACGCTGGGAAACCACGCCAACCAAGGCCGATGCCAATAAATAAGGCGGGACTGACATATCGATCAAACGGCCGATGGTGCTGATCGCGTCATTGGTGTGAAGCGTACTTAACACCAAATGCCCGGTAAGGGCAGAACGAATGGCAATGGATGCTGTTTCGGTATCTCGAATTTCCCCCACTAAAATCACATCGGGATCCTGCCGCAGAATCGAACGCAATGCCTGGCTGAAGGTGAGATTAATTTTGCTGTTAACCTGGAGTTGATTGATTTTGTTGAATTCATACTCGACGGGATCTTCGACGGTGACAATATTTTTATCTGGCGTATCCATGTATTGGATCATACTATAAAGAGTGGTTGTTTTGCCACTGCCGGTTGGTCCTGTGGTTAATAAAAGCCCATAGGTTCGGTTTAACAGGGTTTTTATCGTTGCTGATTCATCTTTATCCAAACCAATTAAATCCAATCCGATGACGAGTGAGGATTTATCCAGGATACGAAGCACCAGTTTTTCGCCGTGAATGAGGGGAAGCGTGGAAAGCCGCACATCAACGGTTCTATCACCAATCGTAATAGTGAAACGGCCATCTTGAGGCAGGCGCTTTTCAGATATATCCAATTTAGCCATGATTTTTATGCGTGAGGTAACCACATCACCGAGTGACTTTGGCGGTGAAAAGATTTCGTGCAGTATCCCGTCGATTCGAAACCGTACTCTAAAATTCTTCTCCAATGGCTCAATGTGGATGTCACTCGCATTGAGTTTAATGGAGTGATAAAGAATTTGATTAACAAGCCGAATAGCCGGTGCGTTATCCTGATCCAGATTGGGGATATCGTCTTCAAACGAGCATATGACTTTTTCAATGGAGTGGGAAACAGAGTAATACTCATCCAATGCGGTTTTAATGGCTTTTGATGCCGCCAGTACACAATGTATACGTTTACCAGTCAAACGGCGCAATTCATCGACGACGGGAATATCAAGTGGGTCAGACATTGCCACCGTTAATTCATTATCCACCAGGAATAGAGGAATAACCTCATTTTTTCGGGCAAATTGTTCAGGGATCAAATCCACCACAAGGGGATCAACCAAAAACATATCCGAATCCATGAAAGGAATTTCGAACTGTTCGGCGATGGTTTCCAGGGTTTCTTTTTCGGTCAGCATTCCCAATTCTTGCAAAACCATCCCCAATCGCTTATCGGGTGTTTTACGAGCAAGTGCTTTTTCCAGCTGCACGGGTGTCAAGCGTCCGCTATCTATGAGGATGTCGCCTAATCGTTTTGGGTCCATATAATGTGAAACTTACCTTATGCCGCCAAAAAATATTTTCGATCCCTTTTGCAACCGCTTGCGCGATGATTGATCATGCGTTGCTTCTTTAATTATGGAGGAGGGGAGAGATTCAAACGAAGTTGGCTGAGTCAATTTGATATCTTCATCCATAATCCTCGGGGTGATCATAATCAGTAATTCGGAATTATCCGTTTGAGTTCTGTTATGTTGAAACACCTTTCCTATCAATGGAATATCAGAGAAAAACGGAATGCGGGTGGAAGAAACATTGTTCTGCTTGACAATAATGCCGCCAATAATAACCGTTTCAAGATTTTTTAAAGTAACATTTGATTCAACTGAGCTGATATCCAACGGGGGAACACCGCTGATCTGCTGCAGAGCATAGTTAATGCTATCGTTTCGCAGCCGAATAATCATATTAATCATGGAATGGCTAAGAACGCGGGGAGTTACTCCAAGTTCCAGCGTCACTTTGCGTTCACGAAAAGTTGCATTGCCATTGATATCCAAGCCGGAAGGCACTTGAATTTCCTGTCCGGAGGAGATAAAGGCTTCACGGTTATGTTGTGTGACAACACGAGGAGTGGATAGGATGCGAGCGTCTCCCTGATCCACCAACGCTGACACTGTAATATTAAAATTGTTGAGACTCCCGGAAAACGTCCCCGATTCCCCGCCGGTTTCTGTGATCGTGCTATTGGACCGGGTTCGATCTACGGATAGATTAAACGTTCCTTGATTATTGATGGTATATATTCCACCCCAATCCACTCCCAATTGATCCAACACCTGAGTTTTAACCTGTAGCACTTTGGCTTCGATTAAAACTTGTTCCAATGGGCGATCCAAGGCTTCCACCAAGGTGACGGCTTCTTGCAAAACTGAATTGGGAGCACTGAGAATCAGTTGATTGCTTCGTTCGTCGATGGATGCCTTTAATCCACGTTCTTCAAAGACTTGGTTTAGGATTTCAAGAATGGAGGTGTCCGTTTGGGTTCTTCCCTCTGTTAACGCCCCTTGATTTGAAACAGATGGACTGATGTTGGCTGATGTATTGGCACGAGCCCCATCCTGGGATAATGAGGAGCCTTTGGTTAATCCCTGGCTCCCCAAAACGATATGCTCCAGCTGGATGATTTGAATTCCAAGCGGTTCTTGCAGTGTTTCAACTTTTTGAATGGGGTGAATATAGTAAAAACCATTGCGATCTTCGCTGACCAGATTGGTGGTTTCAAGAATGGCCTGCCAGGCGTCCTGCCAGGGGACCTCGTCAAAATAGAGGTTGACGGTACCTTCAACGCTGGAATCAATAATGATGTTCAAATCCATCAACCGAGCGATCATTCGTAGAGCATCCACAACCGGTACATTAGGCATGTTAAGCGAAATAACACCCGCATCAGTCGTGATAGTGCTATTTTGGTTAGCCATAGGGTGGATCACTAAGAAAGTTAATAGAAAACATAAAACAATTGTGGATCTAAAAATTGATTTTGTCATCATTATTTACCAATCAATCGTAATAACTTATCGAGCATGTCTGGATTCCCATTGGCTGGATTGGGTGTTGGCGATCCGGATTCCATTTCTGAGAGAATATCCAAAAGACTGTTTGTTGTAGTATTTGATCTTCTGTTTTGAGGTTGATTTGCTGGAGCAGGGGTATTATCGGGTAAATAGCGAACAATGGTTTGGCCATTCTTTTGTAACACGACTTTATCCAGGTAAATATGTTGTATGGTATAACCTTCTATCCTATCGTTTTCAGTGTAAAAACGCTCGCCAAACATGGCAAATTTGGGACCGCCCTTACGAATGGCAATTGAACGCAAATCATAAATCAGGAAAGATGATGGCGGCTCGATTTGATTGGCATATTGTTGTAGCAAACTAGCCGACTGGATTTGTGCAGCGGACGGAGTTGAGTTGTTTGTGGCGTTTGAAGGTTGTTTTTGCGGTTGGCTGAAAACGGGCTGAAACGGATTGCGATTAAGGGTAGAATCACCGGCGCCATTGCCATCCACATCGGCTTGTTGGCTGATTAAAAAAGCGAGTAAAATAATTAAGTTCATTGTGCTACTCGACTTGGCCTGAACATACTGAATTCCAATTCACCTGCGATTTTTTCGCGATTGGCGGTTTCAACATACAACGTCCAGCTGGATAGATGATTATGACATGCTGAACGATGTAAATCCCTTAACGATTCCATAATTTCCATGTACTTGCCTTGCAACTTTACATTATACGTATAGTGATCCAGTTTACCAATTTGACCGGTTTTTTGCACCTTGAATTGATAAAGTAGAGCCTCTTCTCCCTGTTTATTGAAAATATCAACCAATTTTTTCTCATCGCATTGAATAGCGTTATTGTACCATTGATCGATCTTGCTCTCAATTTGAATAATCGCTTTTTGAATTTTTGATTGTTTTTCTATAATGGTTGGCATTTGATTCATCAAGGCATGGATGGTTTGCAGTTCAGCCATTTGTTCCTGGATATCCTTTTGAAGATTATCAAATCGAGGCATGTAATACAAAACATACCGGTCATAAATAAAATAGATCAACAAGGCGGACATGAGGTACATCATTATCCGTATGCGAAGCGCAGGCGGTTCGCGTAATGAATGAAACCAATTCGATTGAGAACTCATTATTGCTTTATTTTTTCTCACCATAGGAATATCACGTCATTCCAATTGTGCTGACTCGGCAGTAAATTGAAATTCCAGTTCAAACTCAAAATAATTTTGTTCGCTTATCCGCTTGAAGGTCTGGATGATAAAATCATGCAAATTCGTTTCCTTTTTTAATCCCTCTTCAATAAGTAACTCCAACTCCGCTTTCGTGGTCGAAAATCCAATCAGGGTAACCGTTTTATTTAGATAGGAACATTGAATTTCCTTTAACCAAACACCGTCTGGCATGGCCGTGGATATTTTTTGCATTAAATCCAACATGGATGCCGATGGATTTTTATTTAATCGATAGTTGTTTTCTGTTTGGGTTCGCAATGAATGTAATTGTGTTTCCAACTGTATTTGTTTAGTCACTTGCTCTTCAAACCAGGTTTTGGATAGTTGATAATCTGCCAGATAATCAGATAAATGCTGCTTTGTTGACTCCAAGCGTGAAAGTTGGCGCTGAAATAAAAGGAAGAACAATAAACTGACCAATACAGCCAAAAGAGAAACCAGAGCATATTTCTTCCAAAATGGATGAATAATAAACCCTGTTTCCACACCGCTATGCTTGATCAAAAGATTGACTTGTTTCATCGTCTGTTTCGTATAAGCCGGAGGGCCATACCGAATGCCACGGCATAGCTCAAGAAATCCGCTTCCGTTATTGATTGATCGTCAAAAATAAATCTATTGGTGTTTGTAATATTAATGCTTTGACAATTAAAATTTGTACGCACTTTCAAATGCTCCAGGAATAACGGAGCAGCCGCTTTCCCGCCTGAGACCAAAATCGCTGATATACCCTGTGCGAATATATGAAATTGTGATTTACAATAATGAACTGTTCTTTGTATCTCCGTAGCAATATCATTCATCATATCATCTTCATCCGCCAATTCCGCTATTCCTGGTGTGGCAACCAGTGGGTAATGGCGGCAAAAGCTCAGCACGCCATTACGAAGGAGGAGAAGTTTTAATCCCGATTCACCGGCATCAATGCCTATGAATGTTTTTGAAGAAAAATCCGGGATGACTTCACTATAAAGGTTTAGCAAACCCATCCAATCCACATCGACAACATCAATTTTCGTTTTAGGGTAACCATAGCGAGTTAAAAAAACATCCATATCCGCTCGCCGGCAAGAAAAAACGATAATCTTTTTCTTGGATGAACGAGCTGAATGTTGATCGTTTGAATACGTGTAATCATAATAAAGGTCTTTTTCATCAATTCCAATTTCTTTGGCAATTTCGTAACCGATCATGTGATGAAATTCTTTCTCTGGCAGCCCCGGCAAAATCAAACTTCGTATATCTATTTTGTTTGAAGGGATGGCAACTGCTACGTGATATTCTCCCTCGGGATAATACTCACGAAGCGTGTTCATTTGATCAGAAGGAAACCGGAAAACGCGCCGAACCGAATATCTATTACCCTCTTTTTCTATCAAAACCCCTTTTACATATGATACGCCAATATCAATCCCTAAATAAGCAGCGGGGGTTTTTCGGCTTAGAAACATTTTTCCGTCTCCAATGTTGAAAGAAAATCTTTTTAAAATTGCTAATCGTTTTGATGAAAAGAAATAATTGCCCAATTACAGTGAAAAAAAATCCTGTCATTTTTCCCCGAATGGATTATTGATTGATTTTAATGGAAGTAAACCGAACATTAAGTAAATTATGAGCATAATTGACCTTTTTTCTCATATTTATAAGGAAGATAAAGAGCTGAACCTTAATTTATCATTTTGAAATTCAAAATGATTTTTTTAGATCAAATTCAATAACCTTGATTATTTCTCTATAACGAAGTTAAACGTGATGTTGCATTTTTATATTGAGTAAATGTGGATTACAATTCATCAATGAACATAAGTTAACATTATTCTATTCAAGAATTTCCATAAGAAAAGTCATTTTCGTCGCCTGGAAAATTTGGCACATCATTCGCATATTGGGAAGGCAAATCCAAAAAAACCTTTTCAAGGAGGAAGAGTATGAAAAAGAAAGCCTTACAAAAGAAGCAAGCTGGTTTCACTTTCATCGAGATCATCGTTGTTTTGGTGATTCTGGGAATCATCGCCGCCATTGCCGTTCCCAAGTTTGTCAGCGTAACATCGGATGCGAAAAAGGTTGCGGCAGATGGAACGTTCGCAGCCATGCAGTCTGCCTGCTCAGTTGCTTTTGCCAAACACCGTGCGGCTCAACTGGATGAATCGGGGGATGATGATGAGCAATACATCACCGATCCTGACTCTCTGGAGTATTATTTGGAAGGTGGATTCCCCAAAGATGTATCGGCTACAGGCAACAAGATTACCTTGCAGGATGGAACGGAAGTAACCATCACCGCTGAAGAAAACGACACCCCTGCACGTTTGTCCCGATCCTAACCCTTTGGCCTGAGTGAGAAAACCATGCGGTTAACCTGCTTACTCAAATATGTTGTGCTCATAGCATGGTTAACAGGGCAGCCATACTCCAGTGGATGGCTGCCCTTTAATATCATGACTGCGGCTGATGCTCATGCTTCGGTTGTTTTTTTGCAATCAAATGCCCCTGCTCCCCCAGAAAAAAAAGATAATGATGAAAAAGATAAAGGAGGGAAAAGTCAAGGTAATGACAAAGGAAAAAACAAACCATCTTTGTATATGATATTGCAACCTATACAAATAGGGGCTAATAATCAAACACCAGGCAACCTCATATTTACCTCCGGAATTCCCTTCTCTTTATTGATTAGAATAGTTGATGAAGATGGCGAATTGGCAAATGCCGATGGACTTTTTCGCTTTACCTGGAACAACAACAATTATATTTACCCTTCAAATCCCAAAGGAAATAAACGTCCCTACAATACCCATTGGGATTATTCCATTCAAAACGGAACAGCCTTGATTGATCAATTAAATTACGAAGAATGCGGCATTATTAAATTAAGTGGCATGGCGAGAGTTAAATTGGATGGCGATAATCGAACCCATGTCCTAAAAGAGGAAAGTAAAGCCATTGCGTTCTATCCTCATCATTTCATAATCACAGTCGGACAACCAGCAATGATAAAATCCCGTTTTGCTTCATATACCTATGCAGGGCAGGTATTTAGCGCAACTTTAGCTATAACCGCCATGAATGGCAAGCAACCAGCGGAAATTTCGCACAACTATGAAGGCCTTTTTGCTGAAACATCCTCTCCCACATTATCTATAAACCTGGTTGAAAACAATAACAACATTACTTTAAATCATCCAACACCCGATCTGAATTTTAGTGATGGAAGGGCGAATGAGACCGTCCATCCCATGACGATCCAATTCAGTAAACCCATGAATCCCCAATCTTTAACGCTCCAATACCGGGTTCATGATCAATGGAGTCATCAAGGAATTACCCATGCCGATCCAGTGGAATTTCGAATGGGCCGGATTCGTTTTTTCGATTGTTATCACCAAATAGGCCATCCCCAACATCTTGCTATAAACGCTGAATTTTTTAATGATGGGAAATGGCAACTGAATAACGATGAAGATGTATTAGAAATAACACAGGAAGATATAAGGGTAAATTCAGGAGATGACGAGGTCTCAATTGATGCACAAGGTAATACAGCCCGTTTTTGGGGTGGAAAAATTCGAGGGATGCAATTATCTTTCGATTTCGATAACCTCGATATGAATGAAACCTTATCGTATACCGTTTCATTATCTCCATTGTCTCAACTCCAATTTTTGAATGTTGTGCCAGGGAAAGGTATCGTGATTTCAAAATCAAACAATTCCACAATTTTTGAATCATTGGTCAATTCCAGAATTTTATATGAAAAAGAAATCATCCCATAAAGGATTTACTTTAATTGAATTAGTTGTCGTAATGGTGCTGCTGGGAATTATCATCGGCATCACGGGGGTACGACTAAATACCTTTAAAATGGATGCCAAACAAGCTGCCATACAACTTGAAAACCATCTTGCATTGGTCAAAGAAAAAGCGATTCACAGCATGTATCAGGTGGGATTGGTATTTAATCCGGCTACAAAAAGTTACGAGAGTGAAACTATTTATGTTTCTAACCGTAGAAAGGATCCTTTTTATGGTGAACCGTTGAACCAAACATTAAATATAGACTCCCTGAGTGTGATTAGCGGTAATCTCTCAATCTTTTTCAATGGACGCGGGCGGCCGGTTGACCGCCAGGGAAAGCCCTATCAAAACGCTATCGTCATAAAGTTACAAAGTGGACCCAATATCGCCCATGTCATTATCGAACCCATGACAGGATACATTTACCATTGAAACCAAATTGCCGGGGTTACACTTTAATCGAAGTCATCATATCGATCACCATCTTTTCCGTGATCACCAGCATATTTGTATTCATCCTCATTGAAGGCCATGATTCCCTTCATTATGCCAATCAACTACGAGACGCCTCCAACTTAGCGGAACTTTATATGAATGAAGTCTTGTCGCTAAAACGCTGGGATGAATTATCCTATCGCCGAAATTCCAAATTTGGATTTGTCCCTTTAAAGCAATCATCCATCGGTCCTGATGAAGAACGGCGTCAATTATATGATGACATCGATGACTATCATGGTTTTCAGGCATCTCGAACCCATGTGTTTCGTAACGGTGTTTCAATGGGAAAAAAATTTTCATCATTTAGTGTGAGTATTCAGGTTTTCTATGTCGATATTAATGGCCGTATTCAACAGCGGCCCACCCATATCAAACAAATACGCGTGATTGTGCAATGGTCAAACGATCAATCCATCGAACTCAACACATTACGCACCAATATTTAACCAAAGCCTTTACCCTGGTTGAAATTTTGGTGGTTATCGTCATTGTGGGAATCGTCTGCTCATTCGCTGCCATGATGATTACCCTCATTGCAGATTCTTACCAACTAGGCCAGGCTCAAACCCAGGAACAACGCCGGTTGGATACTATTCTAAAGCAGATGACACATGAGTTCTCATCTGCATTGCCTGCTTCTATTGTCATTAAGGCGAACCAGTCCGATGTGCTATTTCATCAAACCATCACGGCTGGTATTGCAGACCGGATAGAGGAAAACATATTATTTGATAATGACAATGCTTCATTCGAACACTTAAAAGACAACATGCGCCTTCATATCTTTAATCCACGCAATCTGTCTTTTCAGGATTTTGAAATTAGCCGCATTGATCAAAATCAAAGCAACTTACAAGCACAGGGACTGCATGATGGCTTAGCCCACCATTATTGGATTACTGATAAAACCATTCGCTATTATTTAAATGACGGCACCTTGTTTCAGGAAATAAATTCCTATGGTGAAAATTCACATGCCAGTGGTTCCCATATCATGTGCCGCCAGGTCACTCATTTTTTCATTCGTCAAATAGGCTCGAATCAATTGTCGATTACATTGGAGATTGAGAACCCGGTTCAAAACAAGCGTTTGCGAGCAACAAAATCTGCATTATTGAACTAAGGAATGCCATGAAAAAGAATACAAAAAAACGGGAACAGGCTTTTGCATTGCTTGTGGTTATTCCAATCGTATTGATTCTCGCCATGATCGGCTTGGTGTTTGTTTCCACCGTTCGCCATGCTGTTCAATCTCAAGCAGACCACCTATCTTATCTTCAATCTCGCTATATGGCCAAAAGCGCATTACAACTGGCTCTCCTTGAACGACAGCCTCGTATTGCAATCCGTAGAAACATAGGGCGTGGAACGAGTGCCTTGATTCTGAATGTGGAAAGCCGTTTTCCTCGACAGGCTAAAGTCTATTTTGCTGAACATCCCCTACAACATATCTATGAGTTTGAATATCAAGATGGAAACCGAACCATAAATTTACTCAGAAATATACAACATGATGTGCCGAGCGGAACAACAATCTATCTGGTTCACGATTTGGATGGTGATGGAAAAATGGATTCTATCAGCGAACGTAATCTGTTTGGTGGGCAAATCAAAGTAAGTTCCGAATTCATATCTCATGATGCATTATCTGAAGTTCCCTATGGGGAAACCATTCAATATCAAGCCCATGCAGCCGTTGGTATCTCCCAATGCATGATTGAAGCCATTGTTCGCTATCCGTAAATGCGAATCTCCCCGCCGAAGCGGGGAGATTCATGGAAAAAGTAGCGATATGGAATTGTCGTTTAGTAACGGTAATGCTCGGGTTTGTAGGGGCCTTCAACTGGAACACCAATATATTTGGCTTGGTCGTCGGTCAGTTTTGTCAACTTTGCACCTAACTTACCCAGGTGAAGCCGCGCCACTTCTTCGTCCAACTGTTTCGACAAGCGATAGACATCGATTTCTTTAGGCTCGATCCAAAGGTCAATCTGAGCCAATACCTGATTGGTGAATGAGTTGGACATTACGAATGATGGGTGGCCAGTGGCACAACCCAAATTAACCAGGCGTCCCTCGGCCAGCAAGAAGATAGAGTGGCCTTCCGGGAACACATATTGATCAACTTGCGGCTTGATATTGATCTTTTTGATGCCTGGATATTTATTGAGGCCATCAACTTGAATTTCATTGTCAAAGTGGCCGATGTTACACACAATAGCCTGATCTTTCATCTTGGCCATATGTTCGATGCGGATCACGTCACGGTTACCGGTCGTGGTCACAAAAATATCGGCTTCACTGAGGGCATCTTCAAGGGTGGTTACTTCAAAACCCGCCATACATGCCTGCAGGGCACAAATGGGATCAATTTCAGTCACCAGCACGCGAGCGCCAAAACCGCGCATCGATTCAGCACTGCCTTTGCCCACATCACCATATCCGCAAACACAAACAACTTTGCCGGCGACCATCACGTCAGTGGCACGCTTAATGCCATCGGCCAATGATTCACGGCAGCCATAAAGGTTGTCGAATTTCGACTTGGTGACAGAGTCATTAACGTTAATGGCAGGGAAAAGTAAGGTCCCCTCATTCTTCATTTCATAAAGGCGATGCACGCCTGTGGTGGTTTCTTCTGAAACGCCCTTGATATCTTTGGCCATTTTGTGCCATTTTTGCGGGTCTTTTTCCAATTCACGTTTCAACAACGCATTGATGACCTGCAATTCATGCACGTCGGTTGGCTCATCAAGGATGGAAGGATCATTTTCCGCCTGATAGCCACGATGAACCAATAGAGTGGCGTCACCGCCATCATCCACGATTAAATCAGGTCCGCCTTCTGGGAAAGAAATCGCCTGCAATGTGCATTCCCAATAATCTTCCAGTGATTCACCCTTCCAGGCAAACACGGGCGTTCCTGTTTCAGCAATCGCCGCGGCGGCGTGATCCTGTGTGGAAAAGATGTTGCAGGATGCCCATCGAACATCCGCACCCAAATCCTTCAGGGTTTCAATCAATACCGCGGTTTGGATGGTCATGTGGAGTGAGCCGGTAATCCGGGTGCCGGACAAGGGTTTTTCCTTGCCATACTTTTCCCGGGTGACCATCAAGCCCGGCATTTCTTCTTCGGCGATGGTAATCTCTTTCCGGCCATATTCAGCCTGAGCCAGGTCAGCCACTTTATGCGGCAGACCGCTAAAGTCAGGCAATTTGATTTCCGGTGCAGCACCGGTCTTTTTGGTTACTTCTGGTTTCTCTAAAACTGTACTCATACATTCACCTCTTTAAATATCATTATGTTTTCTCGTTTACGATTTTAATTTATCGACGATATCCAGTTTTTCCCACGGAAATTCATCGCGTCCAAAGTGCCCATAAGCCGCTGATTTCCGATAGATGGGTTGACGAAGATTGAGACGGGTAATAATGGCAGCGGGGCGCAGATCAAAATGTTCACGAATTTTGGCTGCGATCTTTTCTTCATCGATCTTGCCGGTTCCAAATGTATCGATATTGACGGATACCGGTTCCGCCACACCGATCGCGTAGGCAAGCGCCACTTCGCAGCGGTCAGCAAGCCCGGCGGCGACGACATTCTTGGCAACGTGACGCGCGGCATAGGCGGCACTACGGTCCACTTTGGATGGATCCTTGCCCGAAAATGCACCGCCACCATGTCGGCCAACCCCGCCGTAGGTGTCAACGATGATCTTACGACCCGTCAGGCCGCAATCACCCATCGGGCCACCCACAACGAACTTTCCTGTGGGATTAACATGGATCTTGGTTTCATTGGTTAATAATTTTTCCGGAATAACCGGGGTAATAACATGTTCAACTATCGCTTTGTGTATTTCTTCCTGTGTCAATTCAGGCGCATGTTGGGTGGAAATGACCACAGCGCTCACATTTTTCACATTCCCTTTTTCATCATAAACCACACTCGCCTGGGATTTCCCATCCGGGCGAACCCAGGGCAGTGTTCCATTCTTGCGCACTTCCGACAGTTTCATGGTAAGCTGATGGGCCAGCATAATAGGCATTGGCATCAATTGGGAAGTTTCGTTGGCTGCATAGCCATACATCATTCCCTGGTCGCCTGCGCCTTGTTCATGGTCGTCGGTTTCATCAACCCCCATGGCGATATCAGGTGATTGCTTATCAAGTGAAACCAACACACCACATGTTTCACAGTCAAATCCATAGTCCGCATTGTTATAGCCGATTTCATCGACTACTTTGCGGGCTACATCAGTATAATTGACCTGTGCGGTAGTTGTGATTTCACCGGCGATCACAATCAAACCGGTAGTGATCAGCGTTTCGCAAGCCACCCGGCCTTTGGGGTCTTGCTCATAAATGGCATCCAGAATGCCATCTGAAATTTGGTCTGCGATTTTATCCGGGTGTCCTTCGGTGACTGACTCAGACGTGACAATTTTTTGTTGCGCCATAATATTTGTTTACCTCTTCTAATGTAGTTGTGAGACGCCGGCTCCCCACCATCCATAAAAAAATGGGAGTTTTTAGCGCCAATAATTGACCTTATTCAAATTATTGGTTATATTATATCAATATATCCGGTTATATGCAAGTTTTAAATGATGGCAACGAACGAACCTATAAAACTTTTTAAGGCATTATCAGACGAAACCCGGCTTCGTATCCTTAATTTATTGGAAAAACACGAGCTGAGCGTTAACGATATCGTCGAAATACTGGACTCCTCCCAGTCCCGTATCTCACGCCATCTGACCGTGTTGAAAGAAGCGGGCTTTCTGGATGTCCGACGCGAAGGCACCTGGGCATATTATCGCAAGGCAGAAAGCAACGGAGTTTCCCATGAAGTTAAACCCATCTGGGAATTGGTAAAAAAATGGGCAAAAGAGAAAAATGAAACCAAGCAGGACCGGAAAAAACTCCAGGATGTTCTGCAAAAAAAGCGCCTGCGCAGCCATCGTTTCCATGGCAAACATGCCGAACGCTGGGATGAAATCCGCCACCAACTTTGCGGTGATTTGGTTACCTATCAGGCTTTTACCGCTTTGATTCCCTCCAGTATGGTCTGTGCCGATATTGGTACCGGTACTGGACATTTGTTGATTCCCCTGGCCAAGTTGGTGCATAGAGTCATCGGTGTGGATCATTCCGAAGAGATGCTCAATCTCGCCAAACAAAAAAGCCGGGATGCGGGATTGCAGAATATCGATCTGCGTGAAGGCGAAATTGACGACCTGCCTATTGCAGATAATGAGGTGGATGCCGTCTTTGCCGGGTTGGTACTCCATCACGCCCCCGATCCCGCTATCGCCATCCGTGAAATGGCCCGTATCGTCAAACCCGGCGGCACCGTCACCACCATCGACCTGCAAAGCCACAAAGAGGAATGGATGCGCGAAGACCTCGCCGACCTCTGGCTCGGTTTCGAAGAACAAGACCTGCGCCGCTGGTACGAAAAAGCCGGCCTTCAAGCCCTGCGCTGGGAAACCGGCGTCCCCCCTAGCGATGAAAATGGAAACAAAGAAGTGATTCGCCATCTCAAAAGCTTCGTGTTTGTGGGAAGAAAAGCGGGGTAAGGTTGGCAAAAAGAATATAGTTTTAGTTTGCAGGCATCCTACCAACAACAAGATATGTTGGGCAAACTGCAATACCTGCTTCACAATATAAAAAAACACCCTAATTTGATCAATCATTTTGCAGAACATTCAATACAATATACATATATAGAGTTTCCAACCATAATATTATTTTACGTTATTCCATAGCGATTAAGAGTGTGTAAATGATTGATTTTCAAATTGATAAGTACTAATTTTGATATAAAAAGGATCTACTATTAATTGTGGATGATGAAGAGGATATTCGACTCAATCTATGCGATTTTATCGAATTGGAAGGCTATGAAATCATAGAAGCGGAAAATGGTGTTGAAGCCTTGAAAAGATTAGAAGAGAAGACACCCCAAGTCATTATTTCCGACCTGATGATGCCCCAAATGGGGGGTCTCGAACTATTGGCCGAACTATCCAATCGGGAAATGAATATTCCCATGGTCATCATGACGGCCTTTGGAACCATTGATTACGCTGTCAAAGCAATGAAATCCGGGGCCGCTGATTTTATAACGAAACCAATCGATTACGATTTGATGCTGAATGTGATTCATCGTGTCATCAAAGCCGCCAAACTCGAGCAAAAAGTCCTGGAACAACAACGGCAAATGGAAGCGGATTTGCAACTCGCAGGGAAAATTCAAAAAGCGCTTCTTCCTAAACCTATCGATAATTCCCAAATGATCCTAAATTATCGCTTTGAACCCATGATCGAAATTGGCGGCGATCATCTTACCGTACAAGTCTTCGATGAGGACCATATCGCTGTCGCCTTATTTGATGTAACAGGACATGGCGTTTCAGCCGCATTGGTGGCGAATATGGTCCAAAATGAACTATTAAGACGGCTTCGTGAAGAACGCCCGCCCCTAAACGTGGCAGAACATCTCAATCGCTTTGTGCTTAAAACCATCGGTGATACGGGTATGTTTTTAACTTTGGTCATCGTCGATGTCGATCTGATCACAAAATCCTTGACTTTATGCAATGCCGGACATCCAGATGTTTTTGTTTGGCATCAGGAAGCACAAACCTTGGAATCCATTGACTCACACATTCCCCCCATTGGATTTCCCACCCAATTTGCCAGCGATGCCTTGGAAACCAGAATTCCTCTTCAACAGGGAGACCGCATTATTATTTACACCGATGGTTTTACTGAAACAAATGTGGAAGGGGATAAAATTCTCGGCAAAGAGAATTTCAAGGAAATGGTTCAGAAAAGCATTCGATTTCGTGCAGTTGACTTCTTGGACGAGATATTCCGGCTCATCAATAAAATTGATTCCGATGAACCTGACGATGACCGAACCTTGGCCTTAATTGAAATAAAATAACTTTCCCTACTTTAGATTGCGGAGATATCCATCATCGGGCACGGGCAAAGGTGGGATCAGCCGGCAAAGGGCCAGAAAGCGGGCCATCCTGGCTTTGGTTTTCTTTATCAAAGCCAAACATAACATCCAAAAGTCCAAAAGCGGCTTGCGCATTATCTTCCAATGCCTGGTTGGTGCTGTTTAGCAATTCTTTCAGTTGGGCAGCCATTTTCTGGAGTTCAACTTCATTCTTTTCACGTTCGACTTCTTCCTGCTCTCGTTCAATTTCATCTTCTTCTTGTTTCGCTTGCCTGAATTGGGCAGGATTATTGGATTCAAGGGCCTGGTTTTGTTCCAATTGGGCACGGGTTAAGTTACGGTCAAGCCGTGCATCCTCATTCTCTAACTCACGCTCTTTCTCTTCCAGTTCTTCTTCGCTGGGCTGGAGTGCATTTTGAGATTCTTCCTCAGCCTGCAATCCATTTGTTTCCTTCTCTTCCCCCTCTTCCTCAGTTTGATTTACTCCATTTTCACCAGATTCACTTGGAACCAAGGTATTGTCAGGAACAAAACCATTCCCATCGGTTCGCGAAACCACCGTGGTTAAACCAGCATTAAAGACAGGACTGTTTTCGCCATAGGTTTGGGTAAATGTACGACGTGTATATAGGACATCATCCCCGCTGATCAACGCCCGCAGGCGCAACCGGGTTTCATTCCGCTGTTCCTGAGTGGTGACCAAACCGGCAGTTTGGTGTTCAGGCGCACTAAGGCGTGCTGCCGGTTCACCCGGATCAGGACGAAAATGAACCTGTGGGGTACTCCCTATGGCACTTGGTCCAGCTACCACGATTTCGGACTCGCTCTTGATTTAATATCTTGGTTCATGGGACATCTACCCATTATCGATTATCGTCTAAATCCCTGTTTTCTTTAGCTTAAAGAAAACAAAGCCTCATTCAGATTTTCAAATCCTTATCTTATTATATCAAAGATTAATCCACTTACAGAATGTTGGATTGGGGAAATAATTATTATTCAAACATCTTTTTAGCTTGTAACGCTTGTAACGAGAATCCGCTTGTTATTTTGTATGTTTTTTTTGAAAATCAGAAAAGAAGGCTTAATTTTTATCCATATCGACATATATTATATAATTAGAGAAAGTATGAACTTGCATCATGTACTTGAAAGCCTTCATGGATTCTCATATGAATCGTTCCCCTCTGCTGGGTATACCCGTCTATATTTCTGCCTTATTCCAATTTTCATTTATGATAAGGATTCAGAAATCGTTCAACCTTGAAATAATGGCGTATAATGAAGGTAAATAACGATAGAAACAAGAGAGGTTAGAAACATGCAAATTCGACGTGTTGGCGTAATTGGTGGTGGTACGATGGGACAAGGCATCATTGAGGTTATTTCCAAAGCGGGGATTAATGTCGTCTTGCAGGAAATTTCAAAAGAGGCAATCGATCGTTCGTTAGCAGCGCTTTCTGCACACTTGGATAATGAAATCGCTAAATGGGGTATCACTCAAAAAGAAAAACAAGCGATTTTATCTCGTGTTACTCCCACAGATTCCTATGAAGGTTTTGAAAAAGTTGATCTTGTAATCGAGGCGGTCGATGAGGACATTAACATTAAGAATGATATCTTTACTACCTTGAATGCTAAATGCCCCGAAAAAACCATTTTTGCTACAAACACCTCAACGTTTTCTGTGAGTAATCTGGCCTCACGTTCGCAAAGACCTTCTCAATTTATTGGAATGCACTTCCACCCACCCGTTCCTCAACGTCCCATTGTTGAATTGGTTCGTGGATTGGAAACCAGCGATTCAACCTTTCAATCCGTCCGTGAATTTGCAGATGAGATTGGCAAAACCGCCATCGAAGTCTTTGAATGGCCAGGTTATGTAACAACCCGTATGATGATTCCCCTCATTAATGAAGCCGTTTTTGCTTTGATGGAAGGTGTTGCTTCCGCAGAAGATATTGATAAAGCCATGGAATTGGGTTGCGGCATGCAGATGGGTCCCCTTCATTTTGCCGATGCGATGGGACTCGATACAATGGTTTTTCATATGGAGCATTTATTCCACGAATTAGGTGATATTAAATACCGTCCTTGCCCTTTGTTGAAAAAAATGATACGCGGTGGACGCCTGGGAGTAAAATCCGGAAAAGGTTTCTTTGAATATTCAATGCCGGATGAAGCAAAAGTAAATTTGAGCATCGCATCATAGTTCAACAAATCAAAGACAAAGTCATCATGGGAAAATAAGCAATCTCCCATGATGGCTTTAGGTGTTTCAAAACCAGCATGTGCTTATTTTTGTACATGCTTTTTTATGTTCAATTACCTTCAAAACATCTTCTCCTTTATCCCTGATCGTCTTTTATTCTACTCATACATATAGACTTAAGCTTCGACTTTCACATCTCATAAAAAGTTGGCACGTTGGTTGCCCTTATAAAAAAACGAGTTAAGAGATTTCGCTCTTAACGGATGATATTCCTGCCCGGGTAAAAAATTCTATCTACAAAATTCGATACTCGAATTGAAAGGAGAACTGTGTCCATGTTTAGGATCAGAGGAAGCTCACGTATTTATTATTTCGCTATTGCTTTGGCAATGATTGGTGTCTTTTCATCTGTAGGTTATGCAGCAGATGAGCCCATGTACGTCAGCATTGATGATGGGAACATTCTTTGGACGTGTATTGCAGCGTTTCTGGTGTTTTTTATGCAGGCTGGATTCACTATGGTGGAATCCGGTTTTACCCGTGCAAAGAATGCTGTCAACATCATCATGAAAAATATTCTTGATGTGAGCATCGGCTCATTGGTTTTTTGGGTGCTCGGTTTTGGATTGATGTTCGGGACGACGGTCAGTGGAATTATCGGTTCCGATGGATTTGGCCTTTTCAAATATATGGAAACCGAGGGAAATAAAGAATATTGGACATTTACCTTCTATATTTTCCAAGTTGTTTTTGCCGCGACGGCTGCCACCATTGTCTCTGGGGCCGTTGCGGAACGAACACGTTTTCATGCCTACATGATCTATACCGTAATCATTACTGGATTAATATACCCCATTTTCGGCTCCTGGGCGTGGGGAAGTTTGTTTACAGGTGAAAGTACAGGTTGGCTAGAGGATCTCGGATTTATTGATTTTGCTGGTTCAACCGTGGTTCACTCAGTGGGTGCCTGGGCTGGATTAGCGGGTGCCATCGTATTAGGACCTCGTATTGGAAAATTTAGTGCTGAAGGCAAACCCAAAGCAATCCCCGGCCATAACATGCCCATGGCTGCTTTGGGTGTATTTATTCTTTGGTTAGGTTGGTTTGGCTTTAACCCAGGCAGTACCACCACCCAAGGGGGTGATCTTGCAGTCATTGCAGTTACGACCCACTTGTCAGCGTGTGCCGGAACAGTAGGTGCATTAATCATGGCCTGGATAAAATTTGGCAAACCAGAAGTGGGCATGACCCTCAACGGAGCATTGGCTGGCTTGGTGGCTATCACCGCTCCATGCGCTGATGTCAGCCCGGCTTCAGCGATCATCATCGGATTCATTGCAGGCATACTGGTCGTGATTTCCGTTCTTACCCTCGAAAATTTTGGCGTTGATGATCCTGTCGGTGCGGTCTCTGTACACGGGGTGTGTGGGGTCTGGGGAACCCTGGCCGCCGGATTATTTGCTCAGGAAATCTACAGCGGCAATGCAGGCCTCTTCTTCGGTGGCAGCATTGGTGTCCTGGGTGTACAACTAGCAGGGGTGGTTGCTTGTTTTGTTTGGACTTTCGTTCTCTCCTTTATTATGTTCAAAGCGCTTGATTTAACTATCGGTCTACGCGTAAGCAAAGAAGAGGAAATGGAAGGACTCGATATTGGCGAGCATGCTGGTTCAGCCTATTACGACTTCACATTAACACCTCATTAATTCGATGAATTAATGCAAACGATCCGAATAAAGTTTATGGAGGTTAGAAAACTATGAATAAGATTGAAGCGATTATTCGTCCACATAAATTGGAAGATTTAAGATCAGCATTGGAAGAACACGGCATCACCGGAATGACAGTCAGCGAAGTACGTGGATTTGGACGTCAAAAAGGCCATCACGAGCTCTATCGTGGCCGCGAATATACCGTGGCCTTTCAACCAAAAATAAAAGTGGAAATTGCGGTCAAAAGCAGCGCCACTGAACAAGTGGTTGACCTGATCCGTAACACGGTTGCTACCGGCCAGGTTGGTGATGGAAAAATCTTCATCTATGCCATTGCCGATGCCGTTCGAATTCGAACAGGAGAAAGAGCGGAAGAAGCTCTATAAGACCAACAGACAGATTTTCTTTGTGGTTCCCGGAGAGGATTAACTATCCTCTCCGGTTCTTTTTTTGCTTATATCTGATCAACTGCCCGGATTTGAGCATGGGAACTGTGGTTTTTTGGGCTGTGTAAAAAAAGCCAATTTCTGCATAATTCTGTATAAATCTTTAAATTCTAATGACTTATGCAATCTATCTGCATTTATGTATGATGGCATGCTTATTGTTGAACAGAATACAAACGGTTGGCAATGATTCAACCAATGTCACTTAGTCCGTTTGATCTAATTTTGATTGGAGGAATTCTTCATGAATCCAAGAAGAAGAGTAAACCAGATAGTATGTATATTAGGATTGATGTTACTGGCCGCTTCACCCGTTTTTGCTGCGGATGCGGCAGAGATTGATACCGGGGATACCTCATGGGTTTTAACATCCACTTTATTAGTGATGTTAATGACTGCCCCTGGCCTTGCCTTGTTTTACGGTGGATTAGTAAACCATCGCAACATTTTATCAACCTTAATGCACAGTTTCTTTTGCCTTTGCTTGGTTAGTATTCAATGGATACTTATTGGTTACACTCTGGCATTTGGCACCACCAATGGTGGAATCGTCGGTGGTTTTGACTATTTGTTCTTCCAAGGCGTTGGGATGGAAGCCAGTGGTACAATTCCCCATGTGATTTTTGCCATGTTTCAAGGTATGTTTGCCATCATCACAGTTGCCTTGATCACCGGTGCATTTGCAGAACGTATTGGTTTTTCAGCGTTTGTGTTATTTTCATTGCTTTGGACCACTTTAATCTACGATCCACTTCACCATTGGGTTTGGGGTGGTGGCTGGATGGGGCCTGAAGGTTTGGATGCACTGGATTTTGCCGGTGGTACCGTCGTGCACATCAGTTCGGGTGTGTCTGCTTTGGTGGCTGCTTTTGTCATTGGAAAACGGCATGGTTATCCTCAGTCGGTTACTCCTCCCCACAATCTTCCATTTACTCTCATAGGTGCTTCACTGCTCTGGTTTGGGTGGTTTGGATTTAACGCTGGCAGTGCTCTGGGAGCTAACGGAACCGCGGCCATGGCTTTTTGCGTCACCAATACCGCCGCCGCGGCTGCTGCTTTGACATGGTTGGTTATTGAAAACATGTTTCATGGAAAACCTACTATATTGGGAGCCGTTACAGGAGCTGTCGCAGGGCTGGTCGCCATAACCCCAGCATCCGGTTTTGTTGATCCATTATGTGCTATCATTATCGGTATTGGCGCAGGGGTGATCTGCTATTACGGGGTAAACACTATGAAGGCCAAATTTGGGTATGACGATTCACTCGATGTATTCGGTGTTCATGGTCTTGGTGGAACATGGGGGGCATTAGCAACCGGTCTGTTTGCCAATGAAGCCATCGCAGGTGAAGGTGTCAATGGGTTATTTTTTGGCAATCCCTATCAATTATGGATTCAATTTATCAGCGTGGTTGCTTCGATGGCGTTTGCTGGAATCGGAACCTATATTATTTTAAAAATAGTTGGTGCAATTGTTCCATTGCGTGCAAAGCGTGAAGATGAAGTAACCGGCTTGGATTTGAGTCTGCATGGTGAAGTTGCCTACAATTTCTTTACCCCTGGCACCAAATCTGAGTAAGAAATCATCGATCGATTTAAAATAAAAGGGATGAAATAAACTGAATCAATAAATTGGAGATAAAACGATGAATAAAATCGAAGCAATTATACGTCCACACAAGTTAGAAGAACTTAGAACCGCCCTGGAAGAATTGGGGGTGGTTGGCATGACCGTAACCGAAGTGCGGGGTTTTGGGCGCCAAAAAGGCCATCAGGAGATTTACCGTGGCCGGGAATATACCATCGCCTTTCAGCCCAAAATCAAAGTCGAAATCGCCTGCAAAGCGGATGTAACGGAAAGGGTGATCGATACCATCCGCAATGCCGTAAACACCGGCCAGGTGGGTGACGGGAAAATATTTATCTATGATTTAAAGGATGCAGTTCGCATTCGCACTGGAGAACGATCTCAAGAAGCTTTATGATAAGAGAATCAACATGATAACGAACGGTGGAGCGTGAAATAATACCTTCCACGCTCCACTATTCCACTTTCGGAGGTTCGGCATGAAGGTCATGCGTCTTTTGATTCTCTTTCTTCTCGTCGTCAACATTCAGTTTTCCCAGGCAAACGAAATCAAACCGCTTCGGATCCTCGTCTTCGGAGGAGGAACCCATCACCAGTTCAAAGAAAATGTGAAGATCTTTGCCGATCAAGTTTATAACTCCACCTTGGACAGCAAGTATTTTTACTATACAGAAGATACAGACGATCTTAAATATAATAATTTAACCAAATATGATGTGTTGGTTTTATATTGCTGTTCATATTACCCCAGCCCCCAATATGAAAATAAACCCACTCCAGACCATGTCAAAACAAATATCCCACGTTTCGTGCGTGAGGGTGGAGGATTAGTGTGTGTCCATAGTGCAATAGCAACATTTGCCGATTGGAAGGAGTTCATAAATTTAATCGGTGGATTATGGGTCTGGGATAAATCTGCTCATGATAAGTATCAAACAATTAAGAGCCATGTGATTGCTGAACATCCAATAGTGGATGGATTACCGGAATATTTTGAATTTGATGATGAATTTTATCATACACTTCGAATTCTACCCTCCTCAAAAATTCTTATTGAAAGCACCCATGAAAAAAATGGCAAACGCGTCACCGAACCATTAGCTTGGATCGCTAAAGACAATCAACGTGAAAGAGTGGTTGTGCTTCTTCATGGACATGATAAAGTTTCGTGGAGCCATCCCCATTTCCAGAAATTACTTAAACAATCGATAGAATGGTCGGCTCGAAAACGTTGAGGAAATATGACTCGGCAATAAGGCAATCAAGTCATAAGTATTCGTACATTTTGTGATGCAGGCTTCCTGCCTGCTCAACTATCGTATTTACTTTCCTTACTATGAACATTCTCTATCTAAATCATAATTTGATTTGGCGGGGTACGTTTTTTCGCTGCTTCGGATTTGCCCGTGAACTAGTAAAAAAAGGGCATCATGTTGATTTGTGGACCGTAAGCCGTGATGTTCTATGGTTCGGTCGAAAAGAAATCCGGGATGGTGTTCATATCTGGCTTACTCCCCGCTGGGCACCACTGGGCCAGCATGATGGTGGATATGCTCCTATTGATAATCTGTTTCGTTTGTTCAAGGCATCCCGCAATCGCTGGGATATTATCCATGCCTTTGATCACCGGCCAAATGTATTGTTTCCTTGGCTATGGCTAAAATTACGCAATCCAATTGGATGGAAAAAAACACTGTTCATCAGCGATTGGTGTGATTGGTGGGCAGGGGGAGGAATAACAACTTCTAGAAGACCATTTAAATGGATTGATCGCTTGGAAGAGCAAATTGAAGTGGGAAGCAAGCGATGGTCAGATGGTGTTACTGTGATTAGCACGGTTTTATATAACCGGGCCTTGAAGTCTGGTATATCCTCAGATAAATTAATAACAATTCCTTCGGGGGTGGATGTTTCTTTATTTCCAGATTTGGATCGCCAAAAATGCCGTCAACAAATCGGTGTTCCACTTGACCGCCCAGTAGTGGGATTTGTTGGATTCTCGCTTTGGGATATGAAAATGTTGGCAGAGATATTTAACGAAATAAAAAAACAATGCTCCAATACTGTTTTACTTGTAATCGGTGGAGGAGTTGAAGAACAATCAAAGGATATTTTCCGCCAACAGTTCAGGTTAAATGAGGATGTTTTTTTGCCTGGAACGGTTCCTTTTGAACGAGTCCCCGTTTATTTGGGGGCATGCGATGTACAATTATTGCCTATGGAGCATAATTCGGCTAATCAAGCGCGAATCCCCAACAAGTTGTTCGATTATTGCGCATCTGGACGGCCTCTGGTTGTATCAAATGTGGGAGATACAGCCGGTATTGTATCAAAATATGAAGCCGGTTTCGTGGCGAATCAAACTGATTCATTTGCCCAATACGTGGTGCAACTGTTAAAAAACGAAACGTTGGCTCAAAATTTTGGGAATAAAGCCCGAGCGTTAGCCGAAGGACCATTTGCCTATACAAATTTGACAACAACTCTTCTGTCTTTCTATAAACAATTGTTAAATGGTAAGATATAAACATTAGTCCTTTTAAATTTAATGTATAACCAGATGAATATGAGGGGAAAGGTATTACAGTTTCAGAAGGCTTTGGAGGATAGGACATGCCTAAGAAAAAGGCTTTATGGAAACGGGAGACCAATTGTCTGACATGTGAATCAGATATGATCAACTATCAGTTCATTACCAAAAGTCAGATCATTTTATATGACGAATGGATGGTCGCTCATACCAAACCCGTAGCAGAATATGATGAGTACCCTGATGTTTTGAAAACAACCATTTGTCCAAATTGCTTAACTGCATCAAATGAATATTCTTTTGGTGTCGATAATCATAAATACTTTTTCCGCAGCCCCTCCAAACATAAACAAATGAAAGAATATTTTGAACGAACCACGGAAGATCGTTTCAAAGTTTTAGTGGATACCTTCAGTTTGTTCGAACGAGAAAGTGCGATTCTGGATAAAAAAAATAACCGACCAGTAAATACTCGAACTCGCGCAACATTCGAGAAAATCTGGAACAATAAAGAACAAATCGGCCTTCCTTTTTTCACATTGATGTTTTCAGATCCGAGGGATTATATCACGGCCTTGGCCTGCTTTGCCGTGGATCGATATTGCCAAATGGTACGTATCGCATTCAACCATGATGTGGAACCAGCCACTTGGGATCATGAAACCCTTAAAACCGCCATTGAAACCCAGTTTGAAGATAATCCTTTGGATATGAAATCATCCGAACCGCGTTTCTATTTTATTGGGACCAATTACCTTCAAAGTATACAATTTCTTGAAGAATTAATTCAAAATATTGACCAGACCGATGAAAAAAAACATGCTGATTTGATTCAGGATTATTGGCAAGAAGCCTATAGATACATGCAATTGAGTTTTGACAATGACGATTTAAACTCCATTCCCATTGAATTGAAAGATGGGGGAATGAATCTTTTAATGGCAAAACTTCATTTTAAATTTTCAAATGAAGAAGCCGGAAAAAAGTGTTTACGCTATGCCCGCAATTACGCGGATAACCGGCTTAAACAAATATCAAGCTCAAATCAACAAAATTTTGTAAACGAAGTGGAAGAACTCTACAAACACCACTTCGAAACCAAGGACGAAGTGGAAGAATCATAAGCAAACGACAGGACTCACATTGGGAGGTTTGTAATGAGCCCAAATAACGCAATGTCAATGAAAGATACAACGAAAAAGAAAACCTCACTACGATCACGCCGCCGAAAGCATAAACATCATGAATCAATTTTAAGGCAGGATGATACAGTCATGCTGGTTATTGATTATCAAGAACGCATGGTCCGAGTGATGGAACAACGTGAAGCGGTTACCCCCGAAATTGTTCGTTTAATCGAGGGATGCAAGATGCTCAATGTGCCTGTAATCGCTACGTTGCAATATCCCCAAGGCTTGGGACAAATAGTGGAAGAGGTCGGAAAAGAAATTGATGAGGAATCCATAGTTGAAAAAATGACGTTTAGCTGCTGTGGAAATGAAGATTTTTGGCAGATTCTCGAAGCCACGAAACGGAAGCAGGTTATCGTGACGGGCGTTGAAACCCATGTCTGCGTGTTGCAATCCGTTCTTGATTTGCTGGCTAATGATTATTCTGTCCATCTCCCCGTATTGGCAACCTGCTCACGGAGTGACTTTAACCGGGATTTGGCACTCGAACGTATGCAACATGCCGGCGCGATATTGACGAATACAGAATCGGTATTGTTTGAATTAATGTATGAAGCGGGAACAGAACAGTTTAAACGGGTCCGTAAATTAATTGTTTGATTTTTGAGGATTAAGCGGCTGAAGCGGCCAGCCGGTTGGTTTGGTATTGCAAAAATGTTCGAATGCTTTGAATATCAAATGGTTTCATAAAATAGCGAACAGGATGTTTGATGGCTTCACTTATGACTGTTTTATTTATAGGAACAGATGATACTAATACCAATGATTGATTGGGATTTTTATTAAACATGCGGTCCGCAGCCATTATTCCTTCCATATCAGGAAAGCCAACTTCCAGAAATACCACGTCAAATTCTCCATTTTTAGCCCATTCTTCTGCTTCATTGATATCATCAGCAAAAGTGATCTCAGCTTCATATGGAGAGAAGATGGCTTGGTATAACGTTCTTATGTCTTCATTGGCTTCGTTGATAAGGATTTTCATTTTCACCTCCTTTACTTTAATAAGTAAAGGGTGTGCCAATTTATCTTTCCCCGTATACTTCTTTTAACTATCTTTAACTAAAAGACTTACGGTCTGGGAAGGGAATGTAATAATCTTTCGGGTCGGCATTTTTTTCCTGCGGGAGAAAAATTTTCCCATCCTTTAGTAGAGTTATCGTCAGTTTTAATGAAATATTAATAAAGGAGGGAAAAATAAATTGATTTTTTTTAATATGTAAAGATATGATACTTATGTGCTATGAAGCATGATGGCTGGATACTGAAAGTATCTGTGAAATTGTATTGATTTATTCCATTTCAATTACTGCCAGTTACATCAGGAATAATGATCATGGCGCCGCTGGGATGTGATATCGGATATGAATTGGTTGGCTATTGCATAGCTCTGATCGGATATTTTTAGTTGGGTAACCGCGATAAGTTCTTGATATTGCTGGTAATAATCCAACAAAAAGCGGTCTCCCCCCTGGTTATTAAAATCATAAATATGCTCGAAATATATCTCTTTGATCCCGGCACTAATCAAAACTTTGAAACAGTTCATGCAGGGTGAAAGGGTGCAGTATAAAATACCACCTTCAATGCTGATTCCATTCCGGGCAGCATGGGCGATGGCATTCATCTCAGCATGGATAGCGCGGGACAAGTCGCGGGGTTCAATCCCGGGAACATGATTTTCTGGTTGGCGCCAAAAGCACTTTTTTTCGTCTGTGCAATGCCATGTTCCAGGAGGTGCACCGTTATACCCCGTGGATAAGACCCGCCGGTCTTTCACGATTAACGCGCCCACCGGGCGGGAAAAACAGGTTGAACGTGTAGCGGCCAGTTTGGCCATCATCATAAAATATTCGTGCCAGGATGGGCGGCTGTCACTTAGCGCTGCTGATAGTTCTGAAAACTCATTGTTCTGAACAATTGGAAGTTCTGACATTATATTCTCCGATCCAATAAACATAATCATTTGGTTGGATCACTTTTAAAATCATGTTTTAAATTATGGTACGTTTAAAGCGTTGATGAAAAAGGGGGAAACAAGCGTGTTTCCCCCTATGAAGTTTGATTTGCGGGACAAGTGGCTCAATTTAAACATCACAAAGGGCAATGGCGGTTTCCAATGATTCCAACCCTTTTTTAGGAACAAATTCATGAGCCACGTAGCCGTCAAAACCTGTTTTGACAATGGCTTCCATAATGGCAGGATAATAAAGTTCCTGCGATGTATCAATATCTTTTCGGCCTGGATTGCCACCGGTATGATAATGGCCAATATATTCATGGTAACGGTTGATGGTACGGATAATATCACCTTCCATGATTTGCATGTGATAAATATCGTAAAGCAATTTAAAATTAGGGGAACCAACCCGCTTGCAGAGTTCCACCCCCCAAAGGGTACGATCACACATATAATCTTTATGATCAACCTTACTGTTAAGGAGTTCCATGCAAATGATAACACCATGGTCCTCAGCGATTTTGACGGCTTCTTTCAGAATCTCAGTGCAGTTATCCCACCCTTCATAATCGGTCATGCCATGACGGTTTCCTGAAAAGGTGATGACATTACGGATGTTGTTCTCTGCTGCCAGAGGAATATTTTTCTTGAATTGTTCCATGCAATTTTTATGATTCTTTTTGTCGTTGAGGCCGTTAACAATTCCGCCCGCACCAGGCACCATGGTGGGAATCAAACCATGTTTCTTAATGACGGGCCATTCGTTTGAATTAACTAAATCTATACCCACAAGACCTCGTTTTGCACATTGTTGTACGAAATCCTCCAATGAATGGTCTTCAATATATTGATTAAAACACCATTTGGAAACAGACTGTTTTATGTTTCCTTTCAATGACTTATCTTGAGCAAAAGCAGTTTTGGGCAAAATAGTTGTAGCTGCTACTCCGGCGGTGAGGAATGTTAAGGCTGAACGGCGGTTTAATTGAATGTTGGACATGGCTAAAATTCTCCTCATGTATTGTTCTGGTTATGTTTGTTAATTAGACGAAAAGACTGTTTTTGAAAAGTATTTCAAGTCATGAAAAGTTGTTTTTCAAAAACCCCTATCATGATATTCCAATCATATTTTTGAATATAGGTCTGGCACAACCATTCGGCAAAAACGGTGAATCCTACTAATATGAGAGCTATATAAAAGCCTGTTTTTGAAAGTTCTTCCACTATAATCACCATGTGTCCCATTCTGGCGTGTAAAAAAAAGTTTGTGATATGAAGTATTATTTCTTGAGGTTTTGTTGACAGGTTGATACAATGTTGCTATAATTATCATCAAACAAAAACATTATAATATTATAATCATGCGCTTAATAGACCGTTATAATCCACGTAAGCTTTATCTGCAGTTAGTTGAAATTATCGAAGAAGCGATTGAGCGAAGCGAGTTGGCAGTGGGGAGCAAATTACCCACCGAAGATCAATTATGCAGCCAGCAAGGGGTAAGCAAAGCGGTGGTCCGCTCGGCGATGCAGGAACTGGCTCGCCGGGGGTATGTCCAAAAGACGGCGGGAAGAGGGACTTTTGTTAAAAAGCCAACAGGAAATAATGGTGTTTGGTTATATACAAATTTAACAGAGAATGTTCTTGATTTCGGGATTGAGTGGGACACGGAAGTGGTTCAAAAAATGGTAACAGTCGCTCCGGAGGATATGAGCGAATTATTTTCGATGGAAAATGGGCATCAAGTATTTAAGGTAACAAGGTTGCGCTTGATTCATGATGAGCCTGTGGTGTTAGAGACTTCCTATGTATCCCATGGGTTATGTCCAGGCCTACCGTTGGAGGATCTTCGTTCTTCATCATTACTGGAACTAATCACCAAAAAATATGGAGTACATGTTTCCCGTTGTGCCGATTCAGTGGAAGTAACCACATTGGAAGAAAAAGAAGCGGAATTATTGCGTAAAAAAAACAGTGAGACAGCTTTGCTCGCCGATCGAATACTTTATACCAATAACAATCGTGTGGTGGCTTTTATCCGAATTATTTCCGTATCAAAACTGCATCGCATTACATTCGAGTCAGTCCGTACACCAAATGAGGACTGAATTTACGATTTTTTAACCTGCTCTATTTTGGGTCAATGATTAAGAAAACCCCAGATCAACCTCAGTATTCATTTTTTCCGCCAGTTCATTTAGTTGAGATGAGAATCGTTTATACTTGTTTTTCTTAACGATTTGGGCGGCTTTATGAAGGCAATCCTTTGCTTTTGAAATATTGTCTTTCATATAATAAGCATTGGATAAATCTATTAATTCAACAGCGGAAGCCCCATCCAAATCAACCGCTTTTTCAAAATAAGGAATCGCTTTCTCAGGGTTTTTGAGTTCATCCAAATAGGTCTTTCCCAGAGCATGGTATGTATTATCCAATTTAAATTTTTCTTCTACAGTTAGTTGTTTCGCTTCAGCAACAGAAATGACTTTTTCTAGACAATCCATCCCTTTTTGCAAATCATGCCGCTTGCGAATATATAACGTTCCCAAATGGTGATAAGCAAAAATGTTGTTTGGATTATCATCCAATACACTTTGGAGAAGTTTTTCGGCTTTATCAACACTTCCCCCCAGAATAGCGGGTATATCACGTAAAATGATGGCATAACCTATACGTGCACGCTCATTTTGGGGATCCGCTTTCATTGCTTCTTGATATAAATTTTTGACGCGCCGGCCTTCAGGGAGCAGGGTGAGATTTGATACGCCTTGCATAGCTTGTTCAGCAAGGAGAAAGCCCATTGTTTGGGCAAGCCAACACATATATTCGGCATTTTTGGGTTCAGTCTGTACACATTGACGAAAGATTAACTCGGCTTTTTCGTATTGTTTATCAAGGTAATATTCAATGCCACGTTTAAAAGTGGAATTTGATGACTCTATGTTACTAAGTGGCTTAGAGTTAGGTGCATCTGCGTTCGCTCTCAGGGGAATGACGATAAAAATAGATAGAAGGCAAAGTGTGAAAATTCCTTTTCCCAAGCATTGAAATAACATATGTTTATTCATTTAACTCCTTCTTTTATTTAAATATCGAGTCATAAGTATATCATGCGTTATCGTCAAATCAAATAGTTCGTTAATTATTTGTATATATATTGGAAAACATTCTTTTTTAAGGTAAGGTAGTCGTGCGAACAAAAGGCCGGGAAGTGAGGCGAAATGAAACTTTGTGATGTGGTTCAGTTTTATAGCCCTTTGGGTGGTGGGGTACGCCGCTATCTGGAGGATAAGATGCGTCATTTCGCCCAACGATCAGATGTTGAACATATTGTTATTGTCCCAGGTGATGAAGATTCGATAACAACCCGGCACAACACAACATTTTACCAAGTGAAATCATTGCGATTGGTTGGTTCAATCAGTTATCGAATGCTGACGAATCAAAAAAAGATACATGCGATTGTTGATAAAGAGAGGCCTGATTTAATTGAAGTTGGGGATCCATACCGCTCAGCCTGGATTGCTTTGAGAGCCGCCCGGAAATTCAATATTCCTATCGTGGCGTTTTATCATTCCGATTTTCCCCGGGCGTTGGGCCGAACCATACGGCGTTTTTGTGGAAGCCGTATAGAGTGTTTTTTATCAAATCGAATTCATCACTATATCATGGATTTATACAATCGCATGGATGCCACCATTGTTGCCAGCAAACGGATGGAAGAGGTTTTAACCCAATGTGGAATCCAGCGAGTCGTTCGGATTCCCCTGGGGACAGATGTGAATGTTTTTTTTCCCAGTGATGAAGGGGCGGAAATTCGCCGGGAATTGGGTTTATCTCCTGAGGATTATTTATTACTTTTTGTGGGGCGAATTGCGCGTGAAAAAAATATTCGTTCATTAATCGGATTAATTGAGCAATTATCCCACGACACAACAGAGGAGGGACGATATCACTTGTTGCTGGTGGGAGATGGTGAGTGCCGAAGATTGGTTGAACGGGTGACGCGAAAACGGCATGATGTCACATGGTATCAATATAGCCGATTAACTTCGAGACTGCGTGCATTCTACTGTGCCGCTGATCTTTACGTTCATGCGGGAACATGGGAAACGTTTGGCATTACTTCGTTGGAAGCTCAAGCGTGTGGAACAAGGGTTTTGGCTGTGAAAAACGGTGGATTGGATGATTCTGTGGCTGGGGAGGAGCCTTTAATTATGGCTGAATCATCTTCATCGGAATGTTTGGCCACCGCAGTTAGAAGAATACGCAATTTGAGTAATTCAAATGATCGCCAATCACGGCGGCAGAGAATTGTTGATCATTTTTCCATTCAAAACACATTTGAAAAGATTCTGGCTTTATATTCGCATATCATTTCCGGCGAATCTGCAGAGACTTTTTCTGCCCTTGATCATGAGAGAGACGATAAACGGAATGAAACCCATTATAAGGCCGTACTCACCGGCTGATCGAGCCGCTGTACGCCACATTTGTTGTGAAACGGGCTTTTCTGGTGCACCCATAGATCCTGTGTTTGATGATCGAGAGGTGTTTGCCGATTTTTTTACTCGCTATTATACGGATTGGGAACCAGAAAACTGCTTTGTGGTTAACGCCGATGAGGAAGTGGTTGGTTATTTATTGGCCAGTTTACGGCCTTATTACCATACTATTGTTTCAGGCTACTTAATGGGATGTTTGATAGCACCAAAAGTAATGTGGCGCTTTATTTTGGGGCGGTATAATTCTGCCAGCCGGGCATTTTTAAAATGGTGTTGTTTTCGAGGGGGACGCGAAACCCCCAAGGCTCCTAAAAACGCTGGTCATTTTCACTTTAACATATTACCCGAATATCGCAATGTTGGAGTAGGTGTTCGACTTTTGACTGCATTTGAAGAAAAAGCCAAAGCAAAAGGTGTGCGTATCATTTATGGACAAATTCAAACATATGATCATCGGCGGACAGAGAAGGTATTCAATAAGTTTGGATTTCATTTATATGATCGGCGTACATTAACTCGATTTCGTTCTTTCCATAATAAGAGAGTGTATGTTTCAACTGTTGTAAAGGAACTTGGATGACTTTTTCCAATTCACAACGGTTTTTTGTTATATCGTATCACGACCTGATTCCACAAACCCAGCCCCAGTGTCAACGGTTTATTAATCGCTTGGAAGAGATGGGCATACATCGGATTTCATTACTGGTTACCCCGAAATGGTATAATGGCCCCAGCATTGAACAATCACCGCCGTTTTTCCAATGGCTTCGATTATGCCGGGAGAAAGGGCATGAAGTGGTTTTGCATGGTTTAACCCATCAAGTGGATACACTTACCGGTGGCATGCTGGCTCAAATAATCGGGCGATATTACACGAACCGTGAAGGAGAGTTTTACCAGTTGAACCAGGAACAAGCCCAACAACGGTTACAATCCGGTATAAGGATTTTTGAAGCAGCAAATTTGCCGATAGACGGCTTTATTCCGCCAGCCTGGTTATTAAGTTCCGAAGCCCGGAAAGCTTTAATAGAAACGAACATTCCATTCACCACATCTTGGGGTTTCGTGGAAAATTTACAGACAAACCAGCAGGTTTATGCACCGGCGGTGGTGTTCAGTTCCAGGAATTTTTGGCGCCGCTTTGTGTCGGTTGGTTGGTGCCGATTTTGGAACTGGTACAATCGAAACACTCCTATTATCCGATTGGCTGTACATCCTTCTGATTTTAATCATCATCATATAGAGGAACGAATTTATCACATTGTACGTAAAATGAATAAAGACCGTATCAGTGTCACGTATAGTGAACTATTAAAGATGGTTCAGTAATGTTTTTTGTAAGGTTGGGCTTTTAAAGAATATGACTTGGGAAAAAGAGGATGATCAAACCCGCTAAAAAGCCATTATTAACCCAAAAACGGCTTTTTTTTTACGCTCTACAGGGTGCATTCCTGGGAGTGATGGCAACCCTGGCGGTTTTTTTATATACCCAAAAACCGGAGACCTTTCATCAGTTACAGCGATTTCGTTTGGATGTTGGTTTGGGTTTATTTTTAATTGTTGGATGTGCATGGGCCTGCAATGGAGGGCGAATTTATATCCTTAGCCGGTCTTTGGGATACCCTTTGAGTTATATTCAAAGTTTATCCATCTCTCTTTCTTCCGAATTTGGAATTGCCGCCACTCCGGGTGGAGTGGGTGGGGCTGTTATCCGTTTGGCTCTGCTAAAACGGGCCGGTGTCTATATTGCTCATGGAACATCCATGCTAACAATTGATATCGCCCTGGATGGATGTTATTTCCTTATTTTATTGCCCTTTGCCATCATGTCACTAATGGGAATGGACACCATCAGCGATTTTATCCAAAAACACATATCTGATAATTGGAAGTGGATCTTGCTGGGGCTATTTATTCTAATTCTTGTTATTTTCATCCTCCGAATGGCAAAGATTTTCAAACGGATGGCTCACTGGCTCACAAAGAACGAAAATTTGACTCCCTATCGGATTCAAGTGCGTGCCCGATGGCTGCGATGGAAACTGGTAAAAGGCTGGCATCAATTTAAAGAAGGCTGGCATCATTTATTAATGTTGCGCAAACAAGCTGTTTGCCTTTCATTCCTATTATGCGCTCTGCAGTGGACATGCCGCTACAGCGTTTTGCCGATTACCTTATACGCCCTTTCCATTCCAAACGACCCCATCCCCCTTTTTTTATTGCAAGGATTACTCTTTACATTCTCTCTCTTAATTGTGTTACCCGGTGGGGGAGGGGGCGTGGAAGTGAGCATGGCATTGATTCTTGGACAGATCTATCCCGTTTCATTGGTAGGTGTGGTGGTGTTATTATGGCGTTTCTTTACCTATCACCTTTACTTATTGGTGGGAGGGTCCGTGTTTTTTTGGACATACTCACACCTGCATTCTCTCTTTCCAAAAGCGGTGGATGAAGATGAATCATTCAGCCTTAATGGTGATTAAATCCAGGATGATTATTCCTATTGATTCAAGTTGATGGGGGTTAGAATACATCTATTGGTTATAACTTATGAACGCGTTCATCAAACAAGATGCCCTACATTAGAGGATAAGCATGAAATCCACGCTACGTGGCCGCCGCAGTGTTAAATCAAGAACCGTCTTCTTGCGTTATCTATCCATGCTGGCCGTATTGATCATTGATATTTCCTTCATCGGCATGCTGGACACCCTCTTTTACAGCAATAAACGCGCCTTGATTTTAGACAATCCCAAATTTCAAAAAATGCTAAAAGGAAAAGCCGTCGATGGATTACGAAAGCGATTAGGCGTAGCAAGAAATTACTCAAGCGATGCTGAGTATTTTCGAAGAGCCGCTGGAATAATCGAAGAGGAAGCACCAAAGCTTTTTGAAGATGATTCATCCTGGTTTCGAATTGTTTTATATGGAAAAGATGAAGAAATCGTATTGGAAAAAGTGGATCATGAAAAATTTCACCGGGTGAATAATTTTAGCAATTGCTTTATCTCTCAAAACTTCTATTCCTCAATTGGGTTGACGGATATTAATCTCTCGGTCTTTTATGCCACTCCTCGTGGGTGGGATGAAATTGAGGATATGGTTTTCCGTTATTGGATTTATGCGGCCTTATTTACAGTGGTTTCCTGGCTGGTTTATTGGTGGATCTACACCCGCGCTGTTTCACCTTTACAGCACATCGGAACGGCGATGGAAACCATGATTCAAGGCGGACGGGTTACATTGATCCATCGCCCTCGGCATGAAATTGAAGAAGCCTACAACCAATTGGCACGTAATCAGCGTGAAATTATTTTTGGATTGGAGATCGACCGGATTGTTGATGCCTTGCATGCTTTATCAGATGATATTCAAGTCTTGGAATCTTTTTTAAAAATGATTGTCGAATCGATAGGTAAAATTTATCCCTTTGAAGCCGTGAAAAGTTATTGCCGATTGGGGAATGAAGATCACTTTGAATGGATTGAGAGCAATGACGAAACATTTGATTATCCTTTCCCTGAATTAAACAACGACTCAGTCTTGTTCAAGGAAGATAGCAGTTGTTGCTTGCTATTAAGCGTTGGCGAGCAAGTCGTTGGCGCATTGGCATTTCGTGTGGATGAAAAACAGCGTATACATCCATCAGAAATTCAACGCATGGCTCAGGAAATCAAAAAGCAAGTGGAAAACGGATTGGCCCGCGCTTTTACCCGCAGCCAGACATTGACCGAAGAACGCAATCGCTTTGGTATCAATCTGGCAACCAATATGGGACATGATTTGACTAACATTATTGCATCTGGCAAGTGGGATTTAGATACCATTCAACGGGCTCATGGTCTGGGTATCGTTTCCATGGATGAAGAACGGGGCACGTTTTTCATGGAAGCGATTGAAGGACTAAAGAATAACCTGGATTTTTTGCAACGGATGGTTGATATCTATCGATCGTTCGGATATACCCGACACCCCCGCTATGAAACCGTAGACCTGCGGGCTTTGGTGGAAGAGGTGGCTCAATTATTTGGATTATCCACCTCTCAAAAAATTCGAATTCAGGTTATGTGTAATTCAGAAATACACGCATTGGTTGAACCCCGATTGTTTCGAATGGCCATGTTTAACTTATTAGCCAATGCGGCTCAAGCCATTCAAAGACACGAAGAGAACATTCCAGGGATAATAGAGATTCACCTGAATGGTGAAAAAAATGATCTCGTAAAAATTGAGGTGCTGGATAATGGGCCTGGAATAAGAAACGTGAATGGAGAACTGTTGAAAAATACAGAAGTTGACCGGATTTTCCAATCCGGATATAGCACCAAAGCAAGCAGCAGTGGCGGGGGATTGGGCCTGACATGGGTCAAGTCGATCATGGAAGAGTTCCATCAAGGTGAAATCCATGCTATTAATCGTTCAAGTGGCGGCGCTGGGGTGATTTTGACATTTCCGGTCGAACCCGAATTCATAAAGTATCAATAGACCGTCATGAAGGGATTCGCATAGCGCCAATCTTTTTTTATACTGGATTGCGCAATATTAACCGTGGACCATATTACACATCGGGAGGAAATTATGATCAGACGAATGATAAAAGGGTTTGGATGGCTGATGGTTTTGTGTCTTTGTTTGGGGGGCTCTCCGTTCGCGGATGTAAAACCTCATACATTGATATCAGAAAACATGGTGCTTCAACGTGGTATGCCCGTTCCTATCTGGGGAACAGCGGATGAGGGCGAGGAAGTCACCCTTCAATTTCAGGATCAATATGTGACAACAAAGGCGAAGGATGGGAAATGGGAGTTTGTGTTGGAGAATCTAAAACCCGGCGGTCCCTATCAATTAACCCTCCAGGGAAAAAACCTGGTGGTTATTAATAATGTAATGATTGGGGATGTTTGGATTTGCAGCGGCCAGTCGAACATGCAATGGCCGGTCGCCGCCAGCAATGAGGCGGATATTGAAATCGCCTATTCAGACTTTCCGGGGATACGCTTACTAACTGTCCCGCGTCGAGTGGCTGGTGCACCGCAGGAAACATTTGAAGGTGAATGGAAAGTGTGTGGACCGGATACGGTGGCTTCTTTTTCAGCCGTAGGTTATTTCTTCGGACGTGAATTACACCAATCGTTGGATGTTCCCATCGGTTTGATTCATAGTTCATGGGGGGGCACCCCAGCCGAATCATGGACCAGTAAATCCGTTTTAATGAAACATGAAATATTAAAACCCATCGTCCATCTCTGGCAACGGGATTTGGAAAATTTCAAAGAACGCTTGGAGAACCTTGAGGGTGATTATTTGGAATGGAAAGAAGAAGCGGCCGCTGCGGAAGCAGAAGGCAAACCCGTACCCCCCATGCCCAGCGTTCCCAATGATCCCCGGCGCCACCATTGGCGTCCATCCGGTTTGTTTAACGCCATGATTTCACCTTTGCTTGATTATCCCATCAAAGGGGCTATTTGGTATCAAGGCGAATCCAATGCCGCTCGCGCTCATCAATATCGCACCTTATTCCCGGCGATGATCCAGAATTGGCGAGTTGCATGGGATCAGGGTGATTTCCCCTTCCTATTCGTTCAATTGGCGAACTTTATTTCCACCCCCCGTCAACATGAAGAAGCCTGGGCTGAATTGCGGGAAGCGCAAACTGAAGCTTTATCCTTACCCAATACGGGAATGGCTGTCACCATCGATATTGGCGATCCGAATGATATCCACCCACGGAACAAACAGGATGTTGGAAAGCGTTTGGCATTGGCCGCGCAAGCCATCGCCTATGGTCAGGATGTGGTTTATTCCGGACCGATTTATGATTCCATGAACATCGAAGGGGATATGATTCGTATCCGTTTCAAGCATGTCGACGGTGGATTAACAACCAAAGATAGTGAGGAATTAAGAGGATTCACCATTGCCGGTGAGGATCAGGATTTTAAGACCGCTCAAGCCATGATTGACCGTGACACTGTCGTTGTCAGCAGTGCCTGGGTGAGTGATCCCGTCGCTGTGCGTTATAGTTGGAAAGATAATCCTAATGGCAATTTATTTAACGAGAAGGGACTACCGGCTTCCCCCTTCCGAACTGATGATTGGCCGGGAGTGACTGTTAACGAGCGCTAATAATTATTAAGAGTAAAAGTTAGATATTATAAATGCCAAGGAGAGAGGAAAACCTCACTCCTTGGCATTTTTTTATGCAATCAGTTAAGAAACGGGTTGGACCACCGGTTTTTGAGATGTTTCAAGGTATTCGTCGATAGCCTTGGCGGTTTTTCTCCCTTCAGCAATTGCCTGTACCACGGTTGTTCCTCCATTCACCAGATCACCTGCTGCAAAGATACCTTTCATGGAGGTCATGAAGGTTTTTGGATCAACCTCAATCGTTCCTTTTGATGTTAATTTCAGTGGATAAAGCACTTCGGCAATTTCAGGTACGATTTGTTCACCAAGGGCTTCTATTGCATAATCAATAGGAAGGGTATGCTCTGTACCCTCGATCGGTTCGGGTTTACGCCGTTCTGATTGATCGGGTTGCCCCAGTTGCGTTCGAACAACATTGACAGCCTTCAGCCGATTGGTGGCATCGGTTTCATACCCTGTTGGTTGGGTAAGAATCATGACATGAATACCTGACTTGATCAGATTATCCCGTTCTTTGGGCCAAGCCGGCATTTCATCAAAACTTCGCCGATAAATCAAAAAGACATCTGTGGCGCCACGTTCTTTAGCCATCACGGCCGCATCGGCTGCCGTGTTCCCACCGCCTATTATCGCGACATTCCCCTCAACGTGATGCATGGGGTTTCGATTCATTTGTTCAAGGAAAGCAAGCGCATCCATCACCCCTTCCGGTTTTGGAGTTTTTTTGGCAAGCGTTCCGGTATTGCCTAATCCAAACGTTAGAGCGATGGCATTGAAACCTTCCAATCCAATATCACTTAATGTGTAATCAGCGCTCAATGGTGTTCCCAGCCTCCATTCCAATCGATCCGTATTTATCGGTTCGAAAATGGAACTGATTTCGCCATCAGCGTATTTAGACGATAAGCGTTGACCGGGTATTACTGAAACCGCTTTTCCACCAGGACGCATGGAACGGTCGAAAATGACCACCTGATGTCCATGTTCCAACAAAGTAGCCGTGCAACTAAGACCGGCTGGACCTGCACCGATTACTGCGATGCGTTTTCCACTTATTTTTTCAGGGATATCAAGCGCTGTCCAACCATGATCACGTGCACGTTCCGCTACCCATGCCTGTATTCTCGCAATGGGAATGGCTGCATCACCGACATATTGTTCAATGCAATGCCCCTGGCATTGAACTTCGACAGGGCAAACATACCCACAAATTTCTGGCAGCAAGTTTGATCGGCGAAGAATGCGATATGCATTCTGGTCTTTCCCTTCTGCCACTTCTTTAAGGAATGATGGGATATCGATGCCAGACGGGCAGTGAGCGGCACAGGTTGGTTCAATACATTGCCGGCAATGAGAAGCCCATTGGCGAACGATTTGTGGATCTTTCCATCGTCCTTGTTTGTATATGTCTTCGTATACTTTGGGATCGCGTGGAACACAGCCCGTGCGTCCATCATCGCGCATAATTTGGGTACAGGATGAACAGGTAATACACACTTTGAGGGGATCCATTCCCCCGCCATGAATAATATCCCGGGCGAATTCCGGATACGCAAAAGCGCCGCGACCCAATCCGGCGACAGACATCCAGCCTTGTTCAATCATGGCGGCAGCCACGTGAGGCATAAATTGGCGCAACCATGTTAACCCGGTCCCAACCACGGTTATATCTGGAAATTGTTGCTTGATTGTTTGAGCCATTTTCAACAGCCGTTCCACTCCCTCAAGCGGATGTTCCTGCGGGACATAGCCTCCAGTAACAGGATCATCAAATGGACGGCCATAATGGGGATTGAAATATGGATTGGCGATCGTGATATTTATGCCGTGATATCCATTCTGCTGCAATTGTTTGATTAATTCCAAAGGTTCGGTTAAGTCCGGGATACGATAATCATCTCTTGAAACGCCCCATCCATAAGGAAACTCAATTGCATCATAGACATTCAAACGTGAGGTGACTTCAAAATCTGGTATTTCCTGGCGTATATTTTTTACTGTCTCCAGCAACATTCGAACACGGTTGTCAAATGAACCGCCATAGCGGCTGTTTTCACGGGTAAATGAAGCCAGCAGTTCGCTGATTAAATAACGATGGCAACTTTTTATATCGACTGCATCAAAACCAGCATCTTTGGCCATCTCGGCTGCAGTAAGATAAATCCCTTGCAAGCGATCCAATTCCTCATCGGTGATCAGAGGGTAATCCGGAGGGAGATTATGCTTTGGATCAAGCACTTTGCTATGGTGGGCTATGATAGGCGCTGGTTTTTTAACCGGGCGGCTATATCGGCCTGAATGAGTAAGCTGCAGGACCAAAAAGGGATCATGATTCATGGATTTTTGGGCTGCTTCCCGCGTCATATCGACTAATTGTTTAAACTCAGGTAAAACGTCATCGTGTATCCACAATTGACGTGGATTGGCGCGGCTTTCCTTTGTTATGGCACAGGCTTCAAACCAAATTAAACCCGAACCCCCTGCGCCAAACCGGCGGTATCGACGAGCGGTCAATTCAGAAGGAGCGCCATTGGATAGCCCATCGCATCCCTCCATGGGATGAGTTCCCAAGCGATTGGGTATGGTTCCCCTGCCAAATGTAACAGGCGTGGAAAGTATTTCCAAATTGTCTGTAATGGGAAGATCAAGATTTAAGCGTTGGATTTCGTTTTGAAGTTCTTCCAAGGTTTTGAAATAAAATCGGATATGTTCCGCCATGGTGTCTTACCTCGCTGATCAATCAGGTGAAATTCATGTTAAGTCAAAGGATTTCACTTACAAAAGGCGGTATGACAAATGAAGATTCTGCCCTGCCGTCTTTTATTAAATAGTAGCATAAAAAAAGAGTATTTATATAGTTCTCGTGGTAGAATTAATAGAAATGTTAGGGGAGTGTTAACTTATTTAGTTTTCCGGGGCAATGTTTATGCTTGCATTGGTCTAAAGCAGCATGGAATCCTAAATATGCTTACAAACATTTTTAAATCAAAGGCTTATGAAAGCCGCCAAAGAGTTGTTCGACTCGCTCCGCGGTAGCCAGAGCGATATCCTCCCGCCAAGGCTTGGAAACCAATTGCACCCCAATGGGAAGTTGTTCTGAAGAGGTCGCCACCCTGACAACAGCCCCTGGCCAGCCGGTTAAATTGTAGGTCATGGTATAACTAAATTCATCGATACGTTTCCAGGTTTGTCCATGTTCCAGGGCAGGAGAGGCAGAGACAGGGCATATAATAAGATCGTAATCTTCCATAAAAGTCAACATTTCACTTCGAAATGTATCCAGTTTAAAGAGGAAACCGAAAAATTCAGCGGTATTCATTTTGAATCGGCGGCAAGCATCGAGTCCTTGCTGAGTCAGGGAATGAATATCCTTCGTACCGATCTTATCCAGCACATCAAGAAAACTGGCGGCATCATCCGCTCCAAAATGGGTTAGCCACATATCCACAGTAGGTTCCATGCCACCCGGGCGTTTCTCTTCAATTTTCACACCCTCTTCTGCCAGAGCAGCCGCTGTTTTTTTAACGGCTTCTATCGTTTCATCTGTTGGGCGAACGATGCCATTATCAGTGTAAAAAACAGCTCTCAACGTTGATAAATCGAGTTCTTTTGGATGTTTGAGCGGCATGGGCACGGTTAAAGGATCATATCCGTCAGGACCAGCCATTATGGGAAGGGTAATCATCAAATCATTAACATAGCGTCCCATAGGACCCACCTGCCACAGCGGGCTAAGGACACCGGCCGGCGGTGTTGAATGGCCAGTGCGTGGGCATCGGCCGGTAGTGGGTTTAATCCCGGCAATGCCAGTCCAATGACTGGGAAGGCGAATACTTCCACCGCCATCGTTTCCCAAACCCAGTGGTGATCCTCCAGCGGCGATGATAGCGGATTCACCGCCACTGCTTCCGCCAGATGAGCGAGCAGAATTATAGGGATTGTTGGATGGCCCAAATAAGACATTGTCGCTCTCATAGGCAAAACCAAATTCAGGCAAATTGGTTTTTCCCAAAACAATCGCACCTGCCGCTTTTAAACGGGCCACTACTGTTGCATCCTGATCGGGCACATAAGATGATAATCCTTGACTTCCACTGGTGCATGGAGCTCCCATCACACTGATATTATCCTTGATCGTTATAGGAATTCCATGAAGTGGGCCTTTAATCTCGTCTTTCATCAAGGAATCATCCAACTGTTGGGCTTCGGAAAGAACCTCTTCTCGTAAATGAACAATGGCATTCAGTTTGGGATTAACAGATTCAATTCGATGCAGGTAAGCTTGTGTTAATTCGTGGGAACTGATGTGCTTATAACGAATTAATTGGGCCAACTTCCCCAATGAAGCGAATAAAATGTCTTCCATAAATTCACATCCCTTTTATCCTTTTTCAGCAAGTAAAACACAAGCCTGATCCATGATATGGCTGAAGCGGTAGGCTTGCTTGCGTCCATTGGCGATCATCGAAAAAAGGTATTCCTTGCCGCTCTTGGATTTAATATATCCAGATAAGGAACGTACTCCATTCAATGTCCCCGTTTTGCCATAAACTCGGCCCTGGGCTGCTGTGTTTCTCATACGCCGTTCGAGCGTTCCATCGATTCCGGAGCGTGACAAGGCCGTTTTGAATGTTTTCGCGTGAGGTGATTTTGCCATGCACCTGAGGATTTTGATAACTCCATCCGCACTCAAGCGATTTTCACGTGATAGCCCTGATCCATCTGCAATAAACACTTTATCGATGTTACAGCCGTTTTTAAACAGAACATCCTTTATGGCTAAAGCTCCCATTTTGAGGCTGCCTTCACCGTAAGTATGATATCCCAAGGTTTTTAAAAAATGCTCAGCATACAAATTTTGGCTGTCCTTAAGGCAAACACGCAACAATTGGCTCAACGGGGGAGAACGATAAGTATTCACTAATTTCCATTCTGAGTGAAGGGGGAGTTGTTTTACCTCATCCCCATCAATGGCTTTTCCTTTTACCGCAATGTTTTCATCCTCAAGTGTTTCTTTGAAAACGGTACAAAAAAATTGGGTGGGATTGGGTACTGATGCCCAATGAGTCTGTGTTGTCCGAGCTCGTAATGCCCCTGTGATACGAAGGTGAGTGGATTTGGATTCCCGGGTGAAGGTAATTTTACGTTCTCCACTACGTGTTCGAACCGTTCGAACGCCATTTTCAATGGTCATGTAGTTTGTTTTCGGCTTTAATGAGATGGAAGGTCTTCTCCCCGCAGCACTGCCTCCTTTTATGATGACATCAATACAGCCATCGTTGAAAGACAAACCGCTGATTTCAGCGGCATACCAATTGGGGTAATCGTCAGGATGCCAGTTTAAGCCATAACGGTTTTCATCGAAAACGTCATCAATCCCAATAATATCACCGGATATTGCTTCTATTTTTTTTTCTTTTAGTTTACCCGCCCACTCGCGAAGGGTGTGAGTAATATCCCCTCCGTTAAACCGTCCGCCAATACCTGGATCCCCTGAACCCACCACGATCAGGTCACCATTCAAATTGGAATCAACCGGTTGGCCAGTTGCATATAGTTTAGTCTCATACGTAAATGCAGGACCAAGTTTGAGTAATATAGCGGAACACACGACCAATTTCATGTTCGAGGCGGGAATGATACGGCTTTCTGGTGAAAGAGAAAATACCGTTTTGCCGCTCGATTGATTTTTAACCAACACGCTCCATTCAGACAAATCAGGAGATTGAGTTTCAAATAATGATTGCAGTTCTGTCTGAAGAGAAGCATAACACGGAAGAACCGTTATAATGAAAATTATGAAATAATAAACCGCCCCCCAAACTATGTTTGAGAGGCGGGGAACGAACATCGTGAATTTGGAAGTACGGTTACTCATACACGCTTTGATTTAAAAGTTGCTTACCTTTCTACTCGTGTTAACCAATAAGCCCAAATTGGCTTAGTTCATACCAATAGCTGAAGTGGAAGGAGATGTCGAATCGGTTTGGTCTTCCTGTAACTTTTCCAGAAAATGACTTTCCACATCCAAAACAGCGTTAATGGCATCATTCTCTTGCATTTTGGTCATAATAAGGTTGTTAATGGTATTAATACGAGGACCAAATTCAAGATTATAAAAGTAATTCATGACTTGATTGTATCCAGAGTCCAAGTCCAAGGTTAGCGAACGCTTAATATAATAATCTTGATTGGTTTCTTCCATGGTCTTGTTAAATTCATCGATGATTTGAGGCGGTATTAGTTCATCACGATGGTATTTCATGTAAAGTTTGAAATCTTCCTTCATCTTTTCGATTCGCTCGAGCAAAGCGATTTTTTGGTCAATTGTAGTCAGCAACGCTTCGCCACTGGGATCGTCGGGATCAAAGATTTCCATTTTATTCAACATGGCGACATTCATGGAACCATCCGGCCGTTTGAACATATCAATACTGACACCTCCGCCCATCATACCCCCCATGCCATAGCCGAAGCCGCCCATCATGCCGCCGCCCATCATGCCACCACCCATCATACCGCCGCCCATCATACCCATTCCATAGCCACCAGCAGAGGTCAGGTTGGCACGAAGATAGATGTTATCGTCACCAAAGAGTTCCATACGCAGTTCTTCACGTTCTTGCCGGAAAAACCCGCGCAATTCATCATCGTCCACGTTATAACTTTGGCCTTTATAAATAACGTCATTAATGGAGATCAACCGGTCGTCAACGGCTTGTTGGGCCAAGTCCTGACATAATTTTTGGAATTCAACAATGCGGTGGTAATCTTCCTTGCCATGGTTTTTAGGATCAATTTCCAAAAGGCCTTGAAGCATGGGGATACTATAACCTGTTACATGATCACGGATGTATTCCATAACATACAGTTCCCGCATTGCTTTCATGGTTGGGTTATTTTCAGTCAGGTAAGCTTCATTCAAACCGATGGCATGTTTGGTCCAATCATACGTTTGCGAATAACGTTCACGGATATATTCCTTCAGGCCAGGTAAGTGTTTAGCTTTTTGCCGCTCATCCAGTTTAGTCAGCAATGCTGGCAGAATTGAAGGATCAGGCATATCTTCTTCGAAATGATCGATTAAAAGAGTAGCACTGTTTTTTTGAAGCTCTCCATTTGGTGTTCCTGAGATGTAAACACCGTCCTGAATTCGCAAATCATCGAAGGTGCAATCTGCTGCAAAGGAGTTTTCTTCATCCGCACCAACAAAGACGCTGGTGATAATGGAAGGCAGGGATATATTCGTTGTCAACGTTTGGCCGGCTGACGTACCGAATCGTTGGCCGCCGCCGCCAAAGCCACCCATCATACCCCCCATGCCGCCCATCATACCGCCCATGCCGAATCCGCCCATGCCGCCCATCATTCCGCCCATGCCACCCATCATTCCGCCCATGCCACCCATCATTCCACCCATGCCACCCATCATTCCGCCACCAAAGAATAGACTATCTTCTTCGTCGCGGGCATCACGGATAGAACCACCTGAACCAAAAGGAACGCCCTTGTTTTGTCCATTGATATACAAGGCCTGTCGTTTTGCTTCCCAAATGGCGGAAACATAATACCATTGATCGGGTTTCCAATCGGATATGTAAGCGGTAACGGTACTGGGAGGTTGAATAAAGTTCCTTAATTCAAAGGTTAAAGTGGCTCCCTGGCCCTTATAGATAGCGATAATATTTTCCACTGGAAAGGGACCGGGGCCAGGAGGAAGAATGCTATTGATATTCAAGGGATTTTGCTCAGTGGATACTTCTTCAGCCATCTGAACCAATCGGTCACGGCCCAAACGCTGGATGGTTATTCCCATAAAAAGGCACTTGTGTTGGATATCCGTATCGGTGGGATCCCACTCCGGTTTAACCCAAAACTCAATTGTTCCTTTTCGTGGATTAATCACAGAACGGCCATCCAAAATATTGGAATAAGCGATGGAACGGCCATTGGAGGCATAAAATCCTTTACTGAATCGGCCTGAACGAATGCCGTGATTAACACCCCACGCACTGCTTACATTCAACTCAGTAACTTTCGTGGTATTTTCCAGACGCTGAATTTCATCAATTCTCGTCAGGATTTGATCACGATAGTTTGCTGAAGGATCAAAATGCTCGATAAGTTTTAATTTGCTGTCCAGTACTTGGAAATTCTCTTTATCAGATTCTATTTTATCCTGAATGGACTGAATAATTTCAGTCATTTTGGTGGGAAGACGATCACGAGGTGTTGTTACTCCAGACTCTTCTTCTTTCTTCACCGTTGTAACAATCGTTTTATACCTTGAAGAGAGCTGATTTAATTCTTGTTCGTAATTGGTCCAATCAGCTTTGATTTGGGCGAAGACAAATTGATGTAATGCCCCTACTATCGCTAGTCCTATCACTACCAGGATAATCCCATACGTCTGTTTCTTTTTCATAATCCTATCCCCTTTTATTAATCAATGGCGTCATTGATGTCTATGTAAACATTTCTGTATTGTGTCTGTTTAACTATATAATGGTATATAATAGGTGCAAAACTGCTTGTGTGCCAATATCTTTGGATTCATTTTTTTACTTTGCGGAATGATGTGTTCCCGCATTCATCACAACCCGCTTGCTTTAAATCTTGTATGGTTAAATATTCACTTTCTGGCCCCACTAAAAAAGTGGTGGAACATAACGTACATTCATAAAGACCACCGGTTGATTTTAAGTCACCCGTATAAAAAGGAGTATAACGCAATTGAATGGATTTATCAGGTGATGGTCTGATCTTTTCCCCGTAGATCAGGCTGGATGCATGGGCATGAATGGACGCGCCAAGGTATTCATTAAAATTGGGGTGAATTTCACGAATGGAAAAGCCAATTTTTAATAGATTGCTCTCGATCTCCCAAAGTGTATTTGAATCAGAGATTGGAATGGACAATAAAAAAGCCCCATTAAGTTTTAGCGCATTCGCACAACGAAAAGAAAAGGCCGTAATTGCATTGTTTGTATAGGCTGGATCCGTTAAGGCCACTTGATGGGATTCATAAAGTTCATCGGGAAATTCATTTCGAACATCATATTCATAAGTATTTATAAAACCTGAACTTATATCTCTAATCCCCGTTAAATAGCGTGGATCGATGTCACATACGGAAATAGGCCCACATTGATGTTCAGGGTCAATAAAATGCTTGCGCATTAAATAGCAGGCGGCTGAAATGCCATCGTCGTCCCCTAGAAAAAAAAGTGAATGTCCCAACAAACCTTTCTCCAATAAAAACAAAGCCTTACTAACTCCTGTTTCCGGCGTGGCGTGGCTTTGATCCAATGTCACATCCCACTGCGGGCGGGAATTACAAAATTCCTGAAATTCTTCCAAAACCGGCAAAACCGATGGAGGAAAAATATAGCCTTTTCCTAAACAGGATGGACACTGGGAATTCGGCAATGTTGCCTGACCGAAAAGTCTTTGCATCCAAACCCGGCCGGTTTTAGTAAACTCAAACTTTTGAGCGGGTTTGATAATATCCCGCTTTTCCAGTTCACGGCGCAATGCCGCTAATACAGGGACGGGGATATGGGTTTGACGAGCCCATGTGCGCGTTGATTCAATCTGCCGTCGATGAAGGCACCATAATGCATTGGATACACCTTCTGCTCCTTCCCTAAGTTGAATGGCCTGAGCCAGTTCTGCTAGAAATTGAAGTGATTCTGAAAGTGGGATTCGATCCGATTGAATCATGACAATGTAAGACTTTCACGAAAACGAATTAAGGATGTGATGGTATCGTTATAAGGAGTGGGTATTTGTTTTTCCTTTCCTAATTTCGATATGGCACCGTTGAGCACATCAATCTCAGTGCGGCGTTTCTTTTCCAAATCACGCAACATGGAAGGGAAATGAGCTGCCGTGGGAGGAATCATCTTTTGGTAAAAGGCTTCTAGATACTCATCCGCACTGTCCCAAAACTGCTTGATCCCATGTGCCTTGGTAACTGAAAAAGCTTCATTGACTATATGCTTCATTACCTGCTGGGTTTCTTCATTTTCTGCAAGTTGACCATAGGTAACACCCAATAAAGCACCGGTTGGGTTTAGCGCCGCATTATATACAATCTTCGCCCAGATAAATTGCTCCAATTGTTCTGTGGCTTCGATGGGGATCCCTGCTTCTTTCATGGTAAGCGCAATGGATTCAAGGTGTTGCATTGGGAAATCACGATAGTAATGCCCCAATCGAACCGAATCAGCATGAACAGTAACATGAATCATTCCAGACTCACGAAGTTCAGCTCCTGTAATGACTCGTGCTCCCAAAGTATGGTGCCATCCAATATGCTCAGCGATGAGTTGACAATTGCCATAGCCATTTTGGAATGATATAACTAAAGTGGATTCATTCAAAAGCGGTTTGCATGCTGAGATGGCTTCAGCCGTTGAGAATGCTTTTACACAGATGAGAACCTGGTCAAAATTCCGAGCCGATTCAGGGATTTGTTCGACCGATTCATAAGCCGGTTGGGGTGGAATCGTATGTTCGCCCCAAACACCCTGTATGCGGATGCCATTATTTCGTATGCCTTCTACATTCCATTTGCGGCCAATAAACGTAACTTGATGACCCGCACCAGCAAGCAACCCTCCTATAAGGGTACCAATCGCTCCTGCTCCAAAGATGAGATAACGGATCATGTTTGAGTTCCAAACCACTTTGAATAATTGAAGATAAACCGTAGCAATTTTAACAATTTAATCTTTAAAGTGAAACAAGAAAAGCCCCAACGATGGGGCTTTTCAGAGATAATCTTGTCTAAAAACGGGTTTAGGCAGCAGGTACAATAGTTACGAATTTTCGGTTGCGCCGACTCTCAAATTTAACATGGCCAGTAACCAATGCGAATAATGTATCATCACCACCACGGCCAACGTTTTCACCTGGATGGAATTTGGTTCCACGCTGCCGAACAATAATGGTGCCTGCATTGACTTTTTGGCCGCCAAACCGTTTGACTCCCAACCGTTTCGCATTACTATCGCGACCGTTTCTCTGTTTTCCACCACCACTTTTAACGTGAGCCATTTTTCTCTCCGTATAATCAATTGTTTTTTATTCGCGAGAGCGAATTCTACCCTCTCCTTTCCTTATGAACAAGGGGAAAAGAAAAAGAATAATACCTCACAGACCAAATGTTAAAAACGTGATTCATGAATTAAATGAATTAAATAATTGTTGGAGATTTGTTATAATTGAGTTATATGAATTCAATGAAATAAAATGGATAGTCTCTTATGCCTTTAAAAAACAAAGTTGTCAACACAAAAAAGCAGTGCAAGGATCGTTTATCGGCTCATCAGGCCATGTTGAAAGTGCTTGAAAGAGACGCGGATAAAGCATTGGATCGATTGGCGGAGGAAATTTTGACACTCAAAAGTGCTGCTCTCGAGATTTTAAAGAATAACAACAAAGTTTTATCAATCCTCGATAATGAGAAACAACGGAAAATAAACAAGCATCTGGATAAGATGGCTTATATTCAAAAAAAGATTGTTTCACACTCAGATGATAAGGATTTGAAATTTCTTCGGTTATATAAGCGTTATTTGAAAATGATGGTTAAAATAGAAGGACTGGTTCAATCAAAATGACTATGAGTGAGGCTTCTACTCTTCAGGAATCGAATGAAATCATATTTCCGGATATTTTGAAAAAACCTGTTCATCCCTATGATACAATCGATATAGCATCCAAAAAAATCATCATCAATTTATTTGAAGAAATTATTAGCCGTGAAGAAGGAACAAAGAAGGGTGTAGACATCGAGGATCTTCACAGAATGCGAGTTTCAATTCGCCGATTAAGGGCATATTTGCGTGCGGTAAAGCCTTTATTCGGCAAAAATGCCATCAATCCCATATTGAAAGAATTGAAACGAATTGCGCGATTACTGGGTGAAGTACGCGATATTGACACATTTGTTGAATTCTTAAAAGAAAGTGAATCCACTTTACCTGAGTCCATGTATCCCGCGATAAAATTACTTATTGAAACCCGCTTAAAAGAACGTCAAGTAGGATTGCAGAAAATTCGAGATGAATTTGACAGTCCCGCATATCAAAACTGGAAACAATCCTTCTTCAAACAAATCATGGGAGATACATTTCAATGCCATCACCCTCCTATCGTGCGTGATATAGCCCCTCAATTAATATTGACCGCTTATGACGTCGTTCTGGGATATCGGGGCAGAGTGGAAGATGCCCCAGCTACGTTGCTTCATGAATTAAGAATCAAAAACAAGCGCTTTCGTTATTTGTGCGAGTTATTTCAAACCTGTTATGATGACCGGATGGAGGCTGTGCGGAAAGACTGCAAGAAATTGCAAGACATTTTGGGGGATATTCAAGATAAGAACAGAGATATTCACCTGATCGAAAGTAATTATGAAGCCTTTTCCGAAAGCGTTTCAAACCAACAAGGAAACCATCCCTTAAAGGAATTCCTCGAACACTTAAAAACCCTTGAGCAAGCAGGCCGTAGAAAATTCCATACCTTTTGGCATTCATATTCTCTCCCTGAGAATGAACAGCGCATTCGCTACCTCGTCCAACGTGCCTTTGTTTGAGACAGAAGTCACACCTTTGTTTTTTACAATCACGCTTCATAATTAACATCAAACAAAAGATGGGTGTAATTCCATCTATTTTCAAGTTAATAGATTAAAATCACAACGATGACTGATAAAAAACCACGAATTCTGGTAACCAACGACGATGGCATCCATTCTCCCGGATTGAAAAAACTGGCGGAGTCTATGCGTACCATTGGTGACGTGTGGATTATTGCACCTGACCGGGAACGAAGTGCTGTTTCGCATTCCTTTACCATGCATCACCCCATTCGGGTCCAACAGCTGGAGGCACAGGTGTATATGATCGATGGAACCCCCGCAGATTGTGTAATGTTTGGTACACGGGGATTTTTCGATGATCCCCCCAATCTGGTGGTATCTGGAATAAATCGGGGTCCTAACTTGGGGATTGATGTGGTCTATTCCGGTACCGTTGCCGCTGCTCACGAAGGGCATTTATGTGGAGTGCCGTCCTTTGCTATATCGATGAACGTCCCTCGTGAGGGTGAATATCACTTTGAAAGTGGGGCTCGTTTTGCCGCTATTTTGGCAAAAGCTATTTTTAATCATCACATGCCGGATGGATCATTTTTTAATGTGAATGTTCCCTCTTTGCCCTGGGAGCAAATCAAAGGGGTGTCTATAACTCGCCTTGGACAAAGGATTTACCATGACCGCATCATTAAGCGCCATGATCCCCAAGGCCGCGAATATTACTGGATTGGCGGTGATGAACCAACATGGGTTAAAGCGGAAGGGACGGATTTTCATGCGCTTGAAATGGATAAAATATCTGTTACCCCGTTAGGGAATGATTTCACCCAATTTCATGCTATCCCCGAACTGGACCTCTGGAATATCAGCCTTGATGCATAAATGAAAATATATTTATTCACTTTAAAATATTAAAGTTAAGTTCTAAAGGAGCCCAAAAAAGGTGTTACAATTCTTACATGATCTGGTAGATTGGACAAAATCCCTGGTGATTCAGGGTGATGAGTTTACTCAGCATGCCCTATGGGCTTTATGGATTATCGCGTTTGCCGAATCATCCTTTTTTCCTATACCTCCGGATATTCCCTTTATTGGTATGGGGGTTATAAAACCGGATATGGCTTTAACCCTGGCTTTAATCCTTACAACAGGATCAGTCCTTGGTGGAGCTGTTGGTTACGCCATCGGATTTTATGGTGGCCGCCCTCTGGTGGAATGGCTGGTGTCCACTCGTTTAGTGGGAAAAATCTTCTCGTATGAAAAATTTGAAATGGTGGAATCGTACTATCAAAAATATGATGTTTGGGCGGTACTGGTCGCCGCGTTTACTCCAATACCATACAAAGTGTTTACCATCGGCGGCGGGCTTTGCCGGATTCGATTTTGGCCGTTTATGCTGGTTTCCCTGATAGGGCGCGCTGGCCGTTTTTACCTGGTTGGCGCCTTGCTTTTCTTTTTTGGACATCAGGCAAAGATTTTGGTTGAATATTTTGATATATTCCTTCTTGTCATGCTCGTCCTTGTTATATTGGGGTTTGTATCGATTCGATTTCTAAAACCGGCCAAAGCAACCGAGAAGAATTAATAGTGCTGTAAATTTAAAAAGGAGCCTGATGTATGTCTGAACCCTTTGGTTATTTGTGCATGGTGTTGCATGCCCACTTACCCTTTATTCGCCATCCTGAACATGAAGAGTTTTTGGAAGAGGATTGGTTATATGAAGCAATGACCGAGACATACATTCCATTGCTGGATGCTTACGAACGCATGCTTAACGATGGAACCTTTTTCCGGATCACCATGTCATTAACCCCTCCATTAGCTGAAATGCTGGCTGACTCCTTGTTGCAAGACCGATACCAGCGGCGCATCGAAAAACATGCTGAATTAGCCGAGAAAGAGCTTCACCGCACCTCGCAAAAATCAGCGTCGGGAGAATTTTATGACGCTGCCAAAAAACATCATGATGATATACAACGGGCTTTAACGGTTTTCCACAAGTACAACCGCAATTTAGTGAATGGCTTTAAGCAATTGCAGGAAGCCGGTGTACTCGAAGTCCTAACCTGTGGGGCCACGCATGGTTTTTTACCATTGATGGTGACTGAAAATGCTAAACGAGCCCAAATAAAAATCGCCAAGAAAAATTATGAAAAACATTTTAATCGCCCTCCCAAAGGAATATGGCTGGCGGAATGCGGATATGAAATCGGTCTGGATGAATGGATGGAAGAGGCGGGGATTAAATATTTCTTTCTGGATTCTCATGGCATTTTTTATGGTACCCCTCGCCCTAAATATGGGGTCTATTCCCCCATACTTTCTCCCTTTAATGTAGCGGCCTTTGGGCGGGATGCCGAATCTTCAAAACAGGTGTGGAGCCGTGATAGTGGATACCCTGGCGACCCAGAATATCGTGAATTTTACCGGGATTTGGGCTATGACGCCCCTTATGATTACATTCAACCCTATCTGCATCGTGATGGAATTCGCCGTAACATTGGTTTCAAATACTATCGCATTACCGGCAATGTTGATTTAGCCGATAAACAACCCTACCGGCCAGACATCGCGCGTGACCGGGCCGCGGAACATGCAGGCAATTTTATGTTCAACCGTCAGCATCAAGTCCGCTATTTACGCCAGTTTCTTGATCGCCCCCCCATCATCGTAGCCCCCTATGATGCAGAACTTTTTGGGCACTGGTGGTACGAAGGGCCTATGTTTATCGAATATCTCATGCGGAAGATGGGACATGACCAGGAGGAAATCAAGGCGATAACCCCCACAGAATATATGGAACGGCATCCCATGCTGCAGTCGGTGCAACCGGCCTCCTCATCCTGGGGTGATAAGGGTTATTACGAAGTGTGGTTAAACGGCAGTAATGATTGGATTTACCGCCACCTCCATGAATGTGAGCACCGCATGGTTGAGTTGGTTCAAGCTTTTCCTAACGCAGAGGGTATTCAACAAAGGGCTCTCAATCAGGCTGCCCGTGAACTGCTTCTAGCCCAAAGCAGCGACTGGGCCTTTATTATGACCACCGCCACCGCTGTTCCTTATGCGGTTCGGCGAACCCGTGATCATGTTCATCGATTCCACACCCTCTATGAACAAATAAAATCCAATGGAATTGATGACGCTTATCTGAGTGAACTGGAAGGAAAAGACACCATCTTTCAGGAAATTGACTATCGAGTTTATGGATAATATTTAATAATATTGGGTCTTTAATAATAACTATGGCGCCTAAAAAATCGAAAACAAAGAGAAAAAAAGCAGTAGCGGCACAACTTGCCTTGCCTAAACAGCCCTCCCCACTGGTAACGGTTTTAGACTCACCCGTGCTTAGCAATTCATTGTATGATGTTTATCTGGCCAAAGCAGGTTATGTTTTAACCGGCCTCATTTTTCTGTTAATCCTGTTTATCCTCTTGAATGGTTATTCCAAAAAACCCACTATTTTGGAAGAAAATCTCCTGGCGAAAATCTATTCGGAATGGGAACAGGGGAATAAATCTGTCATTAGAAATTTATACAAAGAACAGGAATTGTCATTAGCCAGTGTGAAAGATCAGCCGGATATCAAAATTCTACATATGAAAGTTCAGCCCGGTGAACCGGTGGGTTTTATTGTTCCATCCCGATTGATTCCCAAACCGGATAAAAATCGAAAAATAGGTGTATCGTTGGTCATACAATATGTGGGAGATTTAACCCTTTTGTATAACTGCAGTCCTGATGACAAAGAAGTGTATCATAAAATTTTGCAGCAAACTGGCAGTCCTGGAACCATGTTAGGCCCCTTGCGCGATAAAACCCGTCGGATTGTAACAACCCCCAGTTTTTTTCCTGTGGAAAAATTCCATATGCCTTGGGATGAATCCGAAATCTTTTTCTTCTGTTTCCAAGCCAACGAACCAACGGAAGCCTATATTTATAAAATCGCTATCATCGAGGGTTAAGTTAACTGTGAATCTAAATTTGAAGCCATCCATCAAACCGGTTGTTGAGCAAAATCAATTACAATCCATTAAATTGCATGAACTGCTGGCAGCTGGGATTGTTTCGCTTATCATGACCATCGCCGCCTTTAATATCTTCCCTCTTAGCAGCGAAAATCCTGTATTAGTCTATATTCAAATGGCCAAGGATCCTTACCGTTTTCATGGCATGCCCTATGGGGGACGTTTTTTAACCCCCTTAATTGCTCATTACCTGCCCCTGGATTATGATCAGGGATTCCGGTTTATCGCCTTTATGTCTTACTGGGGAACAGGGGTGTTGTTGTTTTTGATCATGCGGCTTATGAAAGCCTCAATGTGGATGGCGTTTGCTTTGCTCCCTGCGTTTTATTTCGCTTCCACATCCCGTTATATTGCCGCCCATACCTGGTTTAACGATCCCATCGCCTATCTTTCCTTAACCGCGATTTTTCTTGGCCTTTTAACGGGTAATTTCGGCGTAACCATGGGGAGTTGGGTAATCAGTGTTTTTAATCGGCCGGTTTCGTTGTTATTATCCCCTATTGTGTTGATTGCCTGGTTCAAGAAAAAGAATATTTTTGGTTCTCTCGTGTCTATCGTGGTGTCGGTGTTGCCCGCGGCGATCATTGTTTTTGTAATATGGAAAATCTGGCCGATGTTCAGTTCCTTTAAAATATTGGAGGAAATAATGGGAGCCCCCACCAAAACCACCAATGAGGATTTGTGGGCTGTGTTTGAGCAACATGGGGTTGCCATTCTGTTATCCAGTAAAATCTACCGGGAAATGTTGCCCTTTTTATGGGGACCAGCGGCGGTAGGGTTGTGGGTATTAAAACCACGCTTGATATTATTGTCAGCCGCTCATATTCTTTTAGCGGCTGCCCCCATGATGGTGGCTGTCGACTTTTTCCGCTTGCCTTTTTATGCATTCCCAGCCTTCTTTATTTTGGCGGGTGCGGGAATCGCGGAACTGGCGAAAATCAACACGTACCTGGCCTTGGCCGCCATTGGCATCTGCTGGTGGCATTTGGCCGCCGATCCCTTCGCCATGTGGCCCGGCATGACCAGCGGGCTGGGATTTTTGGGGATTGTGATTGCCTTGCGGGTAAAGAAAGCCAAGCAAATACACAGATGACAAGGGTAAAAGTTCGGCTCGCTTTCTTTCATCATCGCTCAAATTATTTTCATTAAGCGCTCTTTCAGCCTCATTGGCGATAAAACAGAATATTTCGATAGCAGTTTTATACGCTTTAGGGAAAGAGAAAAAGCGTTTGAATCGGCCATAAAAATCATTCCCCAATCATTAAGAGGATACAAAGCAGAAGAATCATTGGTGGTAATATTTATTTCATAGTAACAAAGATGCTATTGACTTAACTTATTCTTTAGCTGGGCATACCGTTTTCGGTAAAGGCTATTGGTTGGATCCTTATCTATTGCGGTTTGCATCGCATTCAGGCATTTTTCACTCATGCCATTGACGAAATACGCCCAACTAAGGATATTATAATTTTCAGCGCTGTCTTCCAGCCCCACGACGGCTTCCATCAGTTCCAGCGAGCGTTTGGGTTTTTGGCCTGTTTTGAGGTAAATATTAGCTAAACCGACTTTTGCCTCGGCGTAATCTGGTTTCAATTTAACCGCGTTTTCAAGATAAAAAGCGGCTTCCTTATAATTTTGCTTGACGGCTAAAAGCAGCCCCAATCCGAGGTTATATTCTGGATTATTAGGATCCATGGCGTATAATTCCCGGAAGTAGGGTTCGGCTTTACTGGTTTGACGGTTTTTTTGATAAATCGTCGCCAGTTTATAACGCGCCAGTTCATTTTTGGGATCCAAATACAGGGCTTTTTTGAACTCTTGTTCGGCCTGGCTGAATTTGTTACGTTGAAAGTAAAAGGTCCCCAATTCAAGGTGGGTTTGAGCGGCGGATTGTTTCGCCTTTTTTTGGTCACTCACCTCGGTTATGTTCTCTTCGATGTATTTTTCCTCTTCTTTTTTCTTTTCTTTAAAGGTTTTTAAACTTTCTTTGGCGCCTTCCATATCACCTTCCTCGCGTTGGACCTTGGATAGCAAGTAATAAGGTTCAGGGAGGATTGGTTCAAATTTCATGGCTAATTTTGCATGCTCACGGGCTTTTTCAAGATTTCCCATAGCAAGATATTGTTCACCCAGATAGACATGGGCGGAAGCATCAAAAGGGTGGAATCGAGTTTCATTTTTAAATGCCTCAAGGGCTTCTTCGGTTTTGCTTAATTTGACCAGCGCCAGCCCCAGTCTTTCATTGGCACGTTTGGCGGAAGGATCTATTTTTATTACCTTTTTATACCATTCAGCTGCCTTCTCATAGTCGCTCAATTGGTTATAAATAAAAGCCACCATTTGTATGACTTCAGCTTGGTTTGGCCGAATTTCCAATCCCTTAAGAAAGGCATCGATCGCCTCTTGGTATTTCATCCCACGATGGTAGGCATATCCCTTAAGAAAAAGGGCAGCGGGATCGTTGGGGAACTGTTTTTCCAAATTTTTGATCTGTTCGATTGAATATTCCAATGTGTTTTTAGGGTTAACTTCCTGGGGGGAAATGGAAAAAGTTATTTCAACACTTAATGCCATAATGGTGAATAGGCAAATCCAAACTTTTAAATTCATTCGCTTTAAATTAAAATACATCCATCTTCTCCTCAATTTCAACTTAGATTGCAATTCTAATAACTGAAGTATTCTAGCGGCAATTCAATCGATTTACAGTGGGTTTAACAAGGGATTCTCCCTGCTTTGTTCCACCATTTGATCCTTATCAAAACTGCTATTTTTATGGTACCATCATCGAAATATCGTAGTCACTGAATGAAGGAGATTTATTAAATGAAAACGATTCAGAATAAAGTTGTAATAACGCTTTTGCTTGTATGTGCTTTTTGCTCATTTACTTATATGGGAGGGACGGCCGAAGACAACTTGCGATTTATCGGGGAGGCACCAGCACCGGATGAACCATTGACCATGTGGTATCGGCAACCGGCAGAAAAATGGGTGGAGGCGTTACCCATTGGCAATGGACGTCTGGGGGGGATAGTGTTTGGCGGCGTTCGGCAAGAACGCATCCAACTGAATGAAGACACCTTGTGGGCTGGACGTCCTGTCGAACGGAATCGGGTGGGAGCCTATAAGCAATTGGACAAAGCACGGCAACTTATCTTCGAAGGAAACTATCTCGAAGGTGAAAAACTGATGCAAGAAGAATTTATGGGACAACGGATCGCTCCCCGCAGTTATCAGACACTCGGGGATTTACATCTTACCTTTCAAACCGGTCAAGAGATTGAAAACTATCGACGTGAGCTGAATTTGGATACCGCGATAGCCCGTGTGTCTTATAAAGAAGGTGGTGCAAGCTTTACCCGTGAAGTTTTTTCCTCGCCGGTCGATCAAGCCATTGTCATTCGGCTTTCGTGCGATAAACCCAACCGCCTAAATGTTAATCTCTCTTTGGATCGTCCTGAGCATTTCAAAACAACCGCTCCAAGCACTAACACAATGATCATGAAAGGCCAGGCAGATCAGGGGGAAGAACATGAAGGGGTGAAATTTGAAACACGCTTACGCGTAAAAAACGAAGGTGGATCGATTGATAGAAGCGAAAATAAGCTTGTAATACGTGATGCGGATCATATCACCATTTTTCTCACTGCCGCCACTACATATAACCAGGATAATCCGGCACAAACATGCCAAAAGCAGCTGGGTGCAGTATGTGCAAAAGATTACGCTCGAATTCGAGAAGATCATATTAATGAACATCAGCGGCTTTTCCGGAGGGCGTCGCTTGAATTGGGTGACACCAAGGCGATCCAAAAACCCTTGGATCAACGGTTGCTCGATGTATCAGAAGGAAGAAAAGATCCGGATTTGGTTGAGCTGCTTTTCCAGTACGGGCGATATTTGTTAATCAGTTGTTCCCGGCCTGGGTGCATGCCCTCCAATTTGCAGGGTTTGTGGAACCATCATATCGATGCGCCCTGGAATTGTGATTATCACATCAATATCAATATTCAGATGAATTACTGGCCTGCTGAAGTTTGCAATCTGTCGGAATGCCATGAGCCCTTCTTTGATCTGGTGGAAAATTTAGTCCCGCGGGGACAAAAAACCGCACGGGAGGTTTATAATAGCCGGGGGTTCGTGGCGCATCACACCACCGATGCCTGGTATTGGACCGCTCCGATTGGCAATGTGGTGTATGGCATGTGGCCATTGGGTGCGGCATGGAGTACCCAGCATTTTATGGAACGCTATCGCTATACCCGGGATGAAGCGTTCCTGCGCGACAGGGCTTATCCCATCCTTAAGGAGGCTTCGTTATTCTTTTTGGATTATTTAACTGAATCACCCCATAGCGGTAAATTAGTTTCCGGCCCTTCAACCTCACCGGAAAATACCTTTATTACAAAAGACGACCAAAGAGCCCATTTAACCATGGGCTGTGCTATGGATCAACAGGTTATATGGGATCTATTCACCAACACCCTGCAAGCGTCCAACATTCTCGGCATCGAAGATGATTTTACCAAAGAACTGGCAGAAAAGTTAAGCCGCTTGGCTGGGTGTAAAATCGGCCCCGATGGACGATTAATGGAATGGAGTAAGCCCTTTAAGGAAGCCGATCCCCATCACCGGCATGTATCCCACCTTTTTGGATTGCACCCGGGACGGCAAATCAGCTCGGTAAAAACGCCGGATCTGTTTGAAGCCGCAAAAAAATCCCTCGAGGCCCGCGGTGACGGTGGCACCGGTTGGAGCCTGGCATGGAAGATAAATTTTTGGGCACGGTTTCAGGATGGAAACCGTGCTTATCGCTTGCTGCGTAATTTACTGATGTTGGTTGGGACCAATCAAACCAACTACCGCCGGGGTGGTGTGTATATGAACCTCTTTGATGCTCATCCTCCCTTCCAGATCGATGGGAACTTTGGCGCCTGTGCTGGAATTGCTGAAATGCTTTTGCAAAGCCATGAGGGGATGATCAACCTGCTCCCCGCTTTACCCGATGTCTGGCCGGAGGGCAATTTCAAAGGCTTGAAGGCCAGGGGTGGTTTCGAAATTGATATGACCTGGAATGATGGCAAGGTAATGCAGATAACACTCAAATCCGAAGCGGGAAGCCCATGCGTTTTGCATGCCCCAAATCGTTTAGCATTTGATCCTAAATACGGCAAAGTTGAATTTGAGCGAATGGATGAGAACACCATTCGCTTCCCAACCGAAGCGGGCAAGACATATATGCTAACCAGCAACTAACATAATCACGCAATGATCGATCGCTTACTCGGTCACATTGGTTCCATATTGATTAAGGAGGATTATTTTCGTAAAAAGAAAATGCGCAGTTCGGTGGGTGGGTTAAAAGCCGTGTTGTTTACGGCGTAACCCACCATGTTTTGTTTCATCGTATCAGCATTTTTTGAATTCCACTTTTTTCTATCCCCAAGTATTCAATTCTTGGATGAACCATAAAAAGACTCAAAGTAAAATAAAGTAAGGTACTATCAACACTTGGAAACTGGTGATGGATGCTTACAATTTGAGTGGAAGGAATCAACAAACTGGTATTTATCATCGTTCAGGCTTCATTCAGGAGGATTCATGGATTTTCAATATTATGCGCCGACGCGGTTGGTTGTGGGGGGCGGAAAAGTGGCCAATATGAGTGAATATATCAAAGGGATGGGGACAAATGTGTTTCTGATTCATGGGTTGACCTCGCTTCCAGATGAAATGTTGGAATTGTTGATTGAGAATTTGCATAACCACGGCATTAACGTCATTCCCTATGCCAAACCATCAGGGGAACCGAGTTTGCAAATGGTTGATGAAGCGGCTGAAACTGCCCGTAAGATGAGGGTGGATTGCATTGTCTCTATCGGGGGAGGTTCGGTAATCGATGTGGGAAAGGCGGTGGCTGGTTTGGTCACCAATGGGGGGAAGATTATCGATTATCTGGAAGGCGTGGGCCATAATAAAAAGGTTGAAAAGCCTGCCCTGCCCCATGCCGCTATCCCCACCACGGCGGGTACCGGTGCGGAGGTCACCCGCAATGCCGTGGTGGCCTCTCATGATGAGCGGTTCAAAAAAAGTTTTCGCAGCCCGACTCTTTACCCCAGGATAGCCATACTCGACGCCAATATGATAGAGCACCTTCCGCAAGAGCAGGCTGCTTATAGTGGGATGGATGCGTTGACTCAACTTATTGAATCGTATCTTTCATGCCGCGCCACACCGTTTACCAATCAATTGGCGCTGTGGGGTATGCGTTTAGGGTATGGGGCTATTCGGGCAGTCTGTTCATCTTCAGCGACACCAGAACAACGCGAAGCCATGCTTATGGCAAGCACATTGAGCGGCTTGTGCCTCGCCAACGCGGGGTTGGGATTAGCGCACGGTTTTGCTTCCGGCCTGGGAGCGTTGTATCAGGTCCCGCATGGAAAGGCCTGTGCAATTATGCTGCCCCATGCAATGCGCTATAATCAGAAAGCCTGTCAGGATAAACTGGCAACCATTGGCTCAATGGTGAGCGATGATAAAAGTGGCGATCCAACTCTCCTGACGAATAAAGCAATTGAAGCCGTTGAAAGACTGAATGCAGAACTTGGTATTCCCCAGGATTTAAAAACGTTGACTTTGCCTGAAAATGAATTCGAAACACTCGTCGATATGTCGATGGGGAACAGTATGGCTGGGAATCCCATCGAAATGACCAAAGAACGCGCCTTGGCGTTGCTGAAAACATTGACATGAAAAACACAGTACGACTATTTATCGAATGGTTTGTTTTGTTCACCATAGTTATTCGCCCCTCGCTGGATGTGTTTACCGACCTCAATATACCTTTTGGCCCTCTCAGTTTGAATCCAGCAGCCATTTTGAGTTTGCTACTTTTAGCGGGTGGCATCATGTGGTTTGTCATTCTTTCCCCGGCTGAAAGAAAATGGCTTTTACACTTGCCGATATTTCAATTTACCCTAATTTGGATGATCGTTATTTCACCTTGGGGATTCGTCCCGCTGTGGCTGAAGGGGAGCAGCCATTTGGAATGCTTGCGGGAATGGATTCGTTTGCTGAGCTATTTGCCGCTCATAGCGGTGGTGGCCCATTTCGTGTCGAAGGGTAATTTCCAACGCATTATTTGGGGATTATTACTCTCTTTGATTGTACCTGTTATGGTTGGACTTTATCAGATTCTCTTTCATGAAGGGGCGCTGGTGCGGGGAGTGCATCGCATTCAAGGAACCTTTGTGCATCCCAACCCCTTTTCGTTTTACCTGGTGGTGATGGTTGGAATCACGCTATGGTGTTGGCGCTGGAAAGATCATCGGATTCTGTTTGGTGTTGTCCTTGCTTTTGAGATGTTGCTGCTCCTGTTTACGTTCAGCTTTACTGGTATCGCCATGCTTGGGACATTGATCCTGTGTCTGGCGGTGTTTGAAAGCCAAAAAGTCCGGCGAATGGTTTTAGCCTTGGGGGTGCTTTTTATCATCGTGTTCCTCATTACGCCAACCGGGCGTTACCGCTTGTGGGAGGAGTTGGAGATCGAAAACCTGGATGAGATTGAACGCACGGGGCGTATTACCAATTCCGTCACCTGGCGCTTGTTAAACTGGCGGTTTTTGTATCGGGAGTGGGTCGAAAGCCCATGGATCGGGTATGGGTTGGACCGTGCAGCAGCGGTTAATCAGATGAAACGCCCGTCGGGTGTCGGGCATGATCCCCATAATGATTATGTGCGATTTATGGTGGAAACCGGCGTGATCGGGACATTTACCGTTTTGGCGTGGCTGACCAGTATTGGCGTTGCGTTATGGCGCTCATTAAAACAAGCCAAAGTGGCACGATATCGGAATTTTATTCTCACCGCTTTGGGACTTTATTTCGCCTGGCTGGTTGGCAGTATGAACGACAACCTGATCACGGCCACAGCGTATCAATATTGCTTATGGGCGGTTTTGGCTGCGGCGGCTGGATTGTCTCAGATTGTGACTTCCAAGGATGCTGTATATGAGTAGTTCCCACCTTCTTACCATTCATCCTTTTGATCCGTGGGGAACAAAAATAGGGGGGATCGAAACAGCAATAAGAACCATGCTGCGTTTTGCTCCTTCGGGATGTGAATTGGGAATTGTGGGAACAACGGAAAATCCAAGCCTATATAAAACGGCTCAATGGTATTCACTCCCCTTCGATAAACGAGCATTAAATTTTTATCCGGTCATATCGGATACTCAGCCCAACCGGCGCCGCTGGATTCCTCTGTTTTTACGTTTTCCATTGCGTTTAAGGATGCAGGGATTTAATTTTAAAGAGGATATTACCATCTATCATCGTATTGAGCCGCTGGCTTTTAGTTCAATTCCATCCCATCGAACGGCTCTTTGTATTCATGGCAACCCGGACGAAATTACAGGAAAGCAATCTGAAGTCCGCTGGCGTTATTTACCGTGGTTGTATCGACGGATGGAAGCCAAGGCGGTTGAGAAGGCTGATTGTATTTTTGTGGTAAGCCGAAGAGGTGTGGATGTATTGAAAGAGCGATACCCGCATATGGAACCGCATATTCATTTTTTGCCAACCTGGTATATGGATAATATTTTTTCACCATCGGTTGAATCAGAGACATCAATTGAACAGGCGATGCCGGTTGGCCGATACAACCCGGATAAAAAGTACATTCTCTTTGTTGGGCGATTTGAACAGCAAAAGAATCCCATATTGGCGGTTGATACTTTTGCCCGGGTGGCAAAAATGCGAGCTGACTGTGACTTGCTGATGGTGGGAGAGGGGCGTTTGAAAGGAGATATCCAACAACGTATCCATCAACATAAGTTATCCGGCCGTATTCACCTGCTTGGTTCGTTGGATGCTGTTGCCCTGGCTGACGTAATGCGGATTTGCCAGGCAATGCTGATCACCTCGCACTTTGAAGGAATGCCAATTATTGTATTGGAAGCACAGGGCTGTGGTTTGCCGGTAGTTTCCACAAACACAGGTGAAACAGGCTCCATTATTATTGAAGGTAAATCCGGCTTGATCGTTAAAGAACCTGAAGAAAAACAAATGACTGACGCATTGTTGAATGTAATCGAACATCCTGAGCCATTCAATCCAGTGGTATGTGTTCAGGCGGTTGCCCCTTTTCGCGCGAAGAAAGTTTTACCGGATTTTTTCCGAACGATCCTTGATCAACCAACGAATTCATGATGTCGAATACGATCACTCTTTTTAATATCCCCATTCAGAATATAAGCATGCAGGATGCATTGAATGAAATGATGGAGAGTCTTGAAAAGGGAGAGCGCAAAACTGTATTTTTTGTTAACGCGCACTGTGTGAATATTTCCAATGGAGATCAAACCTATCTAACTTTGCTGCAAACCGCTGATTATGTTTTCGCCGACGGGGTGGGCATGCAATTGGCCTCACGATGGCTGGGAAAACCTTTGGTGGATAATGTGAATGGCACGGATATGTACCCCCTTTTGTGCCCCAGGTTAGCCAAGAAAAGAGCGCGTGTGTATTTACTCGGCGCCAAGCCCGGTATCGCTGAGCAAATGGCCCATCTTGCGAAGCAAAACCACCCGAGCATAAACATTGCCGGTTTTCATCATGGTTATTTTGATGAGGATGAAAAAGAGCAGATTATCATGCAGATCAATGAGAATAATCCTGATATCCTTCTGGTGGCGATGGGAGTACCTGCACAGGAAAAGTGGATTGCCAGAAATGCCTCGAAAATCAATGCACGAGTCATTATGGGGGTCGGCGGTTTGTTTGACTTTTATTCCGGCCGTATTCCCCGTGCCCCTCGTTGGATGAGACGCACGGGATTGGAATGGCTTTATCGTCTTTATCAAGAACCCTCACGTTTGTGGAAGCGTTATTTATGGGGGAATATTGTGTTTATCTGGCTAACCATAAAATGGAGAATGAAACAATAGAGGGAATGAGTTGCAGCATCAGTTTGGAGGTTCCACATTCACAACGGTGCTTCATTCTTCAACATCTCCGCCAATCGGTCCCGATAGCGGTGTTTGGTTAACACCTTCTTGCATCCACGTTGGGCAATTTTTTCCCTTTCGTCGTCGTGATTAAGGTAATACTCTATCTTCTCTCTTAACTGGGCAGGAGTGTGAAAAGTCTCCAAATCCACACCTGGTTCGAACATATCCTCCAAAAAGGGACGATATTCCGTCAACAAAAAGCCTCCGCAGGCCATTACATCAAACATGCGAACTGTCGGTGAGTTGACACATTGAACATTAAATACGTTCAGATTGATTTTACTGCGACTATATATCATGGGTGTCTCACGGCGAAAATCTGGCGCTTTGCCGGCATAAGCCTTCCGGATTTGGCCTACCAACAATTCATTTGCCCATCCTTCATCGCCAAAGATACGAAAAGGCATACCTTTTAAAGCCGAAAGGCAGTTAATTCGCAGATAAAAGGTGCATAAATCCTCCAACAGGCATACACGCTCATTCTCACTCATACCTTTGAACGCCAGGTCCATTCCCATCAAATCATCATAAGGAACATGATGGCCTTTGCTTATATAAGAAACCACAAATTCTTCCAACCTTTTCAAGGGAGCGGCGTTTTCAGCCACCATCTTGATGAATTGCTCATCCAATCGTTGAAGGCCAGTGGAACCAACAAACGAGATGGGGGTCTCCGGTAAATTCTGCTCGGTTGGTTCGATCCCATGTGAATATGTCGTGGCGGCAGGCATGTACTGGACGAGAGTGGGACTGATCTGCTGCAGCCGTTCAGTAAGGAAAGGATCGAAACAGAAAATCAGGTCACAATTATCAAAAAACGCATCACCCCATTTATAGCGAAATGGATCATCATAACACCAAACCATCCGCTTGATTCCGGCTTCTTTCATCAAATACCACTGCCCGGATGTAAACACCTTTTGGGTAAATGATAAAATAATCGCTGGTAACGGATTTCCCAATGCTTCCTGCCAAGCCGCTTTTGTATCGACAAACCGGCTGATCGGTCCACTTCGATAAATACCTTCTGCTTTATACCCCAGAGTTTGGGCTTCATCTGTCAATACATCCAATATCTCACGATGGGCATCCCCTGATGCAATGACCACCTTATTGGCCTCAATATCCAACTCACTTTGTTGAAACTGAAAAAAACTCGATCGGCTTGTTTCAATTTTCGCTTCTACAAGGTTATATTGGTCAAACTCATGGTCCAAAAGCCGGCGGCCTGCGAGGAGATGGTACCCTTTTTCGAATAAAGAACCATGTGTTTCTATCAGTTCAAAGGCTTTGTCTACGGCATCTTTTTCCCTTAAAAACAAAACGGGCCATGAACTCAAAATCCCCGTCCAATCAACCGCTTGCATGGACGCGAATAATATATCATTTTCCGGTTCAACAATAATCAGCTTGGTGGGATGCTTCACATGGTTTAAACCACTTATCCAATGTCCCAAACCACATGACCAGACCAATAGCGTGCTTTCGTCTATTGAATTCAAGGTTTGAAGAGTGTTTTTCAAATTCGAACGAAATCCCCGATCGGTTAAATCCTTCACAGGCGAGGAATCCACTTTGAGGAGGGTTGGCTGCCCTGCTGGATTCTGTTGAAGGACATACTTCGGCTTAATCCCACGTTCTCTTTGAATTCGAAGATGTTCAAACAATCCCTTCGCGGTTTGATTCTGAAACCGGAACAAACAACGCAAGTTTTTTTCTGCCACGGTGGGATTCAATACCAATATCCTACTTAAAACATTTAGAAACACATTGCGGTTGAAACAAAGAGCTTCTCAGTTGAGGATGTTTATTGTTAATTCCTTCCAACCGCTCATTTATTTCATTTAACCTCATTCGATTTAAGGCAAAAACTATTGGATTCACAGCTAAACCTGTCGCTACAATAATCGACAAAATCGTATAGATCGCATTTGATGAATTCAAAAGCAGATCGGTTGGAAACAATGTTGGATCCATCAAGTATTCTCCCCCAATAAAGAGAAGGAACAATTTTTCTTTTGATTGATTTCGCTTGCAATAACCATTAATCATGCTCTTTTCTGAGGGTGTAACCTTCTTTTTTAATTATATCCATCAACTCAAATAAGATTAATCAATTCTTAAAAACACACCATTTTTTCTAAAATTAAAGTCCCGCATAAACAAATATCGGTCACAACATAAGTAAATTGAATACGTTCCAATCCATGTGAGTTGCATTTTATCACAAAGAATCACCCTTTCAAGAGAATTTTTTTTCTTTTCGGACAATTCTCAATGAAGTGAATAATTATCGTACAGATTTAGATATTGTATTAAGTGGATATACTTTTCTCTAACTTTTGCATGCTTACATAAAGAATTTCAACCACACTTGCTCAACCGATTTTGCGGCACGAATACTCGTGTCGTTCCATTAATCGGTGGTCAAATCGCAAGACTAACAATCAATAAATATATTCCATTCTCCCTCACCTTTCATGGGATTAGACAAATGAAGATAATTCCTATATCATCTTCAACAGAGCAATTATGAGGGGATAATTTTATACTGTAACACATAACATACTGAAAAAACACTCTTTTAGAATTCATAAATTCATTACGATCAACAACTATGTTTCTACAACTGATATCTGCCAACAACAACCCACGGAATCATCAAGCCTTATTATATAAATTAAATACATTATATAAATTAAAATTTGATAAAATTGATAAAAATTATCAAAAGGTTTAGTTTTACCCACATTGTCAATATTGTCACAAGAAATCCGCTAAGAACTCTTGTGTAAATGTATGTTGGAAGATAAAAAGTAAATAGGTAAAAACAAAAAATACCGTCTCCCGTTTGTGTTAAACAGCTAACGAGAGATCCATCCATGGTACAAGAAATTGGGAGGTTCCTGAATGTCCAGGCGAATGGTAACCCTCGACGGTAATCAAGCGGCAGCATATGTCGCCCACAAAACGAACGAAATCTGTGCAATCTATCCAATCACGCCTTCATCCAACATGGGTGAATGGGCCGATCAATGGTCGGCAGAAGGAAAATCAAACATCTGGGGGACTATCCCCGATGTGGTGGAATTGCAAAGCGAAGGCGGCGCATCCGGTGCCGTACACGGTGCTTTGCAAACCGGCGCATTGACCACCACATTCACGGCATCACAGGGATTGTTGCTAATGATCCCCAATATGTTCAAGATCGCCGGCGAATTAACCCCAACGGTCTTTCATGTCTCCGCCCGTTCGGTGGCAACTCACGCTTTATCCATTTTTGGTGATCACAGCGATGTCATGGCGGTACGAAGCACGGGCTTTGGCTTGATTTCATCCTGCTCGATACAAGAGATTATGGATTTTGCCCTTATCACTCAATCCGCATCACTGGAATCACGCATTCCTTTCGTCCATTTTTTTGACGGCTTCCGCAGTTCCCACGAAGTCATGAAAGTGGAGGAACTGACGGATGATGATATGCGTACTATGATCGATGACGAGTTGGTACGCGCACACCGTGATCGAGCCTTAACCCCGGATCGTCCCGTGCTGCGTGGTTCCGCGCAAAATCCGGATGTCTTTTTCCAGGCACGTGAAACAATTAATCCTTTCTATCTTGCTGCTCCGGACATCGTTCAAAAAGCGATGGATAAATTCGCAGGAATGACTGGCCGCCATTATCATCTGTTTGACTATGTCGGCCATCCTGAAGCGGAGCGTGTCATTGTTATCATGGGTTCTGGTGCTGAAGCCGCCCATGAAACAGTTGAATATCTGACAGCTCGCGACGAAAAAGTTGGTGTGCTTAAAGTCCGACTCTATCGCCCGTTTTCGATTAAACATTTCATTGAAGCACTTCCACCCACGGTGAAGAAAATCAGTGTGTTGGACCGTACCAAAGAACCGGGGGCGACCGGTGAGCCTCTTTATGTGGATGTTGTCTCTGCTATATCAGAAGCGATGGCAGAAGGTAGCACGCCATTCAATGAATTTCCACTGGTCGTCGGTGGACGATATGGCTTATCTTCCAAGGAATTCACGCCGGCGATGGTCAAAGCCACTTTCGACAATCTGAATCAGGAAAAACCCAAGCGTCACTTCACCGTTGGCATCAACGACGATGTATGCAACACCAGCCTTGAGGTTGATACCAGTTTTATCACCGAAGATGAAAAAACCGTTCGCGGCATGTTCTTCGGCTTGGGTTCAGACGGTACGGTTGGTGCGAACAAAAACTCCATCAAAATCATTGGTGAAGAAACACCCAACTACGCGCAAGGCTATTTTGTATACGACTCCAAAAAAGCAGGATCGGTCACAGTATCTCATTTGCGTTTCGGCCCCAATCCGATTCGCTCAACCTACCTGCTCAATTCGGCCAGTTTCATTGGCTGCCATCAGTTCGTGTTCCTTGAAAAATACGATATGTTAGCCAATGCTGAGGAAGGTGCTGTTTTCCTCTTGAACAGCCCCTATGGGCCAAATGAAGTGTGGGAAAAAATCCCCTGGCGCGTGCAAGAACAAATCATCAACAAAAAACTGAGATTTTACGTTATCGATGCCTATAAAGTTGCCCGTGAAACAAACATGGGGGCACGCATCAATACCATCATGCAGACCTGCTTCTTCGCCATCTCTGGTGTGTTGCCCAAAGACGAAGCTATCGCCTCAATTAAAAACGCGATCAAGAAGACCTATGGCACCAAAGGCGATGAAATCGTCCAAATGAACTACAGGGCCGTTGATCAATCGCTTGATAACCTTTATGAGGTTAATGTACCCAGCCAGGTTACCAGCACCATTGAGATCCCACCCCCGGTTCCTCAAGAAGCACCTCAATTCGTAAAAGAAGTAACCGGTGAAATCATTGCGGGACGTGGCGATCAAATCCCGGTCAGCAAGATGCCGGTTGATGGTACTTTCCCCACCGCAACGACTAAGTGGGAAAAGCGCAACATTGCACTCGAAATTCCGGTGTGGGACGAAACGGTTTGTATCCAGTGCGCCAAATGCGCCATGATGTGCCCCCACGCCAGCATTCGGATTAAGATTTACGATCCCAACGAAGTCAATGGAGCCCCTTCAAACTTTAAATCCGTCGATGCGCGCGGTAAAGAATTCGAAGGGATGAAATTCACCCTTCAGGTTGCTCCGGAAGACTGCACGGGGTGCGGCGCTTGTGTTCATATTTGCCCGGCCAAGAACAAACAAGAACCCAAGTTCAAAGCCATCAATATGAAACCGCAAGTTCCTATCCGTGAACAGGAACGTGAGAATTTTAACTATTTCCTCGACATTCCTGAAATGGATCGCACCAAGGTTAAATTGAACTCAGTCAAAGGTTCGCAATTGTTAACTCCATTGTTCGAATTCTCCGGTGCATGTGCGGGCTGTGGTGAAACTCCTTATGTCCAGCTGCTCAGCCAATTCTTTGGTGACCGGGCTATCATCGCTAATGCTACCGGCTGCTCTTCAATATATGGCGGAAACTTACCCACGACCCCGTGGGCGGTTGACAGCGATGGACGGGGACCCACATGGTCGAACTCCCTCTTCGAAGACAACGCCGAATTCGGCTACGGCTTCCGATTGACCATTGACAAACTCAATCAATACGCTCGTGAACTACTGAAAAAACTGGCGGGACAAATCGGTGATAGTTTGGTTGAAGACCTTATCAACGCGGATCAATCCACCGAAGAAGGCCTGAAACTCCAACGTCAACGTGTTGCTGCTTTGAAAGAAAAACTGAACGGCAATGATTCACCCGAAGCCAAAAACCTGCTCAACATAGCCGATTATTTGGTGAAGAAGAGTGTGTGGATCTTGGGCGGTGACGGTTGGGCATATGACATTGGTTACGGAGGACTTGACCACGTGCTGGCTTCTGGCCGCAATGTCAATGTTCTAGTCCTGGATACGGAAGTGTATTCCAACACCGGTGGCCAATGTTCAAAAGCCACGCCGCTGGGCGCGGTTGCGAAATTCGCCTTTGGCGGCAAGCCTATTCCCAAAAAAGACCTCGGCATGATTGCCATGACATATGGCAACATTTATGTCGCGAAAGTCGCGATGGGCGCAAATGACATGCAAACCATCAAAGCGTTCCTTGAAGCCGAAGCCTATGATGGCCCCTCGCTCATCCTCGCTTACAGTCATTGTATTGCCCACGGTATCAATATGCGCACTGGTAATGACACCCAAAAAGCCGCGGTTGAAAGTGCACACTGGCCGCTTTACCGCTTTAATCCTGATCTGGTTAAAGAGGGCAAGAATCCGTTGCAACTCGATTCACGCGATCCAAAAATCTCATATAAAGACTTCGCGTATCAACAAACCCGGTTCAAAATGCTCACAAAGAGCAAACCGGAAGAGTCGGAACGGCTTATTCAACTTGGCCAGGAAGATGTCACCAGCCGTTGGCACCTCTATCGTCAGTGGGCCTCCTTTAATGTCGGCCCAGCCGATTAAGGGAAATATCTCGAAACAGTAATCACGCATTGATTCATTGGGAAAGGAAAGGCGACAATGGATTTAACAACCAGGTATCTTGGACTCGAACTCAAAAACCCGTTGGTACCCTCTGCATCACCGATGTCGAGGGATATCGATACCGTCAAAAAATTGGAGGATGCCGGCGCCTCCGCCATCGTAATGTGGTCCCTCTTTGAAGAACAACTTACTCATGAAGCACGCGAGTTGGACCATTTTCTCACCTCAGGTACGGAAAGCTTTGCAGAAGCGCTTTCCTACTTCCCCGAACCGGATGAATATAATCTCGGACCGGATGATTATCTCGACCATATCCAAACGCTGAAACAAGCCGTTGACATGCCGATCATCGCCAGCCTTAATGGCGTTTCAACTGGCGGTTGGATCGAATTTTCCAAACGAATGGAGCAAGCAGGCGCGGATGCGTTGGAACTCAACGTCTATTATGTTGCCACTGATCCAAAACTGACAGCGCAGGATGTGGAAGAGATTTATGTTGACACTCTAAAAGCGGTCAAGGATGCGGTTCGTATTCCCGTTTCCATCAAACTCAGCCCTTATTTCTCCTCTATATCCAACATGGCCAAAAAACTGGCAAATGCGGGAGCTGATGGGCTAGTGCTCTTTAACCGCTTTTATCAACCGGACATTGATATCGAAAACCTGGAAGTGGCTCCCAATCTGCTGTTGAGTACCCCGCAGGAAATGCGGCTGCCCCTTCGCTGGATCGCGATTCTTTACAGCCGGATTGAGTCGGATTTAGCAGCCACCACCGGCATCTACACGGCTGAAGATGTCATAAAGATGCTGATGGCGGGCGCCAATGTCACCATGCTATGCTCAGCTCTGCTGCGCCATGGCGTGGGCCGCATCACTGAAATCATCAACGATATGAAAATCTGGATGGAAGAACACGAATACAGCGATATCAAAACCTTGCAGGGTAGCATGAGCCAAAAAACCTGCCCCCAACCGGCAGCCTTCGAACGCGCCAACTACATGAAAATCCTGCAGAGTTACGTCTAATCTGATCTAATCTAAAAAATCCAAACCCCCGGGGGATTCCCTCGGGGGTTTTTTGTTTGTTATTACTCAATCTCAATAGTGTTTTTCTATTTATCGTCAGGTTAAAACGCCAATAAAAAAAATCCCGCAATTTTTTTTCAAAATAGATTGACACTTTCACCTAATTGTCCTAGCATTACTAGTACAATGATACTAAACGTCGACCTATCCAATCCCAAGCCCACCTACCTCCAGATTGTGGAGTGCGTTCGGCGGGCAATCGCCACCGGGGCGCTTAAACCGGGTGACCAACTGCCCACCATTCGTGAAGCGGCGGTTCAGGCCCGAGTTAACCGCAATACCGTCAGCCGGGCGTATCTGGAGCTGGAACACCTGGGGCTGGTGCGTTCACGCCAGGGCTCAGGCAGTTTCATCACCGATAACGGCCCGAATTTGGAACACAAGGAACGTTTAAAAGTATTAAAACGTATGACCGACGACTTGGCCTTGGAGGCATTTCATCATCAAGTCCCCATTGAAAAAGTGGTTGACATGCTAAAAACAAGTGCGAGCCATCTCGGAAAGGAGACTTCCAATGAATGACAAAGCGATAACCACAGAAGGGCTAGGGCATAGGTTTGGCAAGTTTTGGGCGGTTCATGATTTAAGCCTTGAAATCCCCAAAGGCTCCGTATTCGGGCTGTTGGGTCCAAACGGTTCAGGCAAAAGCACGACCATTAACATGTTAATGGGATTGCTGCCACCCACATCCGGCGCCATGACCGTCATGGGGAAAAATCCCCAAAAAAACGACATTGCCGTTCGCCAACTGGTAGGGTATGTCCCTGAAATTTATGGGTTTTATGACTGGATGAAGATTGACGAATTGATCAACTTGGTGGCCCCTTATTACCCAAGTTGGAATTGGGAATTATGCAAATCTCTGAAAGAGGAATTCAAACTGGATGTGGATATTTCGGTCAGCGCGTTGTCAAAAGGTGCACGTGCCAAGCTGGCCTTGCTGCTGGCCCTGGCGTTCGAACCCGATCTACTGATCCTCGATGAACCCACAGGTGGGCTTGATCCTGCCGCCCGGCGCAATTTTATCGAAACCATCCTGGGACGCTACCAGGAGAGCGGTAAGACCATCCTGGTGTCATCTCATCTCTTGAACGAATTCGGTGGATTGATCGATCACGTCGCGTTCATTAAAGAAGGCAAACTGGAACTAGTCTCAAGGTTGGATGAACTTCACCAAAAGATGAAACGAGCACGCCTTGTCTTCGATTCCGGAGTGCCCAACGATTTGCAGGTTCCCGGCGCATTAACCCAGCGCACCAATGGGCGTGAAGCGGTGTTAACCTGCCGGAACTTTGATCCACAACAAACACCGAATCAACTCTCGCAGACTGGCGCCTCAAACGTCACCATCGAAGATTTAACCCTGGAAGACATTTTTGTAGACCTGGTGGGATCATGAAAAAAATAGCTCTCGGAATATACAAAAAAGATTGCAAACTCTTATTGAAAATGACGATCGGCGCCCTGGCTATTCAAGGCTTCATCATGGGCTTCATACCTTTATGCCAGGTGCTGCTGTCTGAATCATTTGATAGAAACTTAATCGATATCAAAACCATGCCGCTTAGCGACTGGTTTCCCAAAGTCCAAGCGGCTATCTCTGCGGTGATCGCCTTGGTGGCAGCAGCCTATTGGTCCGCAGAAGAACGGGCAGGCAAGCATGATCAGTTCCTGCATCGCCTTCCCGTTTCTTCGTTTCACTATTGGACAGAAAAAACGGCTGCTGGTGTCACCATCATCCTCCTCACCTTAGTGTGCCAAGTGCTCTGGTTTTATGGGGTGGCTGCATTTGATGTCAAATTATGGATTCATGATGACTTGGTTCCCCTTAATCTCATCCTGATTTCGACAATAGCATACCTGGTGGGTTTGCCGCTTTCCCGCCTATTCACTCAATCAATTGTCATTGTGATCAGTGGTTTTATTATTCTAGGATTATTATTCCTTTTCGGGATATATCAAACCATATTTGCATTCTGTAAAGATTTTTCATGGGATGGATTTTCAACTCCTTTATTAACTTACAAAATCTATTATACGGTTTTAGCCTTTTTCATCGTGTTCGCTGTCTTGATTTATAGCTTTTCCAATCGTAAAAAGATCAATAATCAACTAAAACAACCTTCAAGTGGTTTTTCTGTCCTGTTCCAATATCAGATGAAAAGATATCGCTGGTTTTTCACTATTGCCATATGTTTGTTGGTGATCCCGGGTTTTTTCCTGCTTACCAGTCCGCAAGACATTATGAGCAGTTTTAAGGCTTTCTTAACAGCGATCATCACACCATTTGTCCTGATCCTTTCAGGCATCGTGGGCATCTATACCTATTCCAATCAGGAAAAAGATGGTATTAACCATATGCTCTATCATGTTCCCGTGCCACGCTTGCATCTGTATTGGAGTAAATTTCTCGCTGGTCTGGTGGTGGCTTCCATTTTATCCCTTGCCTTCACCCTTACGGCAGCGGCATACATCCATTCCATCAACTTTTGCACGTCTGGAAATCCAAGGGATTTTTTCTGCCTGCTCAGATTTGACATCTTCTCGCTATTGCCCAATCTCTTTTTGTTCGGTTTGCTTCCCTATGTTTGCGGGGCGTTATTCACCCATGCGATACGCAATACCTTCTACGCTTTCCTTGAGACCATCCCCATCTGGATGATTACCCTCGCGGTGGTGTTTTACTTACAGTACGCCATGATTAAATATGTCGGATTTGCCGGTCAATTCATTGTAGATTTCAGAGGCGATTTATTACCCCTCGTTCCTTGGGTATTAATCCTTATGCTTATCGCCTTGGCCTGGGGAGGATACAAAGCCGCGGCAGACAGAACACTCTTGGCCGGCCATACCGGCGCCCGTCAATTGGGAGTTATACGGCTGTTCTTTTTTGCCCTGGCTGTTGTCGTCATCCTCATAAAAACCGGCTGGCGCGACCTGTTTTACCTCCTCACCAACATCAACATCGGAATCGGTTAAATAAGATAGGAGTAATTCTCATGAAACCACAAACCAAACGCATCATGGAAGCCATCATTATCATCGCCATTCTAATGTGTGTTCTTCACCATGTCATGGATGCCAGAAATGCTGATCTGACGAATCAGGAACTCATAACATATTCCAAACTCATCAACCAGGCCCAATGGGATGCACATGGCCCCGGCAGTTTGAAGGCATACGCTCAACTTTTTGAATTCGACAAAAACCAGCTTATTCAAAAAGCCAAAAAAGCCGTACAAACCATAAACAGAGATCTAAATTACGATGGTTTTATCCTGGTGCCCGATGCGCCTCATTCCATTTACCAGCAATTCAATGATGCCCTGCCCATCATTGAAAAAGCGGCTAAAACACTTGAACTTGGCCCACCCATCCCGGCTCCGGATGAAATATACTTCGCATCACCAACAAGCTTATACAACATTGTTTCCTTTGTTAATACGATTGAAATGATCCAATACGTTCACCATCTGGCCTTGCGTGATTGGCTGGAAGGGAATCGGGATAAGGCTCTTGAAAAAGTCAAATTGATTTTCCAATTCGCTGACGCATTTAAATTCAATCTTGATTTGATCTCTCACCTCGGTGCCAATTCATTCAGGCAAATCGCCTTAGACACCCTTGAAACCTCTCTTTTAAACAATCCCGATGCAGACGGTAATAAGCGTATTTTTGAGATGTTGGATCAGTTAAAACCAGATGAATGGACTTTTGAGCCTCACACAGCCGTGTATTTAAAGGATTTTTTGTACAATCAACAGTATTTTTATCAACGTTTGCTGTTTGATTATTGTTTAGCTGCATCTCTATTGGCGCCTCAAAACAAACCGGTTGGCTCACATGAGGCCTATGAATTCTTGCAAAAGCATGGAGTGGTTCCCACTGACGATCTCTCCATCGCCCAACAATGCTCCCTGCTGAACAAATGGACCACCCTAGCCGCCATGCGTAAACGCGCTGCCAATCTTCCAGACGCCTTTTATTCGGATGATAACCCCACTCTTACCCCTGTTATCAGTAAGCAGTTCCCTCCGCTTATGTATGCCGCCGCGCGTTATCTTCGTAATGAGAATTATGTTGACCGTAATTTTCACAACCGCTTTGATAGAACTCGTATTCGAACTCAGGTAATGCATGCTGCCTTTTGGGCGCGTTGTTGGCGTGATCAACACGGCAAGTGGCCAACGGATGAGCAATTTAGCCAGCACACCCCATCCCGTTTTTATATGTGGCAACAAACGTTCGATAAACAAAACCAAACCGTCGAAATGCAAAAATATGATTTACATATCCTTGTGGATCACTTTATGCAATTCATACTCTCCAAAGAAAATATGGGCACGGACCGTGCGCAATATTTTTACAATTATCTTCCGGATGCCGAGTTCAATTCAGCCGAAATCCATTTCAGATTACCTTACTCACGTTCACTTGCAGACCAAAGCAAAGAAGCCAAATGGTTAAAAGGTATTTTCGAAGCGTATAAGCCACTGGTCAAATCAGTACATATCAACTATGGCAAAAATTCTCCCTTCTGGTATGAGCGGAATGAAATGTACAATGATAAAGCTGTATTCCAATATAATTCATCTGTTCATCCTCATGATCGTAAAAGAAACTTGCAGTATATGGTGAACAGTTATATGCTCACCCCAACAAACAAGGATCCCTTCAATTATCCGGATTCACTCACCGTTGAAATCACCATTCCCGACAAAATGGTATGGATCGGGTATCAGAAACCAACTGATGAAGAAGACCAATTCATCCTCCCACGGGATGATCCCCAGAGAGAAGAAAACGATAAGGATATATTCGTATTAGCAGGCTGGTAAAAATCGTAGTCTCTCATCATTCAATGCGGGAGCATACACGTCTATCGTGAATGCTCCCTTCTTTTTTGAATAAAACTGGGAGAGCGAAGCTCCTGCGATTGCCTCAAAACCGGGTTGACACATAGGTCAACCACCAATGTCATTAAGTTAAGATCAAGTTAGATCGTTGAATAGGGAGGGCGAGGCTC
>CAZFER010000016.1:21241-99672 GCA_964517495.1 uncultured bacterium | reverse complement strand
AGAAATCCACTTTTACTTGTCTTTTTATCTTGGTGGGATATTCACTTTATGCTGAGGAAACACTATTGATGCCGGTGATCGAAGGGGAATGGTGGAAAATTGCTGATGACAATCCCAAGGTTTCTCCATATGAAATTATCGACGATGGGAGTTCAAACACATGTGATTTTACCATTTATGAGGATGCGGAAGGAAAATGGCATGCGATTGCCTGTGTTCGGGGTACCAATGCCCCTGGCCAGCGGGTGTTTCAACATTGGCTATCAGATTCGTTGACCAAGGATAACTGGAAACCACAAGGAATTCTTGAATGGCCGCGTAATTCGCGAGGGCAGGGGTTGGCTTCTCTTCAAGCCCCGCATTGTTTTACCTTCGAGGGTTTGTACTATTGTTTTTATAACAGTGGACCTGCCCGGGCAATGTACGGTAAGGATGGCATTCAATGGCAAATATTCCGGAATATTAATGATGAAGAGATCATCTTTCCGATGGGCCGGGATGTGATGCTTTTCCATGATAAAACAGAACAACGCTGGCTTGCATATTATTGTGGCCACATTGAGAAGGATGGCAAAACTGAGGGGGCGATGGTGGCCAGAACCGCTCCCAAATTGGAAGGACCCTGGAGCGAAGATGAAATGGTGGTTCGCGAGGAGGGGAATCCTGAATCGCCGTTCGTGGTCAAGCGGGGAAAAAACTATTATCTCTTTCAACAAATGAGCGTTTTCCTTTCGGATACACCAGATGCTTTTCCTGGAAAACCACTCACCCATATGACGGGGATATGGTATAACGGCAAATGGGCGCCGGAAGTTATCACATCAGATGGCCAAGATTATTTAGCAGGATATGGAAGAGGGCTTTGGTTGGCAAAGTTACAATGGATTCCCATGACATTACACCAAGCAGAAGAACACGCCAAGCCCATTCTTGAGAAAGTGCGAAAAGGGCGTGAAGCTGCTGAGCAGAGAAGAAAAGAAAGAGAAAACTAATTGTTCTTTAAAGGGTGTATCGTTACTTGGATGACATCCTTTCTTTTGCCCTTTGAATGGCAACATCGATATCGGGCATTTCTGGCATCCACTTTTTGGCGGTTTGGAAGTGCTCGAGGGCGGTGGTGTGATTTTCTTTTAAGAGATCGATCCAGCCGAGTTGGAAGTGCGCGTCGGCCAATTTAGGGTTAACTTCCAAAAGGCCATTGAGAATTTTTTGTGCTTTGTCGAAATCCTTTTTGTTGATGGAAATGCGGGAAAGTTGCAGGTTGATCAATACGCTGTTGGGGGCCAGGCTCAGTGCCTTCTCAGAAAATTGAGTGGCTCGGTCCCATTCCTGACGGCGCATATGAACCAGACCGAGGTTATAATAGGCCGCAGCATTGTTGGGATCCTGGGTAGCCGCTTTGATAAAGCGTTGTTGGGCTTCCTCCAAGTTACCAGTCGATAAATCCATTAAACCACGGTCGATTAGATTGTGAATCTCGATTTTGTATTTGGGATCGGGTAAGACTTTATTGCCATTTTGGGGATCACTTCCACTCCCACCGACATACCCGAGGGATGCCAGCACTTCCGAGTTGGCGACGGCCAGGTTTTGAGTTGGTTCGAAGGGGATGTTTTGAGATAATTCGACCAACCGTTCTTCCAACTGGCTGCGAATGGGTTTGACCTTCTCCGGGAGGTCATGATAAAGGCTGTTCTTTTCCTTTGGATCAACACTCAAGTGGTAAAATTCCGCATCGGGTGCATGGATGTACTTCCATTCCTGATTACGCAGGGCAAAGAGGGGGCTCCAGTTGTAAGTCAGGGGGTATTGGGTTTCCAGCACCGACCAACGATCGGAGGGTTCTTTTTCCTCGAATAACCAAGGGACAAGGCTAATTCCATTGGTGGGGACTGTTCCCAGGTCACAAAGTTCAGCGAGAGTTGGCAACACATCCTGCAGGATGGCGCTTTGTTTGATTCTGCGTCCGGACTGTTCAGAGGATTCCGGAAGTTTGAAAATCATGGGAACGCGGACACATTCTTCATATAGAAACAAACCGTGAGTTTTTTCTTTGTGGTCACCAAGACCTTCGCCATGATCGCCAACCACCACGAGTAAGAGATCGTCATACAATCCCTGTTTTTTGAATTCATCGACAAGTTGTCCGATGCAATCATCAACAAAAGCAATTTCACCCGCGTATTTATTGTCTTTATATTGTGATCGGTAAGGTGGGGGAGGGTTATAAACGGTGTGGGGATCATAAAAATGAAGAAAGAGAAAGAAGGGGGATGGGGATTCCTTCTGCTGATGTTGCTCGAGCCAGTTTCGGCCTGAAGCCACGACTTCATCCCCTTTTCGTTCCACTATAGGGTTATAAGTGATCGATTCATTTGATGAGAAAACATCATCGTAGTCGTCAAATCCCTGTGCCAGGCCAGAGCGGCGGGAGAGTAAAAGGGTTGCGACAGCTGCGGCGGTGGTGTAGCCATTCTCATGGAATAGTTCAGCCAAAGTTACAGCGGCTTCGCTCAAGGTATTGTTATAGTTATCACGAACCCCATGCTGAATAGGATGCAGGCCGGTTAAAAGGGAAGTGTGGGCGGGCAGGGTAAGGGGGACAGAAGTAACAGCATCTTCAAAAACCAGGCCATCCTCGGCGAGAGCGGAAAGATTGGGGGTTTTGACCAGGGTTCCCCCATAAGGTTCGAGGTAGTCGATACGGCAGGTATCGATACTAATCAAGACGACATTTGGTTGGGAAAATTCGGGTTTTATAGGGATTTCTTCTTTGGAACAAGCTGAGACAAAGATGCTTATTCCTACAATGAATGATGAAATAGAATAGGTGTTAATTGTTTTCATGGCGAATCCAGGCTAATGTATTAGTGTATAGATAAAATAGATCACTTTTTATAAAGTGTACTCCAACATATCATGCCTTATAAAGGCAAATAGGAGAATAGGGTAGTTAAAGGTGAAAAGACGAATTATGAAGAGCGTATTTAAACATCGATCAACTCCGTTATTGGGACTCTTGTGGGTGCTTTCATTATGGTTGCTGCATGATGAGGTGGTCAGCCGTTCGTTTTTGGAAGAGGAAGCCTATGTGGATGTAAACGATGGGGCGTTAATTATGCGAAATGATTACCTCAGTTATTATCTTGGCGGCCAAAAAATGGGGTATTCCCATTTCATTTTAAAGGAAGACAGTGATGAATCGCTGACTAAGTTGCCGGGGAAATATTTTGTTTTCCAAGCGGAAACGAAATTGTTGGTTAAAGCGATGGGGATATCCTTTGATATCAGTATTCGTCATTTTGGTGAAGTCAACGAGGACCTTTCCCTGCGTTCAATTCGATATGATTTTGAATCGAGTGGCCAAAAAATATATATAAAGGGTGATGTGGAACACGATACGCTTCAATTGACCACGGTCTCCGAAGGGAATGAATCGGAGCAAAGTTTCCCTTTGAAAGAACCGCTTTACCATCCTGAAATGGTTCATTTATTAATCGCTCGTGAAGGCATGGAGGAGGGAAAGTCTGAAACCTACTCAGTGTTTGATCCCATGACGATGTCGTTTGGAACGATTACAGCTAAAGTGGAAGGGAATGAAGTTATTGAGATCAATGATGGAGAAGAGGTAAAAGCCTATAAAATCAACGTGAGTTATAAAGGATTAAATTCAACCTCTTGGATAAGCCAAAAGGGTGAATTATATAAAGATACAACCCAGATTTCGGGAATGGAGTTTGTGGCTATCAAAGAACCGAAAGAAAAGGCATTGGATTTGCACTCCGCTTCTGAAGATTTGAATGGATCGCAAGCCGAGATGGGGATTCCCGATTTAATCGAGTCATCCCGCATCATAACCGATGTCAAGTTGCCAAATCCTGCTCAAGTAACGGAATTAGTGGTGGAAGTTGAAGGGGCAGAAAAAGCCGATTTGATGTTGGATGGTGAAATTCAAAAGTTAGAAAGTGAAGATGAGGGGAAGATTGTCCTTTCGGTTCACAAAATGGACTATGGCCCACTTCAATTTCTTTCATCCACAAATCCACCTCCTTATAAGGTTGAGGATCCCTTCTTGGAGGAATACCTGAGCGACTCTCCACTTATTCAGTCCTCGCATCCAAAGATACAGAAAAAGGCCTTGGAAATCACGGGAAATGCGGAGAATCCCTGGGAGGCTGCAGAACAAATCGCTGAATGGTTATACCGGTCTATCAAAAAGGAAATGCGGCCCACCATGCCTTCCGCTTTGGAAGTCCTGAATTCCATGCGGGGGGATTGTAATGAACATTCGACCTTATTGGCTGCCATCTCCCGTTCGATTGGTATTCCAACAAAAATCTGTGCTGGCCTTGTTTATCAGGACGATGGGTTTTATTACCACGCCTGGAATGAGGTTTATGTCAATGGAGAATGGTATCCAATCGATTCAACCTTAAATCGAATCCAGATGGATGCTGCCCATATCAAGTTGGCTGAAGGCTCCTTGGATTCACAAGCGAACATTATGCGGCTTATTGGTAACCTGGATTTGAGGATTCTGTCATTTAAGGAATAACGCGTCGATGTATAAAAGAGAAAAGCCTCTGTGATTGCAGAGGCTTTTTTAAAATATGGGGGGAGAGGAGGAGTCGCCGGTTCGGCGTTGGGGGGAAGCGACTCCTCCTCGGGGGTGCAAATTTTTAATATGAATCAAGGAAAAATAATATCAAGTTGATCACTAAAGTTAAGTATATTCAAAGTGGCTTCTTGGTCAATGGAAAATACGAAAGAAAATCACTTTTTGCCGATTAAACCCAGATGATTTTCTGAATAACATGATTTCATTTTATTCCAAACATTTATTTTATCAAGCAAAATGTAAGCAATAAATAGATATGAAAAGTTGCTGGATTTAAGGTATTTTAAATAAAATGAATGGATTAGAGTCAAATTTCAGGATTTTTTTTTCAATGAAAAATTGTTGTTTTAGGATTTAAATCCTACCCATTGGAGGATAAAAAGAGTACAATTGCGCCTTATTCCAAACAGGGAGAGCAAAAGAAGAATGAGAGCAGTGATTTTGGCTGGTGGGATGGGGAAACGTTTATATCCATATACATTGGTAATCCCCAAGCCCCTTGTTCCCATTGGAGAGCAATCGATCCTGGAAATAGTGGTACGTCAGTTGGCTGGTAAAGGATTCAATAACATAACGTGTGCAGTTGGTTACCATGCCGATCTGATCATGGCTGTTATGGGGGATGGAAGCAAATGGGGTGTGAGTATTGATTATTCGCAAGAAGATAAGCCGTTGAATACGATAGGCCCTTTATCGAAGATAAAAAATTTGGATGAACCCTTTTTGGTGATGAATGGCGATTTGTTATCAGATCTGGATTTTGAAGCTTTATATCAAAACCATGTGGAGAGTGGGACGATTGCCACGATTGCGACATGCAAGCGGCATGTTCAAATATCGCTTGGGGTTTTGGAATATGATGGCAATCATCGCCTGCAGGGTTTTCATGAAAAACCTGAGTTTGATTATGATGTTAGCATGGGTATTTATATATTTGATCCACGGATCCTTGAATACATTCCATATGATCAACCCCTTGGTTTTGATCAACTTATGTTTAAGTTGCTGGAAGCCAATGAGCCTGTGAATGTTTATCCCTTTAATGGGCGATGGCTGGATATGGGAACGCCGGATGATTTAAACCGGGCGGTTGAAGAGTTTGAAAGGAATCAATCCCGGTATTTGCCTACGGAGTAATTAATATAGTACCGTTCTTGCGATAAAAGCAATACCAGCAGGATTTACATACCATGTTGCTGGATGATGCCTCGGCTGGTAAGGCCGTTAGTGGGACTGTAATCGTAAAAGAGGACTTCATTTTCATTGATAACTTCATAGCCCCATTGCTTGGTGTTGGGGCCTAGAGTGGAAATCATCCATTCGGCTCGTTCTGGTTTGGTGGGATCGTTCCAATAGAAATCGCGATAAATATCACTTCCATTGCCGACGCTTTGAACAAAGTACTCGCGGCCGTAATACCAATAGCCATGATAATCGGAAAACGGACTTCGGGCCGAGCCCGCACTCATATACGAAGTTGGTGTGGTGAGAGGAGTGAGCAATGTGACATGGATGGGTTTGAGCATGATGGTGCTGCCACCTCCAATTTTTAGAGGCGGCAGGGCATTATGATCGGTACGGTACATCATTAGAGCATTGGAGACAGATTTGATATCCGCCTGGCTACGGGCAACTTTGGAACGTATCATGGCATTGAGGAAATTGGGCACGACGATGAGAACCAATATTCCGATAATGGCTACCACCACCAGCAGTTCAATCAGGGTGAATGCGGACAGCTTTGAGTTTCTGTGTTTTCCACTCATTATTGATTTCATTATCAGTTACTCAATCTCATTATTTTAGAGTGAATGCCATGCGTGAATTCCCTATGATGTTTATCTTGTGTTTCTAAATATAGTGTATCATGAAATAAACGGCAAAAAATTGTTAGTGACAATTTGTGACAAAATCACTAAATTGTTAATTGAAATTAATATTATGATAAAAAAACAAGAAAACATCCGTGGAGGGATGACTATTATGGTTTGGTACAAATCTTTTCTTAAACGTATTGGATTACTTGTATGTTTTGCCGGCTTATTTGTTGATGCAGGATTTGCTGAAATCAAGATGAATTTTGGCCAGATATTTGGTGTGGGGCTTCGAGGCTCAACCATTGCTTCGGGGGATTTGAATGGTGATGGCCATCCCGATTTGGCAGTTGCCAATATGTTCAGCCATTCCGTTTCGGTGGCCTATAATGATGGCAGCGGACGCTTTGGCCAGTTTGAAGAGATTCAATTGGAACAAGAGAAAAAACACCCCGTTGCTGTGGATATCGGTGATCTGGATGATGATGGGCGGAATGATATTGTCCTGGCTCATATTCAAAAAGTTGGTGATTCATCTGAAGTTCCTTATGATGGCGCGGAAATCATCACCATCTTCTTTAATGAAGATGGAAGCCTTGAGCAAAAAGCCTTTGGGATTTGGGGTGTGCCATCATGGGTGAAAGTCGCGGATATCAACAACAACGGCGTCAATGATATCCTGGTCGGAAACAATGGGAATTTGGTGTTACGCCCTGATTTTATCGGCCAGACAGATGGGGGGATTTATCCTTATTTGAATTTGGGAAATCGAGAATTTGTTGGCCTTAGTTCTCAAACGATTGTGGGTAGTATTGTTCATTTTGTTTATTCTGACTTTGATGATGATGGCTTAAAAGATGTGGTGGGAATTGATCAAGGTACCCTTGGTTTAAGTGGTTTCTCAGGTGAATTGGTTATAGAAGATCCCAAAATTGATTACTTTAAAGGAACATCATCCGGTGTGGAATATGACGAGAGCAAGTTTATCTTGTTGGAAAATAAGCCCTGGTCGATCGATACGGGGGATTTTGATGGTGATGGGGAGACGGATATTATCGTCGCGATAGTGGGTGATATGGATTTTGTCTCTTTTTCGGGGGAAAATGCATTCGTTGCCACGTATCAATTTAATGGAACCCGTTTTTCCCGCTCAAAAATAATTCCCACACCTGGTGTTGCATTTTTTGTACTTGCCGAGGATTACGATATGGATGGGGATGATGATTTTGCGGTCACCGTTCAGGAGATTGTGGAGACACCTGATGGAAATCTTCAGGTTCCAACGTTACGTATCTATGAAAATGATGGATTTGGCAATTTTACTGAGATCAGTTCCCATGAATTGCAAGAAGAACCGCGATATGCGGTGAAGGATGATTTTGATGATGATGGAGATACGGATATTGCGGTGCTTTGTTCCATCAACGATGTGGGTGGAGCGGCCAATGCATATAATGGCCAGGTTTACACCTTCTTTAATGATGCCATTACCTCGGTGGGGAACTGGGAACTTTATTAATTTTTTAAATATTCGATCCCATCGTTCTCTTCTTCAAAGAATTTAATGACTTTGTCGAGGCTGATAGTTTCAAAGGTATCGATGAGATGCTGATTTAAGCCACAGAAAGCCAAGTGGCCGTTGTTTTCCTGAGTTTCCATGATGATTCGCATCAACGCCCTTATACCTAAACTGTTGATATAATCTATTTTAGAGAAATTCAACAGAATACGGGGGATTTTGTGTTTGACAACATCGTTCATGAATTCAACAAACTCCTGAAAGGTTTCCATAGTGATCTCCCCTTCCAGTTGGAGGACTAATACATTATGGATTATTTGCTTTTGAATGATCATGATTGTGGTTTAACTTCAGTGTTGTGAGTTGCTTATATGTATTTTTCAATATAATTTTTGTAACTCTAATTGGGATTGATAATTTGATGTGATCAATTCTAATAAAAAAACTCCAAATTGGTAAGCGATCATATCTGCATTAATCTATTTTCTTTAATTAAGCACCTCAAAATTTCTTTATTTGCAAGTCATCCATGAAAACTGAATTCTGCTTAATAAACCCTCTTAATTTTGATAAATCAAAACGCTTAGGTACTGAATAAAGTTAATTTCTGCTCATTTTTTTCAAAAATCAATTAAAATTTATAAATTTGATTAAATAAATAATGTAATTTATAAATTACTTTATTGACAAATATACTCATTATTAGGTATAATTAAATGAGGCCAAGGTTCCCATTTTAGGGGGAAATTGATTTAAGTGCCTCATATTATTTATATTAGATAAGGGGGATCTATTTTGTTATGGTAAGGCAGAAGCAATACTCCAATAAGAATTTTCCATTAATATTCGGGGTGGACACATCAAAATGGAAAAAAATGAAGAGCAGTTTTATGAGGTCTATCGAATCAATTGATGAAAAAAAGGTTCAAACCTACAAACAATCGAAAGAAAAAGTAAGAAAATATTTCAAAGAGAATTCAATCAAATTACCTCATCCCATCACAAAAGATGATGATGCCAAAGCGGTGTTGGACGTTGTTCATGACGTTGAAACCGACATGATCCAAAAAAATCCGGAAAATGAAGAGATTTATCGGCGTGTAAGCCGGCATATTCGAGAATATTTGGCGGATTTTCTTTTGCAGAAGCATATAAACTTTCTCGATGATGTTTTAGCTGGCGGGGAAGAGAAATGCCGGGAACTGATGGAACAACTTGAAGTGGATGACCGGTTTCAAAATGCTGATGCGGTTAAGCGTTTCAGTAAGAAAATCGCATTGTATCGGGATGTGGGATCATTTGTTCATACACCGGAATTGACCCTTTCGATGGTAAAAGTCAAGAATCGATCAAGTGCCCGGGCCAAACGTGGGAATCTGTGGCCGAATGACCGGCGAGAAAAGTATGAATTTTTGGAAAAATTAGCGGATGGGAACAAGGTATGCCCTCCTTTTACGGAGAATGATCTGGAGTTTTTGGTCAGCCAATCAAGCATGGATATGCTGAAGAAGAAGACTGATTTGCTGATGGCTGAATTACGTTATGTAGAGCCAAATCGGTTGAAGGCCAATTATTCACGTTTGAAAGAGCATCTTCAGAGGAGCAAACAGCGGCAGTCTGATTATGAAAAGCGTCGTGATTTGTTGTTGAAATTAGGGGCTTCTCCGCAGCAAGTGGATTATATTTCGGCCCGAGCCACCTATCAGACCATGAAAAATTTGCTAAAACTGGCGAATGGCAAGTTGGCGATATCGGATTTGATGGGGGGGAAACGAACCATTCGAAAGCTTCTACGAAAAAATGGTCAGGCGCAAAGCAAGGCGGAGATATCAATATGTAATTATTTGGTGAATCAAGAGGGGGTCAGCCGGGATACCGCGGAAGCCTATGCGCGTACGCGGAAGAATCATTCGTTAGAGCATTTAAAACAGACGGTTAATTTTCTCAAGGAGAATTATGCCCGGCTTTATCGTGCGCACTGGGGTTTCAATATTCGAGAGAATGTATTGAGGCGCGCAGTTGAACTGGGGCTTTCGAGGCAAAAGTTAAGCAAGCGTGCGATGACGCAGAAGGATTTTGTCAATGATTTGCGCCGTGCTTTGGCCCTGGAAGAGGCCTTGATGGTGAAAGAGCAGGACCGGCTTTCACCGGATGCCCGGCGTGAGGCGTTGGCGCCCTTGAAGGAAGTGTTGGATTATGAAACCGATACGGATACTCGCAAGCAGCTTTTTTTTATATATGAACAATTCTGCCGTTTGGGTTTGTGCATCCCCAAGGATAAACTCAAACAACTCTGCCTGAAGAATTCCAGCCTATTCCCCTCACCGAGAAAAGTGCAGGATGCGCTTGAAATATTGAATGGGGCCTATCGGGCTATCGGGCAGCATGGGGAGACGTTGTGTGTGTTGCCGGATTACCTGCATATACCTCAAAATGGGGGTATATCCTCGATTCATGCGCGTTAATGCTCTAAATGGGAATAAGGTTGTTATGGCAATAGGTATTGGTTTTCATCATCGATAATCTTTCCATCTTGAATTAATATTTGTATGCAAGTTTCAATTTCATTTTTGGATGATGTGCCGGCTCGTTGGTAACCAAAGGTTCGGGCGACTTCGAGAATGAGGTCTGATTTGGGGATTTGAACCTGTTGAGTTAGAATTGAAATGGCTGCATTTTGGATTTCTTTGGTAGGAATTTCTTCGAACTTACGTTTTTCATCTTTGTCATTTTGTGGGATTCTGTATCCTGTCAGGTCTTCAAGGGGGCGTTTTTTCAAATGATAGAACTGGTGTCCTCGATCTTCGAAGAAGTAAATTGACCGTTTGGGGATGCGTTGTTTTATACGCTCTTGAATACGGCTACCCTTCCGGCTAATTCCCCATACGCGGGAAATCAGGCGGGCAAGGCGCTCGAATACGATTGGACCTTCTGTTTCTACAATTTTTACAATCAAATCAGTTATCAATTTGTTAGAGGATTTTTCGTGGAAATCTTTTGCATCGGCGTGTATAACATATGCCTGTTCATCAAATGGTTTAAAATACTCGGCGTTTGGGGGTAAAGCTGGTTTGGACGGTGTTGGGGTTGAAACACTTTGATGGGCGTAGCGTTGTTGAGGCTCTGGTTCTGTTGGTTTTCCCGGGACAGGATGTGTGGTTTTTTTAATTACAATCGATTTAGGTTTAGATGATGTGGAGAGATTTAGTAAGCGATTTAAATTGTCTTCAATTTTATTCATTTCACTTTCCCGATCCCGCCACCAATCGGTTGACCAGACACGATGGATATTCCAGCCTAAAGAGCTTAAAACTGTTTCGCGCAACCGGTCGCGTTCTCGTGCGACTCGTGAGGTGTGGTAGAAGGCTCCATCGCATTCAATCCCCAATAAATAGCGTCCAGGCTCTTGGGGATGTTTTACGGCGATATCGATTCGATAGCCTGAACATCCGATCTGTGTATCCACGTTCCAGCCCCGAGCGGTCAATTCAGAAAATATTTCTTTTTCAAGTGGTGATTCAAAATCATGATTTTCTGAAAGTATTAAGGCTTCAGCAATGGCTTTAGGGCCTTTTTGGGCGTATTCCAAATAGGTTTTTAAATCTCGAACACCCCGCGAGCGTGTTTTGCTTGTATCAATTTGTTCCGCTAATAATGAACTAACCAGATACACTTTCTCACGTGCCCGGGTTATGGCCACGTTTAATCGACGCTCGCCTCCATCGCGATTCATGGGGCCGAAGTGCATCGAGATTTTTCCATGGGAATCGGGGCCATAGGTGATGGAGAGGAAGATGATATCGCGCTCATCGCCTTGCACATTTTCAAGATTTTTGATGATGATTGCTTCTGGCACGGACTGATCGTCATTCCCTGAGTTAAAGAATCGTTCAATGTCCGGGTTCTCCCGGCGGGCTTTGTCCAGTAGATCCTCGATTAAGGTTTGCTGGGCCTGGTTCATGGTTACAATGCCAATGCTTTTATGGCATCGTTCTGGATTGTTAAGCTGTTCGATGATTTTTTCAACAATCACTTCCGCTTCCAGTTGGTTGGTCCGGGTTTTGGAGCGATCATAAATCGCATCCGGCAGATGGATCAAATCAACGCCCAGGTGAGGATGTTTTTCCCGGGCGGAAGGGAATGTAATCAAGTGGTTGTCGTAATATTGATAATTGCTAAACGCAATGAGGTGTTCATGGCGGCTTCGATAGTGCCAGCGCAGGCGATAGTTAGGAAAATTGGAGGCTTCAAATTCGTCGAGAATGCTTTCCATATCCTGAATATCATCTTCATTCCCCTGTTCGGTATTATCCACATCAATTGTTTTTTCGAAGAAATTGGTGGGAGGTAATTGTTTGCTATCCCCAACAACGACGGCCTGTTTTCCTCGTGCCAATGTACAGACCGCATCCCAGACGGGAATTTGGGAGGCTTCATCAAAAATGACCATGTCGAAGGGTTGAAGTTCCAGGTCCAAATATTGGACGACTGAGAGAGGGCTCATTAAAAAGCAAGGCTTGATTTTGAATATAGTGGGACCGACTTCTTGAATTAATTTTCGTATGGGTTTGTGCCTTTGTTTTTTCTTGATTTCACGGCGGATGATTCCGGTTCCGGAATGATCGGTGGCATGTTCAAGATTGGGGACATCCTGGCTGAGTTGGCTTTGAACCTGTTGTCGGGCTAAACCTAAATATTGTCGATCTTGTTCGTTAAACCGTTTGATTTTGCGGTTCTGTTCGTAACTTTGGAATTGGCTGAATTCGGGATATATTTCAAGTATGTGGTTCCAGCAGTGGCGATAGAAGGAATGTTCAAATACAGGAATCATTTTTTCAATGGGGAAACCGTCTTCTTCAAAACGCTGGACTAGATTATCGAGTTCCACGTCTTTCATCTTTTGGCGGCGGTCAACATAACCACACCATGGTGCAAATTGCTTTTGGTTATTGAGGCATTTTTGAATAGATGATTCGATACGGGAAAGGAATTGTTTCTCTTCTGGATCTCCCCAGAATAGATTTTCATTTAAGTGAAGGCATTCATTCAGTTCATGGCGTTTTGATTCCAATGCATTATGTTCCGTAGCCAGTTGTGCCAATGTTTTACCAAGGGCGGAATCTGATTTGACTTGATCGCGCATATCCGTTGCCAGTTGAATCCAGCGGTCTTTGATTTGTTTTTTCGCATCAAAATCCTGTGCAGGGATGAAAGACCAAAGATTTCGAAACCGGTCAACCCAATGCATGTGTTGTTGTACTGTTTCCCAATTGGCTTCGCCACCGTGCCAGAGTTCGCCAAGGCACTGGGTGGCTTCATGCTGGTCATGTTCGAGTTCACGGTTGCATTGATTAACGGTTTGGGCGGTTTCGATATACTCAATCCACTTTTTGCTTGCAGGGAGTTTTTGTTTTGCCAATCGTTTTAAGGCACGAAAACACTTAAACCAATACCACCATGACATGGGCGGGGAGGAGGAAAGCATTCGATTCAGATTTTCATGTATCTCATCAAGATCCTGAGATAAAATAGCCTCTTTGAAATGGGAAAAAATAAGATTGCGCCCTTTATCCCTTTTTTGTCCGGTTTCGATCCATGATTGAATCCGGCTTTTGGTCGTATCCCATGAGGTTCGTTCCAATAAAACACGGTTTGGAATTGGTCGTTCAAGCAGTAGCCGGGCAAACTTGACGATGGCGTTTAATTCAGAAGCGGTGAGATCATGAGGGTTGAATTTTAATGTGGACGAACACTCATCAAGATGCTTTTGAATGCGTTGTCACACCATAGGACGAACACGCAGAGATTGTCTTGACAAATGGGTTGACACATAGAGTCAACCCCCAATGTCATTATGTTAAAGGGGGGGGCGAGGCTCCTGCCCAGCCGTTATACGTGGAAACGGCTCGGCGGGAGCCTTGCCCTCCCTGTATTAGAAAAGCACATGGGGCATAGGAGGTACTCCAAAGCACCATGCGCTTATTACAAAGTGTGGTTTTATTGACGTCCTGACCCATATTCCAAGTAGTAGTGTGCCCAGAGGTTATTGATATCGGCTTGAATGGCTTGTTTGAAAGAGGCTTTTGCCTGTTTTGGTTTATTGCGGCCCTCATAACTGAGGCCGATGGCCAAATGGCCTATTGCTTTACGCACATTGGCTGGATCACCTTCACCGAATTTGGTGAAGAAGTCGGTTTGATCGGCACGGTCGAGAATACGTTTGCCGGCTTTTTCCAATTGAGAGAATTGGTGGTTTGCCTTTTCTTCTTCTCCCAACTCACGATAGGCCACTCCCTGGTAATAGAGATAGGTGGGATCATCGTAACTATGGATTGAATGTTCGACGGCCTGGCGAAAATGAGTATTGGCTTTTTCCAATTTATTCAACGCTTGATAGGCAAAACCGATCAGGCAGTCGATTTCAGCATTTCGGTTATAGTTTGGATCACGTCCTACCTGATGATTTTCGGGATAGGTATTGGCGATCAAGAAATCATCAAGGGCTTTTTGATAATCGCCACCATGAAACCGGTGCAGGCCTCGCAATAGATGGGCATCGACAAACGTATCATGCAATCGGCGATTACCTTCTTGAATGTGGAAATAATAGGTGTTGAGATACTCAATGGCTTTATCGTATTTTCCCGCCTGCACGAGAACCATAATTTCACGGATTAAAGCGGGTTCACTGGTTTGAATGGCCTGATGGTTGTTTTCAAGCAGTTCGAGGCGTTGGGCGATTGAGGTGCCGTTGCGTTCATGCAGCCGGTCCAATTCGTAGTAATAACGGGCGTCGGTTGGATTAAGTTGCACGGCGCGTTGGTATGATTTGATGGCTTTGGTTATATCATCCAGGGCGTAATAGTATCCCCAGCCCAGGTTGCGGTGGGCGATGGCCAAGGTTGGTTCAGCGTTAACGCTTTGTTCCCAATACTCGATCGCTTTTTCTGGCTGACGGTCATAGAGGAGATTGCCCATGAAATATTTGGCACGTCCATCGTGTGAATTGTTATCCAGGGCAAATTGCAGGATGTCGATGGTTTCCAGGCGAAAGGGGAAACAGTAGTCTGTAGGACATTGTTGGGCGGTTTTGAGTGATGTTTCCACTTTCTCCTTGTTCCCATTTTGGTGATATAAATATGCCAGGTAATAATGGATGGTGGGATAATCACTCAAACCATCTTTTTGAAGATCAACGGCACGGTTTAATATGTTGAGTGCTTCGTTCCAAAAGCCGGCGTTGATATAATCAGCCGCCATTTCAAGATACGATTCCGGATCATCTTTTAGTAATTTTATAAAAGATGCAGTCTCTTTACTTAACCTTTTATTTCGATTCAGCGTTTCGAGGGATATGATTCGCTCGTGTTTAGCCAGAAAACCAAGAGGATCGAGTTTAAGGGCTTGATTTACACCACGTAATGCCTCTTGGTGGCGATCCAGGTGCCGTAAGATGGCACTCTTTAGTCCCAATGCTTTTGGATCGAGAGCATTGACAGCCAAGCTGTTATTTATATGGTCGAGGGCTTCATCATAATTATTCTGCAAGCAGGCAATCTCGGCGAGCTTGAAATAGGCTGCAGCACGGAATTCGAAATCCCACACAGCGCGGTATAAATTGTCATACGCTGCTTGGGGGTTGTCTTTTCGTTTTTGAATTAAACCTAATTGGTAGTATGCTTCACAATCCCGAGGGCGGGTATAATTTTTGGAAAGCCGATCAATGGCGGTCTGAAAGTATGTCTCAGCTTTGTCGTATAAACCGCGTTGAGTGGCATCCAAGCCCATTTGGATATTACATCGTGAATCGGAAGGATCACGTTGAAGCGCTTCCAAAAAGTAATCATGGGGATTGAGGCGTGCATTATGGAATTGCTTGATACGTAATCCGGTTATGTAGAGTTCTTCGATGGTTTCAATTTTTTCAGGTGAAGCGGGAGGTTGTACCGTATCGGGCAATTCATCGGGGACATCTTTTATGACAGGTTGATAACGGATCAAGCACTCGTTGTCTTTGGTATAAAGTGCGCATTCAAGGTTGGATTTGTTTAATGAATCTGAGATTTCTATCGTATGGATGAACGGGTGGGCGGGATCGATGTCGATTTGTTTTTCGAACAAAACGGTGTCATTTGCGGAAAGGATAATTCGAGCATCGGGATATGGTTCAGTGACATTGACTCCGAACTTAAGGTTGCCATTTTCCCTTGCTTCCAGATTGATTGCGGCTTTGGTATTCGCTGCTTTTACTCCACCGAGATCACGAAGGGGATACCAATGTTGAATGGCTTCTTTGGTTTCGTGGGGTTTTATCCAGCTGTAATCGGGTTGGTTGTCTGAGTATGCGCCTGTCATTAATTCGGCGTAGGGGCCATCGCTGTCGGTTAATACTTTGGTGTCCCACATGCTGCCTTCTTCACCCGGCCCCCATTCCCATAATTTCGCACCGGTAACGATATGAGGATTTCCCACATGGACGACACCCGCTTCCTGGCCGTGATCATAACCGGCTAAAAAACCGTCTTTTAAATCATGGGCGAAAATGGATACCGGTTTGGGATGGTTTTTCCACCAGCTTAAATCCACTCCTCTATAATCGACACCACGATAACGAGTGCGTGCGATGGGCCAATGTACAAATTCGTTCTTGGCGTGAAACACACCAAAATCAGTGCTGGGTGGGAAGAAAATTTGATAATCATCGTTGGCGTGGGTGGCGACATTCGCCCAATATAGGATTGAGTGGGTGTAATCGGTGCGGTTGTACATCCGTATGGTGGCTTTGATGAGTGATGAATTCGGGGAAAGGGTGATGCCGATGCTCCATTTCATGCGATGGCGTGGTTCGATTTCACCAATCCAGATGCTTTTGCTGCCATCATCGTTTGAGACCAGGCGATAGTTGACGGGTAAAAAGGTGGACGCGCGATGATGATGAAAGACACACCATTCGATTCCACCAGAAATCCATGCCCCCAGCATCCCGATTTGGGAGGGTTTGATAACATGCTGGCGGTAAAATATTTCGTAATCGTTGGTTTTATCTGTGGCATAAAACAGGCGGCCTCCCAACTCGGGGAGGATGCATAATTTGATGTATTTATTTTCCAGATATAACGCTTTATAGATTTGATCTTCACGATTATTGGTTAATTTATCCTGCAAGGGATAGGGATAAATGACCTTGCTGGCTCCTTGATAGGATAATGGACGCCGGAAGATGGGATTGACTTCATTCTCACCCATTTGATAAGTGGGCAAAACGAGGGATTCCTCCCACATGCGGACGGTATCGTTTCCGTAGGAAGAAACCGCCAGTAAGGTTATTAAAATCAAGGAGATCCAGCGAATGGTGTGATATAAAATGTTGCAGGGTGATTTCATATCAAATAACCTTTCATGATTCATATTTAAAATTGTTATTCATTTCTATTTCAGATGCTTTTCAAACCATGCCAAGGTTTCTTCCCACATTTCGGGCGTGTATTTGTGGCCTACGCCAGGGTAAACCAAGCCCTTGAATTGATCAGACACACCGTAAAGGTCATAAACTTTTTGGACAAAGGTGTTGATGTGGTTTACTCCACTGATGGGGGAGCCGCCATCCTGATCACCGGTCAAAGTAAGAAGGGGGCGGGGGGCGATCAAACCTACAACCGCTTCCATATCGATACCTGTATCCAGTAGATCGGGAACATAATAATAAATGCCGTGCTTGTTAACCTCACCCTCTTTGATCAAATCCTGGTATCGGGTAAGGCAAGCGACACACACAGAGGCTTTGATACGTGGATCGAGGGCGGATAGCCACCAGGTGCGGGTGCTGCCCATACTCATGCCGGTTGCACCGATTCGGTCCTGATCCACTTCGGGACGGGAAATCAGGTAATTAAGCGCCAGTTGGTCATCACGGACCATCATACCCCACAGGGATGTAGCTTGCCACAGAAAGCTTTTAAACAAGGCGCTTTCGGTTCTTCCACCGGATTCACGCTGGCCGGCGGGGCCTTGGTGGGTGCGTTCGCCGAAAGCGTAAGCGTCGATAGCCATCACCACGTAGCCTCGGTCGGCGAATGCTTTGGCAGGAGGGGTGTCGGTGGGCCAGGATTTAAATATCTCTTCTTTGCCGTTGTCATATTGCCCGCCGTGATAGTGGTTATAAAGGATGGCAGGCGCAGGTTTTTCCCGTTTATCAGGAATAACGAGATAGCCATACACAGTATGGCCAACACCGTTGTCGAAAGTGAATTTTTCCAGGGTATATCCATCCTGCGATTTGGTGTATAAAATTTCCGGTTTTGGAGTGAACAGGAGGGGAAGGTTCCCGAAATGATGTTTTAAGGTTTTTCTTAGCTCTGCTTTTTTCGATTCCCATTCATTGGAATTAGCGGGTAAGGGATAGTCAAACGGCTGGAAAGCGCCATGAAGCATGGTTGAGTTCTCCTGCTGAGCATGGGGTGTATTGATTAAGAATAGAAAAAATCCAAACGTGATAAAGGTTTTTAACGTGTTCATCACAATAGGTGCCTCCGGTTGAATGGGTTAAGGGTAATATAGGCTTAAAATGAAAGCAAGGAAATGAATTAAAAAAACTTTACTTGAAGACGATATTTAATAGATTGGATAAAAAATGAACCATTGGCTTATAATAACATTCGAACACACTGCCATTATCATCATTATTGGGAGCGAATAGACGCGAATAGTGATAAAAAATGCGTGAGGAGGGTTAGAAATAGCGTAGTAGGCTTGAACTCAGACAAATTGAAACCATTTTCATAACAGACAGTGTCCTTCAATAATCCAGGATTGGTTTTATAATGAATACTTTCGGTATAGAGATGAATTATCCTATTTAAATGACATACCGTGTCGACATCTTCGAATAATCAGCTTTTATCGTTCCAACATTCGGCAAAGGTGTTAGTGAAAAATTCGCTGGATAAGTTTATTCCGGCTTAATGATTTGTCATGTTTGGCATATATCAACTGGATTTATTGAAATGCCGGCCTGAAAGTGTGTATGACACCCTTCTGGGTAAAATCAAAAAAAATAAAATCTAAACCATTCTTTTTCATCGATACCACAAAATATTTGATCGGACTGAGGTGATACTGTGATTATAACCATGAATTCCAATGCCACAAAAGAAGATATTGAAAATGTTGAATCCATTATTGAGGATTTTGGATATACGGTTCATCCCATTCATGGGACCAATTTGACCGTTCTGGCTGCCGTGGGTGATGAACGCGGCAAAGCGGGTCTTTATGAACGCTTAAGCAGCCAAAAGATGGTCGATAAGGTTGAGTATATACTTCCTCCATTTAAGTTGGTCTGCCGTGAAATGCGCAAAGGCATGACTCGTCCGGATACCCTGATCGATGTGGAATTTGAGTGGAAAGAGGGTAAGCGCAAAGTGACTATCGGGGGTTCAGCATTTGTCATGATGGCTGGACCATGTTCGGTGGAAACACGGGATCAAATTTTTGAATGTGCTCGCATTGCGCAAGAAAACGGTGCTTCATTTTTGCGTGGTGGCGCCTTTAAGCCGAGAACTTCTCCTTATAGTTTTCAAGGGTTAGAGGAAGAAGGATTGAAATTATTAGCAGAAGCACGTCATGAATATGGTTTGGCGGTGGTGACCGAATTGATGGATGCTCATCATCTGGAAGTGGTGGACCGTTATGCAGACGTTATTCAAATTGGCGCCAGAAACATGCAGAATTTTATGCTGCTAAAATCATTAGGATCAACCACAAAGCCTGTTTTGTTGAAACGAGGGATGTCTTCAACTATCGAGGAATGGTTGATGTCTGCGGAATATATAGCCTCCGTTGGAAATAGCAATGTTATTTTATGCGAGCGCGGGATTCGAACATTTGAACCCAAATATCGAAATACACTCGACTTAAATGCTGTTCCCACGTTACAAAAAATGACACATCTCCCCATTATTGTCGATCCCAGCCATGGGACTGGACGAGCGGATCTGGTTTTATCCATGAGTCTTGCATCCGCCGCATCAGGTTGTAATGGCCTTATTCTTGAGATTCATCCCAACCCATCACAAGCATGGTCGGATGGGGCACAATCCCTGGATGAACAGAGCTTCCAGGATTTAATGAAACGGCTGACTCCTGTGGTTGAGGCCATTGGAAAAACGATGGTGGCTGATGTAGCCACGTCGTCTGTGTAAAGAGAGGATGATTAAAAAGAAGCGAACCATTTATCTTGATTACAATGCAACAACTCCAATGCTTGCTGAGGTTGAAGCAGCCATGCAACCCTTTTGGAGTGAGTGTTATGCGAATGCCACCAGCCGCCATCAGGCTGGACAGGCTGCATGGCTGGAGGTGGAGAAATCACGACAATCCATTGCTAAATTGGCACAGGCAAGTGCCGATGACGTGATTTTTACCAGTGGAGCGACCGAGTCTAATTTTTTGGCTTTATTGGGGCGTTTTCAATATCTGATCCGTGAAGGGATTCATCCAAATGCCATTCGGGTCGCTGTGAGTGCAATCGAACATCCTTGTGTTTTAGCTTGTGCTGAAGAACTTATAAGGCGTGGTGCTCATGTTGCATTTATCCCCGTTGGCAGGGATGGCAAAGTTGATGTCACCTTTTTTGATGCTGAAAGTAACTGGGATATCGTATCAATCATGGCGGCAAATCATGAAACCGGTGCGATTCAGCCACTGTATGCTATTTCGCAAAAATTGGATGCCAAATCGACATTTTTCCATACCGATGCCGCTCAATGGGCTGGCCGTTATTCTGGTGGGTTTTTCAGTTGGGGAGTTGATGCGATATCGATGTCTGCTCATAAGTTATACGGCCCCAAAGGAGTGGGGTGCTTGATTAACCGGCGTTCCAAGAAAATTGGGCCTCTCTTTCATGGTTCGCAAGAGGGTGGAATGAGGGGAGGAACGTTAAATGTTCCAGGTATTGTTGGTTTTGGGGCCGCCGTTCAATGGGTGGAGCATAATCGGGATCGTCAAAATCAACATTTGGCAGGTTTGAAAGAAAAATTGTGGCGAATTTTGTCGTCTCAAACGGTGAAACATATTGAAAAGACCATTTCTTCAATCGATTCGTTGGCGAATACATTACATATTCGAATACCTGGCCTGAAAGGTGAACGAGTGGTTGATGCGCTGGATCAACAGGGAATTTGTTGCTCTACCGGTCCAGCCTGTGCGTCAGGCGCGTCAGATGTTTCACCCGTCCTGAAAGCAATGGGTTTTAATGACAAAGAAGCCTTGGAAGGGATTCGATTCAGTTTGGGGCATGGTTTAAGCGAAAGTGACATTCAGGAGGCCGGTGAACGAATTATTGGCTGGCTTCAGGAAAAAATGAAACATGTCGCTTGAATAAATTCCTCTTACGTATTAGCCTATTATCTTTGTTTTAATGCTTTCTTGGTCAGGATGATATATGCGTATCATAACCGGCGAGTTTAAAAACCGGATGATACATAAACCTCGCACCAAATCACTGAAACCCACTAGTGAAATGATGCGTGAAGCCTTATTCAATATATTAGGTGATGAAATTATAGATGCGCGCTTTGCGGACCTATATGCAGGTAGCGGATCGGTTGGAATAGAAGCATTAAGCCGGGGTGCTCAGCGAGTAACCTTTGTTGAAAAAAGCGGGCAAATTGCCCAAACCATCCGTGAAACATTAAAACATTTTCAGGTTGATCGTGACCGGGCCCGTGTCTGGGTCAACGATGTCTTCAAACTTGGAGAAAATCCCAGCGAATGGTCGAATTGGGATATCGTATTCCTTGATCCTCCACGGATGGTCAAGGATAATTTCTTGGATGTGCTTGTTGCGCACGAGATTCTTGGATCGGAACGGATCATTATCGTTGAGCGGCCTGTCGAAAATTGCACGCCGATCCGCTCAGAAAATTTGCATCTTCTCGATCGAAGGAGTTACGGTAAAGCGGAGTTTTATTTTTTTCAGTAGCTCGTGAAGCAACCAGCCGCTTGGAGTTTATGGGTATGACCCATACCGTAGCCGTCTATCCTGGCAGTTTCGATCCCGTAACCTACGGCCATCTGGATTTGATTGTTCGAGGCGCCAGAATTTTTAAAAAATTGATTGTGGCGGTCGTTGCAAATCCTGGCAAGGTTCCTCTTTTTTCCATTGAGGAACGACTCGAAATGTTACGCGAAACAACAAAAACCATCGATGGCAAAATTGTTGTTGAGTGTTTTGATGGTTTGTTGGTTCATTTCATGCATGAAATGAATGCTCATGTGGTACTGCGGGGTTTTCGCGCTGTTTCTGATTTTGAATTTGAATTTGAGATGGCGTTAACCAATCGCCGGTTGGCTGCGGATGTCGAAACGATTTTTATGCCACCCAGCGAGGAGCATATTTTTTTACGTGCGAGCCTGGTTAAGGAAATCGCGTCGTGTGGTGGAAATGTAAAGGCATTTGTACCACCGTTGGTAGAACAAAATTTAGAACGAAAATACGGTTTCAAAGCCGATTGATTATAAATATCTTATAAAGAGTGCTTTAAAAAACGATTTTACTTGTGGTACAGGCTTCTTGTCTGCTATAGCATTATATTATAGCAGGCTGGAAGCCTGCACCACAAAGTAAGAGAAAAAATAATAAAAGAAATGCATTCAAAAGTCGTTTAACCTTAAGAGGAATGGAACAATGGCTCATCCAAAACACAGAAAATCCAAATCAAAATCCCGTATGGGACGCTCTCATCAAGCCCTTAAACCGTCTTCCTTGACGGAATGTCCCAATTGCCGTGGGATGAAAATGCCCCATCGTGTATGTCCACATTGTGGATTTTATAAAGATCGCTTCATCGTTTAGTTCAGAGAGGGGCAGACTATGAAAATCGCGTTGGATGCCATGGGGGGGGATCGGGCACCGGAAGAGATCATCGCCGGTTTGCGGCTATTTCAGGCAGAGGATACGGAAACGGGCATTTTATTAGTGGGTCAAAAAGCCACTTTGGAACCCCTCTGTGCCGATTTGTGCGTTGAAATCGTTGATGCTCCAACTGTTGTGGATATGCATCTATCTCCTTCCATCGCGGTGAAAAAGATGACAGATTCATCGATTGCCATCGCCACCAAATTGGTCAAGGACGGTGAGGCAGATGCGTTGCTCTCGATGGGGAATTCAGGTGCAACCATGGCATTTGCACTATTTTTACTTGGCCGTCTTCCCAACATTTCCCGGCCCGCTATTGTGGCTCCCATGCCGACTCTTCATGGGTATAGCCTGTTGCTGGATGTAGGGGCAACAGTTGATTGCAAACCCCATCATCTGCTTCAGTTTGCGGTAATGGGCTCGGTGTATTGTCACCTGGCGTTTAAGGTGGAAAATCCCAAGGTCGGTTTAATCTCCATCGGAGAGGAAGAAGGCAAAGGGAATGAACTTACGATTAATGCCGCTCAATTATTAAAAGAAGCCCCCTTGAATTTCATTGGAAATGTAGAGGGAGTGGATATTATGGGGGGCAAGGTCGATGTGGTTGTGTGTGATGGCTTTGTTGGAAATGTTATTTTGAAATTCGGGGAAGGACTGGTTGATATGTTTGCCCGGGCATTGGAATGGGAAACAGATCATGTTTTAGGTGAAGATATTGATCAGGAACATCGTATAGCTTTTTTTAAAGAAACCATGCAGCGAGTGGATTACACCGCGTACGGTGGGGCTTCCTTATTGGGGGTCAATGGACACTGTTTGATCGGTCATGGACGTTCAAATCCACGGGCGATTGCCAGTGGTATTCGAGCCGCAAGAACCGCTGCAGAACGGTGTCCTATCGCAGAGATTCAAAAAGCCTTGCAAAACGCCAAACTGGTTGTGGCGTCCTGATACTTTTTAGAAAAGAGGCCGATTCGTGGTACGTGCACATATTGTCTCGACTGGAATGGCAGTGCCTGACCGGATTTTAAATAACTTCGATTTGGAAAAATTAGTTGATACATCTGATGAATGGATTCGTGAACGGACGGGGATGTTTGAACGCCGCCTAACTGATGAGGCAACAGCTGCTTCTGACCTGGCCTATGAAGCATCGCTAAAAGCGATCGAAGCCGCTGGCTCAACGGTGGATGATATTGATGCCATTTTATTGGCCACGATTTCACCTGATTATGTTTTTCCTGCCACGGCTTGTGTGTTACAGGAGAAATTAGGCGCCAAAAAGGCCATGGCGTTTGACTTATCAGCGGCGTGTTCAGGTTATATTTATGGCCTTTCCATTGCCCAAGCCTATATTGAATCCGGACGTTATAAAAACATATTGCTTGTTGGAGTGGATGTATTAACCAAAGTGGTTGATTGGAGTGACCGTAACACCTGTGTGTTGTTTGGTGATGGCGCCGGAGCCACTGTGATACAACCCAATGGAGAAGCTGGTGTATTAGACACCGTTTTGGGAGCGGATGGCGCCGCGGTGGAATTGCTTTACCAACCCTGCGGTGGTTCACGTATTCCCATTTCTGAAAAAGCCATACAAGAAAAGAAACATTATTTATATCTAAATGGACGGGAAATCTTTAAACATGCCGTTCGGGTGATGGCACAAACCAGTTTAAAAGTGCTTGAACGGTGTAATTTAACTCTCCAGGATGTGTCATTGATTATTCCCCATCAAGCCAATGTCCGTATTTTAGAAGCCGTGGCTTCCCGATTGGGCGTATCCATGGATCTTTTTTACCTGAACATCGAAAAATATGGAAATACTTCAGCAGCAACCGTCCCGATGGCGATGCATGAAGCATTGCAGGATGGACGTTTGAAACAAGGTGATATTGCGCTTCTCGTTTCCTTCGGAGGAGGATTAACGTGGGGCGCCAGTGTGGTGAAATTTTAACAATGGAACGAATTGCTTTTTTATATCCAGGACAAGGTTCCCAATCCCAAAATATGGGATTGGATTTCATTGATGCGTACCCTAAAGCACGTGAACGTTACCAACAAGCCGAAGATATACTCGGTTGGTCAGTGGAAGCGCTTTCGAAACCGGATGGAGCGGAGTCGCTCAATATTACATTGTATACACAACCGGCTTTGTATACGCTGAGCTGCGTGATTGCGGAACTGTTGCAATCCAAGCAAATCCAACCCTGTTGTGTGGCTGGCCATAGCGCGGGAGAATATCCGGCTTTAACCGCTGCGGAAGGCTGGGATTTTGAAACCGGTCTAAAGGTTATTGCCGAACGCGCCCGCTTAATGCATGAAAGCCGGGCAACAGGGATGATGGCCGCCGTTTTGGGTTTAAATAATCAACTTATCAAGGAATTATGTGATGCATGGACAGAGGGAATCGTGCAAGTGGCGGGCTTGAATTCCCCCAAACAAACCGTCATCACTGGCGAGAAACAAGCCATTGAAGGCTTGACACCGCTTTTAAAAGAAAAAGGCGCCAAGCGGGTTGTGCCATTGGCTACCAGCAATGCTTTCCATTCCCCTTTAATGGAAGAAGCCAAGATAAAATTTTCGGCTTATTTGGAAAGTATTGAAATCAAAACACCCAAGGTGCCACTCATTTCAAACAACACTGGCAAGCCAGAAATGGATCCGCTTCGGATAAAAGAACAATTAATCAATCAATTTTGTCAGCCGGTTCGATGGATTGATTGTATGCACGTGATCGAGAATGATTGTGACCGAGCCTTGGAAGTTGGACCAGGGAAAGTATTATGTGGCTTGGCGAAGGCGTGCTGCGATGATCTGCCTTGTGAAGAGACTGACAATGTGGAAACCCTTAGAAAGGTAATTGAGCAATATGGTGGGTGAATTGAATAATAAAACGGCGCTGATTACGGGGGGATCACGGGGTATTGGACGATGTACCGCGGAATGCCTGGGACGCCGTGGCGCAAAACTGTATTTAGTCGATCTGGATGAAGATGGATTAAATAAAACCATAGAAGCATTAAAGAATGATGGCTTTGATGTGGATGGAGTGGCAGCCGATATTGCTGATTCCGAAAAAGCACAAAATGTGGTGGATGAATGTGTCAAGCGATTTGGCCAGCTGGATATTTTAGTGAATAATGCCGGCATTACCCGCGATACCCTGGCGATGCGCATGAAAGATTCTGACTGGGAAGCCGTCTTGCGAGTTAACCTGAGTGGATCGTTTTATATGGCGCGTGCGGCAACCCGTCCCATGATGAAAAATCGAGAGGGACGGATTATTAATCTCGCTTCAGTAGTGGGAATTATGGGGAACGCTGGGCAGGCCAATTATGCCGCCAGCAAAGCAGGTGTAATTGGAATGACCAAATCCTTCGCCAAGGAATTGGCGGCTCGTAACATAACCGTGAATGCGGTCGCCCCTGGTTTTATTGAAACTCACATGACCGCAAGTTTGAAAGAAGAGGTCAGAGAAGCCACCCTCAAACAAATTCCACTGGGCCGCTATGGCAAACCGGAAGAAGTCGCCAATGTCATTGCCTTTTTGGCTTCTGACGAAGCCGCTTATATCACCGGCCAGGTTATGGTTATTGACGGTGGTATGGCCATGTAAGCGTTTAAAACCGTTTTGAACGGTTTATATCTACAACAGTATTGGAAGTCAGGAGGTTAATCTTGTGAGTGAAAACATTGAAGAGAAAGTAATCGATATTATCTCTGAAAAATTGAAGGTGGATAAGGAAGAAATCTCTCCCGAAAAATCATTTACCCGTGATTTAGGGGCGGATTCCCTCGACACAGTGGAATTGGTCATGGATTTCGAAGAAAAATTTGAAATCGACGAAATCCCCGAAGAAGAGGCCGAGGAGATTAAAACCGTGGGTGATGCCATTGAGTACATTAAGGGTAAAATCAGTAGTTAAAACGTTAATGAACGGGAGTAGTTCTATATGGGACGTCGTGTAGTTGTCACAGGGTTAGGAGTCGTCTCGCCTGTTGGAAATACCGTCGATGAGTTTTGGAACGCATTGAAGGAAGGGCGAAGCGGGACCTCACGTGTTGAACGGTTTGATCCGGAGAAATATTCATCCAAAGTCGCTGCTGAAGTCAAACAGTTCGACCCCGGTGATGCATTCAGTGAAAAAGACGCCGCCAGAATGGACCTGTTTGTGCAATATGCCATGAAAGCGGCGGTTACTGCGGTTGAGTTGTCCGGCCTTGATTTGGAAAACTCGGATCGTAGCCGCATTGGTGTCATTATTGGTTCCGGTATCGGAGGAATCCATACCCTCGAGGCTCAAAAAGAGATCCTCGATAAAAAAGGGCCTCGGAGGATCAGTCCCTACTTGATCCCCATGTTGATTGTCAACATGGCCTCGGGCATGGTCTCTATTCATTACGGCTTGCAAGGTCCCAACACCTCCGTAGTAACAGCCTGTGCCACCGGGAATCATTCCATTGGTGACGCAATGCGCCAGATCCAATATGGTCATGCCGATGTGATGATAGCCGGTGGAACCGAAGCCGCCATTTCACCATTGGGCTTTGGTGGATTTTGTGCCATGCGGGCGTTGTCCACACGCAATGATGAACCGGAAAAAGCCAGCCGTCCCTTTGATAAGGACCGAGATGGATTTGTAATGGGTGAAGGCGCCGGTATTGTTGTGTTGGAGGAATTGGAACACGCCAAAAAACGTGGTGCAACGATTTATGGTGAAATTGCCGGATATGGCATGTCAGCCGATGCCCACCATATTACGATGCCCGATCCCGAAGGGAATGGCGCTATCAATGCAATGCGCCTTGCATTGGATGATGCGAAGATCCCTCTGGACCAAGTGGACTATATCAATGCTCATGGAACATCCACCCAATATAACGATAAGTTTGAAACCAACGCTATCAAATCGTTATTTTCATCTCGAGCGAATGAGGTTGCCGTCAGTTCAACCAAATCAATGACGGGCCATTTGTTGGGTGCGGCAGGTGCCGTTGAATTTATCGCCATCATTTTGGCGATTAAGGATGGTATAATCCCGCCGACCATTAATTATGAAACCCCGGATCCGGAATGCGATCTCGATTATGTACCCAATACCGCCCGTAAGACAACTATTCGATGTGCCATCTCCAATTCGTTTGGATTTGGTGGCCATAATGCCGTATTGGCAGCCAGGAAGTTCGAATAACAGTAACGATTCCTATTTGTTACGTGATCAATAAAAGGCATGGGATTTTACCTCATGCCTTTTTTATTCGATATACCCGTGGTTACAATAATCCTGCCGATGGGGCTTATCCTTGGGAAAAGGAATTGCAAGAAGCATGGTAGAAAAATACAAACACTTGATCATGGTCATCATATTCATCGTTGTGGCTTTGGTTCAAATTAGCTATGTGGTCAAATCGCCGGTCAAAATCGATCAAGTTCAGTTGTTGTACATCGCCCATGATTTTATCGAGAATGGTGTAATCCCCTCTCACGGAAACATCAACAGCCACGGTGCATATAATCCCCCATTTCATCCCTGGCTTTATGTACCCTTTATGGTTTTTATTACCAATCCATCGGTGGTATTGATTCTGCCCGGCGTGATTTTACACGGCATTGCATTGCTTTTACTCTTCCAAATGGGGCAACGTTATTTCAGTTGCCGGACAGGTATTTTATCGACGATCTTTTATTCATTCACGTTTCTGGGTTTATATTTAGGGCATACCAGCTGGCATGCGCTTATTGCACCGCTCAGTGTGATTATTCTTTACTTCATCTTTCGATGGATAATGGATGGCAAAGGGTGGGCCATGGCAGGCGGCATAATCGCCGTCTCTTATATTGCCGGTTTGCATTGGAGCGGTCTATTATCTATTCTGGTTTTTGTCATTCTTTATTTCATTTTTAGGCCATCGATTAAGCGTGTTTCTCTTGTTGGGGGGCTTGTTGTGGCTGTCTTGATATGGCTGCCTTTTCTGTCGTTAGAGATACAACGAAGCTTTGCGGATGTGTTGATCCTGGCAAAAGGGCCCGTTGATTTTGTTGATCCCCATGAAATCACCCCCTTATGTCCTCCCAGAGAGGAAATGTATCCTGAAGATAGCGTTAAAGGGGAGGGGGGTGGAATCAAGAATGAAATCAAATCCAATTTTCCATCCATTTATATGTTCATTCGGCGCGTCGCTATTAACGGGATTGGTTTTATTCGGTCATTTTATATAAATTTTTACTGGTCCCCACTTGAACCGACCACTGGAACCCTTTATCAAAAAGTACAGTTTTCGGTGATGTCGTTATTATTCATGCTTGGGCTTGGTTATTTGTTGTATAAAACATTCCTTCAAAAAAAGGCAACTCAAGCGGACAGATTATTACTTCTGGCCTTTTTTATACCTGTTGTTTTACAAAATTTAACCCCTTTTACTGCCTACGAACGGCCTGACATCTGTTGGTTGGTTTATGGTGTGCAGATTCTTATGATGTCAAATGTCTGTGCCCATCCTCGTTTATTGAAAAATGTTGTATATAAAGTATTTCTGACTCTCTTGATTCTTTTCTTAATAATTCCACCGCTGTACGAAACGGTAGGACGCATGAATAAATGGGCGGCAGGTGAAAGCCATCCCTCTCATGATATGATGACGTGGGTGGCGAGTGATGCGAAAGAACATAAACACGAAGCCATCGCTGTTCAATATGATTTTCTGAAAGATGAAAAGGGGTGGTGTTGGATTACATCGTATACCGCGTTGGATTTGATGGACACCTATTACATCGGCGCTGAATTTGACTTTTTATTGGAAGTGATACACGGGCTTAACAATACCGCCAAAACCGCCGATGGGCTGGTGGAAGATCCTGATTATATTGTTCTCTTTGCTAGAGGCTTATCCCGTTATGAGGATGTGGATGAATCCAACATCTTTCATTTTGATAACTATGTGGTAATTCGATCCTTGCCGCAGCCTTAAACTTACCCTGCAACGTTTTCCATGCTATTGATGAAATCCGGATCTATCTCAATGCCGATTCCCGAACCGGATGGGATCCGTATTTTCCCATTGATGCAATCGAGCGAGGATGTTTTGCATTCATAAGGAACTTTGTCGTTTTTGCCTTTGTATTCCATAAACCGTCCAGCATTGGGGACAAAGGAGGCAAAATGCAGGACATATAAATAGCCCAAGGTGCTGCCTCCCATATGGGGGATGCATTTCATTCCTGCTGCCTGGGCCATACGTGCGACTCGAAGAGTGCGAACATAGCCGCCAAAATAAAACAAATCCGGCTGGACGATTTGCACGGCATTTTCTTTAATCATCCAGCGAAAACGCCGCAGGCTGCTTTCCTGTTCACCACCGGCAATAGGGACATCGAGTGCATCCGCGATTTGTTTGGTTTCCCATAGATGGTCAAATGGACAGGGTTCTTCAAAAAATCCAATGTTGTTCGCTTCGCAAATCCGGCCAATTTCAATGGATTTTTCCACTCCATACGAACCATTGGAATCCACAAATATATTCATTTCATCCCCCAAAGTTTTGCGGGCGAGGGGGATCAACTTGTGTGGTCGCCCTGGAAGAGAATCGGCGTCGTTGCTCATCCGCCCACCAACTTTAAACTTGATGGCATTGGCTCCTGTCTGTTTTACCAGTCGTTGTAATACGTTGACTTCTTCTTCAGGAGTATTGCCACGATTTCCACTGGCGCGATAGACTTCGATGTCTGCTCTTCTCACCTCTCCAAAGAGATTACCTAATGGTTGGCTGGCTAATTGGCCTAATAAGTCGAGGATGGCAATTTCCGCTGAAGCGACACATACCCAGAAGGCCAGGCCCTGTAATTTGTAATTGCTTTTATAGATAAACACACCATCGATCAATTCGTCCAATTGACGTGCGTCTTTGTTAATAAAATAGGGAGCCACTCGTTGAACAAAGATTGGATAAAGGAACTTGATTCGGTCATTGTTTGATACAGCATATCCTTCAGCGCCATCCTTGCTGCGTACACGAACGATGTATTGGCCGTTTTTACGCAACAAATCCACAGACTCTATCGTCACAGGCGATGAAAAAAGTTCTGATTTGAGCACGGGGGCTTGTGATGCGTTGAGCAAATCTTTATCACTGACGTGGTTTTGTGCTGAACTCTTTTGATTGATTGCGAAAAGGCTTAATCCACTGGCAAATGAAGTGGATTTTATAAAAGATCGGCGTGACAGGTTCATGAGTCATCTCCCCATCGATTTATGAGTAAATAAAGATTTTATTCAATCTTAGCACACTTTCAATACAGAAATAAAGCCATTTACGATGAATGGTATGAAATGACCGCAGTGTAATTAATTGATCCCCCCGCTTGACAGTTCAATTTTTATTTTGTGAAATGAATCGACTAAGTGATTGTATACATGGGGAGGTTTTGTTGTTCATGAAATGGGATAAAAAAGGATTTACCCTAATTGAATTACTTATTGTGGTTGCCATCATTGGAATATTGGCGGCCATCGCAGTCCCTAATTTTATCAATGCGCAGATTCGAGCGAAAGTGGCCCGTTCATTAGCTGATTTGCGCGGGATTCGAACGTCAATGGGGATGTACGCGGTTGACCATAACCGCAATATCATGGATCCCTGGGAGTGGAACCAGGCGGGTATTTATCAGCGAGGGTACCGTGTATGGTCGCCTTTAACCACGCCAACACCCTATACATCCAGCGGTGCTTTTACGGATGTGTTTGTCCCCACTGAGCCTCCGTCAGGCAATGCTGCGTGGGAGGCGGTCATGGATGGCGTTTACCATTACCGCAATATCGACGTGATGCGTGAAAATAACCTTCAAAGCGGGGGAAGTAATTCCCACCCGAATGCCGCTTATGTTGCACGAAGCCCTGGCCCTGACCGATGGTATATTCATTCTCCACAGCGTTTGATGAAATGGATGGCTTATGATGCCTCCAATGGCATCAATAGCGTGGGTGATATCATGGTTACTGACAGCGGAATTCTTGGCCAGGGATTTGAAGGTCAGGAAGGCCCCGTGGATGATATTTAATCATTCCCTTTTGGGGGAACCGGTACGGGGTGGGGAGTTCCTCTTGTAGCCTTGCCATGCAACACCCCGTTCTCATCAAACCAAAGGGGATCGATACACACAAACCGGTTCCATTCCTGGGTATCGTCTTTTTGCTGGTGGTAGACGGACCATAATTGATCGGCGCCATCTTTGATGACACAACCATGCCCTGGGCCAAAGGCTTGTTCATTGCGGGAAACAATGGGGTTGCCCTCGTATTTGGTAAACGGCCCAGTGGGCTTTTTCGCAGTGGCATAGCCAATGGCGTAATTCAGGGAGTTGGCGCCAGTACCGGAATATAAAAGATAATACGTTCCTTTATGTTTTAGCATCCAGGGACCTTCGGTCACGTCACCACTGATTTTCTCCCATGGTTCTGTGGGTTTAAGAATTTCGATGGGTTTTCCCTCCTTTTCCATAGGGGACTTCATGGGTTGCACATGAATACGAAATCCTGGAAATTGAACATAATACAAATAGTATTTCCCATCGTCATCACGAAACATGTGTGCGTCGATTGCTCTTTTGTATAAGGTTTTAATATCTTTGAACTTCGCATCCGGCGCATCAGCGACCGCCACACCTATACGCTGGTTGACGGTATAGTAAAGATAAAATTTGCCATCCGTTGGGTTATGAAACACATCCGGCGCCCATACGTTTCGCTCACCCGGCTCAAATACCCGCTTGCCTTTCTTCCAATGAACGAGGTCGGTTGATGTGTAAACGTGATAACTCACGTTATCGCCAGTTGGATAGAGATAATAGGTTCCCTCATAGAATATGACACATGGATCCGCTGGCCCGATCTCATTGATGATGGGGTTGGTGTAAGTGTCCTCTGAAAATGAATTCATGACTAGTGTAAAAAGAATAAATAAGACCATTATTCGTGTGTAAGCAACCCGTTTCATAGTTAAATTGATCCTCTTTTTTCCTGGTGTATTTATGAAAGTTCAATTATACATTTCCCACGGTGCCCATTCCACACCATTTGGCCGCCGTCCAAATTTAACCATCGGTGGATTCCCCAATTCAAACGCCCCCAAGTCAGGAGCATCGCCATGATATCCCTCGTTGAAATTGGGAAGAGGGATTCCCGCATCAATCACCGGATTGGGAATGGTAACCACGGGATCAGTCAAAGTTTTTTTACTATCCCCCAACTGCACTGATACTTTGCCCCACTCAATCTTTGTTGTCGTGGCCGCGGGGTAAAACTCCAGATTGTATGACTCGATATACGCCGGATTTCCCTGTACACCGTGTCTTTCTCGAGCGATTCCCCGTTCCATGCCAGTGAAAAGGTCGTAATCAAAATCACTGGGGATATCAACTGAACGGGATGAGGTCAATCGTCCCGGGCAGTCGAAAATATTGTTGCGAGTTACAGTGTTAGGATTAACATGTCCGCTGAAGGCATGAAACGCTCCCTTTGGTTGCAAGCCAGTATTGTGAAAGACATATCGGCGTCCTCCACCAAATTCATCACGCTGACCGACTTTGATCATACTTCCGCCTCGTGGATCTTTATGCGTGCGTCGGCTTTCGCCAAAGACATTGCGAAAGATATAAAGCGGGCCTTTTGAGGTGCACGCCACCGCGATATGTTGAAAGGTTTTATTGATATAGTTCCCCCATATGCGCACGTTCATGTTTGCGCCTTCACTTTCAATGGCATCATCCCATACATGGGTGATAATATTGCTGTAGATATCCGAATCACGGTTGGGACTGCCCTCAAAACTAAAATTCGAGCTGCCACCGATGGCATCGTTAAAGCCATGCGCTTCACTGGCGCGAATTTCGTTATAACGGATGATATTGCCACCGCTGGAATTATTCATCGATATCGCCTGGGGGCCGCTGGGATGCCCGGTGTCCCAATCGTTTGAACCACCGCGGGGATCCTCGATAACATTGTATTGGATGGTCAGGTTCCCCGATCCACGATGGGCATAGATGGCGCTATCCATGTTCCCCTCGTTTCCAAATGAATTTGGTCCGCCAATACGTCCCCAAAAGGTGATTCGGCAGTTATCGATAACAATGTCATGCCGGTTGCGTTGGATAAAAATCCCATGCCGCGCCGCATTCTTGAACTCAACACCACGAATGATGACATAATCCGCATCAACCACGGCTGTGTAATCCTCCGAATTGCGAACATCGATGGTGGAACGAGCGTTTTCCGGAGGGACGATAAGATGATAGCCATCAGGCGTGCCGGATTCTGCAATCATCAGTGGTTCACTGCTTTCACCTTCTTCCAGATAAGTGGTTTTACCGATTGGAAATTCCTCACTTTTAGTCCGGGCGGTAAGCGGAATGGTTTTGTCACCACATGTGAGTTGTATTTCATAAACGGTGTCTGATTTTAGGCCAACTAAACTCCCCCGGTATTGTTCATCACGCTTATCATAGACCAGGTCCAATCCCTCCTGCCACTCCTCGGTCTCTTTCTCTCGAAACCGCACTCCGCATTTCCCACGATCGTCTGACGTATAATACAATCCCAAACATTCAAACGTGGCAATCGCATGAGGATTTTTATCCTGGGCAAAAAGTGTTGTTGAGGTGAAAACGATTAAAGATATCATTAAAAAGTATCCAAATTTTTTCATGTTTAAGGTCTCCTGAGAATAATGGTAAATACTTGAATCTCATTTATAACACTATAGTTTTGATTTTAAAATAGGATGGTTGCCAGAAAGCTGAGCTACTCCCCAAAAATTGGACAGTGAAATAAGATAAGAATTCTCAGAGTGTTGTTTCTCCATAGTCCAGTTAATAGTAATTTATAAGCATTTCGATTTAGGGTAATTGATGATAAATTAATAGAAATAGAGAGGAAATTTGGAAGAATTTTATTTCAATTGATTGAGCGGAGTAACAAGCATGATTGTGTTACATGCTGGATGGTTTGAAAATATCCTATGGCTTTGGGGTGAACAATCCACCGATCAAGAGGATAGCAAATCCACCAAAAAGGCAATTACAAAATCCAAGACAGTAAATAAATACCCCTTTGATGCCGGGATCAAACAAATAATAGAAACACTCAAAGCAAGTTCTTATCCCGGTAAAGTGGTTAAAAAGAATTACAAAACATTATTTGTTCATCTTCCCACCAAGGGAAATCAACCCATTCCCTCAAGCCCATTAATAAGCGATCCACCCACAACTCGTCACAAAACAAAAATACTCCCCTGGCAAATTGAAGCGTTTCCCCTTGATCCCCCAAATGCCATTCCATTCTTATGCCAATGTCGTAACCAGCAAATCCTAATCCCCGGAGTTATTCTCGGCTCGGATCTACAGTATTGGATCACGGCATTGCAACTCGCTGGAAGCTTAGCCACACGACAGCACTATTTACCGGATCTGTCTTTCGAAAATGGGAAGTACATTGCACGCTGGAAACCCGTAGTTCTTAATGAGGATCGCCGCCAACTGATCGATCTGGCTCAAGCCATGCCCTCCGTTTGCCGCGCACTTTCGCAGGACTCGGAATCTCACCCACAAACTCCCAGCGAAGTCATATTGTCCCAGTGGATAGATATGGCAGTGGATGGTTTAGTGCGGACATATTCAATGGAATGGAATAGTACATACCTGTTTAACTCCAAAACTCGTCAACTAAAATTCGACAGCCTCCACGACCAGTGGCTTTATGCTTTGCGATCACCCAACCCTGAGCTCACCGGTGATCCAAATGAATTGGCTGAATTGGTTAAGCGTGTAAGAGAATGGAAAAAACCAATCGCTTTAACCAGTGATTCTCCCTTTCGTTTATGCTTTCGGTTGGAAGAACCTGAAGAAGATTCTATGGTTCAAAAACGAAAATCAGCCAATAGCCACTGGAAAGTTCGATATCTCCTTGAAGATGTCTCCGATCCAAGCCTCTTGATTGAGGCCAAAGAAGTATGGAATCCAAAAAGCCGGTCTGCCAAATACTTGCAACGTCCTGGTTTTTCTCCGTCGGAATATCTCTTATTTTCATTGGGTCAAGCCAGCGGGATTAATTCGTCAATCGAACGTAGTTTGGAAGGTCCAAAACCTGATGGGTATGAGACCAATGAACATGGCGCATTCTCTTTTTTAAATGAAAGCGCCCTCATGCTAAAGGATATGGGCTTCAGTGTCATTCTTCCATCATGGTGGACAGGGAAGGGAACCAATCAACGCCTTTCCATGCGCGCCAATTTTAAAAGCCCTGCCATGCAAAGCGATGCCGGTTTTTCACTTTCGAGCATCCTCACATTCAAATGGCAAACTGCCATTGGTGATCAGGATTTAACATTGGAAGAGTTGAAAGAACTGGCGGAAATGAAAGTGCCGTTGGTTAAAGTTCGCGGACAGTGGATGCACATCAACGCCGAAGAAATCAAAGCCGCCGTTGAATTTCTGAAATCCAAAACTTCTTCGTCTGCCTCTCTTCAGGAAGTCGTCCAAATGGCACTGGGGCGAGCTAATACGCCGGATGGATTTGATTTTGCGGGCGTAAAAGCCGATGGCTGGATTGGCGAACTGCTTAACCGCTTGGAAGGAAAAGAAACGTTTGAGGAACAACAACCCTATGAATCATTTAACGGTACCTTGCGTCCATACCAGCGCCGCGGATACTCATGGATGTCCTTCCTAAGCCAATGGGGATTGGGGGCCTGCCTGGCGGATGATATGGGCTTGGGTAAAACCATCCAGGCACTTGCGCTCATTCAACACGATTGGCATGAACAAGGTAAAAAGCCGGTTTTGTTAGTCTGCCCCACGTCAGTCGTTGGTAATTGGCAAAAAGAGGCCGAACGGTTTACCCCCGAACTTCCCGTCATGATTCATCACGGCAGCACACGCAAAAAAGGAAACACATTCAAGAAAAAGGCCCTTCAACAGGCGCTTGTGATTACCAGCTTTGCCTTGTTGCATCGCGATATTGAGATTTTTAAAGAACTCTCCTGGCGAGCTGTTATCCTGGACGAAGCACAAAATATAAAAAATCCCCAAACCAAACAAGCCAAAGCCGCGCGAACGCTCCAAACTGATTACCGCTTAGCTTTAACCGGCACACCGGTGGAAAACAACATTGGCGATCTTTGGTCTATCCTGGATTTTCTTAATCCAGGATTCCTGGGTTCACTTAAAAACTTTAAGGAAAATTATTTCATCCCCATCCAGGCATGGCATGATGAAGACGCAATTAATCGGCTTAAACGATTAACCGGCCCATTTATCCTCCGGCGTTTGAAAACTGAAAAATCAATCATCTCCGATCTTCCCGATAAGATGGAAATGAAAGTCTTTTGCAACCTCACCAAAGAACAAGCGTCGCTCTATTCCGCCGTTGTGGACGAAGCCGCCAAAGATTTAGCCCAATCCGAAGGCATTCAACGAAAAGGCCTCGTGTTGTCCACCCTCACAAGATTGAAACAGGTGTGCAATCACCCCGCTCATTTTTTGAATGATAATTCATCCATCCTTGGACGCTCAGGAAAACTCAGCCGATTGTTGGAAATGCTCGAAGAAATCATTGAAATGAATGAAAGGGCACTCATCTTTTCCCAATATACCGTGATGGGTTCCATGCTACAGCAATTTTTACAGGAACAGTTTGGGCGGCGGGTTTTCTTCCTGCACGGTGGCGTTCCCAAGAAAAAACGGGATGCCATGATCCACTATTTTCAAAATGAAGATCACGGCCCCAATATATTTGTCCTTTCTCTTAAAGCGGGAGGCACTGGCCTGAACCTCACCCGAGCCAACCATGTTTTCCACTTCGATCGCTGGTGGAACCCCGCTGTTGAAAATCAAGCCACCGACCGTGTCTTTCGTATCGGGCAAACCAAAAATGTTCAGGTCCATAAATTTCTATGCACAGGTACCTTGGAAGAACGCATCGATCAATTGATCGAACAAAAAAAGGAACTCGCCGAAGGCATTGTCGGAACCGGTGAAGCTTGGCTTACTGAATTGTCCACTCAGGAACTAAAAGATCTATTTGCCCTCGACCGAAACCGGGCAGTTGTGTGATATGAGAATTATGAAATAAAAGGTAAAAACATGGCACCAAGACGACGATATTACGATCGAGATTACTTCTATTTTCCTCATTCCACCCCTCTTGAAGCCAAAGGGGGTATCAAAGCCCAATCACGCCAGGGGGCTTTCACATCCAGCTGGTGGGGCAAACGCTGGATCGAAGTGGTGGAAAGTTCCCGCATTGGCAAGCGATTGGCACGGGGGAAAAATTACGCACGCCGTGGCCAGGTTTTATCCATTGATATTGAAAAAGGAAGTGTCAAAGCCAAAGTTCAAGGTTCACGCCGAAACCCATACTCTGTCATCCTTAAAATCAGTAAAATCGAGAAAAAAGATTGGAATCAGATCATAAACGATATCGGCGAGCGCCCCTTATTCATCGCCAAATTACTCGCGGGTGAGATGCCAGATGACATCGAGTATGTATTTCATGAAAATCTGGTATCTCTCTTCCCTTCATTGGATATCGACCTGGAAAGCGATTGCAATTGCCCCGATTGGTCCAATCCATGCAAACACATCGCTGCTATTTTTTATCTGTTGGGTGAGGAATTTGATCGTGATCCCTTCCTCATCTTTAAACTACGCGGGATGGAGCGTGAAGAATTAATATCCCGAATAACGCCTCATGCCGATCATGAAACCTCAGCACCGGCTGTTGAATCGTTTGCGGTTGAATCTTACAAACCTCAACCTCTTGAGATCGACATCTCAAAATTCTGGGATGGCCAGGAAATCCCTGAACATTTTCTGGGAGAGGTTCACATTCCTGATCTTCCAGCCGCCTTACCCCGCCGCCTGGGGCATTTTCCCTTATGGCGAGGAAATACGCCCTTTTTAAAAACCATGGGAGAGATTTATGAGCTGGCCTCCAAAAGAGGAATCGAACTCGTCATCGGCAAATCAATGGAAGACATCGATCAATGAGTGGCAATTATTTTTTGGTTAAATTATTCTAAAGGTACAATAAGCACTCCACTCAATCAGGAAGGAATATAACGATCCACTTTAATTTCGTCTTCGTGTTGACGCATCACATAACAATCATGCCACGCTTGCATGCGTAATAAAGTATCCATGGAGACACCAAATGCTTTCTCAATCCTGAGCGCCATTTCTGGGGATAGAGACGCTTTCTCATTTATAAGATCTGAAAGCGTGGCACGCCGAATCCCTAAAATTTCGGCCGCTCGGGATATGGATAAGTCCAATTCTTCAAGAATTTCCATGCGTATAAAACCACCTGGATGAGATGGTTTCATGCCAATTTTAATCTCCGTATTGACCATCAGTGATAATCCTCCAAATTCAGGTTATAAATTTCATTGTTTTCGATCATAAAAGTTAGACGCCAATTACCAGAAATAGAAATACTCCATGTCTCACTTCTCTCCCCGGATAACTTGTGAATCCGCCAACCAGGGGGGCCTTTAACACCATTAATGTCTGATGCCGCTATAAGAGCGGTTAGAATATTTCGTATCCTTGGGATTAAATCGCTACGGATACCCCGTTCGTCATTATACTCAAGGAGTAACTTCAATCCTTTATGTTGCAAACTTTGAATTTTCATTTGCCGATATTGTACGGTTGTACCGTATGATTGTCAAATCGTTTTAAGAAAGATGATGAAACAGAAAAACCCCGCTGATCGGGATAGTTCAGCGGGGATGTAGGAGGCGGAAACACGGCTTTACGGTGTTCCCAGTGGTTGTATCAATCGGGGAGTGTAAGGTCAGTTGGCTAATAACGCTTCCATCCTTTCTTTTATATTGGGCCGTCGTAATTTGCTCATGGCTTGCTCTTCAATTCGTCGAACACCTTCAGCACTCATTCCCATCTTCTTCCCAACCTTGCGCAAACTGAGCCGTTTGCCGCCATTATCAAAGTTATAACGATAGGAGAGCACTTCACGTTCTTTATTATTTAAAACTTGCATGGCTGTTTTTAGCCGGTTGGTGGCTTCCTTCAGCCAAATTCGGTCGCGGGGATCAACATATTTTTCATCCTGCAACACTGTTTCCATGCCGGGATGGTCAGAATCCTGATGATGGATGGTATGGAAAGAAGGGGCTTGATGGCCAATTTTCTCGATCTTGTTGATATCCGCCTTCAATCCATCCGCGATTTCTTCTGAATAGGGTTTCCGTCCGTTGCTCATTTCAAACGAGGTCTCATACGAACGGACTTTTCGCAAGAGTTCCAATTTATTAATAGGGAGGTTAACCGGGCGTGTTTTTTGCTCGATGGCCCGCTGCAGATAAAGACGAATCCACCATGAAGCATAGGTGATTAACCGGCAGTTCTTTTCCGGATTAAATTTTTCCAACGCTTCAATCAATCCAAGGTTTCCTTCCTGAATCAGGTCAGACAGGCAAAGACCCTGGTTTCTATATTGCAACGCCATTTTAACAACAAAGCGGATGTTCGATTCAATCAATTTCTTTCGTGCATCTGTATTGCCGTTTTGATAACTGCGGATGAGTTCCTTCTCTTCTTGCAGGGTTAACGGCTCTGTGGGAGCATCGCAGTGTATGCATCGTTTAATAAAATCCAAGTCCATGATATCTCTCCCTCAAAAAAGATTTACGCGCGTTTGCCTTTCATAGACACAAGGACCGTGCCAAATATTTGTAGAGGCACTTTTCTTTACAAAAGATGTCACCAGGTGGCATCACAGGGTGAATTTTACTGAATTTGGTAAGTAAAGTGAGGATTTACAGAATAAAACAGCTAAAATTCGAGTAATAGTTCGATACACCCGTTTTTTAATATCTTCAGTGTGAACAAAAAAGCTGGAAATATAGCGCGCAGGTGCGATGAATCCTGCACAGCACACTGTATTCTATCGAAAGAATTTTGTGGAGTGTTTATATGCGGCTCCCAGAGAGTCAGTATGGGCTTTCCAATTATATTTACGCTCTGCCAGTTGCCGTCCCGCAATACGCATGCTTTCTTGCACGCCGGGGTGTTTTAAGATCCACAAGGTTTTGTCAGCCATTTGTTTGATGTCACCACAGGGAACGCAGGCTCCTGCTCCAACGGTCATGGCCTGTGTCTCACCCACATCAGAGGCAACCACCGGCAAACCCATCGCCAGGTATTCCGCGATTTTTAGTGGTGATTTTGCACGGGTGACGTTGTTTTTTTCGAATGGAGCCAAAGCCACATCCGCAAGTGACAAATAAGATGGGATTTGATCGCTCTGTATATAATCTGTGAAATACACTCGATCGGAAATCGTTTTCTCGCTGGCTATGGATTTTAAATAGTCCAATTTTCTGCCTCCACCAATTATTAAGAGGCGAGTGGAATGGATTTCCCGACGGACGATATCGAATACCTCAATGGCTTGTTCAGCATAACTGGCCACCTCCAGTTGACCGCTATAAACTAAAACGGGTGTGGATAAGTTTAATTTTTCAAGTAAGTGATGGTCTTTTTGGCGAGGATGAAAGCACTCAAGATCAGCTCCTACCGGGGCATCCCAAATGATGGATTCCGGTATTCCCCAGTACATTAACTTTTTTTTAAGAAACTGACTTGCAGCGGTAATGGTGTGGCTCAAATGGGGAATAAGCCGATCCCATCGGCCTGCAATCCAACCGGCTACTTTTGAGCCAGTCAATTCAGCCGCAATCCCCTTTTCCCAATCGTCATAGTCGTAGTGCAAAGGGATTTTCCAATATTTTGAAAGGGCAAATGCAAGCAATGAAGCATCAGGATAGGCTTTCCACAAATGAATAATATCAGGCGGAGGAGTAATTTTTCGTAACGACATGAAGTTCTTAAAATAATGCTTTACACTTCGTTCAATAGGAATTATATGGGCGCCTAACCTCTCCAGATTAGCCACTGAAGGCATTTCCTGTTGGCGTTTATGATGAACAAAATCAGTAAGATATACCTCATGACCACGTTTAAGTAATTCTTCTGTTTGGCACAAAACACGCCGTGCACAAGAAACCGAAGAAAGATCGAATCGTTGAAGGATTAAGATTTTCATATCGTTTATTGATGGTTATTAATTGATTTTGAATAATTTACCATTAAAAATGTTGGAATAAAGTAATTTAATTTCAATTCAGGATTTTTTGCAAAAAAAGAATCTTTTGAGGTTGAAAAAAAAGGAAAGATTCGTTATTGTACAGTATCTACCTATGAAATTAGGGTTAGGGCATTTTAATGATTTATTGACCCCCCAAAGAAACGGAGGCACCGATGTTGAAATCGTTAATCAAATCATGCGCCTTATCTATTATATTATTATATGGAATAAGCGCATCTTTTAGCGATCAAGTCATACTTCAACCTCAAACCGATAGCGCTAAGGTGGGAGAGACGGTTAGTTATGATATACAACTCCAAGCGACGGAGGCGATTAGCGCATTTTTGCTGCAAATCCAACTCGAAGGCGTCACCGTTTCCTCGATTGATTATACTCCCAACGGTTCGGCATGGGCATCGGCGAGTACTGCTGGAGAACCCATTAGTACAGTGAACCTGGATGGAAATGTCATAACCATTCAATCCTCCTTAGTAGGAAAAGATGCCAGTTTCAGTAATTCAGAAGCCCAATCCATCGGTGCATTGAATGTGGAAACTGAAACAGAGGGAACGCTTTCAACCTCTGTGAGTTACACAAAATATATTGGTTTTCAAAAAGCCTTTTCTCAGCCTGAAGGATTAAATATTGATATTTCAGCCGTTGATCCGGCGGATGTTCAAATCCAAGCGGAAGGCGTATTGGGCGATGCCAATGGAAATGGACGCGTTGACATTGGTGATGCCCAAATGGTTGCCGCTTTTGCTGCTGGCTTAATATCAAACTTGCCCAATGATAATGTTGATATGAATAATAATGGTCGAGTTGATATTGGTGATGCCCAGTTTATTGCCGCGGTGGCGGCCGGCCTTATCCAGAATCCCAATCAAGCCATTATTGCTTCAGCGAAACGAAATTATATAAGGCCGTTCGCGTTTAATTTGCTTCAAGTTCCTGCTAATACAGTAGGTATTGTAGTGGATGGCGGACCTTTTGAAACAGGCCAGACTGTTCAAGCGCGTTTAATCGCTAATGTTGATACTGCATTAGGTTCTTATCAAGTTAACGTCAATTATGACCAGAATGTTTTACAGTTTGATTCAACAGCGGCTGGTTCGTCTGATTTCGGGGCGCCCACCAATGTAAATTCCAACCAGGCGGGAGTGCTGGCCATCAACGATTTCCAAGCAGGAGCTGATCCCCTGGGTGAACTTGAACTTGTTATTATTTCCTTTAATGTGATTGATACTCCTTCCGCTTCCACTGAATTGGGGGTGGAAATTACAGATTTATTTGGAACTGACTTTTTACCAGTTGAAGGTGTCAGTGCGCAGTCTGCCGTTGTTGAATTAGGGGCTCAACCTGAGGATACTCCAACACCAACAGAATCACCGACTTCTACACCTTTGCCGGAACCAACATCCACTCCGACAAATACTCCTGAACCTCAACCAACCTCAACACCAACAGAGTCACCTGAAGATACACCAACTCCAGAGCCAACCAATACACCGACAGAAGAGCCTACTTCAACTCCAACCGAGGTATCAACCTCAACACCGACAGAGTCACCGGAAGATACACCGACACCTGAACCAACCAATACACCAACTGAATCTCCGGTAGCGACTCCCACAGAGTCACCAGAAGATACACCAACGCCGGAGCCAACCAATACACCCACAGAAAGTCCGGTAGCGACATCGACTCCAACAGAGTCACCGGAAGATACTCCTACACCGGAACCGACTAATACACCCACAGAAAGCCCGGTAGCGACGCCAACGGAATCACCAGAAGATACACCAACTCCGGAACCAACCAATACTCCGACTGAGTCGCCTGTAGCAACCTCGACCCCAACGGAATCACCTGAAGATACACCGACTCCGGAACCGACTAATACACCGACAGAAAGCCCGGTAGCGACACCAACGGAATCACCAGAAGATACACCGACTCCGGAACCGACCAACACACCGACAGAAAGCCCGGTAGCGACAGCAACTCCGGAACCAACGTTCACGCCAACGCAAACTCCGGAAGCATCCCCGACACCGGTGCCAACAGATACACCGACACCTGAACCCACGGAGACACCAGGTCCGACAGATACACCAACACCTGAACCGACACCAACGATTGAGCCGACGGCCTCTCCAACGCCGACGCCAGAACAACCCACCTCAACGCCAACACCAGAACAGGTGGTTGAACCGGCCACGGGGCTTGTGGTGTTGTCACAACAGGGAATCCTGATCGAACGTGGATTTGAAACAGGTGAACTGGCTGCATTTGATGCTGATGTTCTTGCACCAGTTGATCTCGAGTTAGTCGGCGAAAATACCGTGTTCCTCACAAAAGCTGGCTCAGTGTTCCCTGAACAGATACAGAAGCCTTCGAGTGGTGGAACCGCGCTGTCCGAATTCGGTGATTACCTTGATCTTGAACCGCTTGGCGCGAATGCCGAGGGATACCTTGTGATTGACCGCTTTGGGCGAGTACATGCATTCGGTAGTGCTGTCCACCAAGGTGATGAGGTCTTTACCCAGACCATTCGATTTGGCCGGGTAGAGATTGAGCGTCCAGTGGCCATCGCGGCTGACCTTGAAGTGGTTGAAGATCCGGCTCAGCCGGGTGTCAACCTGGGTTATTACATCCTGACCAATGATGGCCGGGTTCAAGCCCATGGTGCTGTTCCAGCCCTCCCAGCAGTCCCAGAGGACAGTGAATTTGCCCCTGTCATGGCAATGGATCTGATCGTGGAAGACGGAGCAGTACAGGGTTATCGCGTAATGAATATTCTTGGACAGATTATGACTTACACCATCGATGCCGAATTTGGTGAGCCATCTGAAGTGGTTCGCATGGAAAATGATCCATTTGTCGTCGACTTTACGGTGGTGGAAGATGTGCCATATATCCTTAATGAAAACGGCTTCATTCTTGGTCCGGCAGGAATTATCAACGATCCAGTTGATTTTGATAATCTGATTGGAACCAGGAGAGGCTATTTCGATATCGAAGCGGGTACCTTACCGTCAACAGCTGACTGAAACGAAGAATACTTGTAAGAAAAGAGGCCCATTGGTATGAAAACAATAAGTTCAGTGCGGGGGTTCACAAATATGAAGCGTAAATGGATACCAGTGTTGGTGCTAAGTTTGTTAGGTGCAGCCATCTTGCCAAACCTGGCAAGCGCACAAAACAACGATTTTTCCGCACATTACAACCGATATTTGTTTTACAATTTAGGTTTGTCCGCGCGATCCGCCGGTATGGGGGGTGCGTACAGCGCTCTGCGTGGTGGTGAACTTGGCCTTATCGGTAACCCGGCCAGTTTGGGATTTATCGAAAAACGCGTCCTCATGCTGCAAGGTGATCTTGATGAAATCACGGGCACCAGCGCTCAGAATTTTACTGGCACGCCCACAACAGGGCATGCCGATACGGAATTGTGGAGCCTAGGCGGTGGCATTGCCTATCCATTTGATTGGGGTGGATTAGGGCTTACTTACAACTACCGTGATGATGAGAGCGAAGCTGGCCCCTATTCAGGTTTCCCCACTTTTGGCTCGGAAGGCAACCTGGATCGGCATGCGGTATCCTTAACCGCAGCGTACCGATATATGGAAGGATTGTCGATAGGTTATCGTTACAGCTACATTGATTGGCAATCTGATTCTGAACTCATTGAGATCGCTCCCAATCCCGGCGTATGGTTTGGAGTGAGCGAAGACTTCTCCGGCCATCGCAACCAGGTTGGTTTGCAATATACATTACGTGAAAACCTGATCTTTGGTTTGGATGGATATTATGGAATCGGCGATTGGGAAGTCGGTGGCGCTGGAGACGGTGATGCCGATAGCTGGGCCGTGCGCGGCGGTGTGGCTTGGAATCCTATGGTGGATTTACCCTTGCTGCTGGCGATGGATGTTAAATTTGAAAACCGTGAATTGGATTTCTCAACGGGTGATACCGAAGAGGACTTATTCGGTGTGCACCTCGGCGCTGAATATGAAATATATGAAAATCTTTACCTCCGCGGTGGTTACCAATTTGAAAATTTTGATTATGAAGAGGATGCCGGCTTTGGCGCTGATCCATCCGTCAGCGGTTTTACCGGTGGTTTGGGCTATGTGTATGAAGAAATCACCTTGGATTATGGCTTTATTTACTCCGATACTGGTGGAGACGGAGACTTTATGCACGTCTTTGGATTATCGTATGAATTCTAAGCAGAGATCAAATTGAAATTTAAATTCAGAACATCTAAAAAGGCACGTTTTGCGCGTGCCTTTTTTATTGAACGTGGTTTGTGTTACATTATCGATTTATAAACTATACGACACATCAATGTCTATCCAACGTAAATTAATGGGAGGCAAGATAGATGACATCAAAAACAATCACACGCCGTGGGTTTTGTGGTTCAGTCGCATCGATGGGAGCCGCAATGACGGTAACTCCTGCATTTGCAAGTGAAACCAAGGCGAAGGACCATAAAATTAAACTGGGATTTGATAATTTTTCCGTTCGGGCTTGTAAGTGGAATGCCTCGCAGCTGTTGGACTATGCCGCTTCATTAAGGGTTGATACATTGCTCTTATCAGACCTGGAGGTCTATGAGAGTTTTGAAGATGACTATCTGCGAGGACTGAAGCGCAAGGCTGACGAACTGGGGGTTGAAGTCCACGTTGGAACGGGTGGTATTTGTCCAACTTCAAAACGACTGATAACAAAATATGGATCACCAGAAGAACATTTGGCCTTGGTGATTCGAGTCGCGAAGTATATGGGGTCACCGGTGGCGCGTTGTTTTTTGGGATCCCGTGATGATCGAAAAGGCGAAGGTGGAATTTATCGGCATATCAAAAGCACGGTTGAATTGCTTAAAAAAGTGAGAAAACTGGCACTCGATGCCAAAGTGACCTTCGCGGTTGAAAACCACGCGGGAGATTTGCAGGCATGGGAACTGGTGGATTTGATTGAAAAGGCCGGTAAAGATTTTGTCGGTGCGACGATGGATTCGGGTAATGCCACCTGGACAATTGAAGATCCCATGATTAACCTCGAACAGCTTGGCCCTTATGCTGTGTCAACCGGCTTGCGTGACAGCGAAGTATGGGAAACAGAGAAGGGGGCAAACGTGATGTGGGCCAATATGGGAGACGGTGTGGTTGATTGGAATGCCTATCTGGAATTGTATAAAAAACTTTGCCCAGACACCCCCTTTATCCTGGAGATTATCTCGGGTGTTTATCCACGGCCGCTTGATTATTTGGAGAAGGAATTTTGGGATATCTATCCTAAAGCCCGCGCCAGTGAATTCGCCATGTTTCTGGCGTTGGCCAAACAAGGTAAACCTTATGTCTCACCCGAAGGCCGCCCGGAAGGCGACAATAAAAAGCAGCAGATGTGGGATCTGGAACAAAGCCTGAAATACTGCAAGGATGTACTTGGCTTGGGATTGAAAGCATAAACCTTGCTTAAATCATTGTTCAAACAGCAAGCAAACAAGGGGTAAATATCCCTTGTTTGCTTGCATAGGCTTATGGGGCCGACAATCAACCCCCTCTGTATCTCCCCCAGGCTTGGGGGAGAAGTGGATAGCCGATAACGAAGAGGGATTCCAAGAGGCTTCAGAATCGCTAAACAGGTATAGCAACCATTCCCCTCCCAAGCCTGGGAGGGGCTAGGGGAGGGTTGAAGGATTAGCACACAATCCCGATTAATTAAAGAAACTTTTGGGTAAAGATCAGTGTAGCTTGCAGGGAATTTAAAAGTATATAAATACCATAAGAAAGCCAAGAAAAATGAACACACATTTTAGATTTTTAATTATATGGGGTGTATCTCTCTTCTCGTTTGTACTATCTTTCTTTCCATTATTTACAAGCGCTACACCGGATGTGAAGCAATCCACCTATGGCCAGCTTCCCGATGGCACCCCAATCGAATTGTATACCTTAACCAATGATAATGGCTTACAAGCCGAAATAATAACCTACGGAGCCACCTTAATTGCCATTCGAACACCCGATAGGGAAGGGAACCTTGAAAATATCACCCTCTTTTTAGATACGTTTGATGACTATTATAAAGGGCACCCCTTATTCGGTTCCGTCGTTGGCCGCTTTGCCAATCGAATTGCAGGGGCTTGTTTTGTTTTGGATGGGAAAGAGCATTTTGTTACACCCAATGCGGGGAAAAATCACATCCATGGTGGACGACAGGGATTTCAAAAAAAGGTATGGCAGGCTTTCCCTGTCAAGGCTCCAGCCTTTACGGGTGTTTTGTTGAAATACTTCAGCCCTGATGGTGATGAAGGCTATCCAGGAAACCTTCATGTATCCGTTTCATATAAACTTACAAACAAGAATGAATTGATTATTGAATATGGGGCAAAAACCGATAAACCAACCCATCTCAACTTAACCAACCACGCTTATTTTAACCTGGCAGGGGCGGGAAATGGTAATGTGCTTGATCATGAACTGATGCTGAATGCAGATTTTTATTTAGCCGCTCATCCCAACAAAATTCCCACCGGTGAAATTGTCTCCGTTCAAAATACACCTATGGATTTTCGTATGACCTCAACAATTGGTTCCAGAATCGAGCAGGTTGAAGATGAAAATTATGACCATTGTTATGTTCTAAACAAAAATACACCTCATCAATTGTCATTGGCAGCCCGAGCCTATGATCCCCAAAGCGGTAGGCTTATGACGGTTCTTACCACGCATCCAGGTGTTCAACTTTACACCGCAAAAGGATTGAGTGACCGGTATCAAGGTGATGGTAAACCTTATGGCCCTTATCATGGATTTTGCCTGGAAACCCAACATTTCCCAGACACCCCAAACCGGGCCTACTTCCCAACAACCGAATTAAGGCCGGATGAAACCTACAACCAAACCACCATTTTCCAATTCGCTATTAAGGATTAAGGCTTAGAAATATACGAATATCTAACTTGGATTTTCTCCACATAATTGGAGAAAACAGGCGGATGAAATGGTCCCACGTTCGAAATCCTTGAGGGAGAACTTCTCATTGGGAGAATGCGGATTATCATCCGGCTGCCCCCAACCCAGTAATAAGGTATGCAATCCCAGTTCTTCTTTCAGGGTGAGGACAATGGGAATGGAACCTCCTTCACGGATATAGACCGGTTTAACACCAAATCCCGTTTCGATAGCTTTTTCCGCCTCCTGCATAAACTTTGCAGAGCGGGGAAACCGCACAGGCCCGCAACCGGAAGTAGGTGCAAAATGAAATCGAATATACGACGGTGCAATTTCATTGATGTATTCGCGAAATAAACGGCTTATCTTTTGGGGAGATTGATCGGGAACCAGCCGCATGGATATCTTGGCACCTCCCCATGCTGGAATGATGGTTTTTGCTCCCTCACCCTGATAACCGCCATAAATACCGTTTAAATCCAACGTTGGCCGAGCCCATTTACGCTCCAGTGTTGTAAATCCATTTTCACCAGACAGTCCCGTGAGTTTTAACTCGCAACAAAAGGATTCATCATCCCACGGCAGTTGGTTGAATGCTTCCCGTTCCCAATCCTCTAATGGAAGCACATCATCGTAAAATCCCGGGATCAGGATTGTGCCTTTATCATCCTTCAGTTTTGAAACGATGGTACAAAGTTCGTTTAATGGATTCGGCACTGCTCCCCCAAACGATCCGGAGTGTAAATCCTGCCCAGGGCCTTCAACTCGAATTTCTTCCACGCAAATCCCCCGTAATCCATAACATATGGCGGGCATATCGGGGCCAAACTGGGATGAATCGCTAATCAATGCGATATCACTTTTTAGTAACTCACGATTTTCATTTATGAAATTTTCCAGGGTATTGCTAGCGATTTCCTCTTCACCTTCTATAAGAAAGATGACATTGACCGGCAAATGGCCATTGGTTTCAAGATGGGCTTCAACCGCTTTAATATGAGTCATTAATTGACCTTTATCATCTGTAGCTCCCCGCGCATAGAGGTTCTTTTTTCGAATCTGGGGTTCAAAAGGAGGCGATTTCCATAATTCAAACGGTTCAGCCGGTTGAACATCATAATGCCCATAAATCAAAATAGTTGGGGCTTGATCGCCGCAATGATACTTCGCTGTGATCACAGGATTTCCGGGTGTTTTATGCAGAGTTGCGTCAAGTCCCATCGCTTTGAGGTGATCCATCAAAAATTCGGCGGCCGCCTGGCAATCGCTCTGATGTTTTTTTTGGGCGCTGACACTTGGGATTTTCAGGAAATGTATCAAATCCTCAATATTGTTTTTATGTTGTTTTTTTATCGTTTGAATGATCGAATTCACTTGAACTCTCCCATTTTGGATTCAAAATCCTTGTTAAATTTTTTCGACAACTTTTTTACATTTCTACCTTCGAATTATAATTGAAATGATGATAAGATAGAAAGACTTATTAAACAGGGAAAAGAGCTTTAAAATAAGGCCGGAGCTAGTGGCCTCCCATATACGCTGCTAGTTCCTTGCCTTGACTTGAATACGAAAATTTTATCAAAGTGGAGCCTGGTACGAAATGAGAAAGTTATTTATACGAGGATTGGTTTTCCTTATAATCCTGGTTGTCTTGGGGGCCGCTGTTTTGGGGTATCTCGAATACCGCAAGTGGAACACACCGTGGGGCGAAGAAGGACAAAGTTTTCGTATCGAAATAGCGGAGGGGAAGGGAGCGCGTCAAATCGCTGCTTTGCTGGTGGAAAAAGGTGTGATTGAAAATACCACCATGTTCCTTATATTGGCGGATTTACGAGGTTTCGCCGATAAACTGCAAGCCGGCGAATATCAGATCAAAGGGACTCAAACACCCTGTGAAGTTATCACCATGTTTGCAGAAGGCAAACATTATTACCGTTCACTCCTTATTCCCGAAGGCTATACCCAAGTGCAAATCGCTGAAGCATTGGAAGAACTTGAAATTTGCACCAAAGAGGCCTTTTTGGAAGAATGCCAAAGCCGGGATGTCTTTCCTTTTGTTATCGTTCAGGCCCCGGGTGGAGCAAACGCGGCCTGTGAAGGTGTACTCTACCCACAGACCTACTTTTTCGAAAAGAACCAGGAAACCATCCGCATTTTCGACCGTATGGTAAGGTATTTTAACGAAAAATGGGACGAAATCCTGAATGAAGCCCTTGCTGTGAAAGAAACAGGTTGGTGGTGGGAAGACAAAGAAGCAGGACCTAAAAAAGAAGTCCACAACGTCGTGGTTTTGGCCTCAATCATCGAAAAAGAAGCCAAAAAAGATGAAGACCGAGCCAAAATCGCATCCGTCTTTGTTAATCGCATCAAGAAAAATATGGCCTTGCAAGCGGATAGCACTATCCATTATATTCTTCAGGATTGGTCACGTTCCATTCAGGTGAAGGATAAAGAAATCGATTCACCTTATAACACATACAAAAACAAAGGCTTGCCCCCAGCGGCAATCTGTAATCCGGGAGAAGCGTCCTTGCGGGCGGCCTTACAACCGGCCGATACAGATTACCTCTATTTCATCACGACCAAAGACGGCTCTGCACGATTTTCTAAAACCTATGAGGAACACCTGAAACTGAAAAGAGAACTATTACGTGATAACTAAGTACTGAGGTTGCTTGGGATTAATTAATAGACTTAATTATTGCTTCTCATTAACGGATGGCTGGAGAGAGGCTGTTGCTGATCCAGGCACGTTTGCCTGTTTGGTTTCTTCGTTTGAAGCCGTCTGGCTGTTGAAATAATTCATGTTGGTGAAAACATATAAATAATCGTTCCCATTATATTTGATTTCAGCCAGGTTTTTGTGATAAGGATCCGTCTCTTCAAGTACGTTACATAATATGATGAACTCATCCGATTCGTTTGTTTTGGGATACGCAAGTTCAAAAATGGTATAGGCGTCATCTTCCTCCACTTTGAAACTCAGGTTCCTCAATATCATCCGTAACTGGCGTCCACCCGACAAAATCTTGATTTTGTTCGTCAGATAATAATACATCGCTGGTTTGGCCGGTTGCAATTCTTCCTTGGTTAAAATTCCATCTCCATCCACATCGACTGAAAAGAGTTCCAATGTACAAATTAAAGTGAATCTCAACTCAATTCGAATTTCGTCGGTGGCAACCTCGATGGTTGAATAGGAAATACTATTCAAATGGGCATGAGAGGGGATAGAAACAGCGATAAGAATCAATAATAAAAGGGAAATTATTCGTAACGGATTCATGAGTTATTTCTTTCTATTGGAGTTGGAGTGGGAGTCTGATCCATACGCGGTACATGAGTTGGCATGGGCATGGAGGCATATCGCTCGCGAGCTACTTTCCAAATTTTGGCAGCATAACGGCGGTTTCCAACAGGAAACGTGTCAGGCACAGTCCATTCAAACGAAATTGTATTTGCTACTTCAGGATGTTGGCAATACAACTGAATTGGGACATTTTCCTCTCTCGATCCCGATTTAAATGAGGTTTGAATTGTAAATGTGACTAAACTGGATTGGGGACGTGAGTCTCGAATTTTAGGGAATGAACGTATGGGATCACTATAGATTTCTTTCGCTTTGATATGATTCAATCCTAATTCTTCTCCCACCAGAGAAAACCACTCAGGTGATGCATCTTTAAGAAGCGGTTTCGGCTCATGTTTTGGTGAGAAGATAACAAGAAAACTAACGGAATCTTCAGATAAATTTAAGTCTTTTGTCTCGGGTACCAATTGATTTGTGGGGAAGAGAAAGGAGTAAATGTATTTGTAATAAGTTTCTTCAAATCGAATATAATGAGGACCAATAGGATAAGCGCTCCATGTGCCTGAATCTGTTTCAAGCGTTCTGGTATAGCGGTCTCGGTATTCTTCGACAAACAATTTGATAAGAAGATTATAGGTGTCTGCTCCATGAGTCCAACCAATGAAAGGGCAGATGAAACTCAATCCGAGTGTTAGTGCTACAATTCCTTTCCATTTCGTAATAGAGGTCATACCTAAAACAACCTTGCTGGGCATGATATGAATAGCAGGGAGGTATTATTCAGTGACACGGGGTACCCGGAAGTTGGGGCCGTCACGGTCTGGAGCATTTTTCAAGGCGTCTTCACTGGACAAAGATGGCTCGATGGTGTCATCCCGCATCACGTTTGACATGGGAACCGCATGAGACATAGGCTCAACATTAGACACATCCAATGATTTTAATTTCTCGACATAATCAAGAATTTCGGCAAGATGACCGGTATATAGATCAACTTCATCTTCTGTAAGGTCCAAGCGGCTTAACAAGGCTATATGTTTAACTTCATCTCGTTGAATACTCATATTATACGATCCTTTATTCCTGGGCTTTGGATTTTATATCTTGTTCGTTTTGTTCAGTTTCTGTGACTTCTTCATCTTCTTGATCTTTGAGGAGGATTTTTTGAGATGGGGGTGAGAGCAGAATCGGTTCAGATTTTGATTCACGGGGGAGAATTTTATGGATTAAAACTTGAACCTCTTTGATATTCTTCAGCCCAAGGGTATCGGTTAATTCTCTCCGTATTTTCTCTTGAAAATCCTTGGTAAAAGAGGGTACGTTTTGTTGTAGTTCAAGAACGATTTTGGTTTTTAAAAGCAGCTCACCATCGATGGTTTCGGCACGGACGATCAGATCCCGCACTCCACTTACATTGATGGCTTTACGTTTGATGAAATCTTCAATGGCGTCCAATGAAACACCTATGGCGCCCGCTTCGTTTTCCAGAATGACATGTTTACGCAAGCGGGGTTCAAGACCCAATAGGAGGGCTAATAAGGAAAGGCTGCATGCAAAAGAGATAAAAGCAAATGCCCAAAATGCCAACTTCCCCCACGTTTCGTATAGATAAATATTGGGAAGCAGAGTGCAAAGCCCAATTAAAAGTTCCTCACTCCCCAATACAATTAGCCAGCATATAAGCGACATAACAAAAACAATCAGAAACGAAACAGTGAGGGTAATTTGTTTCATAAATCCGCCTTAACCTGTTTTATTGGTTGACTGCATTGGCCGGCACGGTTTCGTGATCAATGAGTAATGGCGTATCTTCCGGGGTTTCTTCATAAACACTTTCAACATTGATCGACATTTTTGAAACATTCAAACCAGCTCCAAGTTGAAGTGCACGAGTGATTTTCCCTTGCAGTTCACGTGCTTCTTTGATAATTCGAGTACCATAAAGAACTGAAATCATTAAGGTTGCTTCAATACTTCCCTCAACAAAGTTGACTCTGATATTCCGTTCGGCAACCTTGCGGCTAACTGGCTCTCCTGGTTTTGTTCCAGGAAAGCGAAAACATGGGGATTTTTCCACTTCTCTCATGATGAAGCGCCTGACGATGGTTGATGAAATCTGGACACGCCCCAATTCCGTATCAAAATATCCGATCATTACTGCCTCCGGCATGATATCTGCAATGATATTCTAATCATACACCAGCTTAAACTCTGGTAAAATAGTATTATGCTCATTTTCAAGTAGAGACATATTAAATCCGAAAATCGGAAATTTGGTACCTTCCCTTATATTTTACATGAAATCCGTGAAAGAACCATTCTTTTTACGAGCTTGATTTATTGATAAATAGGCAAACAATCCAATGAGTGTAAATAATTTGATTGAAATTATTAAGGTCGCCCATCCTGATTTTAATATGGGATTGTCAAACCAAAAGGGTATCGCCATAAAACCTAAGCTTATCGCTAAGATATATTTCCCTGTTTCTCCACCTGAAAACGCCATTCGGCTTGCCAGTGCGATGGCAAATATCATTTGAACCAGGTAATGATCCCACATCAAGCTCGGTAATAACAGCATACCAATACACCACAGTGAATATTCAAGCAAATTGCACTCAAAACGTGGATGATAAGACAAGATTATTAGAGCAGCAAAACAAATCAATGCGGATAGATATGATAAAACCTTGGCAGTACCAGGGGAATTGGTTATACCACTTGTTGAAGGATTTTCGGTTAACAAACGATACCACATGGCAGCGGGAGATTGATTATGTGGTTCAACATGGTAATGCTGTCCATATTGTTCCCAGGTTGAGGTTCCATATTGCATCTGCTGCGCTTCATTTACAAAAGCCTGATGGATTTCCAAGTCTAGATATGACAATGAGATAATCAATGATAGAACGAGGCTTATCACACCTCCGCCCACCACACGCCATTGTCTTTTCCATAAGAAATATACCAGCAGAAATCCGGGAGATAGTTTCACTGCCGTTCCTAAACCAAGGATCAATCCTGAAATCCATTCTTGCTTCCGCCTAAAGAAATACCATCCCAACACCAGGCATAAAAGAATGATGGTATTCATCTGGCCAGCGGTGAATGTTTTGGGGAGAGGATTGAAACAAGCGGAATAAGCGATCAACAGTCCCCACCATAGCGACAGCGATTCGCCTTCTCTACGTAACATCTTTATTATCAGAAAGATAGAATAAAAAAAAGCGGCCTGGCTAATCACAAAAAACACCAGCCATGCCCCATCATAACTTAGTTTATTGAGAGGAATGAGTAACACGGCAAAGAAAGGGGGATAGACAAATGGATTCAAGCCTGTGGGGATTTTGAGAAACGATTTGGTTTTTAACATTAATTGGGCATCATAGATATTTCCACCTCGTTCTGCAAGAAATCCGCCCAAATATAGGTGAGCAAAATCATTTCGATGGGCAAATGGAGGTATAAAGGATTTATACACACAATTTTGCAGGTAAAATAATCCACCTATAATGATTAAAAAAATACCCAAAATATGCTGATTGTCTTTGTTTATCATACAAATACGTGATATTTTTATTTGCCTGGATCAAGCAGGTTTGGAATGTACATCCATTCAAATATTAATGACTTTTTTTGAAACACCTTTTAAACTAGAATTTTAAGGGGATTTTAAATGTTTTTGGAAGGTTAACCATTAATATTCCATATGGTTTACACATTTTAAATCTTAACTCCTCATGATGTTTGTATAACGATCACCATTCAAGTTTATTTGGAATAAATTGTTAAAAACGAATCAAAATCATTGCATTTATAATGAATTGAATATATTCATGACATGATTCTACCTATCAATAAGGATGCCCGATGGACTACGAACAATCGCTTTTAAAAATGCTGCAAGATCAGTTTATATCGCGAGGGATTAAAGATCATCGTATTCTGGATGTATTTCAACGAGTTCCGCGCCATCTATTTGTTCCTGAAGACCTTGTTAATCAGGCCTATGAGGATAAACCTCTTACTTTGCCTGAAGATAGAGCCACCATTTCTCAACCTTATATGGTCGCCTATATGACACAAAGCCTGGAATGCCGGTCCACTGACCGGATTTTGGAAATTGGGACCGGTTCAGGTTATCAAGCGGCTATTCTATCGTTTTTATGTAAGGAAGTGTATACCATTGAGCGCCATTATTCACTTAGCATTAATGCTCAACGTACTCTTCAGCACTTAGGCCGTGAAAACGTTCAATTTAAGGTGGGTGATGGATTGGAAGGCTGGGAAGAGAAAGCCCCCTTTGATAAAATTATAGTTACAGCAGCAACTCGGCGTGTTCCTTCATCCCTCACCAATCAACTGGCTGAAAATGGGATGTTGTTAATCCCGATTGGTGATTCTGAAATGCAAACATTAAGCCGTATTCGAAAAAAGAACGGTGAATACCGCACTGAAAGCATGATCCCATGCGTGTTTGTACCTTTAATCTCGAAACAACGTGATTTAACCCAAACCGATTGGAACGAGGATCAATAGGGTTCACTTTAAAGCCTCTTTTGTTGGTATTGATACTTCAACAAAATTGATCGAAGATTGTCTGGATAAAACTGATACATTAACGTTGGGTTCGATGAATTTCCAATGCGCTTCAATTTTGGAAGCGGAATTTCCAAGGGCTATTGATTTACTGATCAGTTTACACGCTTGCGATACTGCAACCGATGAAGCCTTGGCGTGTGGAATCGTTCAGCGGGCCAGGCATATTGCAGCCGCACCCTGTTGCCAACATGAATTGGCGGATCAATTGGAAAGCATCCCTTTTTATCCGTTGAAAAAGCATGGATTGTTTACCCTGCGCTTTGTAGAAATGCTGACTGGCATGGCTCGGTCGTTATGCCTGGAAGCACAGGGTTAGTCAGTGATTGTGGGGAAATTTATCTCAAGTGATGCCACACCTAAAAATTTTTTCATTCGTGCCAGCGAAGGGAATTCCAATTCGCCTGAATGAGTCAAGGAATATGAAACATTTAAAGCCCATTATCAGATACAACCGTCATTAGATACATATATTTTAGAGAGAGAGGCACTCAACCAAAAATGACCCCCTCCGCAGAACGAAAACGCCAGTGGCTGCATATATTATGCGTTTTATTCGCATTTTTATTGAAATATTTAACCGCCTCATGGGCTTTTTTATTGGCCTTCACGGCTTTTATCCATAATATTCTTTTACTCCCTAAATATGCCCCTTCTTTTTTTCGAGAACGTGAGCATTTATTGCAGGGAATCGCTGCCTATCCGTTGATGGTCAGCTTATTGATAATTATATTCCCGGATAACCTGATGTTGGCGGGGGGTGCATGGGCCATCCTTGCTTTAGGAGATGGATTTTCTAACATTATCGGTTCAAAATGGCCTATATTCCGGCTTCCCTGGAATCCTAAAAAGTCATTTGGGGGTACACTTGCTTTTTGGATTTTTGGCAGTTTGGGTTCGTTTATTGTGATGAGTTGGATTGGGCCGGTTCCCACGTATCTTCATATCGCCATGATGGCCATATGTGCTTCAGCGATGGCAGCCTTTTTTGAAACGCTGCCACTGACGTGGGATGATAATGTGGTCGTCGCATTAGTGGCTGCTGTTTTTCTTAGCATCACATCTCAGATTGACCTATCTCTTTCAACAACCACACAAACGGCCGGTTGGTGGGGATTGGCACTGTTGATCAATCTAATCGTGGCTGGCCTGGCGTGGTGGGCTGGGATGGTTTCCACTTCAGGCGCGTTGGGGGGAACACTGATTGGAACGGCGGTATTGGCGATGGGGTTAGATTTGTATATCCTGCTGATTGTCTTTTTTGTGCTTGGTTCATTGGCCACCCGGATTGGCTATTACGAAAAAGATACGCTTGGCATCGCCCAGGAAGAAGAAGGGCGCCGGGGCGCAAAACATGCCATTGCCAATTGTATTTTGGCCTTATTGGCGGCTGTGTTGATCGGGGCGACGGATGGCCTCGATCTATTGTTGAGCATCTTTTATTGTGCCGCCTTGGCAACGGCCTTGGCCGATACCACATCAAGTGAATTAGGACAAGTCTATGGCCGCAGCCCCTTTTTAGCCTCAACCTTTCGGCTTGTGCCACCCGGTACGGTAGGGGCGATATCCATTGAAGGAACCCTGTGTGGAATGGGGGCGTGCCTGCTATTTGCCTTGATCTCTTTTTGCTTGACCACCATTCCTTTTCATTCCATACCCGCTGTTGTCATTGGGGGTTGGATTGGTTTTTATGCTGAATCGTACATTTCGGCTTATTGGACCGAAGAGGGTGAAGAAGTCGATAATGAATGGATGAATTTCCTCAATACCCTGATTGGAGGTTCGATGGCCGTTATCGTCGCATGTATAACACGGATTTTGCTTTAAGGAGTAATGTATGGCTTTGGCTTTGAATGAAGCTCGGAAAATTGTTGAGCAGGCTGAGAGTATTTTTGTGTTAACCGGTGCCGGTGTATCGGCAGAAAGTGGCGTTCCAACCTTTCGTGATACGGGAGGACTATGGAAAAAAGTTGATCCGTATAAAGTCGCCACCCCAGAAGCCTTCGCCGCTGATCCTGAATATGTCTGGAAATGGTATGATGAGCGAAGAACAACCCTAAAGGATTGCAAACCAAATCCGGGGCATATTGCCCTGGCAGCTTTGGAAAATGCGAAAGATCGGTTCTTCTTGTTAACACAAAACGTGGACGACCTTCATGAACAAGCCGGATCATTGAATCTTTCCCATATTCATGGTAGTATATGGAAAGTTCGCTGCACAGTCGAAGGGACCGTCAGTGAAGATCGTCGTACCCCGCTTCCTGAGATACCTCCCCGATGCAAAACCTGCAATGGCCTATTACGGCCTAATGTTGTCTGGTTTGGTGAGATGATCGATAAAACATCTGTTAATCAAACCGAGCAATTTTTGGGTGAAGGTGAGGTTGATGTTGTTATCGTGGTCGGCACGGAAGCCAGTTTTGGTTATATTGCCGATTGGGCTAACCGCGCCCGGGGTGCGAAAGGCAAGATAATCGAAGTAAATTTGGGGGAAACAGGATTTTCATCAATGGCAGATATTCACTTGCATGGCAAAGCCGGCGAGACGCTACCTCATATAATTCCGAAGACATAAACCTTTTCCCCACTATAACCTGTAATCAAGAGCATAAATTTTGATTATGGATGTTTGAACGGTATGCTTTAAGTAACCTTTTAGTTTGACTGGATTTAGGCATTTAACACCATCATCATGAGATTAAGGCAAGTATGCAGAATTTTTCTTACAGAATGTAGGGGTTGACCTTTGTGTCAACCCTAAGCATAGGGCAAACACATAGGTTTGCCCCTACAAAAAGATTGATCATTGTTTCAACCCATTTTTGATACAATCGTGGAAACAATTTAAAAAATGAAAACCCTAAAGCTGTTCGAGATACAATAGAAATGTCACATTAACCATAGGTACAAGGAGATCATGGAAAATATAAAAATAAAATCATCCGATCAATTTAAAAAAAACCGCCGGTTTAGTCGGCGTGTGTTTCTTTTCTTATTGGTTGTTATTATCGCGGGTTATATCTATTTCTATCGAAAACCTCCCCGCAAAGAAACGAAAAAGAAATTCATCATCCTTGGGTTTGACGGTGCTGATCCCCGGTTTGTGGAACAATGGTGGGATGAACTTCCCAACCTGCGCCGCTTGGCAGATCAAGGAACTTATTCACGTTTGCGTTCCTCAACGCCTCCAGAATCACCGGTGGCATGGGCAAGCTTTGCAGTGGGCGCCAATCCAGGCGAGCATGGCGTCTATGACTTTTTACGCCGTCCTGTTGGATCGTATATCCCCACTGAAGAATCATTCGTGGGGCGTGAATTCCCCAAGTTTATTTTTGGTGGAATCCCCATCAAAATGCCCAAAGCGGTAAGCCTCCGTGGTGGAACGGCTTTTTGGGATGTTTTGAGTAAACATGGTATTGAAACATCCATGCTCGAAGTTCCTACCACTTTCCCCCCGCCCAAGATGAACTATGGGTATACGCTTTCCGGATTGGGGGTTCCCGACTGCCGCGGTGTGCAGGCCACTTTTCATCATTTCCTTTACGGCCCTGACTTTGAACCTACAGAGACCACTTTTGGTGGAAAAATTGTTGAACTAAAACAAAATGAAAAGGATGTGGAACTGTTGGAAGGCCATGTCTTTGGCCCCTATGATCCCATTATTGATCAGGAAATCCGATCGCTTGAAAAGAAAATTCTGGAAAAAAGGTTAACCTGGTGTGAATGGCAAGCCCATTTAAACCGGATTCGCCGCGAACATGTAACCGAAGAAGAAAAGTATAACCTGAAGAAAATCGTAGGCACACAAATCGTTCAGAGTCTGGCGTTGTTTTCTTACTTACGATCCGAAGAGACTTCCAAAAGGCTAAACGCCTTGCAGGAATCGATCGAGAAGGATATCCCCTTCGTTAAGGAGGAAGGTGTGCGCGCCAGTGTGGCACGAACCCACATGGCGGAATTGTCGAAAGAATTGAATGATCTGGATGACAAAATTGAAGAAATAAAGAAGACCATCTTTAACAAAGTCGCATTCAAAGTAATCGATGATGAAACTGTCGAAATTCGCCTCCGTGGCCAGGTACAGCAGACCAAATTAAAGAAGTGGAGCGACTGGTTCCGCCTTGAATTCCCGGTAACCAAGTTTATTGCTGTGCATGGTATCTGCCGGTTTTATCCTCAGGAACTGTCCAATGGTAAGATCAGTATCTTTATGAGTTCGCCTGATATCGATCCCACCAATCCACCGGTTCCCATCTCTCACCCCAAATCGTTTTCCAAAGATCTGGTTGAATGGACCGATGGGCTATTTAAAACCCGCGGCTGGGCCGCAGAAACGCATGGCTTGAAGGATGGCCATCTTTCTGAAGAAGGTTTCATGGATGATCTGCTTGACCTGATGAAAAAGCGGGAAGAGAAGACCTTCGCCACCTGGAACAAATCAAACAGCAATGTGTTTATATCGGTGTTTTCAGAAACAGACCGTGTCAGCCATATGTTTATCCATCATATGGATGAAAAACACCCCATGCACAAGGTTGAAAATGCAGCGAAATATAAGGACGAGATCAAAAAAGTATTCCTGCGTATGGACGAAATTGTGGGGCGCATGATGAAAGAGATAGAGAATGATCCGGATACCGTATTGGTGGTCATGTCGGACCACGGTTTTCAGTCATGGCGTCACCAGGTCAATATCAATAAGTGGCTGGTGGATAACGGGTATATGGCACTGCAAGGCAATCCCTTGATGGATAGCGAGATGAAACTGGATGATCTGCTGAAAAAGAATGTCAACAGTTACTTCTCTTACGTCGATTGGTCAAAAACCAAAGCCTATGCCCTTGGCTTGGGACAGATATACATTAACCTGAAGGGGCGTGAACCCTTGGGCATTGTTGAGAAAAAGGACTATAACGCTCTTTGTGACGAGATTTGTACGAAATTGAACGCTCTTAACGATGACCGGGAAGGCATGGAAGGGGCGCAGGTTGTCTCTTTCGTGGGCAAACGCGGTGATATCTGGACTGGCCGCTATGCCGATGATGACCATGACGCGCCCGATCTTCAAGTATGTTTCAGTGAACACTACCGAGTATCCTGGCAAACCTGCCTGGGCGGGATTTCACCCACCGTTCTGGAACCCAACATGGAAAAATGGTCGGGCTGTCACTGCAGCTTTGATCCCAAACACGTCCCCGGCATCTTTTTCTGCAACCGCAAAATCAACACCGATAACCCCTCCATCTTCGATTTCGCCCCGACGGTGCTGAATTACTTCGACCTGAAAGCCCCCAGCAGGGTGGATGGGAAGAATATATTATAATGAATTATTTATATCCTGAGAATAAATAATCGATAAAAATGGAGACATTCCATGAACGCCCAGGATATTATTCAACAAATTAAGTCTCTTCCACCGGAAGAAATTTCAAAAATTGTTAATTTTTTCTACGATGAGAATTATTTTGATGACACAACAATCAATAAATACGTATTAGAATCCTTGGATGGATCGGAAGGAGATTTTCATTATTCAAAATCGTTTCAGAATCAGAAATTGAGTCTGGAAGAATTTCTGCAAAAGGCCGCTGAGTTTAGAAAAGAGGTAGGACCGCAAAAGACCAATAGCGCCGATTTAATTCGAGAAGACCGGGATAGTCGATGAGCCTTTATGTTATTGATGCCAGTGTAGCTATTAAATGGATATGGGTGGAATCTCCCGTCTGAAGTTTTGTTCCAACTAGCTATGTGTATAAGATAAAATGTGATGTAAAATAATGGTGATATTAGTTTTTCGTCACAATTCTGGGTATAAGGTAATCGCAGAAATTCGTGGATAAATTCAATCCAAGTTTAAAACAAAAGCCGCTCGATTTCGAGCGGCTCTTTTATTACATTTCCAGATTTATGAATACACTCAGGGATTAGGGTGAGTATCCGCTTCCCGCTGGGCGTTGGTGTCGGTATACAATCGGTTAATGGCGCTCAAAAAGGCTTTGATGCTGGCGTGGATCACGTCAGTATCGGTTCCCCGGCCTACCACTTCGCGGTCATTTTTCCGCAAAATAATATTGGCGGAACCCTGAGCGTCGGTTCCCAGGGTAATGGCGCCCACATGATAATCGACCAGCACTGCATCCTCCATATCCGTGAGTTTCTTGATCACCGAAAAGGCCGCGTCCAAGGCGCCGTCGCCGCTGCTGCTGCCTTCCAACGTTTCTCCATCAGCGCGGATGCGCAGGGAGGCATTGGGTTTTTTATCCTGGCCAATGCTGATAAACACATCCTCCAGAACATAACGGGCATAGTCTTGTGCTCGTGATTGCTCATCGACAATGGCGATCAAATCCTCGTCAAAGACGGTCTTTTTCATATCCGCCAATTCTTTAAATGCTTCGAACGCGCGCTGCAATTCTTCGCCTTCCAACGAAAAACCCAGTTCCTTAATCCGGGTGGTGAAGGCATGCCGTCCTGAATGTTTGCCCAACACCATGGAACTACCGGTCCAGCCTACCGATTTGGGTGACATGATTTCGTAGGTGGTGCGTTCTTTCAATACGCCATCCTGATGAATCCCCGCCTCATGGGCAAAGGCGTTGGCGCCCACAATCGCCTTGTTGGGTTGGACGCCGATCCCGGTGAATCGTGTCAACAGACGGCTGGTGGGATAAATTTGAGTGGTTTGGATATCGGTATGAAAGGGGAAGAAATCCTTGCGCGTTTCGATATTCATCACCACTTCTTCCAGCGAGGAATTGCCCGCTCGTTCACCGATCCCATTAATGGTGCATTCAATCTGCCTGGCCCCTTTTTGAATGGCGGCCAGCGAATTGGCTACTGCCAATCCCAAATCATTATGGCAGTGAACGCTCAAAATGGCGTTATTGATATTGGAAACATGTTCAAAAATATACTCGATCAACGCCGAAAATTCCCAGGGGTTGGAATACCCGACCGTATCCGGCACGTTGATGGTTGCTGCTCCTGCATCAATGGCCGCTTCGATGACTTCGCAGATGTAATCCTTGTCAGAACGGGCGGCGTCTTCGGTGGAAAATTCAACATTGTCAGTATATTGTTTGGCGCGTTTTACTGCATTTACAGCGATGTCGCGTACTTCTTTGGTGGTTTTTTTCAACTTTTTCTCAACATGAATCGCACTGGTGGCAATAAAGGTATGGATGCGAGGATTTTTTGAATACTGAACCGCTTCCCAGCAGCGGTCGATATCTTTTTCCATGGCGCGCGCCAATCCGCAAATTTGGGGGCCTTCCACTTTTTGTGCGATGGTTTTCACCGCTTCAAAATCACCGATGGAAGATATGGGGAAGCCGGCTTCAATCACATCCACCCCCAAGCGTTTCAGTTGATACGCAAATTCCAATTTTTCCTGCAAATTCATGCTAAAGCCTGGCGATTGTTCGCCATCTCTCAAGGTCGTATCGAATATGATAATTTTATCGCTCATGATTTTTTGTCCTTTCAACGCCACGGTGATGATTCGTGTCAAACCGCAGCATAGTCTTTGTTCGTTCAATTTTCGCTAATGGAAGTTCACTAAGGTCGCCAAGATCACTTTCGCCGGATAAGTCAGTCGGTAGACCTAACACGATCATCACCTCCTCTCGAGACAAAAATTAATAAAAAAACCTCGCCCCATTTTCAGGGGCGAGGTTGAGTTCGCGGTACCACCCTGGTTCGGCGTTATTATGAACGCCCTTCATTGCGTGATGTAACGGTCACGTCCCGGCCTCAACTAATAGTTGCTATCCAACGTTCGCGGAGGCGACTCCAAGGCGAGTTCGGCAGATCGAGGAACCGGTTTGCAGCACCCACCGGCTCTCTGAGTCCTCGAAAATGACCTACTACTCCTCTTCATCGTCTTTATAGGATTTAGATGAGAAAGTATATGTCGAAAATCTATAGTGTCAATAGAGTGATGAGGTATGTGATGAGGTATTTATATAAAATCAATATTCCTTAATACCCGAATGCAAAGGATGAGTGAGTAAGCAGTGATAGTGATTCTCGAAAAATTACACTTTTTTGTTAATCTTCTCCTGACTTTTTTACCAATTGAGGTAAAGTATAGAACATTAAGTTAATGACTAAAGTTATTTATTGATTTCTTTTGATTATACCAAATAAGAATTATAATAAAAGTTAAATTATCTTGAAAAAATTTTGCATTTATGTTAAAATTTGAATAATTATATTGCGTTTGTTGTATCTTATTATTTTGTTGAGGATAAAACAATGAAGGATGTTTGGAATTTATTTTCAGGTATAGAATTCTACCCCGTATTAGCTCAAACAGAGGAAGTACTCCCCAATATTTGGAAAAACGTCAGTGCTGAACCAGGAACTTTACTTACCATCTTAGGCACTTTGATGGTCATTGTTTTGACCATCATTGTTGGATCGTATAAATACCAACGCTGGAAAAAATACAAAATATTCGAGGAAGAAATGAAAGCCCTGGATCTTGATCCCCAGGCAGAAGGGACATTTGCGTGGATGGTCAAACGTTACGCCATGGAGGAGCCGGTGAATGTTTTATATTCTGCCCGCTTGTTCGATGAAATGGCCTCCAACGAGATCTTTCGGGTTTTGGCCAGCAGTGCTTCGGCAAAAACCAAAAGCCATTTTATTGATACGGTTTATGGAATTCGCACCCGCACCTATCATCCTGAATGGATGAATTCAGATGATGGATTAAGCCCCAAATTAAACACGCCACTGCTTACGCTGGAAAAACCGTAATACAGGATGCGCTGCAAAGAGGCGTTGATAATCTACTTTTTCAGCGCCAAAATGCCGTTTGAACTGTTCAACACCTTTTAAACCTGCACTCGCGCCAAAATTGAAGAGTGAATAGCCACGAGATACAGCATCTCTGATGATTTCGCTCATCAGTAATTTGCTCGCATTTAAGTGGGAAAATTCAAGGTCACTTGCACCCGCAAAATATTGCGCTTCCCCTTTGCCATACAGAATAAGGTCAGCGGCAATGATCCGTCCTTCATAATCAGCCAACCATAACTTGATTTTTTCAGGATCATAGTCAATCAGCTGGTTAAAAAATGAATCGGGCAATGTTTCAACATCCTGCCAACGTTCACAGGCTTTTTGATAGAGGGCATGAAATTGATTGATATCACCTTCCAGATTGCTAAACCGGCATTGTACACCCCTTTTTAAAGCTTTACGGATGGCGGTGCGATTGCGTGATTGGAATTTTGTATCCCAAAGTGAATCAAAATCCGAATCCAATTTCAAAATATGTGTTGATTGCCAGCGAATTGAATCGGTATCGGTAGAGATGGGTTGATCCTTGTTTTGCTCCTTCATTTTGGGCGGCAGGGTTATGATACAAACTGGTTCAAATAATGAAGTCATTGATTGAAGGGCTGCTGCATAATGAGCATTTGAAAGAGCCTGCTCGCCAAGAAAGCCTCCGTAAGTTCCCCAGGGTAGTGAATCCACTTTTCTGATGCCCCACTTTTTAGGGATGGATAGCAAGGGAAGCAACGCGGAAACACCATCTGAGAAAGTGAGTAAACAATGCCGGTGTTTCGCTCCGGGCATGGACTTATATAGGATATCCACCCATTCATGTGTTTGAAAAAAGGAGTATTGGCCGAGGGATGAGAGAATTTCATTCCATCGGTCTATTAATCCATTAAAATCACCACGTTCACACTTAATAATCTTTACGGCCATACACTTTTTTCCGAAACCTCTAACATCGAATCGATATGATGATCGGGTTTAACGGTTATCACTCTAAAATTGCCAATTCGTTTTATTTCAGAGGATACACCCAATAATGCATGGATGGTGGGGATAATGCTTAAAGAAACACGATTTTCCCGGCAGGTTCGAACAATTTCGATTAATTGATTTAAGGGGAGGGTTGAATCTGCAATCAAAACTTCATCCACCTTGCGCGCTGGTAATAGGCGCTTCATATCCTCAATCTTACCCAGGATTGGACTAAATTCATGATTTGAGTTAAATGTATCATTCGTAGCGATAAAGCCTAAAGGCAAATTGCCAAGTTCGGGGCGGCTTTTCATGGTTTTCACAGCATTCAATGCGGTGGGATTGGTTCCCACAACAATAATGCGGTCCATATTGATTCCAATACGATGAAGAACATGCTCGAGTTGGTGAAAAATGGTCCGCCATCCCCATAAACTCAAGAAATAAAAGCTCCCGAAAAATCCAAACACCACCCTTGAAAAGCCATCAAATTCATACGGTTTGAATAAGTCTTTAAATACAAACTGAAAGCCAATGAGTAAAAACACAGAAGCCAATGATGCTTTTAGCGTATTGTAGAAAAGGGTAATAAGCGTGATATATTTATCCCTTTCATATAAACGGAAAAAGGCATTGGATGCAATCGATAAAATCGCCACAAATATTAATAAATCGCTATAGGCGGGCATATCCAACAGTTCGCGAACGGGGAAAGGATCGGCCTGATTGGAAAATAGATTGCTACGAAAATAAAGCCAGTAAGAAAACACAAAACAGAAAGGTGCCACAAAAACATCAACAACACCCAGCGCCAACGGACGAATACACTGTGCGATCCGTTTTTGAGTACGATAAGTAAAACGATCAACCAACAGCAGGAAAAAATAAGGGGCATGGGTTAGGATGCGTTTGCCTATATCCTTGGGACGGTACAAAAAACGATGAAATCCCTCCATCCCAATTTGCTGAAGCCATCGGGGTGCTCGTTTTTGCCTGCCAATGATAAAATCAAATGCACCACCGATTCCCATCATGACAGGCACGCCTAATTCCTCTTTGCGGCGGTCAATCCAGGTTTCCATACGTGGGGTGCGCAGGGCGACAAACAAGATATCCGGTTGAGTGTCACGTATTAATTGGATCGCTTTTTGTTCTTCCTCAGGATTGTTTTCAAAACCAAAGGGGGGAGAATAAGTTCCAGCGATCGTAAGTCCTGGAATATCGTTTTGCAATTTTTGGGCAGTTTCATCGGCTACACCTTCACCACCCCCGAAAAGGAATACGCGAAATCCCTCTTGAGCGGCCATTTGGCAAAGCGCGGGGACCATGTCGACACCGGTGATGCGGGCTTTTAAAGGAGTATTATGCCAGCGGGCGGCAAAGACCAATTGCATGCCATCGGCAAGAACGAGCTCCGCATTGCTGTACACCTGGTGAAAATCAGGATCGCGGCGAGCACGAACCACTTGTTCAATTGCCGGGGTAACCACATGGTGGGGTTTCCCGCTTCGGATCATCTCACGCATGCGGTCGAGTGCTTCGTCCCACGAAACATTGTCGATTTCAATGCCTAAAATTTCTATTCGGTCCATAATGTTTTTTAATGATCACAAATAAAGTAATCGAATTATAAGGGTGCTCTCAACCCGAGTGGATTATCTACCCTTGCCCACATTGATGTTCAGTATGAAAATAATTGCTGAAGTGACAATTTCACCCTGTTTCATCGTCTTACGAGCTATTATTGCACTATACAACATATACATTTTTAAGGAAATCTCAGCAATAAGGTTTTTATTCATGCGCATCTATGAAATTTATCGCAGTATCCAAGGGGAATCGACCTATGCGGGTCTTCCTTGTACATTTATTCGTACTGCGGGGTGTTCGCTGCGCTGTGTTTATTGTGATACGGGGTATGCGCTTCCTCATTATTCGGGTGAAGAAATTGAGATCGAAACGATTCTCAGCAGGATTGAGACAATGGGAGTCGACCTGGTTGAGATTACTGGAGGCGAACCATTGGAACAAGCTGATACGCCATTGCTTTGTGAGCGATTAATTGGAATGGGCGCAACGGTTTTAGTGGAAACAAGCGGTGCTTTCCCTATCGATCAATTGCCACAACAAACCATAAAAATCATGGACTTAAAAACTCCATCCAGCCGCATGGTTGATCATAATAATTACTCAAACCTTTCTCTTTTATCACCAAAAGACGAGGTTAAATTTGTTATTAGTGACCGGTCTGATTTTGAGTGGGCTTTGGATATTTGCCGCCGATATGGTTTATTTAATAAGCATACCCTTTTGTTTTCACCCAGTTTTAATCGCATGCCTCCCGATCAATTGGCGCAATGGATTATTGATGAGAAGATACCGGTTCGTTTGCAGATTCAACAACATAAATATATTTGGAGTCCAACTACCCGTGGGGTTTAATAACTGTTCGCCTTTAGTGAATACCGTTGTAAGATAGGATTGTTTTTTTTATTCAGGAAGGGTAAAGGGGATTAATCATTTTGGATTCAGCGGTTGTATTATTGAGCGGGGGGCTTGATTCTGTTACAACATTGGCCATTGCCCAAAAAAAGGGTTGGCAGTGTATTGCGCTTAGTTTTCATTATGGCCAGCGGCATGAAATCGAGTTAGACGCCGCGAGGCGCATTGCCCGTGAATACGCTATCGATGATCATCGCATTGTTACGATTGATTTAAACCAACTGGGACGATCCGCCTTAACAGGGCAGTTTGATGTTCCCAAAGGGCGTTCAATCGAGGCAATGGGTGAGGATATACCTATTACATATGTGCCAGCGCGAAATATCATTTTCTTGTCCTATGCCTTGGCATTGGCAGAAGTTACCGGCAGTCGGGATATCTTTATTGGGATAAATGCCTTGGATTACAGCGGTTACCCGGATTGCCGGCCATCGTTTATTAAAGCGTTTGAAGCGATGGCTGAGGTGGGAACCAAGGCGGGTGTTGAGGGGACGCCTTTTCGAATTCATACCCCTTTGATTTCATTGAGCAAGTCGGAAATAATACAACGAGGTACAGAACTGGGTGTTAACTATGCACTGACGCATAGTTGTTATGATCCGGATAAGACGGGAAAACACTGTGGATTATGTGACAGTTGTTTATTAAGGAAAAAAGGCTTTCAAGATGCGAAAATTGATGATCCAACCGAATATACTCATCCTTAACGAAATCAATGTGATTGTTCCTGTACTTGCAATGATATGTATTATCGCTTGTGGACCACCACCTCCACCCAAACAAAAGGAATCCGCTGCCACTCCCACTCCCCAAGTCTCTGTGGTTCAGCCGGGGATAAAAGATACCGCCTATTTTTTGAACCGGTTAACGGATTTTAGCCAACTGGCCGAAGCGCATCCAAACGAAACGATGGTATTGCGTTCAAGCCATAATCCGGATAACCAGCCGGAAGATGCAGATCAATTTGAGGGGACATACAAATTGGAAAATGATGATGTTGAGTGGAAAGTGTTATTGGACGAAAAGGGGCCGGGTTGTGTTACTCGCATGTGGTTGTCTGGTCATTTGAATGGGCGTTTGAGGCTTTATTTTGATAATGAAGTGAAGCCCACCATCGAAGCCGATATCCGGGATTTCTTTTCTGGAAAGTATAAAAGCCATTTTTCTCCCTTACTTGTTTATGGTCCCGATCAATCCGGTTATGGCAATATCTCTTACTTTCCTCTTGCATTCGAGAACCATATCACTGTGATGACTGACAGTACCCAATCAAATATTCGTTATCAGTTTAATGTGCTAAAGTTTGAGAAGGGAGAAGGGGTTTTAACATATAACAATGACCTTGGACCTCGTGCTCAAATGGCATTGGAAGAAACCCAGGCCACCCTTGATTCCAAGTCTTACAATCGCTTTTTTTCATCCATGCCGCTCAAACGGGTTGAAACCACCTCGATTGAACCCAATAGCCGGAGAATGATGATTAATACCCATGGTCCCGCGGCTTTGGATTTTTTCATTATGAAGTTCAAATCATTATCAGTGGAGGCGCTGAAGGGACTTCATCTTCAGATATTTTGGGATGATTTATCTGAGCCTGCGGTGGATTGCACCTTATACGATTTCTTTTGCCACACCGAGACAGATAAAACATGGACGAATTTGTTTTTGGGGATGTCACCCCAGGATAATCGCATATTTAGCCGTTTTTATATGCCATTTTTAAAACGAGCGCAATTATTTTTGGAAAATAAATCCGAAAATGAAATAACGTTGTCTCTCGATTATCATATTGATGTTAAGAATATCCCTCTCGAACCCTTGTATTTTTTCGCCCGTCCCATGAAGCGAACATTGGTTTTAGGGCATCTTTACCCATTTTTGAATGTTGAAGGAGAAGGTAATTTTATTGGATGGAATCTTCATGTGCAGACTGATCCGATGAAACCTGCCTATTTTTATTTGGATGGGGATGAGTTTTTTTATGTCGATGGGGAGCCCAAGCCATCATGGTCAGGAACGGGTATGGATAATTATTTTAACGGGGATTTGTATTTCAGAGATATGGCTTATTTCTTTACCCCGACACATGGATGTTTGAATCGTACGTTGAATGATGAGGCCGTATCGTCAAATAAATTCCGTTTTCATCTTTTGGATGCGATTCCCTTTGAAAAATCCATCCTGCTGGTGCAGGAGATTGGGTGTCCGATCAAGTATGCCAGTTTAAAAGAAATTCAAGATGCAGAAGTGGAATGGACATGTTTTTGGTATGGCAAGCCAGCATCTCAATCGGTGCATCGGCAGGAAAATTTAGCGTATTTTGTTTTGAGCGAAAAACCTGAAGGCCAACCCAATACCAGTGCACCGTTGATGAAGGATGGACAACTGAGTCTCAAACTTCCGGATGGCCGATGGTATATTCACTATGCACCATTTAACAATATGTCCATGGTGCAACATAAATTGGTGCAGGATAAGTGAAAGAGATCAACCAAACCAATTCAACGTGCCTATTTCAGCGTAGTTTTATAGGTCTGCTTCTAATCGCTCTGGTAATAGGAAGCGTATTGGGTTTTCTTTCTCTTTGGTTCCGTTATTTCATATTTACCGATGGTGCTGTTTATGCCACGGTGGGAGGAAACATTGCTGAAGGAAAGGGATTAACCTATTGTGGCGCAACCCATTTGTTTTATCCGCCCGGTTATCCTATTGCAATCGCGTTGTTTTACAGGCTGGTGCAGAATGCTGAATTGGCCGGCCATCTTGTCTCGTATGTTGCTTATTTAGGCTCTATCGTCTTGACGGCGTGTTTGGCATGGCATCTACGCCGGTCTATGCTGTTTGCTGCTTTATCCACTGTTATTGTTGTATTGCATCCACAGTTCATTTTGCACGCCAGTTATGTGTTATCTGAATCGTTGTTTGTGTGTGTTATTTTAGCAGCATCGTTATGCTGTTGGAAATTGGCGAATGGGGAGCACTCCCCCTATTGGCTTTGGGGATTGTGGGGAGCGTTGTTGGGTTATGCTTATTTGATTCGTGCTGATGGGATCGTGTATTTTCCTTTGCAGGCGATATTTATTTTGATCAACCAACGTACGCGTCTAAAAGCGGCATTGGTGAAAGGAAGTGTGGCTCTTGTTTTGCTGTTGTTGGTTATGGCTCCTTATCTTCTTTTGATTAAACAACAAAAAGGCGAATGGATGCTTTCCACCAAGACATCCATTATTCTTGAATATGCTCGTGGGGCAATGAAGGGAAGTTCTATAAAAGCGGAAACAAGCCATACATCAAACGTATCAGATGATGGAGTGCATTTTGAGATTGATAAGGCGGATGAAACCCTGGGGGGTTTTCTTCTTCATCATCCGGATGAAGCGTTCCAGCGGATGATGTACTGGTCGGGTTATTTGCTTCGTCAAAGCGGTATGACGTTTGGCTGGATTGATATCATCTTTTTTGTGATTGTGTGTTTTGCCCTGGGGCGGCGTATATTCAGCAATAAATCCTTATTTATCATCCTTCATTTAATTCCAATTGTCTTGTTTCTGTTGTTATTTATTGATAAACGCTTTCTGTTGGCATTTATTCCTTTCCTGGGATTTGGCATTGCCAGGGGGTTGGAGCAGTTTTGGATATGGGGTGTAGAAGGATGGAATAATAAAAAAGCAAGGATTTTACTGCTTTCTCTTATTGGCATAATGATCGTTATTGGTTTTTACGTGGGAAGAGATATTCCGAAACGCGTTCTTCACAAGTTTAAAACTGTTTTTAATGAACAAAGCCTGCCATTGGAACACAAACAGATGGGATTGTGGATGAAAGAAAACTTAAACATATCACCGACAACCAGAATATCTCATCGTAATCCATGGGTTAGTTTTTATGTGGAAGGCTGTCATCAACGAACGGCTATATTTGAGAGTGTGGATAAGTTGGTGAAGTGGTTAAGGCATCCGGATATTAACGCAAGCTATTTGATTGTGGATGAGAGAATGACGAAACCAACGATGCCTAACTATACGCCTTTGCTTAATGAAAATAAAGCCCATGTTGGATTGAGGCATATCCATACGATAGAAGGACGCTATCCAAAAATTGTTCTATATAAGATTATCGATAAAGATTAAGAGGTATTCTTCTTTTGCATAGGGATGGCTTCATTTTCAAAATCCTGGACGGCCTCCTCGACGGTTTCGTAAATATCCACAACTTTATTCAGGCGAATCACATCGAAAGCATGAGCAACCTGGCCACTGACCCCTGCACATTTAAGGTTCCCCCCAAGTTCCTGCACTTCACGGTAAGTGCTGATTAACAGGCCTATAAAATAGGAGTCTATCATGGTACAGGCACTTAAATCGAATACAAGATTGTATAAGCGATTCAAAAATGCCACTGTGAGCACTTGGCGCATGCGGTCAAGAATATCTTCAGTCAGTTCACTTTCATCAATATGAATCACTAGACAGTTATCTTTTTGTTCATGCCATATAGCCATAATCATCTACCCGAAGTTTTTAACATTATATACATTGTAACAGTTTACAACCTAAGTTGAATACTAAACAGCCCGAAGACATGAAAAAAACTTCGGGCTGAATATATTTTATAGTGAAGCGTTTGATTTATACTTTATTCCATCCGCTTCGTGATTTGGCCGAGAACCGCATCTGGTAAAATCAAGCCAAACGCTCTGCTATCCGTGCTCTCCTTGGGATTGTCTCCTCTAACATATAAACGCCCCCTTGATTCAACGCGTTCTACTCGCTTGATCATTGTTACTCCGGAAATATACGGATGTTTAATTAAGATTAAGTCTCCCGCTTGAGGGCATTTATGTTTATAAGCATAAGGATTAACCAAAACGGTATCTCCTTCGCTCAGTTGTGGAAACATCGACCACCCTTTAACTTTAACAAGTTTTCGAAATCCCAAAAAGCAATAGCATAGATCTTTGAAGGATTGTTTCTCCAGTGTTGGTGGCATGATATTACTTAGGATTAATGCAGTAGCCTTTTATTAACTCGCTGTGTACCATGCGACATCACGGTCTTTGGTGGCCCAAAAGATATCGTGGATTTCTTCAATGGTATCCATCAGTTGGTTTGCATGGTCCAGATTGACTTCCACCTTGCAGGCTGAGCACAGTTTCGCTGCTTTCCAAAAACGATCGTGAAGATCAGGATATTTTTCCAAATGGTGTGGTTTGAAGTAATCTGTCCAGAGGATCAGTAATTCATCTTTGGCAAGTTGAGCCTGTTCTTCTTTGATTTGGATGAAACGGGAGAGGGTGTTGTGATAAGAAGCCAATACCTGTTGATCTGAGGAAGAGGGGACTTCGAGGGCCAAAATCTTTTTGGTCATGGATAATACAGCTTCTGCAGCGATACGGGCAGAGGCGGGATCATATACCCCACATGGTCCATCACAATGGGCGGATGCTTCTTCCATCGGCAAAAATTGAGTTAAACTTTTAAAATTCATACTTTAATCATCTCCTTTCAAAATTGATATAAATTATTCAGGTTTATATTTTATATTATTTATAAATTTTATAAAGTCAAGAATATTTTGAAATAAAATTGTGTTGATTATTTTGCAAGAGTGTTATTCTATCGATTAAATAGAATAATCACGTTAGTTCCATGTATCGGGTTTCCAAATCTTTCTTCCATCATCAGCAATACAAGGATTTGTAAACATGCTTTTTTTTATTATGCCTTCACCTGGATTCATCTTTGTATTGGCATTCTGATAGAGTTCAGCAGAACTCCTTCCTGGAGGGAATATAACAAATACTCTATAAACGATTACTCTCTGTATTATTGAATGCATCATTGGCTAGTGCCTAATGAAGTTATATAATACTAACTGATACCACTCTAAGGGTTCTTATCCTTAGACCGACGCCCCGCAAGGGGCGTTTATTTTTTGAACTGAATTAAATCATTATCAAAATTGGTTTTATCTGTTTTAGTTGAAGCACTTATTTGATCGTTTTCTAGTGTATTATTTATCTTGCAGAAAATATTACTATAAAGGAAGATTGAATTGGTGAAAAATTCAATTCAATTTGCACAAGACTATACAAATCAGGGTGTTAATTCAAAGAGGGCGGAGAAGAGAAGGGGAAGCATAATTTCATGGTGACCGGTGAAGGTGTATCCCGTTCCGCCACCGATGACGGGGCGTTTCACCACATTTTGGTTGGGGCGGTAGTGTTGAATCATATCGAAATTAGCGGTGGTGAAGTCGTGAATGGGGCCTTTTATGTTGCGGGCAACGGTAAGGGCTTTTAAGAATACCTCTGGAAGTACCACGTTTGATCCTACATTGAGAACCACTCCCCCCTGTCCCAATTCTGACACAACATCGCATAGGATATGAAAATCTTTCATGCTGGTTTTACCAATCGATTCGCCGCAGGCTTCGGGGTGATGGTGGATGACATCGGTTCCCAGGGCAACATGGACAGTTGCTGGTATGTGTTGGCGATGGGCAGCGGCGAATATGCTTAGGGATTGGTGCTCGAAGGAGGATTCAGCCATATGCCGGGCAAAGGTTTCGCCAAGTCCTTTATCTTCAGTGGCTCCTTTTTTAATCCACTCATTGATGGTGATTCCGGTTTCTTTGGTCATACCGAAACTGCCATCGATTAACGCCTCAGCGACATCTTCGGAAGTATTACCGGCCAATGCCAGTTCGAAATCGTGAACCAGACAGGCTCCGTTTGTGGTTAATGCTGTGATAAATCCCTGTTCAATCGCTTTAATAATCCAGGGGCTAAGGCCAACTTTGATGGAATGGGCACCCATCATCAGAATAATAGGTTTCTTTTTAGACTTTGCGCTTAAAATCGCATTAACTAATTGCTTGATATCTTTGGCTTTAAGGTACTCAGGCAAGGATTCCCAAAACGATAGGAAAGAGGCCGGTTGAGCGGGGGGGTATGAAGCAGTTTGTCCCTGTACCAGGCTTTTTCGATCGTGGAGAGAAACTCGTTTTAGTTTTGAATAATCCATTGGTTTACCTGACGAACTGTTTTGGGTGTTTTCATTAACTGCGATCTTAATCTGGAACGATCAAATCAATATAGGGAAGAAACATAGAAAAGAGCGGGAGAGTTATGATAACCATCCCGCTCTCTGTTTTTGAAAATAACTGGTTCCAGATTATTTGAGTTTGTATTTCCGTTTGAATTTTTCAACACGTCCGGCGGTGTCGACAAATCGCTGTTTGCCGGTGAAAAATGGGTGACAGGCCGAACAAATTTCAACCCGTATTGATTCCATGGTGGAACCGGTCTGGAAGGTGTTGCCGCATGCACAATTTACGGTTGCTAAATAATAATTGGGATGAATGTTTTTCTTCATCGTAAAAATCCTCTGTTTTGATTTTTCAAAGATAAAAGTATATTTAGGAATGATGGTTGGGTCAAGGTGCTTAAACCTAATCGTTTGTTCATTAAGGGCAGGCGCTCCCCATACGATCTCGCCCCCAATCAAGAATAATGCAGCCACTCATATAATCACCCCCAAATCGAAACATATTGCCTCTGGAATTGATACCGTTGGTGATATCAAAGCGGTCCATATCAGTATTAAATGGAAACGGATCGTGAGAACTGTTGTCATCAATATGGTCTGGACCGTAGCTCATCAGGCTAAAGGCTTGTTTGCGCCAGGGGCCTTCGTTGTCTGCTCCACTGCCCATTTCATAATCCGGGCGCCCCTCGTGGGCGTAAGCGTTGCTGTCTTGGGATATATAATTACGCATTTTTCGTTCAACAAATGGATCGGAAGGTAAAGCAGAGATATAAGAGATGGGAGTGGTTAATTTAAAAAGCCCATTTTCACCTGCCATATAGCGATCGAGATCATGATCACCGGGGTAACTGCCGCGGTCGGTCATGTACATTTCCAACGCGGTCGAAATTGATTTCATATCGGATTCGACTCTGGCGATTTTGGCGCGAACTTGGGCATTCAAAAAGTTTGGGACGGCAATAGCGGCCAGGATACCGATAATGGCCACCACGATGAGAAGTTCAATAAGGGTGAACGCTGTATTTGATTGTTTCATTTAATATCCACTTATCCTTTTGATATTGGTTATAGGAATCATAAAGATTCCAAATATCCTATTAAAGCCATTAATCGTTATGATTTTGTTAACTGTACAAGGATGATTAGAACCAAAGCCATAATTTTAAGTGCGGCAATAGATAATGAAGGGCAAGATTCTATAAGGTTTTTATTTTAAGGATGTTATCAACTTATCAATTTTAGAGATATGAACACGTTGCTTCAAGTAGGAAAAGCAGAATGGGTAACCATCTGAATTAAATTCAAACATGATGGTTTGTGTTAAAAAATGATTTAAAAACCCATTTGTGGACTTTTGGATATTGACAAATTACGTCATAATTTTTGCATAAACATTCAGGGGGGATTAAATGAAACATTCGATTGATCCATTGGTTGATTGTGTATTTAAAACCATATTGGGGAGTGAAGAGAACAAAGAATTGCTGATTCACTTTCTTAATGCTGTCATGAAACCTACACCAGAATACCGTATTGACGATGTTGATATTCAGAATCCCTTTAATGAGCGTAAATTCAAATTGGACAAATTGACAATTGTTGATCTTAAGGCCAAGGATCAATTGGATAATTATTATCAGATTGAAGTTCAATTATCCACTCATCCGACTCTAATCCAACGAATGTTATTCACTTGGAGCAGTATTTATCATTCTTTGATTGATAAAGGGGAGCAATATTCATGTCTAAAACCAGTCATTTCAATTTGGATACTCAATGATAATCTATTTCCTGATGTGAAATCGCACCATCTCCCTTTTGGCTTATATAACATTGAAAATAATCTGTTTTTAACCGATCATATGTCTATCCATTTGCTTCAATTACAAAAATGGGAATGGACGGGAGAATTCCGAGACGAATTGGATCGATGGATGTATACTTTTAAAGAAGGGAAGAACTTGGATATCGATAATCCACCAGAAATTCTAAGAACCAGGGAGATGAAAAAAGTGATGGACGTGATGAGGCGTTTTTCTGAAAATGAGACAGATTATCACCTTTATGAAAGCCGCCGTATTGCTCATATGGAGGCAAATGCAATCAAGGAGTGGAAAGCAGCAGTAACAGCTGAAATAGAAGCTAAAGATGATGAAATAGAATCGAAAACAGCAGAATTGGAGATGATGAACTCAGAATTAGAGACCAAG
>CAZFER010000016.1:0-21141 GCA_964517495.1 uncultured bacterium | reverse complement strand
GAGACCAAGGGCGCCGAACTGGAGACCAAGAAGGCAGAATTGGAACGAGAGAGAAAAGAAAAAGAAGAGCAACGACAAAAACGTGAGCAGTTGGAAAAATTGTTAAAGCAAATGGGTGTTGATCCAGATCAACAGTCATGACGTTGGGTATTGATAGTTGGGGGGATTTTTCATTTAAGTTTTAATTTAACCACAAGAGGCAAATGGTCCGAGGCCTGACTTGGTGGAATTTCATATTTGACCGGTTTCGCGGACTGGGGACGATTGATCCAAATATAATCAATGCGGCTGCGGGGTTTGGTGCTTGAAAATGTGAACCCTTTTCCTTTCCCGACCATAGACCAAACATCGCTAAAAAATCCTGACATTTTGTCCCACACCTTACTTTGGGGGAAATCGTTGAAATCCCCAGCGATGATAACCAGGCGATCGTTGTATGATTTTGCGATGGAGATCATTTCAGAAACATTGCTTAGGCGTTCGGCATTTTCTTTTCGGTAATCAAGGTGAGTGCTCATGAAAACCAGGTTTGGAGCGTTGGGTTTAAATTCGGCAATAAGCAAGCCGCGTTGTTCACCTTCACGAAGCATTTTGTAGTGATGATTTTTCCACTTTGTGATAGGCCATTTTGATAGGATAGCGTTACCGTAATCACCACCTTGATAGTCGATGTTTTTACCAAAGACGAAATGCATATCGGTCTGTTTGGCAATTTCTTCAGGGATATCACGCTGGTTGGTGCGTTGAACGCCGCGATCCACTTCCTGCAAGGCGACCAGATCACATTTTTTTTCACGAATGAGTTTGGCAATCCGTTTTGTGTTTATTTCTCCATCCACTCCTTCGGCATGGTGGATGTTGTAAGTCATGGCAGTGATGATGTTTTGTTCATCGGCGCTATAGGCGATGGTGATAGAAATGATGATTACGGTTAGGGTATAAATTAGTTTTTTCATATTAACCTTTTTAAATTATGGGTCTTCCTTAAAGGATTATCTCACAATTAAGGAAAACTTGCAAATGCATTATGAAAATCTTTTCGACCAGTTTTTCTCATTTTTTCAGGTCTTCTTCTTTGAATTCAAGGGTGCACTTCGGGTAATTCCTCCCAGCGGGTGGTGTAGCGGCGTGACCTGAAATCCGCGCGCAGATGCCAGCCTGGTTTTAGTCCGCAGGCGGCGTATTGAATGGTATCCCGTCCCATCTGGCGATTGATTTTATCCACCGTGTTCATAAGCCGGTTTTCGGTGCTGCGGTTCCGTTGATCAAAAAAAGTGGCTTGTACCGCCTGGTCCGGCTGGAGGGCGGAAAGCACCACCCCGCTTTTTTTGTAGCGGTATCCCGGGCGGAAAATGGCTTCCAGCGCTTTGACGGCATACGAGGTGAGTTCAGGGGTGGAGGCGGTGGGAATGGGCAGTTTGACCAGCTGAGAGTTGTAATATTGCGGCTCGTCCAGTTTGAAGGGGTTGGTCAGGATGAAAACGTTCAGAATGCCCGCCACCGAATGTTGGGCGCGCACTTTTTCCGCCGCGCGGGCGGTGTAGGTGATCACCGATTGCCGCATTTCCTGGAAAGTGGAAATCGGTTTGCCGAACGAGCGGGTACAGGCGACTTCCTTTTTGGCCGGTGGACAAAGTTCGAGCGAAAGACAAGGGATTCCACGCAGTTCCATCACCATGCGCGCACCTACGATGCCCATATGCAGCTCATAGCGCACCCAATCCATATCCGCCTCACGAAGTTGAAGCGCGTTATGAATGCCTTTGGCGTTTAAACGCAGGCTCAGCCGCCGCCCGATTCCCCACACATCCTCCACCGGCACGGCAGCCAGCCGTTCATCCCGGCCGGGGGAGGTGCGCAAATCGAAAACGCCGTCCATGTCTGGTGTTTTTTTAGCGGCATGATTGGCGATTTTGGCCAGCGTTTTGGTCTCCGCAAGCCCAATGGAAACCGGCATGCCAGTCCATTTTTTCACAGTGGCACGCAGGCGGCGCGCATACTCTTCCAGCGAGGCTTCTGGTTGAGAGAGCGACAAACCGGTCAAGTTTAAAAAAGCCTCATCAATGGAGTACACTTCCAAATGAGGAGTAAAATGAGCCAGAGTATTCATCACCCGCTGCGACATATCGCCATAAAGCGCATAGTTGGAAGACAAAAAACGCACGCCATGCTTTCGGAAGAAAGTTCTCACCTTAAAAAAGGGTTCCCCCATGCGGATGCCCAGCGCCTTGGCCTCATTGGAACGGGCGATGACACAGCCATCGTTGTTGGAAAGCACTACCACCGGTTTATTTTCGAGCGCCGGGTTAAACACCCGTTCGCATGAAACATAAAAGTTGTTGCAATCCACCAAGGCGATAACGGGGGATTGGCCCGTGCTAGAGTGAATGGAGGACATGCTTGACCACCCCCCAAATTGTGCAGTCGGTTTCATCTCCGATTTCCAACGGTGGATACTGTTTGTTTTCCGGAAGCAGACACAGCTTGCCTTTTATCCGGCGCAGCCGTTTGACCACCATTTCGCCTTCCACCACCGCAATGACCACCTTCCCCTCCGAGGCGTCCAGCGAACGGTCCACCACCAGAATATCGCCATGATGAATACCTGCATCCAGCATGGATTCGCCAGAAACCCGCACAAAAAAGGTGGCGGAGGGATTGTCAATCAGATACTCGTTTAAATCCAGCTGGCTTTCGAGGTAATCATCAGCAGGCGAGGGAAACCCTGCCGCCACAGATGACTGCGCCAGTGGAATATGCTGAGCGACCGGTTCCGCCGGCAACAAACATTCGGTGACAAAAAGGCCTCTCTTCATGGGACGCTCTCCTCTCTTGCATGATGCAAAATTCGCAAGAGGAGTATAGCGTTTAGTGATCATTTGTTCAACTGGAATGCAACCCTTTAATCCTCTCCTACCTCCCCATTTCATTGGAGGAGGTTAGGAGGGGGGGAAGGATTTTTCTTATCGTTTTCTTGTCAACCCTCCCAATTTTGGGCTGAGCTTTACCCAAAAGTTGTGGGGCCGACGATCAACCCCCTCTGAATCTCCCCCAGGCTTGGGGGAGAAGTGGATAGCCAAAAACGAAGAGGGATTCCAGGAGGTTTTAGAATCGCTAAACGGGTATGGTAACCATTCCTCTCCCAGGATTGCGAGGGGCTAGGTTTGAAAGATTGGGCACAATCTCTTTCTTGTTTTGAGAATCAGAAAAATTTTTTTTGAGATATTGAGATTGATCATTCACAATCGAATTTATGAACGTTTTTCTGTATAAATTTTTGTGGATGAAAGCAAAGAATAACTGAATTTCAATTCTCAAAGTTAATATACGTTTTATATATGAATCATTAACCTAGAACAATTTTTCTAATCAGTATCTATCTCTTTCTTTAATTTATGTATAATAAAATCAACAAGTTAAAGGGAAATGGGATAACAAAACAAATCCAAAATTCAATTCTATAAACTTTAGGCATTTTATTTGCTGGTAAAAGATATGAATATCTTGTACCGGTAAAGAAATTTTGCATATTGTTCATTTGTTTTAAAAATATAAACATGAAGGAGAAACAAAACTTTGATGAAGTGGAACGATCTTAAACTCAGGACAAAATTCAGCGTTGGATTCGGATTACTATTAGTTCTCATGGTTATCATAGCTTTGTGGTCTGTTTTTGGAATCAGCCGCATAATTGATGGTTCAAAACATGTGAATACCAGCCACAATCTACAAACCAACATCATCCAGAAGGAAGTGGATCATCTCGCCTGGGCAGGTGGTGTCTGTAGTTCATTCATCCGTGATGATGCTAATACCGTCGAGGTTCAAACCGATCCCACTCAATGTGCGTTTGGCAAATGGTATAACAGTGATGCCCGCCGGCAGGCAGAGCAGGAAATTCCTGAACTTAAACAATTGTTGAACAAAATTGATCAACCCCATAAGGACTTACATGAATCCGTTATTGCCATAAACGAACGCTTTAACAAAATCGACCCTCAACTGGCAACCACCATGACCCAGTTGGAACGGGATCATCTGGTTTGGCTTGGCAAAATCAAGGATGCGTTTATTGAGAATCATTCACATATGGATGTGACAACCGATCATCGGACATGCAATCTCGGAAAGTTTCTTTTTGGGGACGAAGCCAAAAAATTGGCCGCTCAGGATAATAAACTGGCCGAATTAATCGAAGCCATCAAAATCCCCCATCAAAAACTCCATGATTCGGCTGCCAAGATCCAAGCAGTCTGGCAGCCTATCCATCCAGGCTTGAGCGAACAATTGCAAGAAATGCTTGTCAAGCATTTGGATTGGTCTGTAGCGCTTAATCAAGCCATCATTCAAAATGCCACCCAAATGAGCGGAATTGAAACCGATCCCAATCAATGTGCGTTTGGCATTTATCTGGATAGTGAAGATGCGAAAAACCTCGAAACAACCTATCCCCAATTCAAACAAATCATGGATGAATGTCGTCCCATCCATAATGACTTGCATGCATCGGCTGTGGAAATAAAAGCAGCGCTGAATCAGGATGATGAAGAAAAAGCAAAGAGTATCTTCAAAGAAAAAACCGCGCCGGCATTGGATGATTTGGAACAACATTTTGCTGGCCTAATTGCTTTAGAAAAAGAGAGGATTGATGCTCAAACCCAAGCCAAAATTATCTTTAACCAGGAAACACTACCGGCATTGCATCAAACTCAAACCGTACTTAATGACATGGCCAACCGGGTCATAACGTTAGTGGCAGATATGCACGAGGCGAAAACGATTTATAATCAGCAATCCGTTCCCGCCTTGCAGCAAGTCCAATCCCTTTTAACTCAGATTGGAACGGTGGTGGAAGAAGATGCGACAGCCACTAATCAATCAATGATGAAAGACGCTTCGTTAACCCACAGTACTGTGATCGTCGTTAGTGTCATTGCATTCATTTTTGGTATTCTCATGGCCGTTATCATTGCCAGAGGTATTCTGCTCGCTTTACAAAAGGGCGTTCGATTTACTCAGCATATTGCTGATGGTGATTTAACCCAGGAAGTTGCTATCAATCAAAAGGACGAAATTGGAATCCTGGCGAACTCCTTAAACATTATGCGAGCCAAACTGAATGATGTTATGACCAATATTGGTTTATCATCGGAACAAGTAGCGGCCAGTTCAGAAGAACTTTCCGCCTCGGCTCAAAATCTGGCCAACGCGTCTACCGAACAGGCATCCAACCTGGAAGAGACCTCGGCTTCTATCGAACAACTTACCAGTTCGGTTGAGCAAAACGCTGTCAACGCCCAAAAAGCAAATGATATGAGTCAGCAATCGGCTGAGGAAGCCGATAAGGGGGGGCAAGCTGTGATGGAAACAGTGGATGCCATGAAAAAGATTGCCGAACAGATAACCATCGTTGATGACATTGCCGATCAAACCAACTTGTTGGCTTTAAATGCCGCTATAGAGGCCGCTCGTGCTGGCGAGATGGGTAAAGGATTTGCCGTTGTCGCTGTCGAAGTACGTAAATTGGCAGAACGCAGCCAGGAGGCCGCGCGCGAAATCCGCACATTGGCAAAAGACAGCGTCGGCCGGGCGGAACAGGCTGGTGAACTCATTCAACAACTGGTTCCCGCTATCCAAAACGCCTCCCAATTGGTACAGGAAATCTCTTCAGCATGCGCCGAACAATCCAATGGAGCGGCTCAAATCCGTAACGCCATTGAACAACTGGATGAAGTGACTCAACAGAATTCCGCCACCAGCGAAGAATGCGCCTCCGCCAGTGAGGAACTTTCTTCCCAGGCCCAATCTCTGCAAAGCCTGATCAGCCAATTTAAAATCGCGGATTCTGTTTCTTTTCAGGGTGACACCAGATTTAATGATAACCATGAAATGGCGCAACTTCCCAATTATACAGAATCATGACCCCTTGTGATATCAATCGAGTCAAAAATATAAGCGGGGTGAGCCGATCGGCTCACCCCGTTTTCTTTCATGCATTAATTGTTTCAGAATTAATAATTAGATTTCCATGAACTGATGTTTGTCGGAAACTCTTGCACAAACGTTGGCTCAACATGTACCCACAACCCAGCCAAACCACTTAGAGTATATGTTTGTCCATCGATTTCAATTTCTCCGGCATCCTCCACGTACGCTGCGATGATCCACCATCCTGGATGCGGCAATGTGTGTGAGAAAACACCATTGGGATCTGTTTTAACTACCTTTGTAATCAATGGCTCAGGAGGAAGATCCTCTAGCGCGGGTACATGTGTCAAGAATTGTTCTATCTCTATCTCAGCTCCACCAAGGGGTTGATCCCCTTTGAACAATTGGCCCGTAAAGACATACCCCTCTTCGAGTCCATAAGGCCGGGTAAGCGGCACAATTTCCAGCGGCTGACCAGTCCGTTTATCCCATTCCCCCGATTCCTCTGCATGTACAAGTACTTTTAAATATTCTTGATGGACCGTATTGTTCAACCCAAATTCCGGTTCAGTATCCAATGCAATGATGAAATCCCCAGGTGCTTCAGGTTGAAAGTTCAATTCCCACACATCCGCGGTGAGTTGGTCTACCTTATAGGTACCTTCTTTTAGTTCATTCGTTAAATCAACGGATTGGCCGGAGGGAAGAATCGCCACCACTTTTTCCGGCTTGGGTGGATCGGTATATTCCTGCTCATAGGGATGCCCAACAGCAAACATCATGCTGACCACCTGGTTCACTTCGGCAAACGGCGCGTCATGCATCAACATGGGAAAGTGCGCATAAACACACTGAACCATGAAAACCAAGACACCAATGATGACCAAACTTTTCTTCATACTACATCTCCTTTTAAATGATTAAGATAAATGATCGGAAATGGATACATTCCATACCGTTCAAAACAAACTCCAATCGTTAATGCTGCTTAGTGGCCGCCGTCCGTCTTCAAATGCATGGCCAACTCGCACCCCCCCGTGACCTGTTCCACCATGTCCCACAGGATCACTCCAATCCACATCACTGATCATAATTTCGTCAAACACCATGGTTCCGTTGTGAATAAGAATGGCGGTTTTAGAATGGGACGCAAATTCCAAGCCGGTGAGATTTAATTTGGTTTGATTTACAAAACCGACAATATGGCTGTCATAAAAAAATTGGGCATAACAACCGTCTTCATATCGATAATGGCCATTATTTAATTGAGTGACATGAGGTGCACGAATCGTAACACCTAAATGATGCCAGTTGCCCACGGGTGGAAAACTTTGAAATCCCGGTGCACTGTATTTCGTCCCCATTTCATCTGTCGAATTGGAGCCAAGGAGTTGAAACCGGTCTCCGTCACCACCGATTCGAATTTGCAAGGAAATACCATCCATAAAACCAATTTGGATATCCGCACCATGCGCGAGGAATTTCAACCAAACCTCTATCGACAAATCACCGGTGGGGTGCTTGATTTCATCCACACTCACACAGGCTTGTTCTGAGTGGCCTATAAGTGCACGATTCAAAAATCCATGCCGAACATCACCGGTGCTTTCCAAGCCAACCTCTGCAGGATCACCAATACGTAAATTCAAATCCTTATTCCATCCCGCATTCTGGATCAGATGACCTTCCCCTATATCTTCCTCATCGCAGTGGTACAAACAGATGGTCCAGGGCCCAGGTTCGTTACGTTGATCCCAAACCGTATGCCCCCACACGTGAGATGAAAGGTTTATTGAAACGATAAGAAATACGAGAAAAATACGATTTCGATTTATGTTTGCAATTGATTTATACATCTTTTGCTATCCTCTCTCGGTTCGTATTCCCTTTAAGGACCAAACCTGGAAATATCCCCATAACTAAACAAGCCATTACTCACATCATAGGAAAGCCCATCATGAGCAACGACACGATCCGGTCCCAATGACCACACCTGCCACATAATGGTTTGCCGGGTTTCACCTGAAAAATTTTGGAAATGATAACGAATATGAGAACCCACGAATTGTTGATTTTTATAAACTTGATCGTATCCATGGATATATTTGTAAGGTTTATCTGCTGCCGCCTCTTCGCTGCCTGCTAAATAAGAAGGGGGAAAAGGATCCAAGGGCAATTGTGAAAAATAAGGAACCGGCGTGGTTAACCAAATTGGCAGGTAGGTCACTGCAGCCCCACTCAGAGCACTGACTTCATCCACGGGATTGTTGTAATAGGGATAACGGCCTTGATCCAACCCATACTGCTCTATTGTGGTGGCACAGTTTTTAAGATCCGCATAGGTTCGACTCACCAACGCACGCATCCGGGCATTCACAAAATTCGGAACAGCAATAGCCGCAAGAATCCCTATAATAGCGACAACGATTAACAACTCAATTAAAGTAAATGCATATTTGGGTTCGTTCATATAAACCAAAGGTATTACGAATTTCATAACCATAATATCCCTGCGATATTACGAGTCAAGGGAACGTAATACCAAAGGCTATATTCTACCCCCAAACTCAAAACGGGGTGGAAACTTCCACCCCGTTATTTGATCCAAACGATAGGATTGGTTATTAATTCAATGCATGATCAGAAGGTTTTAAACCCTTTTTATGGTTCCCAAAGCCAATCGGATTGGGATCATATTCACCGACCAAATCGACATTGGCTTCTTCGGGAATGTTGTCTTCCATACCCAGGCACCAGAACGTGGCGTTCACCAAAAGGCGGCGGAAATCATCACATGTCAAGTCCCCACCATGTCCCATGGTGGTTGCAAAAACACGGGCTGTTTTTCCCTTGTCCCCTGTATAAGTTTTGGTCCAGGCGACCGGCAATGGTTTCTTATCCGTATTGGGCTCATCATCAGGATTCATTCCCTTTAAAACGTGGCCAATAATGACAGGTTTGCAGTCACCTTCCAGCGTGGTGATGCCATATACATCCGAAGGTCCCCAAATACGGTCAGTCCCATTCACGATCGGATGATCCTCCATTCCCTCAGCGATCAGCCCTCGGGTGCTCTCCTTTTGATGATGCCCATGATGGGTGATCCAGGTTTCTCCCAGCACTTGGCGTCCAAAACCGCCTCTGTAATCCTCACTCTTGTTGTTGAACGTATATTTGGCATAAGGGCCATCCGCGTGTTTTTGAAAGCGAAACGCATGGGTGGCGGTGCGCAGCCCCATTATCGGTTTGCCTGAATTGATATACTCCACGATATGCTTCATCTGGTCATTGGGCAAATCCCGAAAGCGGGTAAAAATAACCATCAAATCGGCCGTCTTCAATTTCTCCAAGCCAGGAATATTATCTGTCTGTTCAGGATTTATGGTTCCGTCCTGCTTGTCGATCGCAAACAGCACCGTGCATTTAAATCCATGATGAACAGCCAGGATTTTGGCCAATTGAGGCATTGATTCCTCCGACCGGTATTCCTCATCACCCGTCACAAAAACGATATGCTTGCCTTGCCCCAGCCCTGATTTCCCTTCATACACCACCCACGGATTGCCCGCCAAAGCCGGATTAAGGGCCAGGGTAATAAATCCAAAAATGACTAAAAATGATTGCACTATCTTCCACTGTTTTTTCATGATGTTTTCCTCACTTCATAAGTATGGTTTAATCCCGCTGATTGTAGCATAAATCATCCTTCCCATAAAAGCATGAACCGATCTCTTTGCCTTTCCATACGCATAAATCTTGTTTAACATAGGATATCTAAAATTCAATTCCAAAAGGAGTGTATCAAATGCTAACCAAACGTTTATCATTACTTATTGTGCTCAGTTTAATCTGTGTTGTTTCTGTCTATGGACAAGGTGAATCAGGTTGGATTCAACTGTGGGACGGAAAAACCTTTGAAGGGTGGAAAAAAGCGGAAGAAAATCAGGACACCTTCAGTATCGTGGATGGGAAAATAAGGGCGAAGGGTTCCCGCTGCCATTTATATTATGTTGGGGATGTCAAAGACCACAATTTCAAGAATTTCCAACTGAAAGTGGATGTCATGACCAACCCCAATTCCAATGGAGGCATCTTCTTCCACACCCAATACCAACCAGTCGGCTGGCCCTCAAAAGGGTATGAAGTTCAAGTGAACAACACCTACGAACGTGATCCCCGAAAAAGCGGCAGCCTGTATAACACCAAAGATATCTTCAAGCAATACGCCCAGGATAATGAATGGTTTACCGAACATATCATTGTTGTTGAAGATCATGTCTTCATATTTATCGATGATGAAATGGTAGTAAATTACCTTGAACCCGAAAAGACAAAAGAATCATCCAAATCATTGTCCAGCGGCACCTTTGCTCTGCAAGGCCATGATCCAGGCAGCACTGTCTACTATAAAAACATCCGTGTCCGGTCTCTTCCCGAGTTACCTGAGTGGAAACCTTTATTTAACGGCAAAAATCTTGAAGGCTGGGAACAAATTAACGGGAAAGCGGAATACAGTGTTGAAGATGGCGCCATCGTGGGTACCACAGTAAAAGGAAGCCCCAATTCGTTCTTATGCACCAAAAAGCATTACACCGATTTTGAATTGGAATTCGAAGTGAAGGACGATCCCCGCTTGAACTCAGGTGTTCAAATCCGCAGCAACAGCCTGCCCGATTATAAAAATGGCCGTGTTCATGGTTATCAGGTTGAGATTGATCCATCCGATCGTGCCTGGAGCGGTGGAATTTATGACGAAGCCCGCCGAGGCTGGTTGGATGACCTTAAAGACAATGAAGCCGCCCGCAAGGCTTTCAAAAACGGTGAATGGAATACTTTTCGAGTATTGGCCGTCAAAAATCGCATCATGACATGGGTCAACGGAGTTCCCGCCGCTAATTTAGAAGATGATATGACCCCAAAAGGTTTTATCGGATTACAAGTGCATGGTTTCCGGGGTGATCCCCCTGCTCAGGTTCGCTGGAAAAATGTCCGTATTCGCGACCTCTCCAAACTCTTTGATAAAGAATAACATACGCATTTAATTCATCACTTAAAAACGGGGCCATACATGGCCCCGTTTTTTGTTTAACTGCGGTTCTACTCCTCACCACCTCCGCTGCCAAAATTCCAATAATAGCCACCACGATAAAAAACTCGGTCAAAGTAAATCCCTTCGAGTTCTTCATCTATTTTCACTTTTTATAGTGAAGGGGCGAAAAATCGAAACCTTCGCCCCCTCTTTTGTAATCACATTAATATAAGGACCAATCCACAACAGGTGTTTCGTCACCGACGAACGGACCAGCATTATAATTTTGGGCGACTTCATCCGCGCTCAAGGCTTTGTTATATATCGCTACCAGGTGGAACTGCCCTAACCAGGCACGCGCCGCGGCCACTTCGTTGCCAATACCGAATTTGTAACTCTCAACCCAATTCGAGAAATCACCGGGCAATTTTTCGATTGGATTCGCACCTTCCAACACCACTTCTTGAACTTCGTTGTTGATGACACCCATCACCGAACCATCGCTGGCACGGGACCAGACCACATGGGTAAGGGCTTCGGTTAATGAACCGATCGGCGAATCCACCTGCCATTCGTTATTCTCAGTCGTGCGAAAACGCATTTCAAAACGGTTACTGCCAGCGGCATATCGTCCTTGGCCGAGTGTGAAATTGCGAGCAAAAGCGTCCAAAGAACAGGTAATGATTCGCGCCGGGCCATTCTGGGTGATATCCGATGTTTTGATCCATCCTTCCACCGTTAGTTCGTTGGTTGATTTACAACCATCAATAATTTTACTTGCCGGCCCATCAGTGACAATTTGGTTTACACCCGTGGTTTCCAAATATCCATCTCTCCAACGGACGCGAGTTGGATCTTCAATGGTGAGATTCATGGGGTCTCCATTGTCAGATGTGTCCGTCACAGTGGTTCCTCCACCTTCGTTGAAGGTGTAATAGACCAATAAACCTTCTGATACACGATCCCCACCGGTGATATCAAGAAATGGAATGGTGGTCGGGCCGACAATATCAACACTTTCTTCCAAAAATCCAGACCAATTGGCGAAATTATCCGGATCGTCCGGTGCAGTCACTTCGTAAGTGAGAGTTGTTTCACCCACTGGCAAATCGGTTAAACTCCAACTGATCACGCCACCGGATTCCGTTCCCCCATTACTGACGTTGCTGACCGGCCAACCTTCTGGAACCATTTCTTCTATTGTGGCGGTAGAACGATCCTCACCGGAAATAAAGACACTGATGGTAACCTCAATGGTATCCTCCCGGTTAAACGATTGCTGAGACAACGTTCGTCGAGCAACGGGTGGTGTGGCAATGAATGAAACATTGGATACTTCCACTTCACCCAAGTTCTCGTCATCAGCACCGCTGCCTGCGGCAATTCCAAAGGCCGCTGTATCTGAGGGCCACTCAATGACTCGGCTATCTGCTATAAACCAATCCTCTCCATTGGGTGAATATTCACTGAAAAAGATATCCACCGGCTCAACCCTTGTAATTCGAAACCAAAGTCCTTCACCCGTATCTTCAATGGGATTTCCTTCTTCATCCTCTAGTGGGATATTCACATTCCCTCCTGCACCTGTACGGGTACGAAACAGCGCTGACGCTGGAATGCCGGTATCTTCCAATTCCAGTTCGATGGCATAGAAATTCGAGGTTGGATCATCCCCCACTTCCCGGATCATTAACGCCGTTTGCCCAAAGAAGGGAAACAGTTTCGCTTCCAGTGAAAAACTGCCGGTTTTGTTTGTATAGACATAAAATCCTTCATCCCCTGCTGAACCAAGTCCCTCTTCAATCCGAACACCAAACGCTCCATTTCCTGTAACAGTATAAACAGCATTGGATCCCGAGCCATCAACCGTCACTTCACCCTCAATGTGTGAACCACCTAATGGCCAATCAACAGTCTGATCAAATTGACCGAACTGTGCCCATCCTGGTGATACATAAACCGTCAATAACCCAATTATGATTGAAAGTCTGCCCCTTCGCATTTCCTTTTCCTCCAATACGATCATAATGTGCACCAACTTAACGCTCTAAGTTGTACTTTCATTATTTTTAAAGGAATGTCAAGAGTATTTTTGACTTTTTTTTAGGTTTCTGTTAGTAACTCAGAGAGAGAGAAATGAATGTGATGATCCAAATTGGGCCTCATGGTCAGAAAACATTGGTTCACCCCCATCAATAAGAATTTCTCAACAATTAAGAGAATGCAAAATAAGACTCAATCCTATCCCTCGTGGTTTCACCATTCCCTCCTTTGAATTAATATGACATAGAATCATTATTCGAACATATTAACCATATAAGGGGATCAACATTGGTTACTGAGCACACCCGTTGTGTGATAACCGTTTTGGCGCCCGACCAGGTTGGGATCATGAAGTGCATCACCTCAGCGATTACCGATTTGGGCGGGAATATCGATGGCATGAGCCAAACAGTTATTCACGGTTATTTCACTATTATTTTGACGGCCACCTTTGAACATATTTATACCAAAGAAGCCATTAGCGAGGCGATCGCGGGGAAATTTGCCCCCGAAAATGTATCGGTGGTGGTGAGAAACTTTGAAGAACAAGTACAACCACCGGTATCTGAATCCACGGATCGTTATATCCTGACACTAACAGGCAAAGATCGGCCAGGCATCTTGAAAACCGTAACCTCATACCTGGCGGATAACAACATCAATATCGAGGATTACTATTTCACCATCCAAGGCGAAGAGGTAACCCATATCGGTGAAGTTTCCATACCTTCAAGTATCGATATCAAGCAATTGCAAGGCGAATTACAAACCCTGGTTTCCTCTATCGATTTAGTGGCTACCTTGCAGCACGAGTATCTATTCCGCGCGGCGAACGATATTTTTTCCATCCGAGGTTTATTTAAAAAAGACAATGAGACGTATTGACGATATATTAAACACCGTTCGAATGTTGGAAGAGGGCAACCTGGATGTGAGAACCGTCACCATGGGGATCAACATCGATGATTGCACCCACCGTGACATTGCCGCTTCCGCGGTGGCGGTCTACAAAAAAATCCATTCACACGCCAAAGAATTAGTTCCGCTTTGCAATAGATTATCCACCAAATATGGATTGCCCATTGTAAACAAGCGCCTGGCTGTCTCGCCCGTAAGCCGATTGCTTGAAGGGCATGACGCCTCCGCCGCCATACAAATCGCACGTGCACTTGACCGGGCCGCAGCGGATGTCAACATCGATCTGATCGGTGGATTCAGCGCGCTGGTGCAAAAAGGAATGACGGAGGGAGAATCATTATTGATCAACTCGCTGCCCGGGGTGTTGAGCCAAACCGATCGCTTATGTTCATCGATCAACGTGGGGAGTTCACGGGTTGGTATCAATGTGGATGCTATTCGCGTGGTCAGCCAAAAGATATTGGAGATATCCAAAGCCACTCAGGATCAAAATGGTTTTGGTTGCGCCAAACTGGTTATTTTTACCAATATCCCTGAAAACAATCCATTTATGGCGGGCGCCATGTTGGGGCAGGGAGAAGAATCGTGTGTTATCAATGTCGGTGTCAGCGGGCCGGGTGTGGTTAAACGCGCTGTTGAGGTACTCGTCAAGGAAAAACCGGAGGTCACCCTCGATGAAATCGCCGAAGTGATAAAACACACCGCCTTTCGAGTGACCCGCACCGGTGAGCTGATCGGACGTGAAGTGGCTTCTCAGCTGAATGTCAGTTTTGGAGTGGTGGATTTATCATTGGCCCCCACACCGAAGGTCGGTGATAGTGTGGGTGAAATCTATCAGGCTATGGGGATCAGCAAAATCGGTGCCCCCGGTTCAACCGCAGCCGTCGCCATGCTGAACGATGCCGTCAAAAAAGGAGGTATTTTTGCCTCATCATCCGTGGGAGGGCTGTCAGGTGCATTTATCCCGGTGATGGAGGACCACGCCCTGGCAGAAGCAGTGAAAGAAGGAACCTTGACCATAGAAAAACTGGAAGCCATGACCGCCGTGTGCTCAGTTGGATTGGATATGATCGCCCTTCCCGGTGACATCGATGCCTGTTCCTTAAGTGGATTAATTATGGATGAAGCCGCCATCGGGGTGTTCAATGGCAAAACCACCGCTGTGCGGGTGATTCCCGTTCCCGGCAAAAAGGAAGGCGATTATGTGGATTTCGGTGGCTTGTTCGGTGCATCAACCATCACCAACGTAGTCTGTTCACATGGAAGCAAAGCCTTTGTCGAACATGGCGGACATATCCCCGCCCCCATCAATAGTTTAAAAAATTAGGGGATTCAATTTGTTGAGGATTTGTGGATTAATAAAATTGATAAAGAGGGTATACTATTTGAACAACACAATATTGGTATAAATCAATAATGAATCTCAAAATCAGGTTAATCTGCAGCCTCATAATCATCCTCTTTTTAGGTTTTTCATTAACCCATATCATCAACTATAAAACGACTAAGAATACCTTGCATGAAAATCTGGTGAATGAATCACTCCCCATCATCAGCAATAATATCTACTCCGAAATCCAGCGGGATATTATGAGACCCATCCATATATCCTCTCTAATGTCAATTGACACATTTGTAAAAGATTGGATGCTGGAGGGGGAGAAGGATATCAAGAAAATCCAGAAATATTTGTTGGAAATCAAAAAAGATTATGACTTTAATTCAACCTTCCTTATATCCTGCAAAACCTTGAATTATTACCACTTCAAAGGTTTCCACAAAAAGATATCTCCACAAAATGAACACGATGACTGGTACTATACCTTTTTGAAACAGAAAGAGGATTATGATCTTGATGTTGATACCGATGAAGCTGCCAGTAATAACCTGACTATTTTTATCAACCACCGGTTGGAGGATTATGAAGGCAACTTAATCGGAGTAACCGGTGTGGGATTAAGCATGAAAGAAGTAGGGTCACTCCTGGCAGAATACCAGGGTGAATTCAAGCGAAACATTTACCTTGTTGATCCTCGAGGTGTTGTTCAGGTTCACAGCGATATTGATCAGATTCAAAACGTAAACATTTTTCAACAAGAGGGCATTCAGCAATATAAGCTTGAAATTGTTAATTCAAAAGATGAGAAACAGTTTTTTGAATTTGATCGCAAAGGAAAACATATTCTTTTGCTTACGCGTTTCATCCCCGAATTCAATTGGTATTTATTCGTCGAACAGGATGAAACGTATACCTTTGCCCATATCCGGATGAATTTAATTCGAAATCTTATCATTGGATTTTTGATTACCTTTATTGTTATTATCATCAACGTGATTACTGTTAACTATTTTCAGAGTAAACTTGAATTCATGGCGACCATTGACCCCTTGACCGAAATTGATAATCGAAAAAGTTTTCAAGAAAAAGTATGTGCAGAAATGAATCGTTGCCACCGCTACCATGTCCCCATGACACTGTTAATGCTCGATCTCGATCATTTTAAAACGGTGAATGATTCATTCGGCCATATGACCGGAGATCATGTGTTAAAACGTTTCGTGAAAGAATGCCGGATCAACATTCGAGATACGGATATCATGGGCCGGATGGGTGGGGAAGAATTCGCGATTCTATTGGTTGAAACCAATATGGACGATGCCATGTTCGTGGCCGAACGCATATTAAATGCTGTTTCGGATATGATCATCTCCAGACCTGATGGTGAAATCAAAATTACGGTTAGCATTGGAATGACACCCCTTTCGGTTGATGAGCAATCGTTCGACCAGTTGATACAACAAGCCGATCAGGCTCTGTATAAAGCCAAAAACAATGGGCGTAATCGTATCGAGATCGTCGAAGCCGAATCGGAACCAATGAGCATCTCCATTGCCGAGTAAATATAAGTAGTAAGCCATTTGGAGCACCATTCCCGTTTAGCGATTCTAAAACCTCCTGGAATCCCTCTTCGTTAGCGGCTAGCCACTTCTCCCCCAAGCCTGGGGGGGGATGAGTGCGGCCGATTTTAAGTTCACTCCATTTTTACTTCATATGGCAGACACGTTACTGATTGTTATCAGCCGAATGTTAAAATAATTAATCCATACTCTCGTCCGTTTTGGAAGAAAGGTTTCTGTTGCGGTTGATAATATTGTGAATGGAAAAACGCCCTCGCCCGAATTCCTGTGTCAGGATTTCAATGGTCTTTTTCTTGGTTTTATAAATTGGCATCAGCTCTTCAAATCTTGTTTGTATTTCATATATTTCTTGATCATTTAACGGCTTCCCTTGATTCGGGTATGGCTCTTCAATCGGTTTTCTTAAGTGAATAAGATCCTGACCGGGTTTGATTTTATTGATCTCTTTACTTTGATATTCAAAAGCGTTTTGACTGATTTCAAATCCCACCGCTTTACGGTTCAAGCCAATCGCCACCTTGGCGGTGGAAAAACTCCCTAAAAACAAGTCACAAACCGTATCCCCTTCATTTGAACTGTATTGTATGATTTTGGTCAGCAAAGCCTTGGGTAATTCATTTTTATTCTTTCGCTGCCCTGGCTTATATTCCTTGTTGATGATCCAGACATCTTCACGATCACGATAATTGTGCGAGCCTTTGCCATCCGGCGTTTTTTCATTGTTGCCATATCGGCAATAGGTATTGAAGGTCACATTGGGACCGGGTTTGATATAATAAAGAATATGAAAATGAGATGATACATATTTTTTGGATGTATAAACCCCAAAGTTATATTTCCAAATAAGATGGTTTACTTCCTCCAATGAAGTTTGCTTTAATGCATTCAACAGGTCAATCAGATTGCTGTAACCAGAAACGACATATACAGATCCGCCGGGGCGTAAAATGCGTTCGGCTTGTTGTACCCATTTTATACTAAAATCGTAATACTCATCTTGGGGGATTTCCACATACCCATCAATTACAAAATCTTCATGGCGATTGTAATGCCCATGGAGAGTATCACCGTTAATCCCATAGGGAGGATCGGTGATAATCAAATCGATGGAATCATCCCGGATGTGTTTTTGGCATCCCTCAATGCAATCTTCGTTGTAATATCTTCCCATACGATTCATTGTTTCTCTCCCATTCAATTGCATTATTAAAAACATAACGATTTTGAGCCAATTTATATAGGTATGCGAGCGGGATTTGATTTGCTATATTTTAGGAGGTATGTTGATAAAAGAAGCCAAAAAAGTTGTTGAAGGAGGGCAAAATGAAAAGATATTATTTATTCATTGTTTGTTTATTCGTGATCGGTATGAGTACAACCCTTATGGGTCATACCGCTGATTTCGAAAGCCAATGGGATAAAACCTACGATCGAATTTGGATTGGGGAAGCCTATTGGGCCAATCCCATGGAGGATTGGCGCATTCAAGACGGACGCTTGGAATGTGTCATTGGCGGTGGTGACCGGAATGTTCATCTCTTGACCCATCAAACCAACTCAGAACATGGCACATTGAATCTTTCAGTGTTATGTGGCTTGTTGGGAAATGGCAAACAGCCGGGTTCAGTAGGATTTCGCATTGGTATTCAGGATGAAATTGATGACTACCGCGCCCGATGTTTTTACGGCAAAGGGATTAACGTTGGACTCAGCCGCCAAGGCCGCCTGTTCATTGGCAAAGAGCAAAAGCAGATTGATTTGGATTGGGAAGAGAAAACCCTTCGATTAGAGTTGGAGGGAAAAGCCAAAGGTGACGGCTATCTCTTAACCTTGCGTGTGATTGATGCAGACAGCAATAAGGTATTAGGTAGCGTCGAGTCTGATGATTATACCGATGAAGCCTTAGCTGGCAATATTGCCTTAGTGCAGAATCATACCCTCAAAGCGGGTGTTAAAAATTCCGATTCCTTTTGGTTTCGTGATTGGAATGTTAGCGGTTCCGCTGTTGAAACACACCCAGAGCAAACCTTCGGACCTATCCTATGGGCAATGCACACCCTAAGCCGTGGTGACTTAAAACTATCGGCTCAAATGCCTCCTCTCGGAAAAATGGATACCCAATTGGTCAGCTTGCAAATTAATAAGAATGGTGACTGGGCAACCATTGCGGAAGAACCAATTCATCCCACTGCGTGTACAGCCATATTCCGTGTCGAAAATTGGAATGACAAGGAAGACATTCCCTACCGTCTGGTTTATAACAGTATCGATAAATCCGGTAAATCCAAAACCCATTATTGGGAAGGTACCATACAGCGTGATCCGGTGGATCGAAACCTGGTTATCGCTGGTTTTACCGGCAACACCGATTCCGGTTTTCCTAACAGAGAGATTGTTCGCAATGTGGGTATTCACGATCCCGATGTACTCTTCTTTTCCGGCGATCAGCTTTATGAAGGAGTTGGTGGTTACGGCATTTACCGACAGCCCGTGGATCGAGCGATTGTGAATTACCTCCGCAAATGGTACATGCTGGGTTGGGCGTTTGGTGACCTGATGCGTGACCGGGTAACACTTTGTCTGCCGGACGACCATGATGTCTACCAGGGCAATATCTGGGGCAATGGAGGTAATCCAATTACCATGGCCCGGCATGATGCGGGTGGATACGCCATGCATCCAGAATATGTAAATGTGGTACATCGTACGCAAACCGGCCATCATCCCGATTTATACGATCCCACCCCTATTAAACAGGATATCAGCGTGTTTTATGGCGATATGGTTTATGGCCGGGTAAGTTTCGCCATTATTGCCGACCGGATGTTCAAGTCAGGCCCGCGCGATACTGTCGCCACCTGGGAAGGCCGGCCCGACCATGTTCAAGATCCAGACTTTGATCCCGAAACCGTGGATAAACCGGGATTAAAATTACTGGGTGACCGGCAGCTGAAATTCCTGCGCGACTGGGCAGCCGATTGGGACGGTGCCGATATGAAGATCATGGTTTCACAAACCATCTTCTGCAATCTCGCCAATTACCACGGTGGCAATCAAATGTACCTGGTGGCCGACCTTGATTCGAATGGCTGGCCGCAATCGGGCCGCAAACGTGCACTAACCGAGATGCGCAAGGGATTTGCCTTTCATCTCGCCGGTGATCAACACCTCGCGTCGATTGTCCATCACGGCATAGAGGAACCCTGCGACTCGGGATTTTCGTTTTGCGTCCCATCCATCGCGGCGGGGTATCCCCGTTCCTGGCGGGCGGATGGCGAAGGCCGTCCGGTGAAAAACCGGCCGGATCATAACCTGCCCAACACGGGGGACTATATCGATGGCTTGGGGAACCCCATCCGTGTGTACGCCATTGGCAATCCGGAAGAAAAGAATCGCCCTGGAAGATTGAAAACCCTACACGATAAAGCATCGGGGTATGGCATTGTGCGAATGAATAAAGATGAACGCACCATCACTATGGAATGTTGGCGGCTGCTGGTGGATGTGGCTCATCCCAAGGAAGACGATCAATTCCCAGGCTGGCCAAAAACCATCAGCATGTACGACAATTATGGCCGTGAAGCTGAAGCTTATTTACCTACCATCAAGGTGTCCGGTCTTACCGATCCCGTGGTGCAGGTAATCAATGAATCAACCAATGAGATTGTCTACACCGTTCGCATCAATGGCAAAACCTTTCAACCCAAGGTCTTTGCGGATGGCCAATACACACTCATCATCTCCGAACCCGAGAAAGGTGTAACGAAAACCTTTAAAGGCATCGAATCCATTTCTAAAGATGAAACGAAAAATCTGGAAGTGGATTTTTAAGCTGAATTAAACATGCCTAATGAATTAAAATACTTACCGGGGCAAACGTAATCGTTTGCCCCGCTCACCCAGGGAGGGCGACGCTCCCACCGTGCCGGGGCATCCTGAATTTGAAGGATGGGTCACGCCGTCCAATCCATCAATATATACTCTTACCATGACAATAGAGTATCAACTGTATTTATTGAACGATTTAACGATTGCGCATCTAAACCATGTTTGCTCAACGGATATTACATATGTGTCTGCATCCTATAGTAAATTCTTATGAATTGATATAAAATAAATGAAGTCATATCAAATTTTATAACATCATCGCATCATGAAAGAGAAAAACTCAACAACGGCTAATTATGACAACTCTTGGAAAGATATCCTCGATGACTTTCTGGAAGAGTTTATGAAATTGTTCTTCCCGATGGTTCATGAAGATATTGATTGGCGAACGGGATATAAATCACTTGATAAAGAAC
>CAZFER010000015.1:4366-101574 GCA_964517495.1 uncultured bacterium | reverse complement strand
TTAGAGCGCCTGCCTTACAAGCAGGAGGTCGCAGGTTCGATTCCTGTCTTGCCCATAGAAACTGCTCATGGGTGGAAATGGATTCCGAAACGGGGCTGTAGTTCAGTTTGGTTAGAATGCCTGACTGTCGATCAGGAGGTCGCGAGTTCGAGTCTCGTCAGCCCCGCCATTTCCTCCCTTGAGCATTTTTTGGATGTGTTTAGCGTGAAAGTGGAGGTGTGCCGTTCGTGAATAAACTCAATCTAACAAAAATCCTTCCGGTTCTTTGTTTAACTATCCTTTTTAATACAGGATCAGCTTTTTCTCAGGATTCCAATGACGGTATCAATAGCGATGCTGAATTTGTTTTTGATTTTCAGACCACACTGGATGATACCCAAACAGTTAGTGTTATAGAAAATTCCCCTGTTATAGAAAACAATCGGTTTACTGTCACCTTGGTTTTAAGCGGTGTAGAAAATTTATGTGGCGTGAATTGTGATATTAAATTTGATCCGGCTGTATTAAAAGTCGTGGATATTCACGAAGCCCGAGGAGATTTAAATTATGATGGGCGTTCCAATATCGCCGATATCTTAACCTTGGGTGAACGCTTCGGCGACGAAGTGACGGATGAAAATGGATTTGAGTACTTTAACCGCAATAAAGAAGGGGATAGTGCCAACATTATTGATATGGCTGATATCTCCACTGTTCTTCCTTTTCTAAATGAACGCAATTTATTCTGGACAAGTAATGCCAATAATAATCTCGATACAATTCGAGAAAGTGTTGAAATTTTTCCCACCCCCGAAGTGATTCAAAATCATGCGAATGAAACAGGTGAAGGCCTTATAGATGATATTGTTGCTGTATTACTCCCTCGGGAACATCCTGTTTCGGGTTTCGCCCCAGAAGGATTTGGATTCGACGGCCCTTATGCCCGTATAGCGGATATTACTTTTGAAATCATTGGGGGGGATTCCGGAAGCACCACGGAAATTACAATTGAAGATCGCTTGGCAATAGATGAAAATACGATTATAACGGCATCTGGTAAAGAAGGTGAAAGTATTCCCCAAGGGAATCCGATTGCCATTACTCTACCCTAATGCCTTATAAATAAATTTTATAACTCGATACATGAAGGCTGGACGTATGTCCGGTTCTTTTGTATAGTAGGTGGGAACATTTAGGATTTACTGAAGTATGGAGGCAATTTGATGCGTGGAAATTATTTTCACCTCTTCATTATCTCGATAGTCATTTTAACAGCAATGGGAATGTGGACAGGGGGAGAGAGTTGGGCGCAAGAAACTCCCACTGAAACTCCGGTTGAAACGCCAACCGAGACACCTGGAGAAACTCCAACTCCAACGCCAGAGTTGGAACCAACAAATACACCAACCGAATCGCCGGTGGAAGCACCAACTTCTACACCCACGGAATCACCGGCTGAGCAACCCACATCAACACCAACAGAAACACCCGCTGAAGAACCAACGAATACACCGACGGAATCTCCAGCGGAACAGCCAACTTCGACACCCACGGAAACACCGGCTGAGCAACCAACCTCAACACCAACAGAATCTCCGGTTGAATTGCCAACCGCTACACCAACCGAATCTCCTGTTGACGAAGCGGAACTTACTTTTGTGAGTCCTGCCTCTGTTTCCCAGGGTGATACGGTAACCATTGAAATAAACGCAGCCAATCTATCCAATGCAGTTGCTTTTGGATTTGTTGTTGAACAATCCAATAATATATTGACATTCTCAGAGGTTGATGTTAGTGGAACCTTGGTGGAAGAATTCATAGAAGTGAATGCCAATGTATTGAGCGATCCTGCTGGTGCTGTTCGTGTTGGCTTCGTTGGTGGACCATCTTCCATTTCAGAGGATGGTGTTCTTGTAAAACTTGTTTACACCGCCTCGGCTGCTGGATCCACTTCATTATCCCTTACAGATATTGTGGATGACATCGAAGGTGTGGTGACAGAAGCCAGTGGTGATATTGTTGTTGAACCGGTTGTGGAAGATACGCCAACGCCTGAAGCAACTTCAACTCCTACTGAATCCCCAGTAGAAGAACCCACGTCAACACCGACCGAATCACCAGTTGAAATACCTACTTCCACACCAACGGAATCACCTGAAGATACTCCGATTCCAGAACCCACATCAACACCGGTTATCGTTCCAACTTCAACACCGACTGTTACTCTGACGGTGACACCGACCAACACACCGCGGATCCCAACACCGGTGAAGGTAAATACCCCAACTCCAACCCCGACCGCATTTACGGTTAACCCAATACTGGGTCTCGTGTCCTTGGATAAATTGGGTGGTACTTATCCGCGTGGAAATGCAGTCCACAACTTTGACATTGGGATCTCTGACTCCTCCGGCAACTTGGTTATACCGGGACTCTTTGACGGTTTCCCAGATCCAGTTGCACTTGGACCATTCCTGTTCCTCGATGGTGTACCTCATCCCATCGCCAAAGATATTGAGTTCACAGGTGAAACCTTACCAGTTGACCAAGGTGGAAACGGATCAGAAGGTGCCTACTTCCTGATTGGTGGTAACATTGGATCACTTCCACCCGTTCATACACGGCTGGGTGCAACAGGTGGCCCAAATCGCGGTGGTATCGATTTAAATAATGATCCATCAGATAACATTAACTTTGGTGGCTTCTCAGGAGACATTGTTCCAGTCTTGTCATTCGGACCGAATGATTTTGAGTCACCATTGATCGACATTGAACCCGCTGGAAACGGTGGATTCTATGTCTTGACAGATGAAGGACGTATCGTCTCAGAAGGAAGCGCTCTTGAATCTCTGGATACGGGATCATCCGTGGTCCAAACCGATATCGCAGCCACTAACGCAAAAGCAGTAAGCTTTAAGATTTGGCGCGGGGAAGATGTTGATCCTTCAAACAGCCAATACAGCAGTGAACTAATCGGGCTTGGTGCCTATGTTCTGGATTCCCAAGGCTTTATTCACACCGTTGGTGATGGATTGCCAGCCCTTAATACCGCTGAGGTTCCCGTAGTACCTCAAGAAAATGGTGTAGGGGCCTTCCAGGACTTGGAATTCATGCCCAACGCTGATGGAACCCGGTTCATTGGGCTGGCTGTCCTGCGTGGTGATGGAATCGTTTATTACGTCCCATTTGAGGACGAACCAGTAACACCTGAAATTGAAACACATGTGAACCAACTTTCACCGTTTAACAATCTGGCTTCTGGATTCCCATTTGATATTGCTCGTGACCTCGAAGTGGAAATCTCAGCTGGTACGATCTACGGGATCGATGATTCCGGCAATACAGTTCCTGTAGGAACAACAACACGGCGAATTGGTACGTTCATGTTTGACGGTTTTGGTGGTGTTCACACTGGTGGTGCTTCAACACGCTATGCCGCTGCATTCTCACCTGATGGACAATATAAGATCCCATCAGGAGATGGAACAGCCGGTGCCTTCCCATTCCCGATCACGCCACCGTACTTCGGAGCGGATGTGGTTCAGGATGCGGAGTTGACATGGTCTGTTCAGCGTTAATCGATAACTTATAAAAACAACATGTTGAGGGGGAACGCTTTTTTGAGTGTTCCCCCTAACTTTTTAATGCAAAATGTCTGATATATTAGAACGAATCAAACGAATTAAGGAACAAATTCATCATTCAGTCGAGAAAAGTGGCCGCAAGATCGAGGATGTAAACATTGTAGCAGTAAGCAAAATGCATCCTGCCAGCAAAATTGTTGAAGCGTTCGAGGCAGGCTTGTCTGTTTTTGGTGAAAATAGAGTACAGGAAGCTGAAGATAAGATTAACTCACTTTCTAACTTGAATGTTTCATGGCATTTAGTCGGCCATTTACAAAGCAATAAAGTCAAAAAGGCTTTACCTCTATTCAAACTTATTCATTCCGTCGACAGGGCAAAACTGATCCGGACAATCAATGATGAAGCCCTTAAACAGGAAAAAATTGTAGACATTTTGTTACAGGTCAATATCGGCGAGGAAGAATCCAAATCAGGAATCTCTGTTCAAGATTTTGAATCATTACTTGAAGCCCTTAACAACACACGTAATCTTCGATGTCATGGTTTGATGACTGTCCCACCTTATTATGATGACCCAAACGATGTTCGTCCATTCTTCCAATCATTAAGGGAACTAGCGGAAAAATACCAAGATGATTTTCTCCCTCAGGGTGCAAAATTGGAACTTTCGATGGGAATGACACACGACTTTCCAGTCGCTATCGAAGAAGGAGCTACATTGGTTCGAATTGGAACAGCGATCTTTGGGACGCGAAATTATCAGCAATGAAACCAACTCTCCCAATTGGAAAAGCGCATTAAGGCGAATAAAATCAATAAGGATAAATATTGCTTTGTTCACACTGTAACAAAGAAACAAACAGTGTAATCGATACGTTATTATTATGAGTAAGTGATTCCATTATTGTTTAATTGAAAATCTTTTCATCGCTTTTATGTAAAACCCAAGTAAAATGATGTTTAATTAAAAAATCTCGATTTTGTTTGTGTCATCGAAGGAGAATAAGAATGCGATCTTATCTATTGTTTCCGGCTATTCTGGCATTGGTTGTTGCCGCGTTGATTGCCGGAATTATTATGATACCTCCTCAACAGCAGGGGAGTGATGGAACAAATCAAATTAACCAAATTAATAAAGAAGAGATTCCATCGGTTCAATCTGTTCCAACTCAAAGTCCCGGTACAATCAACTCCGTGACGGATCCAAATGGTGTATCAAATAAGATAACCCAGGACCAAACTCAACGGGAAACAACGAATGCCACCCCTGATCCTGAAAATGGAATGATTCCGGATAAAGGATTGGATGAATCCAATGATAATGAGATAGCCTCCTCTACTGGCGAGATTTCAGATGTTAACACATCCACGGGTGAGGGAGTAAATGAATCATCTCAATCAATACAAGGCGAACCGAATACGGTTCAAGGTACGATTACCAATACAGAGGGTACGCCCCTATATAACGTGAAAGTTGAAGCACCAGGAATTACCTCCATGGTAACTGGAAGTAATGGCTACTTCAAACTTGAAGGGATACAGCTACCAACCATTACCCTCACAGCTGAACGGGAAGATTATCATACAATTCGCAAAGAAGATGTTCCAGTAGGCTCAATCCCCCTGAAGCTGACCATGGTTCGAAAAGGGCATTTAGTGGGTAAAGTGCTGGATCAATTCGATCAACCGGTTTCATCCGCAAAAGTTACATTGCAAGGCAATCAAGGCCTATGGTCCATTGAACTCATATCTGATCCTGAAGGACGGTTTGATGTTGATGATCCCCCTGATTCACCAGTGCGAATACAGGCTTCTTTAAGTGGATTCACCGATCAGGGGCAGGGCACCAAGACTGTTAATCCACCTTTTGATGAAGAAGTAATTCTCCGTTTAAAGCAACCGACTTATACCATTTCAGGCCGTGTCGTTCTTCGTGAAAATGGTTCAGGTGTAAGTGGATTTACACTAAAAGCAAAACGGCAGGATGTATCTGAAGAACAGGAACCTAAAATAACTCAAACAGATGGTTCGGGTTATTATACCTTCACTGATCTCGTCCGAGGAAGCTATTTGGTATCCAGTGTTCCCACCGAGAATGCCCATCTTAATGTAACGATACCGGTTGATAAGAATACCCAGACCGTCCGGGTTCATGAGTGGAATGTCAATAACGTCGATTTCGAAGCCGTATCCGGCCGTACTATCGAAGGCTCTGTGGTTACTGAAAGTGGGAATCCTATCTCCGGGGCGGAAGTAACCATCGCGGGCTATGAATCTGTCATGACCATGTCGAACAATAATGGTGAATTCACCCTGATGGGGGCCCCAATTTTATCCGCCAATGCTCCAAGTTCGATGGTTTTGCGTGTTATTGCTACTCACTCTGAATACGGCTCCGGCATAAGCGATCCTTTACCCAATGAGTTTTCTGGTCCTCAATTGACCGAAATCACCATCGTGGTAAAAGGAAATGCATCGCTTCAAGGCCAAGTGGTGGCTAAAGATGGCCGTGGGATTGATACTGCACATGTGGTCTTGCGGGATTTGTTTACAAATGAGGTTATGGAAACGGATAGCGACGGATCTGGAAGTTTTTACTTTAACGAAGTTCCCACCACAGACCAATCGTTTGCTCAATTTCGGGGTACACATCAGCTGGTGGTAACCAAAGAAGGTTACACACGTTATCAACGGGAAGTCATTTTGTCCCCCGGCCAGCCACAAAATATTACGGTTACCTTGGAAGGCGGTAATTCCATCCAAGGTCAAATTAGCAATAATGAAGGAAATCCCTTGGGTGGAGTTGTTGTACGTGCCTTGAATCCCCAAGAGGGAGAGGTCACCGCTGTTAGCGATCCTTACGGTCGATATTCCCTGAATTCGTTGGCGAATGCATCGTATGACTTGTTATTCCGTTTGGAATCAAATCCACCATTAACCGGTGCTCTTTATCAAATCCCTGCTGGTGAAGCCAACGCGGATATTGTGTTAACACCAAATGAATGGATTTTTATGGGAACCGTCTTTGATAATGCACTGGAGGTTGAAGAGAAAAATCCATTAAATAGCTATACAATAACCATCCAGGGACGGCCTGATTCAGCACGTGGGCGAAGCTTTATCCAAACACGCCATATAAATTCACCAGACGGCACTTACCAATTAACCTTGACCGAACCAGGTGATTATACCATTACCTTTTCAGCAGAAGGGTATCATCCCTGGGTCGAAAATCAGGTTGCCCGGGCGGGAGCCACCCATTCACAATTTATGAATGCCTATCTGCGGCCACTACAAAACACGGGGGGATTAACCGGAACCTTTATTCCGCCAGAAGGAATGTCCTTGGCGGGAATCCGTGTATTGGGACATCGTGATTATGCCATACAAGGCAATGAATTTACGCTTGAGGATATACCGGCTGGAAAACATAATCTGGAATTTCTAATTCGGGAAGGGAACGCGGTTGCACCCACTCATATTGGGGTATTACCGGGTGTCCAGGTATTGGAAAATCAAATCAGGCCGATCGGCCGGATTCGTGCAGAACAGGTCACACGAAATAGTGTTCGCTGATGACCATAAATGGTACATAATTAATCTTAATTTGATAGGAAGGGTGTATGAACGAACAAACACGTTATGCAAAAGCAGGAGTTGATATCGAAGCAGGCGACCGATTGAAAAAGCGGTTGATCGAGTTGACCCAACAAACCCACAATGAACATGTGATTCATAAAAGTGGAGCATTTGGCGGTTTGTATTCGCTAGAAGGCCTGAATGTTGAAAATCCGGTTTTGGTCTCCAGCGTGGATGGTGTAGGAACTAAAACCAAAATCGCTTGTACAACCGGCCAACATAAAGGCATTGGAATCGATATCGTCAATCATTGCATCAACGATATCCTCACCTGTGGTGCGGAGCCTCTTTTCTTTTTGGATTATTTCGCCTGTGGAAAGCAGAATGATGATGTCGTCATGCAACTGATCGAAGGCATGAGTGATGCGTGTAAAAAGGCGGGCATGGCGCTCATCGGTGGTGAAACCGCCCAGATGCCCGATATTTACGCTGAGAATGAATACGATTTGGCTGGCACAATTGTGGGAGTGGTTGATCAAGAAAAAATGATCGATGGCAGGGATATTCAACCCGGAGATATGATCTTTGCTTTGCCGTCCTCAGGCTTGCATACCAATGGGTATACATTGGCTCGAAAAGTGTTGCTTGAAGAAAACAGTTTAAAGTTGGATGAAAAACCAAAAAATATGACGAAAACATTGGGCGAGGCATTATTAGCACCCCATCGCTCCTATCTCGATGAGATTCGCGAAGTTCGTTCCCATGTCCATGTCAAAGGGATTGCACATATTACTGGCGGCTCATTTGAGGGAAATATTTCCCGTATTTTACCCGATGGATGTAAAGCGGATATCTACCCTGTGCGCTGGCAGCCACCCAGTATTTTTTACTTGATTCAAGAGTTGGGAAATATCTCAAAAACAGAAATGTATCAAGTATTTAATATGGGAATGGGAATCGCCTTTGTCGTGGGAATGGATGATCGTGAAACAATAAAAGATGTCTGCTGGGAAGCCGATATGATCGGCCAGATTGTGGAAGGTTCCGGCGTTGAATTGATCATGGACGACTGAAAAATATATCCACATAAAGAGGTGTAATCACATGCATCAACCCAAAACAAATCAAAAATACACGTATCAGGATTATCTCCAATGGAACGATGATGAGCGCTGGGAATTAATCGATGGTATCCCTTACAACATGACTCCTGCCCCAGGTTTTTATCATCAAGCAATTGTAGGCAATATGTATCATGTATTGAAACTGGCATTAAAAGGGCAAGAATGCGTTCCCATGATTGCACCGTATGATGTCGTCCTATCTGATGAATATGTGGTGCAACCGGATGTGTTTATCATCTGTGATCAGAGCAAAATCACAAAAAAGAACATTCTTGGCGCTCCTGATATGGTGTTTGAAGTCCTCAGCCCCAGTACAACGAAGAAAGATCGATGGATTAAAAAGAACGCCTATGAAATGCACGGTGTCAAGGAATACATTATTGCCGATCCGGAAGCAGGATATATCGAACGATATTTTTTAGGTGATGATGGTCAATATGATAAAGGGGAGTATTTTGAGTCAAACGAGATAGTCAGTTTGAAATCATTGCCGGATATCACAATCCCATTGCCGGAGGTGTTTGAAACCTCTGTAAAACCACCTGATGATTAAAGATAAAGTGGGGGACATGGATTATGCCTCAACCTAATCCTGAAAAACTATACACCTATCAAGATTACATGACTTGGGATGATGACGAACGCTGGGAAATCATCGAAGGCGTTCCCTACAACATGAGCCCTGCCCCAATGGTTGATCATCAACTCATTGGCGGTCAATTTTTTCGAATATTAGCAAACAAACTCCAGGGAAATGAGTGTATCCCCTTTATTGCGCCCACGGATGTAATCCTTTCCGAAAGGAATGTTGTACAGCCCGATGTGTTCGTTGTTTGCGATCGTAGTAAAATCACTAAAAAGAACATTCAAGGCGCACCAGACATGATCTTTGAAGTCATCAGCCCGTCCACCGCGAAAAAGGATCGCTGGAAGAAAAAACTGATCTATGAAAAGTATGGTGTGAAGGAATATATCATGGCTGATCCAGAAGGACGTTACATTGAACGGTACATCTTGAGCGAGGATGGACACTACAAGCAAAATGAATTTATAGATACAAACGATACCCTTGTTTTAAAATCATTACCTGGTATTGAGATTCCACTTCCAGACGTGTTTGGAACTGCCCTGGAATTAACTGAATAAAAAACTCAAAGGCGTCCATCATGCCTCAACCCAACGCTGAAAAATTATATACGTATCAAGATTATCTTACCTGGGATGATGACGAACGCTGGGAAATCATCGAAGGCGTTCCCTACAACATGAGCCCTGCGCCTATGATTGATCACCAGGATAGTAGCGGTGCTTTTCATGGATTTTTATTCAATGCCTTGCGTGGAAAACAATGCCGCCCCTATAGCGCTCCCACGGATGTGGTTCTATCGGATGACAACGTAATCCAACCCGATGTCTTTGTGGTATGTGACCATAGCAAAATCACCAAGAAATGCATTCAGGGAGCACCGGATTTGGTGATAGAGGTCATCAGCCCCTCTACAATAAAAAAGGATCGCTGGAAAAAGAAACAACTCTATGAACAGTACGGAGTGAGAGAATATATCTTGGCCGATCCCGATGGCCGCTATGTTGAACGGTATGTGTTGGGTGAAGATGGCCAGTATAAAAAAGGTGAATTTATAGATGCAAGCGAGACACTTGTTTTGAAATCACTTCCTGGCATTGAAATCCCATTACCAGAAGTGTTTGATACTGGGATAGAATTTGATTGATAACGGTAATACTTTTTCATATTCCTTCCAAAAATAACCACACTGACGATCCTCCAGACAATTCCTCTTTTTCTGAATACACTTAAAAAAGTGTATGTTTCTTGTCCCCTTTAACACGGCATTATGCGTAAAGAATTATAGAAGGTAATTAATATGAACCGGGAATCTGAAACTCTTATCGAACGTTTACAGCGTGGTGACCGGACATGTTTTGATGATATCGTCGCGTGGTATTCGAGCGATGTCCTGCGCCTGTGTTATATGCTTTTGCGCAGCCGCGAAGAAGCTGAAGATACCATGCAGGAAAGTTTATTGAAATTTGTAAATAGCGTTCAAGAGGGGCGCATTCGAAGTGGAAATGGCTCGATAAAGGGTTACATTTTAAAAATAGCCAGAAACCTATGCATTGATAAATTAAGACGTAAACATATCCAATTTACCTCGCTGGATGTGGATAATGATGGCTTGGAGTTTGTTGTTCAAGATACCCAGACACCGGCTCAGGCCGCCAACGAAGTGTTCTTTTTTTCAGCCTTTGAGAATGCACTGGCCCAACTGACTGATGTACAAAGAACCATCCTGGTCCTGCGGGAATTGAACCAGGAATCCTACAAAGAGATTGCCGAAGGTTTAAATATCTCGGTTGAAAGTGTTAAAAAGCAATTATTTCGTGGGCGCCGCAAATTGCGCCTTTTATTGAGCCACTATCGAGGTGAGCTATGAATGATGAGATAAGACCGGAACGGGAATATGAATTGTCTGTACAATTTGACCTTGGAAAACAAACATCGGGCAACCCGGAAGAAGAAAAAGTACTGAATGATTATCTCTTGATCCAGGATCATATCCGTTCGTATCCGGTGTGGAAACTGAATGTCAAGTCCATATCTAATCGCATTGCTCAAGCCAGTAACGTCACTATCGATAATACAGATTCACGAAGACAATCGAATGAACAGAGGAAAAAAACGGCAAAGCGTTCTCTTCATCTACCGTGGTTGCGACCGATATTGGCGGGTATTGGAATTGTTGCAATCGTATCTGCCTTTTTTATCGGACAATCGTTTTTTGTAAGATCGCATCCGATCGAAGATATTTCGTTTAGCGTTGCCTCGGATAAACAGCCATCCTTTTTATGGCATCAAAAACTAAAAAAAGGAAAATCCGTAAATACCGGGGAAAATGGATCAACACTAATCCGTCTTAATGATGGCTCAACCATCAATTGTGCACCCAACACCCAATTGGCGATTCATTATGGAAAAACACGGGACATCGAACTCAACGCTGGAAGAATCACTGTTGATGCGGCTCCCAATCCAAAGCGTAAAATGATAATCCACACACCCTATGTCGATGTCGTGGTAAAAGGCACTAAATTTACCGTAAAGGTTTATTAAATATTCTCATACTATCCAATAATTGACATCTCAGGAGGTACTCATGAGACAGGCGGTTGCTATAGCCTTGGTGGCAGGATTATGTCTATTAATCGGGCTAACGGTTTTTTTGGGAACAGAAAAACCAAATACGAGTGGAACGAAGGGCGTCATGATTGAAGTGGACAAAGGTGTGGTCAGCCTTGAAAACGGCGAGGAATCCCTTGAACTAAAAGCGGGTGATATCGGACATGTCACCTCCAATAAACAACTGGTAAAAATAAGGGAAACCGATAATGGCAAACTAGCAGGGGAGATAGAGTCTGGAACGAAAATTTTTCCTCTCGCCTCAGATCAGACCATTGCTTCAGCCACGATTCAGGATTATTGGATTACGGGCTATGTCAAGTCAGAAGATGGAAAGCCGATTTTACAATCACAGGTTAGCCTGGTTTATTATGTTGATATGAGTAAGGAAGAATTTCAGCAAATCAAGGAATCGATTAAATCGGATACATCAACATTGGAGAAATATATCACTTCAAAATTCTCGGACAGATATCAAAAAATTGAGAAATCCCAAAGTGCCACATCAAACAGCGATGGCTATTATACATTATCAATCAGCAAACCAGGTCTTTATTCTTTACAGTCGATCCCGCCAGATTCTTATTTAGTGGCGCATTCTGCGGTATGGGTCAACGAGGCCAGTTCAAGCATCGATTGTGATTTTACACATATCGATGCCCCCTATGTATTCCAAGGCAAAGTCATAAATAAACAAACCAAAGAATCCGTTCAAGGTGCCGAAGTAAAGCTTTCCAAAAACTATTATCATACCAATGCGTATCATGCCAACCAGCGGGAAGAGCAGGATATAACCGATGCAGAAGGGCGTTTTGCCGTTCGACGTCTGGCCAAAGGCATGTTTTGGCTGGATGTAAGAGCGGAAGGCTATGTCGATTATAAACCTCATCGCTTTCATGTTTCTGAAGATCCTTTGGCTGAAATTGATATCGACGTACATTTTGACTCAAGTAAAGAACATGTGATTGAAATAGAACCTGGTTATGCAGTGAAAATTATGGTTTTTGATTCATCCACTCAGCCCGTTTCTCAAGCGGATGTTAGCATCATGAGCAATAAACGCGGTTTTTCTCGAATCAATAAAAAAACAAATGACCACGGTATATGTCTCATAAATAATATACCCAAGGGAGAGGCAATCGCATCCGCTAAAAAAGAACCGTACGGTGAAACACTCAGTGAAGTGTTTGAACCGGGTGACCAGGATGATCCTCCAGCTGTCGAGATTATTTTAGATGAAGCGGCTTCGATTTCAGGACGTGTTTCCTATGAAAATGGTGAGCCTGTTACCAAACGTTATGTCAACTCTCAAAATATAACCCCCAATGATACATTGGGGGGCTCAGCACAATCAACCTATTCTTCAACTCAGACCGATGAATATGGTAATTATACCTTAAATCATTTGGGTGAAGGTAAATACAAACTTTCTGTACAAGTGGCGGATGAGGGTGGTGGATTCGGTAATGAGGCCGAGAAAATTGTTTCTCTATCTGCGGGTGAGGATAAAAGCGGTATCGATTTTGTATTGAAAGAGATCGAAACCAACGAAGAAGTCAAAGGCAAAGTTGTCAACGAAAATGATGAACCGATGGAAGGCATCCGGGTGTTTGTCTCCGTCTCATTTGCCAAAGACCAAACCAGCGAAGTAGGGAAAATGGGGTCGGATAACACCGATGAGAATGGTGAGTTTTTTATCAAGAATCTGGCCAAAGGCAACTCCATTTACGTGATAGTGGATGCAAATGGATATGAAAAATATAGTGAACGTAAAAATATGGATGGTAAATATCTCACCATCCAGATGAAGCCGACCGGAGAAATTAAAGGAATCGTCATCGCCAAAGATTCACAACAACCAATTGCAGGTTCTGAGGTCGTGTTTGAAGATATTTACGGTACAGTACGCAGAACGACAACCGATGAACAAGGCCGGTTTGGTTATGATAACCTCGACCACGGCGTTTACGAAATATCCGCCAAAGCAGAAAACTTCGCTCGCTCTGATCTGCGAAAAATCGAAGTGAAATCAGGAAAAGCGGGAGAGGATATTGTATTTGAATTAGAAGCTGGTCATGAGATTGCTGGAACCATATTGGGACCGAAGGGAAATCCAATTAGTGGGGCTCAATTGGGCCTCCTATCTAAAATGAAAAACCCCAATTCAAGGCGCTTGGGTGTATTGGAACCCGTTATCTATGAAGGGGCAGTTCAATCAGACACCCAAGGCCATTTTACCATCATCAATATCGCCTCTGCTGGGGATATGCTAATGATATCCCATCCTGATTATGCTCCCCAACAATTTTCCATCAAACCGGAAATGTTTGGCCGTAATGATATCACGATTCAAATGACGCATGGTGGAGGTATCGAAGGGAAAGTTGTAGGGAATGATGGCATTCCCCTAAATGGTGAAACCATTCTGGCTATCAACTATCCCGAAAACCTGTACTGTTATCAAACCAAAACAAACGAGCAAGGTGAATATCGGATTGAAAATATGCCGAATACAGTATTTACCGTTATGTGTGGAGACGGTGATCCCGGTAATAGCGGTAGAAATTCGAATGTCAAACGAGCTTTTATTACCACCGGAAAAATGGCGCGAGTGGATTTTGGCACAGGGGAAGGCGCTGTGATATATGGAACTGTTTATAAAGATGGTGCGCCTTTACCCAATGCGAAAATTGTTATGAATCCCAGTGGAGTGGGTTCCGAAGTGTTCAATCTGAAGATGTATAGCGACGCCAATGGCCAATATCGATTTGAGGGTGTACCGGAAGGACGTTTTACATTGGTATTTAGTTCCAAGGACGAAAGTTTTCTCTATTTCGGTAATGCGGATGGAATCGGTAGTGTCACCATTACTCCCGAAAACGATGAATATCAAGTTGACCTGTATGCGCAAGTGTATGAAATGAAAGGAACCGTGACCGATGCTGAAACCAGTGAACCACTAAGCGATGTTGAAATCAAGTCAGTGATCTCTAATGAACGTGGTCCGGATCTCAAAGTATTTATGTCTCAAGCCGTAACCAACAATAGCGGCAATTATACCATGCATTTGCGTGAAACAGGCCCTTACGATTTTGCAGCCAATAAAGAAGGTTACAAATCCCATTACTTCCACCTGGATGTAGAACTCAATCAGGAATCTCCCAGCATCAAGGATTTCGTAATGGAAAAAGGGGATATCACATTAGAAGCGAATCTCTTCTCTGAAAATGGACCATTTGTTAAAGAAAATCTCTCGTTCATGGTGAGTCGAAATGGATTGATTCAACCTATGGCTCATGAACCGGTAGAGGGACGGCCGGGGGTTTATCTATTGCATGGATTTAGTGAAGGTGTGTTGGATCTTGGAGTACAAGCCATGGATGCCGGCCGTTTGTTTATCGCCGTCCATAACAATTTACGGTTGAAGAGTGGAGAACGGGGTGCGGCGTTTCTGAACATGCGTGAAGTAGGACTCTATATTTTTCAGCTATTACCATCTGATGGCAGCATGTTAAATGGCCCCTATCAATTAACAATACCTCAAATGCCCGAACTGCCTGAATTCCCCATGCCAAAACGGATTAACCTTAATAACATTGAAACCGTACTTCCCCCGGATTTGCCTGTTCAAATCAAAATTCCCGGCTATAAAACAGCTGAGTTTATCCCTGAACAATTATCATCAACATCGCCAGGTTCAAATGCCTTTTTGATTAAACTCCCATTGGAAAAGGAATAGAATAACGACCCCCGATTTGTTCGCGTATCGTTTTATTTCCCTTAAGGGGTACACAATGTGTACCCTTTTTTTATGCAATGTTACACCTTTCCTTCTTCAACCAATTGAACCAGTTTCTTTTGCACACTGGATGGGCTGTTGGAGTGATGTTCAAAAAGCCGTTTGTTATTTTCTTGGGCATAACTGGTGGCCTGCAAAATGCCAGGATCAGTAATGGCATCTGACGAAAGGGTTACGATCAAATCGGCTTGATCCACAGCCTCATTAATTTCATCTTCAGAAGAGTTAGAGAACTCATTGTGCCAATCGCAGGTTCCTCCCAAAGATTCCACGACTTTTTTATACTCATTGGAATGTTTTTGATCTCCCCCCAGTAACAAAATCCGGTCACCGTTAAACACCTTTTTGGCGGTGTCAGATTCCACTTTTTCCAATTCACTCAAAACATCCAAGTCAAAATCTTCATCTCCACTAAATTCCTCTTCATCTGAACTGTCTTCCGATTGATCCTCTTCGGCGAGATCTTCTTCCGAAAATTCTCCTTCTAAATCATCAAGATTAATATCATCAAGATTAATGTCATCTTCATCCATATCAACATCGATATCAAATTCACCTTCCGATGTTTCATCCTCGGATTCCCCTGATTCCTCGGATTGTTCTTGAGTATCACTGTTTTGCTCTTGTGGAAGGATTTCATTTAAATCTTCAGATAACGAATCATCAATTCCTTCTTCCATGACATCACTAATCAAGTCATCAATCTCTGAATCATCCGATTCCTGAGGTTGTTCTGCCTGATGTCTCTGCTCTTCCCTTTCTTCTTCGCTTTCACCAAAATCGAGGTCATCCAGGTTGATATCTTCCTCTCCAATTTCATCGGACATATCTTCTGATTGATCTTCTTCACTCTCTTCTTCCGGTATCTCAGGAATTTCTTCAGGTAAGGGTTCCAATTCCTCGCTTTCGATATCATCAAGCGAAACAGTTTCATCAGCGATTTGATGTTCAGTGGCATCTTGCGTTGAACGGGTTTCTAGTGCTGAAAGTCTCTCATCCAGATTTTTCAGTTGTTGTTCCCACGATTCGATGTGTTGGTTGATTTCGTTAAATTTGGATTCTTCTTCTTCTTCTTCTTGAGTGGAAGATGATTCATCTTGTATGGCGCCTTCTGCCCAGGAAGGCATGGGGATGTTGGTCATGGCATTGTTAACCAGCGATAGGCCGGTCTCTTTTCCAGTGAATACAATAATTCCTTTATTCAGCAATTCCTGATCGGGAACCAATTCGATGGATTCATCGTAAACCTTTGATAACGCAGCTTTTAAACTTTCTGGTGATACCTTGATGGGTTCATTTAAATGAGCAGGTGCAGGTTCGACCGGCTCAATCTTATAACGTGGGCCCTGCAATACATACAGTCCACAACGTTTACCAATAACAACAATCTTGTCTTGTTTGGTCAGATTTTCATCCGTCACTAATTCAACAGGTTCATTAAAAACACGTTCACAGGCTCGTTGAAGTGAATCCAGTGATATTTCCACTCCCCCTATGGGGATGGTCCGCTGGTTGAATGTATTCGTATCCATTTCAGATTCATTCAACGAAGCAATCAGTTTATCAACTTCCTCCATTCCTTGGGTAATATCATCCTCAATCAGCTTGTTATCATCTTCCGATTCGCTATCCTCATCCTCAAATTCGATTTCAAACTCCTCTTCATCCTCTTCTTCGCTGGGAGAGATTGAAAAAACAGAATCCAAATTATCTTCCTGTTCCTCGTCCGATTCTCCTGATTGAAGAGCCGGTTCTTCTTCCATGAAATCCAGATCTTCTTCTTCATCAGGGATGTCTAATTCAATATCTGATTCCTCTAGTTCCTCGTCATCAAGTTCTTCTTGTTCCAGCTCTGCCAGGATCTGTTCCATTTCCACGTCTTCATCTGAATCATCGATGATTAATGTATCGTTATCAGCATTTTCATCATATGAGCCCTGATCTTCATCGATTTCTTCAGAGATTTCATCTAGAATTTCCAAGGCTTCCGGTGGATAGTTTCCCACATTAATCTCCTCTTCAGATTCAACCGAAGATGATGTGGAAGAATTCCCGAAATGAGTGGCAATATTGCTGGCCAGTGAGCGTGCACTAAGGCGATCGTCACGCAATAGCGCCCATACAATAAGCCCTAATCGCCGGCCTGGTTCTAAAAACTCCACTGAAAGGCTGTTTTTTAATTCGCGCGGTGTCATTGAGCGAATCTTTTCGCGTTGTTTTTCTGATTCCTGATCCAACCGGTTTGTCAATTGCACTCCGGAGTCTTCTTCTGAAATGATGGCATCAATTGCTTTTTCAATCAGCTCGTGTTTAGACGCCTTTTCATTGAGGATGTTTTGGAGTTCTTGGATGGAAAAACAATTATCCAGGATGAGCCGCAGTTCCGATGTTTCCATAGCCTAATTAATCATCCTTTCTCCCTCAACGGATTTGTTCGTTGTTCAACGGCGTTGTTTTCTGTTTCTTTTGCTTTGACAACTGTGCCGTCAATTCAGCTGTTTTGGGGTGAGATAAAAAGATAATCACTCCCACTTGCAATGTATTGAAAAAAATAATAATCCAAGGATATTGGATGTCATGAATACCTTGAAATGCTTTCCACAAGAAATAAACTGCCGTAAAGATGATATCAAACCCTAAAAGTCCTAGCAGCACTTTGCGAGCGCTGTCTGAATGCCGAAGCAGCCAAATCGAACAGATAATTACTCCGTTGAATAATAATATATTGTACACAGAGAGTAATAAATAAGAAAATGGATTCGTTTGGATTTGGCGATAACTCTCATATAATTCAGGATACATTTCCTGATTAATCTTTCCTGCCAGGTATGCCCAATATTGATAGAGCCCTATTAATTGTTGCAACACCGTAACAGCACCGATATACAAACAGACCACGATGACAATTCGCAGCCATAAAATAAATTCGGTCTGCATGTTTTTTTCTTCATTCATATTATCATAACCCTCTAGTCACGGAATTCCGGTATGAATACCGCGTTTAATTGTTTTGGACTTCGAGGGTACACTTAATTAGCCGATTCAATATCAACAACAATCCCTTTATATTGTCAAGACAACCCTCACATATTATTATAATTACTTAACTTTATTTTTTTACCACAGGTGATTCAAATCTTACATCATTTCCATTCTTAAAGATATTCTTTGAATTATATTACCCTGTTTATTATCGGAACGAGATTTAAGATATTGAATTAAAGGTTTTACAGTCTATTCTCATATCATAATCTTTTCGATGGGTGAAAGATGTGCATACGAAAGAAATGAGTCAAAATTATGAAAAAATTGGGTTGGCCATCACCGGCGCCAGTGGTGTGGTTTATGGATTTCGCCTTTTAGAGGAATTGGTGAAACGCCGGGTTCTTGTCCATCTCACCATCAGCGAGAATGCCTTGCATATCGCCCGCTTGGAAATGGATATGAAGATTGATCTCAAAAATGGCCATATGGAAGGCATGCCGGAAACCATGTATGAATGGGTGATTTATCACCACCATACACACGTTGGCGCTGCTCCCGCCTCGGGTTCTTATCCCCTTAAAGCGGTAGCAGTAGTCCCATGCAGTATGGGAACCCTGGGGAGAATTGCGACTGGTACCTCAGAATCTCTTCCGGGGCGCATGGCCGATGTGGCACTAAAAGAACGCCGCACTTTGGTTTTGGTCCCCCGAGAGACACCCTATAACTCGATTCAGCTCCAAAATATGTTAACCTTATCCCAAGCAGGAGCCCATATTTTACCTGCCAGCCCGGGTTTTTATCATCAACCCCAAAGTGTGAATGAAATGGTGGACTTTGTAGTCAGCCGTATATTGCAACACCTTGGATTTGATGGGGGATGTCTGGTGAAAGGGGGATGGGGAGAGATAAGTGAAATCGCCACTCGGTATTCTCTCCAACCTGACTTGGATGATTAATCGATTGAGTCATTACCTTGGGTTGGTTCGATTTGCCCACACGGTTTTTGCCCTGCCTTTCGCCTTTACGGCTGCCATCGTCGCAGCTAATGGAGTACCACCCTGGCGGGAAGCGTGGTGGATTTTATTCTGTATGGTCACCGCCCGCACAAGCGCCATGACCTTCAACCGTATCGTGGACCGGTATTATGACCAATTGAATGAACGAACTCGAATGCGCCATATCCCCGCAGGTATTGTGAGTGTGACAGAGGCATATGTTGTATGGGTGATCGTTAGTGGCTCGTTTATTTTTGGGGCTTATTGCCTTAATTTTTTAGCGTTTATCCTTTCCCCTATTGCACTAATAGTAATTTGTGGATATTCCTATGTGAAACGGTTTAGTTCTCTCTCACATATAGTTTTGGGCTTGTCTTTGGGAATTGCCCCCATAGGTGCATGGATAGGGATAGAAGGCACCCTTGGGCTCCCCTCTCTTCTGTTGGCTGCTGGCGTTTTAATGTGGGTTGCCGGTTTTGATATCATTTATGCATTGATGGACGAAGAATTTGATAAAAAACATGGCCTTCATTCGCTTGTCGTGCGTTTTGGAAGCAAAAATGCCTTACGAATTGCATTTTGTTTTCACCTTTTGTGTACACTCTTTTTTGCACTGTTTGGCTGGTATAGTGGACTAGGTACCATTTATTATTGCGCCGTGATTATGGTGATCTTATTGATTATTTATCAACATCAATTGGTGAGACCAGATGACCACTCCCGCCTGAATATCGCGTTTTTTAATATAAATGCCATCATCAGTCTGGGATTATTTTTCTTTACCTGCATTGATCTATGGTTCCAATAATCATCATCCCCTGACTCTCCTGCAATTATTCCAAAATCATTCTCATTTATTCCAATATATCACCTGATGAAGCCAAGAGGCTTAATCGGTTTCATGCCTCATATGTTATGCAACGTCCTGTTGATTCCGCTGAACTGGTTCATACCCTTGAATCGGCATTAAACGGTAGAAATGAACATCCTCAGAGAGGCTTTTGGCAAAAAGTGGCCCGGTTGGTGCCCATGTTTCGCCATTCATAAGCTTGAAACTGTCATTTTATCCCCCCCCACGTGAAGGCTGATGATGAGGTTTTTTAAATTTCCTTCCCATCAGCCTTTGTTTTTGTTGATTTCTTAATCAAAATGTTCTATAGGAAATATTAATTCCATCTATTCAACCCTTTTTAGAATAAAGTGCTATGGTTACCTTTTACACGAAAGAAGACTTTGACGATTTAAATGCCTTGGCTAAATGTTGTGTACAGGCGCTTAAAAATGGGGACGTTCTCTGTGTGCCAACGGATACAGTGTATGGTTTGGTCTGTTTGCCGATAAATGAAGAGGCTATTCAAAAAATAGCGCAAATCAAAAGACGTCCTGAAAACAAACCTTTTGCGCTTTTTGTCTCAACTATTCATCGTCTGAGATCAAAAGATGTTTTCTTAACGAAAGAGGCGAATATTCTCGCCGATTGTTTTTGGCCCGGAGCGTTAACCCTGGTCGTGAGTGCGTCAGAACAATGCCCCTGTGCTCATCAAGGTACAGTGGGAATACGCTCTCCAAATCATGCCTTTGTACAAAAACTACTTGAGCATTGTGGGGGCTTGCTTCTTAATACCAGTATTAATCGGAGCGGGGAGGGGGCAGTAACATCCCTGGAAGCCGTTCAACCCCTTTTAAACAAAGTGGATGTTGCCGTGGATTTTGGCCCATTACCTCCATCGTTATCGTCCACCGTTGTGGATTGCACCTCCCAACCCATTCACATTTTACGGGAAGGGGCAATTTCTACCCATGATATTTATCAGGCACTGGAGAAGGAGAATTAATGAGCAACAATGCAATACAAAACCGTCGAGTTTTCCTCAAAACCTCATCGTCATCATTACTGGCAATGCATACCCTTTCATTTCCTTTAAATGGCATGTGCATGGAATTCGATCCTTATCAGAATCTAATAAAGGCTCCTCAAAATCCTGAACAGTGGCCGTCTTTTCGTTCCCAACTGGAACAATGGCGCCAAAATCAAAAAAAACAGTTGAAATATGATCACTCTTTATATGATGATAAAGCCTTTCAATGGACCTCATCCTGCTATTGCTGTTGTTTTCTGATGATGGTTGATGAAATGTTTTATGATCCAGAACAATCGGAATATCAAGTTAAGTCATTTCTGGATCACGGTCAGCAGAAATTTGGTGGCTATGACAGTGTTGTTTTATGGCATGCTTACCCGCGAATCGGGTTGGATCAGCGGAATCAGTTTGATTTCTATCGTGATATGCCCGGTGGACTTGAAGGACTTCATCAAGTTATCAAACAGTTCCATCAACGTGATGTGAAAGTATTCATAAATTGGAATCCCTGGGACCGTGGTACCCGGCGGGAAGAAAAAAGTGATATCGATCTCCTGGTGGAATTTGTCGTCAAATTGGATGTTGACGGGATTTTCCTTGATACGCTCAATGAGGCTTCCACTGAACTACGGGAAAAATTGGATGCTCAAAAAAAAGGGGTGGCACTGGAAAGTGAACTTGCGCTGCCTGTAGCAAGAGTTCACGATCACCATATGTCATGGGCACAATGGTTTAATGATTCTCACGTCCCGGGAGTGTTGCGCAACAAATGGTTTGAACGCCGGCATATGCAACATCAAATCAAACGCAGGAATCGTGATCATACCAGCGAGTTGCATAGCGCATGGATGAACGGATCAGGCATGATGGTCTGGGAAAATGTGTTTGGCACATGGGTGGGGTGGAATCCACGGGATGCATCGTTACTTCGCGCCATGTTGCCCATTCAACACCGCTTTTCTGATGTGTTTTGTAGTGGACACTGGATTCCTTTGGTGAAAACAAGTCAGGACGAGATTTTTGCATCAATGTGGGAAAAAGATGGAAATCAACTTTGGACTATAATCAACCCATCCAACCATTCAGTTAAAGGGAATTTATTGCCCATTGAGAATCCAGCGAATATGCATTTTTATGATTTGATTCGAGGAATTAAAGTTCAGCCTAAAAGCACTGGTTTTCAGGCATTTTTACCGGGTAAAATCTATCCACGAGGAATCGGTTGTTTCCTGGCAAGAAACTCCGATGAAATAGAAGAGGAATTTGCTTCATTTTTAAAGAATCAAAGCGCAATTCATTCAAACCATCAGACAGATACAACCTTTCCCAATAGGCATACAACATTAAAACCGGTAAAACAAACAAAGATTTATGATAAAGTGCCTGAACAAATGGCTTCTATCCCTGCTGTTTCATTCACAATGAATGTCACCTTCCGAATTCGAGAATGTGGTTTCTATGATTCAACCCATCCCCATTTCGAAGGCCCAGGAGGCCATGCCTTGCATCGTCCCATCCACTTTGAGCGCGATGTTGAATTGAAACCTTATGCTATTGATCTGACACCGGTTACGAACGAACAATTTTATCGATTTCTGCAGGAGTCGAACTATCTGCCAAAACAAAAAAAGAACTTTTTAAAACACTGGATGAATGGAACCCCCCCCGAAGGGAAAAATGATCATCCTGTGGTTTATGTGGATCTGGATGATGCACGCGCTTACGCTCAGTGGGCAGGAAAGCGGCTTCCAACTGAAGAAGAATGGCAATTTACAGCCCAGGGGCAGGATGGATTGAAATATCCTTGGGGTAACGAATGGCAGCCGGATTGTTGTAATCAGGGAGAAACAGCGTGTACCACAAGTGTGTGGGCTTATCCTCAAGGACGTTCACCCTTTGGTCTATATGATTTATGTGGAAACACCTGGGAATGGACAGAAAGCGAGCGCCGGGATGGCCGAACCCGCTTCTGCATATTAAAAGGTGGATCATATTACCAGGCTAAAGGATCGGCCTGGTACATGGATGGTGGTCCACAAACCAATCAGTTTGCATGCAAATTTCTGCTAATGTGGCCTGGTTTGGATCGATGTTCCACCATCGGATTTCGATGTGTTACCGGCCAGCGTTGATTTCGTAATACTTGTGAAGCAAACTTGGATGAATACGATACGCGATATTCTGGTGTCTTAACCCACTTATTATTTATAGGTGCAAAAAGATTTAATGCCTGGATATGGATAACATGTTGTAACTCAATTATAATTCTTGTTAATTGGAAAGTGGTTTATTCCAGAAAATATTCAGTGGTGAGTACTATTCAATGACCCTAAAAAGAAAATTATATGGCTATGGAATTCTCTTAATGATTGGTCTTTCTCTCCCTCTATTCGGGGCAGAGGATCAATCCGATGAAACGTTGAAACCTGTTGTTTATATCATCCCTTTTGAAGGCGAAGTTGAAACAGGCTTGCTGCATGTTTTACAAAGGGGATTTGCAGAGGCTGAAGAACATCGCTCAACTTATATTGTAATTGAAATGGATACCCCTGGCGGGCGGGTGGATGCAGCCTTGGATATTGTTGATTTGATATTGGAATCAGAAATCCCCGTGGCGATTATGGTAACCGGCAACGCCACATCAGCGGGTGCCATTATTACTTTGGCCGCCGATCAGGTTTTCATGAAACAGACCAGCACCATTGGAACGGCTGCCCCAGTGTTTATCGGGGGAGGCGGTGAACAAAGTGAAAACATGGAAGCCAAAGCCCTTTCCTATGTATTGGCTCATGTCCGAAAAATCTGCGATGAAAAGGGATACAGTGAATTCAAAACCCGCCTGGCCGAAGCCATGGTGGATAAGGAAATTGAAATAAAGGAACCGGATAATCCGGATCAATATATCACTAAAAAAGGCAGCCTATTGACCTTCACTGCGGCTGAAGCCAAGGAATATGGATTTATCACTGGTTTGGTTGATGGGCGCAGTGATGTGCTCAAGCGTTTATTATTGGATGATGCGAAGCAGGTTTTCTTTAAAGAAACATTTTTCGAAAAAGTGGCACGCTTTTTTGCCAGTACAACCGTTTCCGGGCTATTATTAACCATCGCATTTATGGCGCTTTTTGTTGAATTACAACAACCCGGAATTGGCATCCCTGGTTTAATCGCCCTTCTGGCATTTCTGTTATTTTTCTGGGGGCATGCGATAGCCGGGCTGGCTGGATGGGAAGGTCCTCTTCTATTAGTGATAGGAATTTTACTGATCAGCGTGGAATTATTTGTAATCCCTGGTTTTGGATTTGTGGGGATTTTAGGCTTTTTAAGCGTGATCGCATCCGTTGTGGTTACCTTGATGGATCGCTCTATCACCAGTCCTCATTTCTTCGAAACCTTTAATTGGTCTGATTTGACAGAAGCATTGGGTATTACGGTATTTTCTATTCTGTTGGGAATATGCGGTGCTTTGGCTATCCCAACAATGTTTCCATTCCTGGCAAGAACACGAGCAGCCAGCTGGTTGATTCTGGATCAAAATGAAGAACGTGCAAAGGGATATCATTCAGCAGCCGAAGGCCAGGATGAATTAAGGGGCAAACGCGGCCTCACAAAATCTACCTTAAGGCCTTCAGGGATTGCTGTCATTGATGGCCGGCGCGTGGATGTCGTCTCGCAAGGCGCATATATTGCGCCGGGTACCGAAGTGGAAGTGGTAAAGGTTGAAGGCCAACGGGTTGTGGTACGGGCGGTTTGATAATAGGTTTAAATTGGCAAAGCGAAGGGGAGTATAAATCATATGTGGCTTTATATTATCGTATTTATTCTGATTGGATTTTTATTGTTATTTAGTGAACTCTTTGTTCCTGGAGGCATTCTTGGATTTTTGGGTTTTTCGTTGATGGGAATTTCCGTCTGGCTTAGCTTCAGTGAATATGGTAGCGACCAGGGCCTTTATGTTCTTTTGTTTTGCCTTGTCGGTGTATTGTTATTCCTTGTGATTGCTGTAAAAGTATTACCCTACTCATTTATAGGACGGCAATTCATATTAGGGAAATCCAGCCAACTCGACGAAGGCTATAGCCCAAGTGACTTGAATAAATCCGATTTGGTTGGAAAAACAGGGGTGGCTGAAAGCACCCTTCGTCCAGCTGGGATCGCCTTGATTGGTGGAGAGCGCTATGATGTAGTCACAGAAGGGGAATATGTTTCCCCTCGTACTCAAATTAAGGTTCTCCGGGTGGATAGTAACCGAATTGTGGTTGGATCTTTGGAAACATAAGAACTCTTTCATTGTGGTGAGATTGTCTCAAAACTCATCCTGATGTTCGCTGTACCCCAACATGGGGCGAACACATGGGTTCGCCTCTACACTATGTAGGGGTTGACCCAATGACATTAACTTAAAGGGGAGCCTCGCCCTCCCTATTCAACGATCTTGCTTGATCTTAACTTAATGACATTGGGGGTTGACCTATGTTTCAATCCAGGTTTGAGATAATCTTCATGAATTGTTTCTGTTTTGATTAAATTTATTTTAGTTATCGTTACTGCCTTTGCGTTTTGAGAAATCCATGTTAAATAGGCATAACGTTTTCAAGAAATAAACAAGCACTTTGCTTGTGAAAGTAAATATAAAAAGGAGAAAGTGAAATGGGAGACGCAGGAATTGTAATCGGTATTATTCTAATCATTATATTGCTGTTTGTGTTTGTGTATTTTATCCCTGTTCGATTGTGGATCGCTGCACTAACGGCAAAGGTTAAGGTTTCCTTGACCTCACTCATTGGAATGAGGCTCAGGAGAGTTCCACCCAGCGTGATCATTAATCCCCTGATCAATGCCACCAAAGCGGGATTAAACATTACCACTGACCAATTGGAAGCACACTACCTCTCAGGTGGAAATGTCTATCAAGTCACCCAGGCGTTGATTTCAGCGGATAAAGCCAATATCCCACTGACCTTCGAACGGGCCGCTGCTATTGACCTGGCAGGCCGGGATGTTTTCGAGGCGGTGCAAATGTCTGTGCGTCCTAAAGTTATTAACGCTCCCGATCCTTCCAAAGGAAGCGATACGGTGGCCGCCGTGGCCATGGACGGAATCCAGTTAAAAGCCAAAGCGAAAGTGACCGTCAAAGCCAACCTTGATCGTTTGGTGGGTGGTGCTACCGAAGAAACCATTATCGCCCGTGTGGGTGAAGGCATCGTTACCACTATCGGTTCAGCCGCATCGCACAAGCAAGTACTGGAAAATCCTGACACCATATCTCACAAAGTGCTGGAAAAAGGCCTTGATTCTGGAACTGGATTTGAAATTCTTTCCATTGATGTAGCGGATGTGGATGTCGGTGAAAACATCGGTGCGAAACTGCAAATCGATCAAGCGAACGCCGATAAGCAAATTGCCCAGGCCAAAGCGGAAGAACGCAAGGCTATGGCGATTGCTCAGGAACAGGAAATGAAGGCACGGGTACAAGAAATGCGCGCCAAAGTCACCGAAGCGGAAGCGCAAGTCCCGCTGGCCATTGCCGAAGCCTTCCGCGCTGGCCGTTTAGGCGTGATGGATTATTACAACATGAAAAACGTGATGGCCGATACCGATATGCGTGAAAATATCGCCCATCCACAAGACACAGGTTCGTCTTCCTCTGAAATCCAATAAAAAAGCATTAACCGTAAACCATGATTTGTACACAAGACCGTGGGGGACTCACCTCACGGTCTTGTTTGTAACACATTTCCTATTTCCTTTCACTGGCACAATCCTGAAATACCTTTAACATAGTCATCTATTGTTATTTTGTCATATGGATTTGCTTCCCATCGGGAGGTGTTGATTCCAAAAATCAAATATTGCTTATAAGTGGCCTTACTATGAAACGTGATCTAATCGCTGTTGTTATCCTAATTACTGTTATTTGCCTGTTTTGCCAGGATATCTTCCTATTCAACCAGTCTCCTGACCGGGGGGATATTCCTCTACAATTTTACCCCTGGAAAGCCTACACCCGCGATATGTTGGGCAATGGGGAGATCCCCTACTGGAATCCTTATACTTACGGTGGTGCGCCTTTCCTGGCCAATATGCAATCCGCGGTTTTTTACCCCCTCGATTTAATTCTGTTTGTTTTCCCCATGGAGCGTTTTTATGGCTATTCGCTGGTATTGCATTTGATACTGGCTGGCGCAGGAACCTATATTTTGGCTCGCAAATGCGGAGCTACTTCGCTCCCCAGCTTGTTAGCGGGAATTGCCTATGCCCTTAACGGCTTTAACATGATTCACATTCCTGCGGGGAATCATTTAACCTATGCCGGGGCTGCCTGGGCTCCCTGGATGTTTTGGATCACCATTGGATTTGTCCAGGATCGAAAAAGCCGCCTTCCCTGGGGATTGGGGGCTGTGTTGATTGTCCTTCTCCATTTTCTATGCGGGCATCCCCAAATGATGTTTTATTCTCTCTTTTTCAGCATGGCGCTATGCCTGATTTTAGGGCTGTGGGAATCCAAACGCATTTATGATGAAGGAACCACCGCCGCTTTTGTGCGAACCGTTGTCCTCGGTTTTTTTATGTTGTTGGGTCTGGCGTTGGCTGGAATGCAATTATATCCAACCTTGGAATATCTTGAGCAAGCCAATCGGGCCTCCTCGTTGGATTTGGAAATGGCGACCGAATTTTCATTCGCCCCTCATCGTTTAATCACGCTTTTATTCCCTGAATTTTACGGCACCCAACTTGCCAACAATCATTATGATTACTTTTATTTCTGGTCATGCGCTTATGCGGGAGTCATTGTCCCCGTTTTTGCCATCGCTCTGTTTTTCTTAAAGAAAAAGCCCTCATCCGCGGCCATCCCCTTGGGAATGGTGGGATTATTGGCTCTCTTCCTGGCCTGGGGGCGTGGAAATCCAGTATATGCTCTCGTTATGCAATTGCCAGGATTTGGACACTTCCGTGCACCGGCTAAATTTCTGCCATATTACCTTGTACCGATGTGCACATTAGCCGCTATGGGATTGGAACGGGTGTGTGGCCTTGTTTACGACCAACAAAAAAAGGAGTTCAACTTAAATGAGTTTATTCGCCGCTTCCTGCCCCTGGTGGTGTTGTTTGGCTTGATCTTTTTATATGGTGCTTCCCGCTTGGCAAATCTAACGGATGCCCTGCGATCAATCAACGAAACAAACGAGATCGTTATGATCAAGTTCCTCTCTTTAACATCTGGTGGGCTATTGTTACTTGCCGCATTGGCCTTATTCCTCTTTTCCCAAAAAATCCCCCGTTATCCACGTTTGGCTATATCATTTTCCATGATCCTTTTATTATGTATGGATTTATTTATCTATGGCCAGGAATATTTGAACTTCTCCCTGAGCCGAGTTGAAAAAATCGAGCACAGAATTTCTGCACCCGAAGAGATCGATCTGATTCATTATCCCCCTGACCGTGTGGTGACTTTACGTGAGTTATCTTATCCGAATATGTTTATTCATTGGCGTACACCCAACATCGCCGGATACGATCCCATGAGCTTACGTTCCTATAACCAACTGATTGGCGAGATGGAAGGTTGGGAGGATGGCGAACTGCATGACAACATTCAACTTGATCAATACCATCATCCCGCCCTGGATAAACTTAATGTCCGCTATGTATTTACATTACGCACCCTTGAAGATCCCGGCTTAAATTTGTTGAAGACGGAGGGAAATAACTTCAGTGTATATGAACGGCTAAGTGAACAGCGTTGTTGGGCGGCCGTGGCTGAAAAAACGCAGGATGATCCACAATCGATAAGCGAATGGACACCTGTTTCAACCGATGTGAATTTGTATGAACCTCACCAAATCCAATTTTCGTTGGAACGAGACGGTCCCTACTGGTTAAGGGTATCCGAATGGGCCTATCCCGGTTGGAAAGCGGAAGCGGCCATGAATAACGGAGAAACAACGGCCTTGGAAAGTTACACATCAAAAGATGGGTTGAGGGTTTTTCCCATACCTGCTGGAATTCAACAAATCCGTTTGTTTTATGATGCACCACTTACCGGTTGGATTATCACGGTATTGGCCTTGATGATCTATATTCTGATTATTGTACTGTACATCTTGTTAAAAACAGACAGTATTTACCCCCTTCTCGCAAGGCTCATGGGTCGCTATTACTGACCATTAGCGCTTGTCTGACAGGATTTTAAGTTCATCCTGTTTGCATTGTACAATACGGGTTTCGCTCAACCGGACATTGATGGTGTTTTTCACATAGTTCATTTCCAGGATAGTCCCTTCCCCCTCTGGTGTTTCTACCCAGGTGCCGGATGGGGGGAATTCTTTCCGCGCATCAACATATTCATCGACTTCATAGGAAAGGCAACACATCAAACGCCCGCATAAACCGGAAATTTTCGTGGGATTCAAAGCTAAATTCTGTTCTTTGGCCATCCGAATAGTGATAGGTTCAAACTTCTGCAAAAACCGAGAGCAGCACAACTCCTGTCCGCATATCCCATATCCACCAATCTTTTTTGAACGGTCCCGCACCCCAATCTGACGCATTTCAATCCGTGTCTTGTAGATTGCCGCTAAATCCTTTACTAACTCACGAAAATCAATACGGTGCTCAGCAGTAAAGAAAAAACGCATCTTTTTCCCGTCAAACGAGCGTTCTACTGCGGCAAGGGCCATCGGTAACTCACGCTCCCGTATCTTTTCCAATGCCACTTTATAAGCATCTCGCTCTATCTCCCGGTTCTCACGAACGATTGATAGATCATCATCGTCAGCTTTGCGCAGAATAAACACTTCCCCTTCCGGTGGCAATTCATCCTGCCAGTCATAGGTGGTTGTTTTTATCTTCGCAACTTCCTGATCACCTTCTGATTCAACTAAACAAAATTCATTGGGAGATACTTCAAACTCTTCTGAACGATAACGGGCCACAACCCGCTGATCTCTAATTTTAACATCTAGAACATTCATGAATATTTACCTGTTTTAAAATTGAACTTTGAGTTTGTCTCAACTCATTTGAGTGTTACTACCGCCCAACATAGGACGAATTCATTGATGCATTCTCAATGTCATTATGTTAAAGGGGGAGGGCGAGGCACCTACAGAGCAACCGACGCGTCGAGCTAAATTCGCAGGATGGGTCACGTTTTTCGACCCATCGATGTACTCTCGATGGGTTAAACAACGCAACCCATCCTACTTGTTTAAACTCCCCCTGAACGAAACGATGCGTAAAAAAAATAGGAAGAAACCAACATCCGCAAAACCAACAACTTGCGAATGTGGTTTCTCAAGAACCATTTTCACTACTCAAATTCATATAATACACTATTATTGTATATCCATCAAATCAAACACTTAAGAAGACCAAGGTTTTCGAGGATTCTCTGGACGGAAACATTTCAACTGCTATAATCCCCAAAATTAGCAAATTAAATGGAATATTGACGTATGAGCCTGTATGATCACGAAATAAAACATGAATCAAATCTTTCCTCGGCCAATCGGGTGCTGAAATATCATATGATTTCCCTTGGCTGCCCCAAAAACCTGGTTGAAAGTGAGGAAATGATGGCCAAACTTTCCCTCTCCGGCATGGTATTGGTGCATGATCCGGAAGAGGCTGATCTATTGGTTCTTAATACCTGCGGATTTATCGGTCCCGCCAAGGAAGAAGGTATCGAAACCATCCTTGATCTCATTGATATCCGCGAAAACAATCCATCGCAGCGGCTTGTGGTCGTGGGATGCTTAATTCAACGCTACCGAAAAGAATTCGTAGAGCAATTTCCGGAAGTCGATGCCTTTATCGGTGTCGAAGACAAAGAACGCTTTCTCCAAGTGGCATGGGAAGCCTTGGGACAAAAACAGACCAATCCACTTCCTCAATTCATATATACCCCACGTTTGTTAACCACACCACCCCATCTCGCTTATGTACGCATTTCCGATGGATGCTCTCATACATGCAGTTTTTGCGCCATCCCATCCATGCGTGGCAAGCATTGCTCACGCCCCATGGAGGCAATTGTCGAGGAAGTAAAATCCTTGGCTGCAGGTGGTGTAAAGGAAGTGGTGTTAATCGCCCAGGATAGCACCTCATATGGGCGCGATCTTTATGGATATCCGGCAATATCAGATTTGATTCGAAAATTGGATGCGATTGACGGCCTTGATTGGATCAGGTTAATGTATGTCTACCCCCATTTGGTGGATAAACGCTTGGCAACGGTTTTTGAAAGCTGCGAAAAACTGGTCCCCTATTTGGATATTCCCATCCAACATGGTGATCCCCACATCTTGAAATTAATGCGCCGCGGCTCATCGGACAAGCACATTCGACAGGCTGTGGAATTGATTCGCAAAGCTCGCCCTGATGTAACACTTCGAACGACTGTGATGGTCGGTTTCCCCGGTGAAAAAAATGAACACTTCCAGAATCTTATCGCATTGCTTGAAGAGATTGATTTCGACCGGGTTGGCATTTTTAAATACTCGCGTGAAGATGGTACTCCTTCCGCTGAGCTACCCGATCAAATATCCGATCGCATCAAAGATAAACGCTATCGCACGTTGCTTGATATGACCTCAGAAAGAGCCCGCGAGAAAAACCAACGGTTTATCGGTGAGATTTTCCCCGTCTTGGTCGATCGCAAAGATCCTGAATTAGAAGGCTATTGGGGGCGCTATTATGGTCAAGCCCCCGATGTGGATGGCCAGGTTCATGTCAGGGGTGGTAAAGTCCCGGTTGGTGAATTCTCCAACGTTCGAATTACCGACGCAGATGAAGACAACCTATTTGGCCACATAAATAGCGACATAGGTATTTAACGATATGAAATCCCGATTCCCCGGTTTGACCTTCCCACCCGAAAATTTTGCTTCGGCAACCATTACTCAAAAATTCGCTTATATCTTGGCTTCCACCTTTTGGACAGGCCATCTTCCCGCTTCCGGAACCTGGGGAGCACTAGTGGCGTGGGCCATCCATTCATTTTGCTTTCCTCATGCATTTGAACGAGAAAATTGGATCACCGCCCTAGTTGTATTGATTATCATTATTGCCATCGGTATTTGGAGCGCGGAAGTGGTCGAGCGATTCACCGGCAAAAAGGATGACTCCCGTGTCACCATCGATGAAGTCGCCGGTTACTGCGTCGCAGTCATGTTTTTACCCGCCGGTTTATCCTACACTATCCCCGCCTTTGTTCTCTGCCGCTTTTTCGACATTATCAAACCACCCCCCGCCAATCGGCTGCAAGATTTACATGGCGGCATCGGCATTATGATCGACGACCTGATCGCCAGCCTCTACGCCTGCATAATAATGCATCTCATCCTTTATTTCTTGTAAATCTCCACTTTATTACCCACCTTCATTCTTACTCCCACTCTTGATACGATGGATGCCAACACATATTCAGGAGAGGATTTATGATGTTTCCCAATAATAAACGATGGTTATTATCAAGCCTGTTCTTTGTCCTTTTAACAGCCAATGTATCATTCGCATTTAGTGTTGATGAAACACCAGCACAACCAGGCGAGTGGGGATTTCGGCCCTTTGATGGGAAAGAATCTGCCGTTAATCCACCTGGTTTCGTCTGGCGTCCACAAAAAGACGCGGATACCTATCAAATTCAATGTTCTCCCAAAGCGGATTTCTCAGAAATCACATATGAAACCGATGGTATTACTTTTAATGTGCATACCCCACCACATATTATGCCAATGGGCAAACTGTATTGGCGTTTTCGATTTGTCAACAAAGAGGGCGAAAACTCAGAGTGGAGCCAAACCCGGTCGTTTACCATTTCCCCCACCGCCACTCAGCTTCCGCTTCCTGATAAAGAAGACTTAATTTCCCGTATCCCCAAAACACACCCCAGACTTTTTGTCCGGCCTGAACAAATAAACATTTTAACCCGCCGTGCGCGTGCTGATTTGCGTTCCCATTATAACAAATTAGTGGAAGAATCGGATCGAATTGTGAATAATCCCCCATCCACCAAAGAACCGCCACGCTATCCCGAAGATGTGGAACGCAAAAGTGAAGAATGGCGCGAAATCTGGTGGGGAAACCGGGTATACACCATCCGGGCATTGAACAGCGCTGCAACCTTGGGTTTTACTCGCCTTCTCGGTGGCAAAGAGGAGTACGGTGAACTGGCCAAAAAAATCCTCCTCGAATGCGCTGAATGGGATCCCAAGGGCGCCACCGGTTATCGCTACAACGATGAAGCCGGAATGCCCTATAACTATTACTTCTCCCGCACTTATTCATTCGTGAATGATTTGCTAACCGAAGCGGAAAAAGAAAAATGCCGTGACGTGATGCTCATTCGTGGTCGTGAAATGTATAACCACCTCCATCCCCGGCACCTCTGGCGGCCTTATGCCAGTCATAGCAACCGCGCCTGGCATTTTTTAGGCGAAGTGGGGATCGCCTTCCTGCATGAAATCCCTGAAGCCGAAGATTGGGTCTGGTTTGCCACCAATGTATTTACCAATGTCTACCCCGTCTGGTCGGATGATCAGGGTGGCTGGCACGAAGGGGTTTCTTACTGGCGCAGTTATATCGCCCGTTTCACCTGGTGGGCGGATGTGATGCGTGTTGCCATGGATATCAACGCGTATGATAAACCTTATTTCTCACAGGTTGGTTATTATCCCATGTACCTCCAACCACCGGGAACACATGGTGGAGGATTTGGTGACCTTTGCGCTCATCGCCGCTCCAGAGACACGGTCGGCTTGATGTCCATCCTTACCTCCCAAGCCCAGAATCCCTATTGGCAATGGTATGTGGATGCCCACGGTGGTGCTCCGGCAGAAGATGGCTATATAGGCTTTATCCGGGGAGCGCTTCCTGAGGTTGATGCCCGGCCCCCTGAGGATCTTCCCACCTCCCGCTGTTTCTGGGGAACCGGACAGGCCATGCTGAACAACACCCTATTTGATGCGGATGATAATGTTGAAATCATCTTTAAAAGCAGCCCCTTTGGCACCCAAAGCCACGGCTATGAATCCCAGAATTCATTTATCCTTTATGCCTTTGGCGAACGGCTTTTTATCCGCACCGGCCGACGTGATATTTACGGCAGCAAACACCATGTCAACTGGATGTGGCACACCAAATCAACCAACAGCATCACCGTTAATGGAGAAGGGCAGGGCAAACATTCCGCCGCCGCAGACGGGAAAATTACCGATTTTCACACCGGTCCCCTATTTGATTATGTTTCCGGTGAAGCATCCGAAGCCTATCGGGGGGAATTGGATCGCTTTACCCGGCGAATTCTTTTCATTAAACCCTCAACCGTGTTGATATTCGATACACTTAAGGCTCTCGAAGCATCATCCTTTGAATGGTGGCTCCATTCACCGACTGAGATGACAATCAACAACCAAAACGATATTCGAGTCAACCATGATGATGCGTCATGCAAAGCCAACTTCCTATGGCCTACCAATCTCGCTTTAAGCCAAACGGATAAGTTCGATCCACCACCCCGCCCTCGCGTGAAATTGACGGAATACCATTTAACCGCCAAAACCTCGGAAAAATCGAAACAACAATCCTTTATCACCGTTCTCCGCCCCCATAAAAAGGGAACAAAATTACAAGGAAGCGCTGAATGCAAAAAACTCGAGAATGGTTTTTTCCTCACAATCCCCCATCAAGAAGGTAAAATCATCGTTCTCTTACAGGATGATAGAGGGAAAGTGTTAAAAGCAGATAAACTTGTCAGTGATGAAGAAGTGGCCGCTGTCCTGATTGATCCCGATGGAAATGTAATATCTCAATTTTCACTTGAATAATATTGATAAAATTAGTAGTTATATAAGTTTAATAACTATAAAAATCCCTCATCGGTTTGATGAGGGATTTTTTTTTAAATATAATGGGACTTCTTCGTGAGTCATCCGTATTTTAAATTGATAATATATAATCTTTTTCGGTTGTTGCTATATCATCACCTATAGGAGAAACAAATGAAGAAAAAAACATCATTGAATAACAGGGGGTTTACGTTAATTGAATTGTTGATCGTCGTGGCCATCATTGGGATTTTGGCCGCCATTGCGGTACCCAATTTTACCGATGCCCTGAATCGTGCCAAAATCAGCCGTGCCAAAAACGATTTGCGAACATTGGCCAATGGACTGGAAATGTATTATATGGATAACAACAGTTATCCCTATGTGCAGGATAAAGGGGGAATCGAATGGCAAATGCCCGCTGGCTTTCCTGCCAATCGCACTTCTCCCGCCGGTTTAACCACACCCGTCCCCTATTTAAGCCATGCGCTCTATGATCCATTTCTTCGTTCAGACCTGGGGGAAGACAATGAAGGGAATCCACTTTTGTACTATGAAAGGTGTGGATTCGGCTTTGATATCAATGGCAACTTTGCTCCGCTTAAAGCCGTTCGTATGCCCGTGGACGCCAACCGCACTCTGCTTGGCACCGCCCCTGATTATCAGGAAGCCAATTGCGCTATGATCCCCACACGTTGGGTGGTTTACAGCGTGGGACCGGACCTTAACCACCGCGTCCTCAATCCCGATGGCAGCATCCTGGTTCGATCACGTTTTAGCATATTAAATCGCTATGATCCCAGCAATGGCATGTATAGCCAGGGCAATGTAATCCGCTTCCCCGGTGGGCTCTCATTTCCAGAATAATTCGTGTAAGGTAAATACCATCATAAATATTATTAAGGGATGGCCCAACCATGAAACGCCGTGAATTTTTGCAATCCGCTTCTTTAGCGGCTGGCGCTGCTTTATTGCCTCAGTCCGCTATCACTTCACAAAATGAAATGCTCATTTCCGCCGGTTATATCCCCCCATTAAAGGGGTTTAACCTGCTCGAAAAATTTACACTGAATCGAAACGCGCCTTACCAGGGACGTGATTTCGAATGGATGGCGCAATGGGGATTCAACATTGTTCGATTACCCATGGACTATCGCTGTTGGACCGATTCAGAAAATCCCTGGAAAATCGATGAAAAAATCCTCAAACACATCGATGACGTGGTTCAGTGGGGAAATCAATATAATGTCCATGTGAATCTCAATCTCCACCGAGCGCCCGGCTATTGTGTGAATCCACCCAAAGAAGCGCTCGACCTTTGGACGTCCAAAGAGGCTCAGGATCAATTTTGTTTCCAATGGCGGATGTTTGCCGAACGTTATAAGGATGTTTCAAATCAGCGTCTTAGTTTTGACCTCGTTAACGAACCCAAAAATATGGATGAAGAGCAATATGCAAACATCATGCGAATGGCTATCAACGCCATCCGTGAAGTCTCACCAAATCGCCTGGTAGTAGTCGATGGCTTACGTTGGGGCCGTAATCCAGTCTTTTCACTGGTAAATGACAAGGTTGCCCAAAGCACACGCGGTTATGATCCTATGCGAATTAGCCATCATAAAGCGAGTTGGATTAACGGATCAGATACCTGGGATGAACCAACCTGGCCACTTAAAGTGGGGGATACCGTATGGGATAAGGAACGCCTTCGGGAAGAGATAATTAAACCCTGGCGAAAATTGCAAAATCAGGGAGTTGGCGTACACGTCGGCGAATGGGGCGCTTATCGCCATACTCCGCATGATGTTGTACTCGCCTGGATGGAAGATTTCCTCTCCCTCTGGAAAGAGGCTGGCTGGGGTTACGCCATGTGGAATTTAAGAGGCTCATTCGGCATTGTTGATAGTGGCCGTGATGACGTGAACTACGAAAATTTCCACGGCCACAAACTGGACCGAAAAATGCTCGAATTGCTGTTGAAATACTATTAATTTTCATACAATAGTGTTCACCCATCAAAAAAGTATATAGCAATAATTTTCTTCTGCAAATATAATAATATAGCATCTATATTCGTGGGGTGGGTTAAAAAATGCGCCGTGTGCATTTTTAACCCACCGGTGACTTTCTCCTTTATGTCCCGTTTGGCGCCCCGTGTGAATGAACGTTGAATTGTGGAAACGACGTTGTTCCAGTTATATAGGATTATCCCGGTGAGCTACAGTGTAACGCAATCAGATACTTCTTTGTTCCACCTGTTTCAGCCAAATATTAAAAAATCCCTTTAAAAATAGAGTTTATTTAAAGTTGAGTTTTTGGCACAGATTTGGCTTAATCCGAAACATAAGAATTGGAATGATCATCCATTCACATTATCCGATACTTATCAAGGAGATACATCAATGAATAGGACTAATGTTTTAGGGTTTGGTAGTATTTTAGTATTACTCTCGCTTACTGGTACTGGAACTTCGATCAATCAGGCTAATGCGGTTGATCTGTTGGGTGAGGAACTGAGTATAAGCACTGATTTTACCTTTGCATCGAAATATGTTTGGCATGGATATGATATTTTTGACGACCACGCGGCGTTTCAGCCGAGTATTCACTTGGATTACCGAGGATTTTTTGGTGGGGTATGGGGTGCATGGCCTGCTGGATCCGGATTCGAAGAATTGACGGAGTTGGATCTTTATTTTGGTTATGCTTTTAGTCTATTTGAAGAAAAACCGTATGCCTTGGATATTTTTTCCTCGTATACCTATTTTGTTTACCCCAAAACCAACAGTCTGGGGGATGTTCAGGAATTGGCTTTAGGAATTTCGATGCCCCAGCTTATCAATATCGGGCCAAGTTATTTGGTTCCCTCCTACACCGTCTTTTATGATTGGGATGGTGTTCAAAGTGAAATCCATATCGATAATGGCTGGTTTCATACGCTCGGTTTATCCTATGCCCTTCCCGCATCGATCTTTTTGAAAAACGATACAGAACAAACGATCGATTTTAGCTGTGACATAACATATAATGAAGGTGTTTTTGGTTCGGATTCAGGGTGGAGCCATTCCACATTTGGAATTTCAAGTACGTTCACCTGGAGCAAATTTTATCTTACCCCTTCGATAAATTACCAATGGTCTTTTGAAGATACCGTTAATGATGAAGATGAGTTTTATGCATCGATTAGTGTAGGATATACATTTTGAATGTTTATCCCGTTTGCTATTTGGTTTTCACATACCGATCATAAAAAAATTCGTACCGTGTCAGGCCCATGAAGTAAAAATGGAGTGAAAATGTAAAATTGTCCACACTCATCCTCCCCCAATGAGATGGAGGTGGTTAGGAAGGGATTAAAGGAGTTGGCTCTACTTTTTCTTATCAACCCTCTCCTCGCCCTTCCAAATCTTGGGAGGGGAATGGTGCTCAAATGGCTAACCACTTATAACTTTTATACTTAGATGAGGTAAATCATGATGAAGTTTAAATCCATTCAAACAAAAATCGCTGTATGGGGTGGTATTTGTCTTTTTGTCTCCACCGCCATTATTGTTTCATTTACAGTAAGCACGCTTTTTTTAACGGCGCTGCAAACAGCAAAAGAAAAGGCAGTGGCTTCAACCCAACTGGAAGCGCAGTCATTTATGACTCAATTTAATACCGCCTTGAATGTTTCACGCACTTTAGCTCATGAATTGAGCGCCATTAAAGATCAGGATCAACCTATTTCATTGGATCGTGCCACAGTCAATGGGATGCTTAGGAAACTGATGGAAAACCATCCTGATTTTCTTGGGGTTTATACGTTATGGGAACCCAATGCCTTTGATGGTAAAGATGGTGCCTTTAAAAACACGGAAGGGCATGATGCCACAGGCCGTTATATACCGTATGTATGTCGGGACAGCGCGGGAAATATTGTATTGGAGCCTCTTGCTTCGTATGAGGAAGAAGGGGATGGTGATTATTATCAAATTCCAAAACGGACCAAACAAGAAGCCATCTTGAATCCTTACATTTATAATGTAGCGGGGAAAGAGACGTTGCTTACATCTCTATGTGTGCCCATTATTCATGAGAATACCTTTTATGGAATAACGGGTGTGGATTTTGGATTAAATAACTTGCAGGCCAAAGCGGATCAATTGGATATTTATGATAAAAACGCACGTATGTTTCTTCTGAGCCAGGATGGAACAATCGTTGCGTTGACTGGGAAACCGGAACTTGTCGGGAAAAACATCAATGAGGTGGATGAGGAAATTGGAATTGATGTTTCATCAATCAATGGAAACGAACAGATTGCTGAATTCAAGAATGATACTCTGCAAGTTATTCTACCAAAAGAAATAGGAAAAACTGGATCACATTGGCTGATTGGTATTCAGGTGCCCAAGCATATTGTTACAGCATCCGCCAATTCCATGATGTGGAAACAGCTTGTATTGAGTTTTGTTTTTATTACAGCGGGATTGGTGTTGCTTTGGTTTATGGCAAAAGGGATTACACGTCCGATTCGAAGTGCGGCTCAATTTGCGCTCCAAGTTGCTGAGGGGGATTTAACTCAACGGTCAGTTGTAAACCAGGAAGATGAAGTCGGACAATTGTCGCGTGCGCTTGAACATATGAGTGATAATTTAAATGAGATTATTGGTGGCATTCAACAAGCTGCTGAACAAGTTGCAGCAAGTTCTGAAGAACTTTCCTCTTCATCTCAGAGTCTCGCCCAGTCCGCATCTGAGCAAGCCAGTAATTTGGAGGAGACATCAGCGTCTGTGGAGCAGCTGGCAGGTTCCATAAAAAACAATGCCGAACATGCCCAAAAATCTAATGAGGTAACAACTCGTTCTGCCCGAGAAGCGGAGGAAGGTGGAGGGGCTGTATCTCAAACCGTGGAAGCGATGAAACGGATTGCAGAGCAAATATCCATTGTTAATGATATTGCCGATCAAACAAATCTATTGGCCCTCAACGCCGCCATTGAAGCCGCGCGAGCAGGTGAGATGGGGAAAGGATTTGCAGTTGTGGCTGTTGAAGTTCGCAAATTGGCGGAACGCAGCCAACAGGCGGCAAAAGAAATTATTCAATTGGCGGAAGCCAGTGTGGATCAAGCCGAAAAAGCAGGTAATGTCATCCAGCAGGTTGTGCCTGCGATTCAGGAATCATCCAGACTGGTGCAAGAGATTGCTTCGGCCTCCACTGAGCAAGCCAATGGAGCAGAACAAATTCGAACGGCGATGATGCAACTGGATCAAATCACACAACAAAATTCATCGATTAGCGAAGAGTCAGCCTCGGCCAGTGAGGAACTTTCGTCTCAAGCGATGGTGTTGAGTGAAATGGTAGGACGCTTTAAGTTAAGAGGTCAGAATCGTGAGTATTTACCCATGAGTTCGAACCGGTGAATGTAGTAAATACGTTGTTGAATACTACAAATATATTTTATGGGTGAAAAGAATCATAATTTAAAACGTGTCAACCATAAGATGAAATTGAGTTAAAACTAAAATCATCCCACTATTCCTCCCCCAATGAAATGGGGGAGGTTAGGAGGAGGGGGGGAAAAGATTTTACTCCACGTTTTTTATCAACCCTCCCCTCCCTATTCAACGATCCAATTTGATCTTAACTTAATAACATTGCCCATGCCCCTCCCAGTCTTTGGAGGGGCATGGTGCTTCAAATAGCTGACCACTTACCATCATTTTAGTAGCGCATAAAGGTTATGGATCGTGGTGCGGTTATCAAGGCAAAGGTAGTTCATCTCTCCGCCCATGCGGGCGAAGCTTTTGCAGAAGCGCAGGTAGTAGGCGGGATTGGTTTTGGGAGGTTCGCCTTGCGACCAATCCCAGCCTTCACCATCCTGGATGTCAACGACGACAATAGTGTGATTGTGGATGATTGGCTGGTGTTGCTGCAACCGGGCGTTGTTGGCGCAGCTCATGGCTTTTTCGAACACTTGGGGAGACATGATGGCGGAGCCGATGGATAGGTAGACACCGTTGGACAGGTTGTTTACCGAATGGGCAAGTCGTTGGAAATCTATACCCGCTCCACGTCCCAAAGCAGCGGGAGAGAAATATGGATGGTTGGAAATAATATCGTAGCCAATACCTGGATGCACGGTGAATGGAATGGATAAGCGATAAGCATTGGCGGGGACGGAATAGTGCTTCCACGGATGATTTATTGAATACTTGCCATTTGGAATATCAAAGCGTTGGATGAGTTGTAGAAAATCAGCGTGGGCTGGGATTCGTTCGTTGGTGGGATCGTTTTTAATCGAATCCACCAGTTTTTCTTTTTCAGGAATCTCAATGCCATCCTGCCAAATGAAGCGGCCAATGGCCTCCCCCAAACCCTGGTTTTCCGCTGCTCCTGCGGCGGCGGCGAGATTGATGCAACGGCCGGTTTCATCCCAGGTGCCGAAGGTACCGGTGGCGACGTTTTCACACACACTTTCGGTTGAGCGGCCCAGATAACTGTATTCCCAATCGTGAATGATTCCTGCCCCATTGGTGGCCAGGTGGGTAAGCCAGCCTTCTTCCATCATGCGGATTAGAATAGGGCTTGCACCATTGCGGATAAGATGAGCGCCATAAGCAAGTATGACAGATGCCCCTTGGTGTCGGGCTATTTTGATTTTATCGGCTGTTTTTTGAATGAGAGTGCTATACTCACCCGGATCGGGTGGAGGGCTGTCTGGATCGACTACGATGTCTTCTATTTGAGTAAGACTTTTACGATTTTTCAGAGGGTAAACCAGCAGATTGTTTAAGTTGAATTGTTGATAGGGCATAATTGTTGTTATTTATCTTTCTGTTCGATGGGTAAGGCAAAATAGGATAATGGTTGTTGAAGCGATTGGATGAATTGAGTTATCTTTGAATGTTTTGAATATTCACAGAAGCCGAAATAAAACGTTGAGGGATAGGTTATCATGCCTGGATTCACCCGGTTGGCTTCCACGCCGCGTCCCCAGCCGAGTTGCCAGGATTGATGTTGGGGGGATTCAGCCACCATGTCTTTCATTGAATCATCATGGGTGTGGATGGCGTAAAAGGTGTTATCCCGTTTCTCATCTATAACATAAGTCCATTCGGGTGATTGGTCCTCGGTTTGAGTTTTGAATCCTGTTCGTTTGGGGAAATCAGATGATGCGGCACAAAGCCTATCGTTCTCATCGATTTTATTGCCACCTGGGGTGATATTTGTTGTCAGGGCGAATCCGTTTTTGTTCCCTTTTAAGATGGTGGAGCGGATCGTTGAAGGTAGAAATTCGGTGAGCATTTCCCACTCGCCTTGAGAGGTTCCACTGGCAATGGTGTGGGATGAGCGAATGGCAATTTTTAATGGTCCATTGGCGATGATTTCGCTTTGGACGTTCCATTGTCCGGCTGTGTTCTTCAACGATTGGTGAAAGGGATGAAAGATAGGGCTAAAGTCAGGTGATTGTACGATGGGTAGGCCTTGGGGATGGCTTTCGGTGGATTTGATCCAATCTCCCTCTTTATTATCTTCAACCTTGGATGAAGCAAAAACAGTGAAGACTCCTCCGTTTGTTTCAAACGTAAACCAGCCGAAAGGGGTTTTTGCATTCATGAAATCATTGTTAGACGATTCCAGTACGACTAAATGATTAAATGCCGGTTTGGTTTTGAAGCCATACAGATTTGTGTGGAAATAGATATGGAAGAAGCGGGCGGTTTTGGCGGGAAACTCACCCAATAGCCAGCTTAATTTTCCTCTGGCGCGTCGCAAGGGATCGAAATCCTCATCCGGATCAAATTGAGAGGGTTGTTCATTGATGATTTTACCTGAACGTTTAACTTCCACCACGCGGATGGAATTGGCATCCACGGCACTGCCGATTTCGCCTATTTGGCTGAAGAGCTCGTTGAAATTCAATGTGTATTCCGCTACCGCATTTTGACGTGGTTGGGGACCGGATTGAACCATGACTGGCAGGCGAAAATGCCAGTCATCATTCCACCAGGGAGGGCGTCCTGTATTTTGGGCGAAGCAAAGCAGAGTGCATGAAAAGAACGTCAGTAACAGTAAAGTGATTTTTCTATATGTCATGTTATCTTTCAAGGATAGTCTTTATATTCAAGTACAATGGAATTGTAGAGTTTGGGGGGTGAAGGATCAATTCCTTCTGGCCAGTGTTTAAAATTCAGCGACAATGCGAAAGCCGGTGGAAGAATCGCTGCTCAGGGCAGAGGTAAGGCCTCGGGTGGCGGATCGTAAAAAATCGGGGGCGTTTGAATAACTGCCGCTGCGGACCACTTTGTTGGGGTTGGATGCGTTTTGATTGACTGGATTGACTCGCGGGGAGTTGGCATAAAAATCAACACTGTAACTGTCCATACAAAATTCCCAAACATTGCCGCTCATATCATGTAATCCCCAGGGATTGGGTGATTTTTGTCCAACTTCATGGGTTTCAGTGGTGCTATGCCAGGCATATTGATCGATCTGCTTTTCATTGGGATCTTTCCCCCAATAGAATCGGGTTTTGGTGCCGGCACGGCAGCTGTATTCCCACTCGGCTTCGGTGGGTAAACGAAACCTTCCGATCCCGAGTTGATTGAGCCGCTGAATAAAGGCTTGGCAGTCGTTCCATGATACATTCTCAATGGGATGGTTGGGACCATAAAGTAGAGCAGGATTATTATTCATCAAGGCGGTCCATTGAGTTTGAGTAATTTCGTATTTGGAAATCCAAAACGGCTGAGTAATACGCACGGGATGGGGTGGTCCCTCGTTTTTACGGCGGCCTTTTTCATCGGGGGGGCTTCCCATAATAAAATCCCCGGCGGGAATATAACAGAATGTCATGGTTACATCGACATTTATGGTAATGGTTTTTTCAAATCCCGCTTCATGGGCGGCAGGCTGCAGTGGCGGTAAAACCGGTGTAGGGGTAGCAGGCGCCGGTGTGGTTGGTATGGGAGATGGTGTTGATACTTCAGAAGTGGGAGGGACCGGGGTTGGAGTTGGTTGAGCCGGCGCAGGCGTTGGTTTTGCAAGAGTGGGAGTTGGTTGTTCAGGCGCCGGTGTAGGTTGTACCGGTGTAGGAGTTGAAGGTACAGGGGTTGGCTCAGGAGGTTGCGGTGAGGGAGTTGGTTGCTCGCCTGACGGTGTTTCTGTTTGGTTTGCTTGTTGCAATGAAATTTGAACGGTTTTATCCTCACCTGCCTGTAGATCGATCCATTCTTGATGCGTGTTAAAGCCGGGAGCACTGAGTTCGAGGTGATAGCGGCCTGGTTTCAACGCCATTCCTTGTTCAAATACCGGTTTGATATTGATAATGCGAACTCGGGCATTGTCTGGTTTCGGTGTGACGAAAAGTTTTGCCATTGGCACAGAGGTGGCAGAAGGGACAAAGGATGTAGGTGTGGGTGGGAAAACTCTTGGAGTCCACCATTTGGGTGCCCGTGTTGGGGAAGGTGGAGCGGTAACCCAGGGGGATGTTGTGTGAGTGGGGATGGTGTTTAATTGTTGTTGAATGCGGTTCAGGGCGGTAAGTACGGGTGGTCCTTTCCAGCGCATATAGGCTTGATTATAAAAATTTTGGGCTTTCATTAAATTTTCGCGCCCACCTAGTTTTTCAAAACTTTCTCCCTCAGTCAGCCACAACATGGCATCGCATTTGGCCAATTTTTCTCTGGTATTAGGATCGTTCTTGATTTGTAATGCTTCAATAAAAGCCTGCTGAGCGTTTTTATAGTCGCCTGCGGAAAACAGCTGTTCACCTTCATTGACTTTCTGTTGAAAGGCGAGCTGATTCGAGGGAGGTCTGGCGGTTGGGGTGGGTGATTCAGAGATTTGAGGACGCAAGAATGAATGCTCGGGGAATTGCACTTCCCACACCAGGATGCAAAGTAGTAAAAAAAGCAGAACGGACAAAGTCGCAATTAGTGAGTTGCGGCGGCTTAAGCTTCCCACAGCGGGGAAACCATAGCGGCGTGTTTCTGTTTTAACATCAAATGTTTGGTAGCCCGGAACTTGCAAAGCCTGGTTGGATAAACTCGCCATGATTTGCTCGACTGATGGTCGGTTGGCCGGATTCTTGGCGAGCATGTGCAGCATGATGTTTTGGCAATTTTCAGGGATGTTGTTACGGATCAAGGGTTCCGGATCATTTTCACGGTGTTTTTGCATCAAGATAAACGGATTTTCATCGTCAAAAAGACGTTGTCCGGTAAGTAATTCATACCAAAGCACTGCCAGGGCGTAGATATCTGTGGATTGGGAAATATTGCCTTGTCCGTCACATTGTTCCGGTGCCATATAGGCAACCGTGCCAAATCCTCCCATGGTTACGCTTTTGGAATCGACGCGTTTGGCTACTCCAAAATCACAGATGACGACTTTTTCGGGATTCCCGTTGTATAAAAGTACATTGCCCGGTTTTAAATCGCGATGAATGGTCCCCATCGAGTGGGCGGCAGATAAAGCGCGAAGAATTTGTACGATGATGATTTCCGCTATTCGCGGATCCAATTTGCCGTTCATTTCAATGAAATCGGATAAATCGGTTTTTCCGGGGATATATTCCAGTTCGATGAAGGGAAGTTCGATCAGGTTAGTGGAGATCGTACCGGTGGTATAAACGTTTACCACCGGGGCATCAGGATATTGGTGTTTGATCTGCTGGAGGGTTTCTCCTTCGCGTAAAAATTTGCGTACCACATCGCTGTCTCCCAATAGTTCGGCACGCAATACTTTCAGCACACACTCGCGGTTGGCTTCGCTGTTGTACGCCTTATAAACTTTGGCCATTCCCCCTTTTTCGGAGAGGAGGGTAAGATTGCGATAAGGGCCTAATTGAGTCAATGAGGTAGCCGTGGGGTTAGCTTTACTTTTCAGGTAGAGCAGTGTCACGAGCACCGCCATCGCGGCAACCACAAAGACTCCCAATATATACAGGCCAATCTCCGGATTCATTATATTCTAATGCACCTGTTGTTACTCGTTGTTTACAACCACTTTTAAAACATCGCTTGTGATGATTGTTTGATTTTTTATTGCTTTTAATTGAACGTATTTTGTGCCATCCTCGATGTAAAGCTCGGCAACGGGTATGCTGCCCGTGGGGTCTTTAATCCATTGGGGGACGTTGGGGATTATTTTACTGTCACTCATGGATGGAGAATCGCTGACCAGGATGGTGATCGTCTCTTTTTGAATTTGAAGAGGATTGTATGTAAAGGATAATGCATCGCTTGATCTTAAAGGTTGATTATACTCAAACATATCCCTATGCCAGCGAAGAGAATTCAATTCAGGTGGAACAGGAGTAATCGATGGTGGAATTGTGGGAGTATTCGCCACTACTGTCGGCGTAGAAAAAACCGAGGGAGGCGGTGTGGTTTTTAGGATGGGTTTGCTTCCTCCACTTTTTTGGCTCGATGGTGCGTAAGATTGTTCAATATACAGGTAAGTCACTCCACAAAGAGCCATCAGTAACAAAACCAGCGCAGAAATCAGTAAGGATCGATTTGGTGTCCATTGAGTGATCGGTAATGGGTTGCTGTAATTTTCGTTCTTTCGAAGAGAATCCACCGAAGGTTCGATCGGAATGTGTGGATGCGTGACCTGTTTTTCACCGGTTTTCAGAATTACCGCGGTAATATTATCGTTTGAACCATTTTGATATGCCAGGCTGAGAAGATTGTTCGCGGCGGTTTCAAGCGAGGAGGAGCCGTAAACGTATTTACCAATTTCATAAGGAGAAACAGGTATATCGATCATATTACCGGTCAGCCCATCGGTGCAGAAGAGAAAGCATTCATCGCCCTCAAGTTGATATTTAAAAATGTCAGGTTCGGTTTCAAAACCGGGACCTAAATGGCGAGTCAAGGCGGATGATAAAGTTATCATGACAGGATTTTGGCGAATTTCTTCCCATGTGTAGTAACCTTTATCAAAAGCCTCTTGAATGGCGGAATGATCGTGGGTTAATTGTTCCACTTGATCCCCTTTGATTTTATAAGCGCGGCTGTCACCGATATTAACAATCCATATCGCTTCTTCGGTTATCAGGCCCATGACCAGGGTGGTTCCCATTTCCGAGAGGTAGGGATCATTGCGAGTGGCGTCATCCAAAGTAGTTTGGATTGCCTGGCACAATGCATGAATCCAAGATTTGATGCTTTCTTGGTCAGGGGGATTCTCAGGAATGTAGCGCTCTATAGTTTGAATTGCTAACCGGCTGGCGGTTTGGCCGCCGTGGTGGCCGCCCATGCCGTCACAAACGGCCACCACAGCCTTTAAGCATCCTTGGGGTTGATCATAAACCTTCCAAAAAAAGGCGTCCTGGTTTTCTTCGCGGCGTCCAATTGTTGTAATGCCAAAGCAATCGAGTTTCATAGACCCTCAGCTTATTCTTTTTCATGAAACACCAATTTGACATGACCCATTTCGATGGTATCGCCTTCCTGAATCGCACGTTCTTCGTTGGCATTCATTTTTTCGCCGTTCAGCAAGGTGCTGTTGCGGTCTGGATCATTTGGATCCGGGATATTGATCAGGATAAATTGGTTGTCTTTGTATTGCAGTTTTGCCTGGTTGCTGGAAACAGTGGGATCATTGAGTTGGATATGGGTGATGGTATCCCCCGGTTTGCGGCCAAAGGTAAATTCCAACTGATCTTCAGATATTCCACTGGGGCGCATTAAGCGTATTTCCTTTAATTCAACACCGCCGATCACTTCAAACCAGCCTGGCATTACTTTAACCGTCCCACTTTGGATTGCCTTTTCGGTGGGCATATGCGCCGTGATTTTCTGGGTTTTATCAGACATGGTTACAACTGAAGTGGAATCGAAATCACCTAATCCTTGTTCTTTGTTTCCTTTAAGCAGGATAGCGATCAACAAGATAAGAACGATTAAAATAACGATGATCAGAACAATGAGATATCCATTTGAATCCGTTGTTTCTGACTCTTCCGTGCTTCCCCCGGTGGTATCATCCACGGGTGCGGGGATAGGGGTGGGTGTTGGTTGGAAAACGGGGGCCGGTTCCATGGTCGGGGTAGGGGGCCGATATGGTGTGGGGGTGGCGGTTGGCGGTTGAACGGGTGTTGGAGCCAGCGATCGTCGGCTGTTTTCCATAATCACATACTCTTGATTGGCTTGTTCGTAGGCCACATAGCCTTGAACCTGATAACGTTCATTTGTTTTTGGATGTTCAGCATTGGATATAACCGTGATTTTGTCTCCCCAATTATCGCGTAACACATAGGCAATGGTATTTTCTGCTTTGCCTTCCTCCCACCGTTCGACATAGCCGGAGACGGTTACAAACGCGTTTTGCATTTGCCCATTTTGAATTTGCTTGATAATTCGTTGTTCATTTTGGGCGCTCGCCTGGTAACAGAAAGCACACAACGTGATGACGATCAGAATTCCCAAAAACCGCTTCATGACTCACTCCTTTTGAGTTGTTGAAATTATACTGATATATTAGCTTGAAATTCGATTATAAGTTACTCCCATGAGTAGCCTGCGCGGTGGACGCCTAACCATTTATCCCCCGCATAAATGGCGGTCACCATCTCAATCAATTCCTTTTCATCCCATGTTCGATTTTCATATAGAAAGAAAGGATTGCTGTTAGCTCGATTCAGGTTGACGATTGAATCGGGAACATCCTTGGGTTCAACGTGAATTATTTGAATAGGCCCATCAGGCGATTTGCGCCCGGCCAGGATTGTGTAAGAAACCAGGTTTTGGGGTAAAAATGCTGATATATGTTTTGCAGATTCAATCCATGTTTGGTGACTTAAATCTTTTTTCTTTAACACGGCCCCAATTGTTTTGGTCATGGCGCCACCACAGCGATTGGTTATTTCATTTTTGAATTGAATCCAAAGTTTGTCATTATTTGGAAACTGTTGAATGGATTGAAAGGATTTTTTCTCCGACAATCCAACTAATCGGCTGTCAAAACACAAGGCGAGGACAACGGATTCATCATTAAATTGAGATGGGACAAGTACAAGACCTTTATGGAGATTTTCCTCGCTCCATTGAGTAAAAACCGGATTGTTCAGTTCTGCGAAATTCAGGTGAGTGAGGGAAGGATGAATTGTTGCAACAGTAACCCCCTGTATGGACAAGTCACTGGCATATTGGATTTGCTTGTCCCTGTTGATCCATCCCACCCAACGATAATCTTCATTTAGCGCAAGGTGCTTTGTTATTTCCATAAACTCATTGGGTTGGTTTAAATCCGGAAGAAGATAGGCGAGGATTTGAGCGGTTCCTCCATACCATACCCCTTTCCATAACAAAGCCAGATGAGACCAATGGGTTTTTTCAGGGGGGTGGTTTTTGAAGAGTTTTTTGATAAAAGATTCAGCCTGAAGAAAATTAAGCGAGCCTTCGAAGGCAATGGCTTTTTTGAATAACAGATGACTCTCATCCGGAAGTTTCCCGGCGGTTTGCTGTGCGTCTTTGAATCGAAATTCTCTTAATTGACAATCCAATATTTTTTGGCGGATTGAGGTATCCTCTTCATAATTTAATGCTTTTCTGTAGTAGGATATGGCGTTTTTAAATTGGTCTTTCTGAAAATATGAGTTCCCCACTGTTTCATAATCGTTCTTAAAGCGTGACTGCCATTGTGTTTTATCGCTGTAAATCGATTCAATGGATTGTAAGTGTTCTAATGCTTTTTTAGGATTATTCTGTAATATGGGGCTGACAATCGTGTTGTGGAAGCCAACATAAAATGGTTCTAATTTTTCCTGGGGATAGCGGGTGCGTAAGGTACGAATGACTTTATCTGATTGACCTTCTTCTTCTATACATTCAATCGCTGCTGTGAATTCTTTTTCTTGCAATTGTTTAAGTGTCTCTTCAGAAGGTGTGACTTTGAACGATTGATTGAATGTTTTTTCGGGTAAATGTATGTTGATATGGTAAGTTCGCTCATTCGTATGATCGACCCAGCTGGTATCAAACCAAGTCAATCGATAAATTGATGGGTTATGTGAATCGGAAGTTTGCAGTGAGACAATTCCTGTTTCATTAATTGGAGCGTTTTCAAAATATTGAGTCAGCATTTTCCGTTCTTTCATGGGTTCAAACGGAAAAGAATAGGTTTTGGGTTCATGATCAAACTCAATATGGTCTTTGCGTAAGGTGAATGAAGAAATGTTTTTTGGCACTTGAACATTAAATGTTAGTGCCATCAAAGGAAATTCGTTGTCACTGAATTCAATCACATGAATATCCCAAGTGGTGGATTGCTGTGTTTTTTTATCGGTGTTTTGTACATCGTTATATTGGAATGTAATGTTCTCGTGAACCGTCTCTTTTTGGGGGGGCTGAGGAGATGGCCCTTGAGTGGATTGATTGTTGTTGGGAGTTGTCTGACAGCCAATAGAAACAAAACACAAAAAACTGAGAAGAAAATATGGTGCTTTTGAACAAAATGGAAGTCGTATCATGAGTTCTAAATCCTGGATTTATATTACTATTAAAGTGGGTCCTGCCATACACAGTGGAAAATAATTGGATTGACTTTTCTTTTCCTCCTCCATTGAAATGGGGGAGGTTAGGAGGGGGTTAAAGGATTTTACTTTACGTTTTATAATCAACCCTCCCCTAGCCCCTCTCAATCTTGGGAGGGGAATGGAAATTCCAATGGCTGACCAATTACTTACTATTATTTGTTTTGCCTTTAGCATCCTTCCAAATAGAAATTATCCATAGACTTCTCAAAAGTATAGCATAACCTTATAAAAAAATGTATAAGTTTAATGTGTTTTTACCCATAGAAAAAAGAAATGGGAATGAATAAATCATTCCCAAAACATGTTCTTTAATGCTCAATCACTCATTGAATTCATTCGTTTGAATTCGATACTTCAGCCGCTGCAGCTTCAGCATTGACTTTAAACACATTGCCTACTTCATGAACATAATCTTCACACAATCGATAGGGTATCACAATTCTGCCAAAGCAACTGACATAAGCATAAAAACCTGCATATCGCTTGATTCTATGCCCGCTCATGGAGTTCATGGTACGAATGGGGATGAGTCCTTCATAAACAACCTGATCCACTGGCTCATCCAAGGCATTTACAAAGTCACCATGGTCATGGAAGGCATAACCAATAAGAAGGTGTTTTGGCCAGAGCAGGATATCACCTTCTTTGGGAAATTCACGGTTGCGCGAAACTTGTTTGAAGCCTGCTTCATCGGTGTAGAATTTAAAACCCCAGGCGCCAACATACCATGTGTCATAGTCTTCTGAAGTCCAGTTGGCTTTGGCATACCGGGCAAAGTCGCGATAGGTGCTAGCGTATTCCATATCGGCGATTTGAATCAGGAAAGCCATCACCGTTTGAATGACCAACAAACTGCCAAGCCATTTTTTACGCACATTCAGTTGCAAAAGAGGTTCGCGCTCCAGATAACGCATGGCCAGCAACGTGAGAGGGGGTAAAGCTAAAATTAAATGCCGGACGGCCTGAAAGGGAACAAAGATACTACTGAATATCACCGGTGCACATAACCAGGCGAATAAAAAGAGCGAATCAGCCGCTTCTTTATCTTTGAACGTTTTTACATAAACAATGCCATGCCGCAATCCTTCATAAAGGCAGAAAAGCAACAAACTAAAGCCGGTAACCGCCCAGAAATAAAACTCAATAGTGGGACGGCCTTTATAAAAGATATGCATTCCCCAGAGGGTTGTTATAAGAAGGGCGATGTGAATCAACTGGGGCAGCCAGTTTTCGATTCGGGATAGTATGGCCCACCCCAAGGTTGTTATTTCCTTCAAGAAACATAAAATGATTAATACAGCAGCCACCACCATGAGCAAATAATGCTCAAAGTGGAAAGGCCCTTCATAAAGGTAGATACAATATCCCCAAATGCCTGCAATAATGATGGCCAGTGCGATGATTTGCAGGATGAGCCGAACAATGTTCTGTCCAACATAAATACAAAGATTTTGAAGGCCTTTTATGAGATACACCACTATAATAGCGGCTCCCATCACACCAAATGTTGTGAAAAAGAAATGAAGATCATGATGGTAGGCAATTTTGTAATGCCAGCGAAGCAAAGCAATACCCACAAAAGCCAAACCGAATACCCATGTTTGCTTTCGCTTGATATAGTGGTACAGCAGAGCGGGCATTAGATAGAGAAGGCTGCCTACAATAATGAAGACACCGAAAAATTTGTCCAAATTCGGAATTCCGGATTGTTCTGTACGTTCAAATAGCAAGTAATAAACATGGACTGTGCCGTAATACAAATGATTATGCAAACACCACAGGCCAAAAATAAGGACCATTGGCCATATCCAAAACATATAGCGATATTTACGGTGCAAGAACGGATAGATGATGAAGAGTGGAAGAATAATAATGGCCGAATATTTCGTCAAAACCGCCAATCCGGCCAAAACCGATCCTAAAAACAGATAAAACCATTTGTTTCTATCCGTCCCCAGTACATATAACGCCAAGGCGGCGGTAGCCAAACCTGCCGCCGGTACATCCCGCATGAGATTACCGGACACAATTACCCCGCAGCTGGTCATCACAAACAACATCGGCCAGTAGGTGCTTTGGGTAAATCGCTCGGATAAGCGCACCATTCCCCAAGCCATCAGCAAAAGAAACAGGATCATGGCGCTATGCAGTGCAATTTCCGAGAAATCAAAGATCGAGGCAAATGGCGCCAGATAATAACTCAAAAAGGGAGGGTTGGTGGTTGTCTCCCATAAGGGGCCCACATATCCGAACCAATCGATGTCACCGTAGAATGGATCAAGGGGATGTTCAAGGATGACTTGGGTGACATGCAGGACGACGGTATCGTCGATGTGGTAGGCCTTGTTCAAAAATGGAACCGATGTGAGTAAAACAACAAATAAAATGACGAGAAAGGTTTTTTTCTTGTTCGTGTTTCCCATTATCCCAAACTTTCATTAACAAAGTAGGGAGGTTCTTCACGACGATGTAAAAAGGTTAGCATTTCGGCCACTAACCCCAAAAAAATGGATTGAAATCCCATTAGCATTAAAAATATTCCAATAGCAAGCGCGATTCCTCCCATTGAGTAACTAGAATACCATAAAAAAAAGAGGCTGACCAGGAATGCTAAAGAGCTAAATAACCCAACAGTCAACCCAATTCTTCCGAAAAGGTGAGATGGGCGTTGAACGTAGCGGGTAAAGAACATAACCGTAGCAAAATCAAGGAATCCACGCAATATACGTTCACTGCCAAACTTACTGCGGCCATAACGGCGTGGGTGGTGAGTAACGGGGATTTCTGCGATCTTAAAGCCATACCAACCTGCGATGACCGGTACAAACCGGTGCATTTCACCATATAAACGCACATGATCAAATACTTCACGCCGGTAGCACTTTAAACCGCAATTGAAATCATGGAGGGGAATTCCGCTGGCCCGGGCCACCACTTTATTAAAGACTTTGGAAAACAACCGGCGAGAGATCGGGTCATTACGGTTTTTCTTCCAACCGGAAACCAGATCATATCCTTCCCCCAGTTTTTCCAACAAATGAGGGATTTCTTTGGGATCATCCTGAAGATCGGCGTCGATGGTCAAGACAATATTGCCCCGTGCCGCTTCGAAACCTGCCGCCAAGGCCGGTGACTTGCCGTAATTGGTACGAAATCGCAACGCTCGAACCCGTTTATCCTTTTCATGGAGGGCGCGCAGGACTTCGAATGAATCATCCACACTGCCGTCATCGATATATACTATTTCAAAATCTTCACCCAATGGATCGAGTGTATTGCAGATTTCTTCGTAAAGGGGTTGCAGAGTCTCCCGCTCATTTTTAGCGGGAACGATGATGGAGAGGTTTGGATTTGTGTGCTCTGTTTCGATGTGATTACCCTTTTGATTCATTCGTCCACCCAGTTGGTTTTACTCATCGTTTGATTGGCTTCAATTCGAATTATATCGAGACATGGTTGGCCTCGAAGGGGAATAAATCTTATATAGACAATCGTAACGAAAGTTTTTGGGGCTAAATCCAAATTTAATTTCATCCCGAGTATAAATCATCACGCCATTAGTTCTTCTTCCCCTCCGCGGTTAATGATGATCTCACCTGACTCTTCCAGGCGGCGAATAATCGCCACGATTTTTTGCTGTGCTTCTTCAACTTGTTTCACACGTACGGGACCCATAAATTCCATATCATCCCGAATGTTATCCGCCGCGCGGCTGGAAACATTGTTGAATATTTTCGTACGAACTTCCTCATTGGCTCCTTTTAGCGCTACGGCCAGTTCTTTCATATCCACTTCACGCAGAACCTGTTGAATGGCACGATCATCCAGCAAGATGACGTCATCGAAGGTAAACATCAGTTTTTTGATCTCGACCGCCAACTCCTGGTTTTCTTCTTCGAGAGTTTCCAGGATAGATTTTTCAGTAGCCCGATCCACACGGTTTAGTAGTTCCGCCAATGCTTCAATACCTCCTGCCACCGAGAATTCCTGAGATAGCACAGTTGCGATTTTTCGTTCTAATACTCGTTCAACCTCTGATATGATTTCCGGAGAGGTCTGGTCCATGGTGGCGATACGCAGGGCGACTTCGGTTTGCATGTCGGGTGCCAGGGCTGACATGATCACTGCGGATTGATCATATTCCAAATGGGCAAGGATCAAGGCAACCGTTTGGGGGTGTTCACTTTGGATAAAATTCAGTAGATGATTTGGGTCGACTTTCTTCAAAAAGTCAAACGGAGTCCCCTGCAACATACCTTGTAATCGCTCGATGATCTCCATCGCTTTGGCCGGCCCCAGGGCTTTTTCGAGAATTTCCCGGGCGGTAGAAATACCTCCATGAGCGATATATTGTTTGGCCATCGCGGTATGGTAAAACTCTTCGATGACCTGGGAGGTTAATTCTTCCGGGACGGCACCCAAGTTGGCGACTTCCAAGGTAATCTGTTCTATCTCATCATCCGATAAACAACGATATACATCGGCGGCGATATCCGGCCCCAGTGAGATCATCAGGATAGCGGCTTTTTTACGGCCGGTAATTTTGGGTTTTTCTTTGGCACCACGAACCATCCAAGTTCGCCTTTCCAAACTGGTTTTATATAGGATTCGTTTTGAAGGATGGGGGTGTATTTAGGCTTCCACCTTCAACGAAAGTTAAGGTTTTGGAAGTAGTACATTTCCTTCATTCCTATTTTACAACACATCCCACCTATTGCACTAGGATTGCACTCTAAAAAAGCATGAATGATTTGCATTTCGTTTATACCTTTCGTAGGGGCGGGTTTATAACCCGTTCATAATCATCCTGTTTTACAATGCGTTCCGGTTTCAATCAGGGGAGGCATCAAACAGGGCAGGTTTTAAACCTGCCCTACTCTTTATTCCTGATTTGAAGCATCTTACGATACAATGATTAAATTTTGTTAAATATTCATAAATATGAAAGGAAATATAAATGAGATTAAAATTGATGGCGATGTTTCTAACAGTATTATTATTGCCCATTATGGGTGCCTATTCTGAAGAATGGCCCCAGTGGCGCGGCCCTGGCCGTGATGGAGTTTGGAGCGAGAATGGAATCATCAAAGAATTTGCTTCCTCAAAACTCGAATCACGTTGGAGGGCACCTATTGCTGCCGGATATTGTGGTCCAACCGTCGCTAATGGACGCGTGTATGTCATGGACCGTGTGACACAACCGGAAGAAGTGGAACGGGTGCATTGTTTTGATTGGAAAACCGGTGATAGCCTTTGGTCTCACTCTTATCCTTGCTCTTATCGCATTGATTATCCACTTGGCCCTCGTGCTTCGGTGACAATAAACGATGGCTATGCTTACGCATTGGGTGCGATGGGTTATTTTCATTGTTTTGATGCAGCAAAAGGGACGGTGATTTGGGAAAAGGACCTGAATAAGGAATTTGAGCTTCGAGTTCCCATTTGGGGGATTTCCGCTTCACCCTTGGTGGACGGGAACCGGGTGATTCTCCATGTTGGAGGGTCGGATGGGGCGTGTGTTATTGCGTTGAATAAGAAAACGGGTGAGGAAATCTGGCGTGCTTTGGATGATAAGGCCTCTTATTCCGCCCCGATCATCGTCAATCAAGCGGGGAAACGTATTTTGGTGGTTTGGACGGGAGAAAGTGTTTCGGGCCTTAATCCGGAAAGCGGGGAAGTATACTGGACGCATCCCTTTAAGCCCTCGCGCATGGTTCTTAATGTGGCAACACCTGTTTTTGATCGCAACCGTATATTTGTCAGTGCCTTTTATGACGGTTCCCTCATGCTCAAATTAAAACAGGATGCTGTTAAGGTCGAAGAAATATGGCGTAAAAAAGGGCCCACCGAACGCAGAACGATTAGTCTTCATTCGATTATTAGCACTCCTATTGTTGATGGAGACTATATTTATGGTGTTGATAGTTATGGGGAATTGCGATGCCTGAAAGCAGAAAATGGTGAGCGTATTTGGGAGGATTTAACCGCTGTTCCCAAGGGACGCTGGGCAAACATCCACATGGTGCAGAATGGAGATAAGGTCTGGATGTTTAACGAGTTAGGTGAATTAATTATCAGCCAATTGACTCCAAAAGGCTTCCATGAAATCGATCGGGCTAAATTGATTGAACCCACCACAGATTTGGTGCAGCGCCGTTACAAAATATGCTGGTCTCATCCGGCCTTTGCTTATAAACATGTGTTTGCCCGCAATGATAAAGAACTTATTTGTGTGGATTTATCCGCCGGGGAATAGATTCACCAAGCCTTGCCAAATTCCTTTATTTTCGAGATAGTAAGTCTGTGAAATTCATATTCATAAAAGGAGATCCGATTAAATGAAAAAAAGAAGCATTTGGGTTATGATCATAGCGGTTTTGGTATTAAGCCCATCATTGGTTAGTGCGCAAGGGTGGGAATTTCTGTTTAATGGGGAAAACCTTGATGGGTGGAAAATCATCGGTGATCAAGAATGGAAAGTGAAAGATGGTATGATTGAAACCAAAGCCACCGGTGAAGAAATGGGATGGCTTGTTATCGAAAAGCCTTATACCGATTTTGTGCTTAAACTCCGCTTTAAGTGGTGGGGGGGTAATAGTGGTATTCAAGTTCGCAGCCGCTTGGAAGGCACAAAAATGATCGGCTATCAGGCTAATCTTGATCCAGGAAGAACGTTTGCCACAGGTGCTCTATTGGATGAAAATGGACGTGGAATGTTGCAAGAAAACAAAGTGCCTGCCGAAAAACTTTTTAAAAAAGGCCAATGGAATGAGTATGAAATATCCGCCATCGGTGATCACCTCATCGTATGGGTTAACGGGATTAAAACGGTCGATTTGAAAGACCCTGAAGGCGATAAAAGCGGCATTATCGCCTTGCAAATGGGGCCTGGACAGGGAGGCCATATGCAGTGGGACGACATTCGGATATTACCCGTTCCCAGTGATGTGCAATGGCAGTCTCTTTTCAATGGCAAAGACTTTAGCGGGTGGAAACAAGTGGGCGATGCCACCTGGACAGTGGAAGACGGTGTAATACATGGAAAAACCAAAGGTGGTGGTTATGGGTGGTTGGTATCACAAGATGAATACTCCCATTTCCATTTCTTCACCCATTTTAAAATGAAAGAAGGGAATTCCGGCATCCAATTTCGTAGCTGGCAGGTGGATGATATGATCCACGGTTTCCAAGCTGACCTGGCCGCTGGCAGCGATTGGATCAACGGCCATTTATATGATCAAAGCGAACAAGGCGTTTTGGTCAAACCCAAGCAGGATTTTAGCAAAATCATCGATTGGGACGGTTGGAATACTTATGAAATCACCGCCATTGGCCCTAAAGTGGAACTGTTCATCAATGGCATCAAATCCATCGAACACCATGATCCTGAACGTCAAAAAGGCGTGTTTGCTTTTCAAATCCATAAAGGAAACGAAATGGATACTTATTGGAAAAATATCCGTATCTTGTCTAAGCAATAAATTAGACGAACAACCTATTGATTTTATGAGTATTTTGTTAATATATATTCAGTCCAAACTCTTTTTATGGGAGGAATTGAAATGAAGAAAATTGCTTTAGCATCAGTGATGTCGATGTTAGTGATAGGTATTGCGGTTGCACAAGATGATCATGAGTTCATCACGATTATGGATTTTGAAGGCCAGAACACACCAAGCATCAGTGCAAGTTGGGATTTCTTCACTGGATTTACCATTCCAGGGGAACCGGTTCATAGTGGGGAATATGCATTAATCCTTGATATTGCCGGTGGAACCGCTCAATGGCAATTTTCCACCTGGCAGTTTCCTGACCATGTGGGAACACTCGATTTATCCGGTACCGATGAAATGAATGTCTGGGTGAATGCCACCGCTCCTTTCCGAATGAATTGGGAATTTGGTGGCGCCAATCTCGGATATCGCCATTATACCGAAGACGATATCGGTGAATGGAAAAAACTAGCCTGGTGGTATCCTGAAGAAACCGCCGCTGCCTTTTCAGAAGTTAATTCATGGGGATCATTCATTAATCCGACCGAAGACTTCACTGGTATTATCTATATGGATGATATTGAAGCCCGGGTTCGAAAAGAAAGCCCTGAACGTGAATATTTTTTGCTCAATGGCTTTAATTCAGAAGCCGATCTGGAAAATGTCACTTTTCCCGATGAATTCGAAGGTGGAATTATCACCGAGGGGGATGTAACACCGACTGAAGGGGATGGTTTTTTGTTTGTAACCCTATCGGATGCCAATAATGACCGGTTCACCTTTGATATTTCAGATATCCCCGAGGTCGCCCAATATGAACGAGTCCATTTTGACCTTTATCTGGATGGAACCGCTTCCGGCGGGTGGGGCAATTTTGGCCTGGCCGCTGATACTACCACCTTGGATGCGGATGGGAATGAAGTGAATGAATCGATGACCCTTGTTAATGGATCCTATACATCGGTTGCAACCGAACAATGGCATACGTTTGTTCAACAATATGGACCGGTGGAAGGAACCGATGGTTTTCCGTTCCAAACCTTGCGTGCGGATGTGATCGAACCCATATACCAATCGGATGACGCTTCCATTGCATTAAGACTATCAACCAACGGTGGAGGGGTGGATGGCTTGAGGCTTTATGTTGATAACCTGCGCCTATCACGTGCAGCAGGAACTGGGATCCAATCCTGGGAAATTTTTTAAGTTGATTAATAGACAAGATTGATACAAGGGGCGAACCTATGTGTTCGCCCCTACTTGTATTCGTCCTATCTTGTGATGCGGCAACGATCACAATGAGTTTTAAAACATTCATTTATGGGGGCTTCTGGGGTGTGATAAAAGAGAGTATAATTATTATTTAGATATTTAATTTATACTAATATTTGTCTGATTCAGGTATGGACCTCATAAGCTTCGAAATATTTTCTTCAGAATGATATAAAACCATTATTTATAAGCGTCTTCATGGGAGGCGCATCCTCTTGGGTGTGGCATGATGTGTTGAGTGATAAGAGGTTACAATCCCCAGAGGAGATATATTAAGAACATTATTATTGATAATAATACTTTGATAGCGGAGGAACTAAGAAAGTGAATCAGGAGGCCAATAAACTTGTTATTGCTTTTGAAAGTGAAAAATTGTCGTACAGTCATTATACAGTGGATCTCTACAATACGGGAATTACCCAAATTCTAAGTGTTGCTGCATCACGGGGACATGATATTTATCATTTTAGCATGGCGGATTTGTATCGGCACAATGATGAACCCCTTGCCAAAGCCAGCCATTTGGTTCTTCCTGACTATTGGGAAGGGGACCCGGTTTTGTGTTATCAACATTTGCAAGTCAGTGGTGTACGGCCTTTAAAACTATCCTCGGTTGATATTTGTTTTGCACGTGGTGATGATATCAAGGATAAAGATACGCCTCATCTGGATCTATTACAAACCATCGAAAAGAACGGGGTTTTAATCGAAAGTATCCAAGCCACCTTGTCAACCACGGATAAATATGAACTAACCCGGCGTGTTCCTCACATCCCACAACCACTAACCTTTGCCGCCGATACGGTTATTGAGGCAATGGATGCTGTTAATCAACTGCCAAAGGATAAAGAATTCTTTATTCTAAAAGATCGGTATGGTTATGGGTGCGGCATGCAGGTGCACCGCATTCGATTTGACGATCCAGAACTGGAAAATTGCCTGGTTATGTATATTTCAAATTACAAACATGTGGTGATTCAGGAATTTTGTCCGGAAGTTAGAAATGGGGATTTGGTAATCACTTTTTTTGACGGAGAACTGATTGCACCCTTGTGCCGTGAACCAGCCTGGGGGGAATGGAAAACCAATCTCTCGTTTGGTGCAAATCAACGGATGCATGTACTTACCGAAGAACAGGAACATATCGCCAGGGACGTCATTTCCGCTTTTCCCGAAATACGGTATGCCGCGGTGGATATGCTGACCACCGGGAAGGTGCTCGAAATCAATGCGTTCCCTGGCGGGCAGGGATTATATGATAGTTATGGTATCTCCGTGGGCAAAATTGTTTTGGGTAAGCTGGAATCGGAATTGTTGGGATTACCTGCCCCTCCAGAGGATATCTCCGCACCTTTGGTTGAAACATCCGTCACACCGTGGAGCAATATTTATAAACTATATGAAGACTTTGAATCCACCATTGATGTCTTTGATGTATTTAGCCGCGAATCGTATACGTTGCATATCCACGACTTGATCGATTTTACCCCCCGTACCAATAACTACATTTTATCTGTACCCCATTCCGGCATTTTGATTCCTGAGGCGTATCGGCCAAAATTTGATCTCGGCCCCAATTGTTTAAAGGAAATCGATTTGCTTAGTGACATTCTATATGAAGGGCTGGATGGCTTGCAGGTTGTTTGTCGGCTGGCTCCCTTTTTTGTGGATATGAACCGATCGCGGGATGGCGATAAGGATGACGATTTGCCCTCTCATCTGACCAATCCAGCGACTGAATATTATACCATTGAGAATAAAACCTTGTTGAACGAGCCGTATAATCCCCAACAGGAAAAAGATGTATTGCAATATTATGATCTCTATCATGACATCCTTGAATATTTAACCGACCAGATGATCAAGGAAAAAGGATATGCCCTGATTATCGACGCCCACACCATGTCTTCAGTGGGATGGGGACGTGTATATGACGAAGGTAAAGAACGCAGCAATTTTGTGGTCGGCACCCTGGACGATCAATCCGCGGATTCTGAAATCATCCATGATTTTGTGGAGGCGCTAAAGTCAGCTGCCAAAGTGCATAAATTGGGGTTGTCTGTCAGTAAAAATAAACCGTATGGTGGAGGATTTATCACACGGAAGCACCATGATCCCGAAAATTATATCCACGTGATTCAACTGGAAGTGACCATGGATACCTATATGTACGAACCCGTGGAAGAGGAAGCCATCAAGCGTTATGCCTTGAAGCAACCACGTCTCAAAATGGTCCAAGACATCGTCAGCCATGCGATCAGCGCCGCCTGCACAGCCGCGGAACGAATTCATAGGTGATAGCTCAATTCTTGTGCAAAAAAAGTCCATGAATTCTCTATCCATAGGCGCACCCGCTCCATGAGCGAGAATAAACGTATTATCCGCGTGTTTAGGACCGTTGATCAAGATGTAGGATGGATTTCGTTGTTTAACCCATCGGGATTTTTATTTTGTTAAAATATAGGCTTGCTGTTCTCTTGAATGGGAATAACTGATAGATACGCCGGCCAATTTCTCCAGGAGTAATGTTTCTTGTAATGTCACTTTCAATGTCTCGAGTAATTCTTCTTTCGATTTCTCCTGGCAATTGACACCGGGTATTTCTTCAATCCTTCCGATCCACCAAGGTCCAGACTGTTCGACGATTGCTGTGTAGGTTTCCTTCATGGTATCTTGTTTCTTTGGTTTTTGATTATGAATGATAACGCTCAAATTTAGCAGCAGCGAAGGAGCATAGCGAGTGATCTGGCAGCTGGATTCTGTTCTTAGCTGAGATTATTATGCTCCTTGTATGCCCTCGAAACTTGCTTCGCGAATATATCGGATACCCTATACCATGCCCATATTGCTAAAAACGTCAGCAAGCAGCCAACAATTAACTCTGTTGCCAAGAGTTTCCAAGAATACGCGGTTCTAAACACTGTAAATGCAAGTGCTGTCATACTACATGCAAAGAAGATCAAAGCCGCTGAGCGACTTATTCGAATTCTCATCCGAATATAATTGAAGTAGGATCGTAGAAAATCATCTTTCGTAACATGTAGAATTTGAAAGGCTGATACCGTATTCACATCAATGTTGACGTTTTCACACTGAAACCTCTTGGCTCGTATTTTCTCTGACCATTTAGCAAATAAGAAATCTGCTACTTCGTCAATGAATATCCCGATTGGGTACACTAAAGCAAGCGCCACAAAAGAAATTTGAGCAGCAAAATCCTTCGCATGATTGAGTTCAAGCCAATCGTAGCCCAAAAGTGTAAGTATAAGGAGAGTTAACCAAATCGCGGCTTGCAAACCGCTTATCAAGTGTTCAACGATAATGGCAGTTGTAGACATGAATTCTCTCAGTTTTAGTTATTTTCTTATTTTATACCATATAGTCTTAATGATCAAGAAAAATACGTATAAATTTTCCCATATTAAAATCATTGTTTATTACAAATAAGATTTAATACAGATATGTATTTCATATGAACAAATAGGCAATAAAATTCCTCCATCGCTATCCACAGCGATTAACCTTAGCACAGTACGTAAATAATATTCAGCATCCTCTCGAAAAGATTCTTCAACTCACCACTTGTTGGCAACCCTGGCGTAAATTACATACGTAGCCATAACAGGTCACGTTCTTCACGGGTTATATCGGCACTATCAATGATCTAAGGTTCAACGCGGCGGGCGATTTTAAACCTATTAACAAATCATTCCCTTTATCCATCCAACCAGAGGTTTTCTTCAAGCGAATGTTCAGTGTCTGATAACAAGACCACACACTTCAACACTCACTCTAACAAAAATTTATGCTAAAGTATTGAAACATTAGCATTTTGAACAACGCAACTTAAAGATATATTGGAGGCAAAACCATGAACGCTTCACGCCGTGATTTCTTAAAGACCGCTTCGTCTATCCCTGCTTTTTTGATGGCATCGAGCCAGTTTTCTCACGCCGCATCCTCGGAACGCCCAAATATATTGTGGATCATTGGTGAGGATTTGTGCCCCGACCTGGGATGTTATGGAAATGATCTGGTGCATACCCCCCATATCGACCGGCTGGCTGGTGAAGGTGTACGCTTTGTGAATGCGTTTACCACCTCACCCGTGTGTTCGGCCTCACGGTCTGCCTTTATGACCGGCATGTATCAAACCTCCATCGATACCCATAACCATCGCAGTCATCGCCGTGATGGCTATCAACTGCCGGATGGGGTGAACGTCATTACGGAGTATTTTCGCGACGCAGGTTATTTTACCGCCAATATCACCAAACTGCAGCAAGGAGTAAACGGGACCGGCAAAACGGATTGGAATTTTAACGCAAAGAATCCCTTCGACGGGAATGATTGGGATCAGTTGAAGGAAAATCAACCTTTCTACGCTCAAATCAATTTTTCCGAAGCCCACCGCACTTTTCAAAACGACAAAGAGCATCCCATTAATCCGGATGAAGTCACCGTACCTCCCTATTATCCCGACCACCCCATCGCCAGAGAGGATTGGTCACAATACCTCGAAACCCTCAACCATTTGGACCGCAAAGTCGGGGCTGTGCTAACCCGATTGGAAGAGGATGGTCTGGCAGATAATACCATCGTGGTTTTTATGGGGGATCATGGCCGCTGTCATGTACGCGGCAAACAATGGTTGTATGAAGGTGGGATTCATATACCCCTCATTATTCGCTGGCCGGAGAAAATCAAGGCGGGACAGGTGAATGACAACTTGATCAGCGCAATCGATATATCCGCCACCTCTTTGCATTTCGCCGGCATTGATCCACCTGAGCATATGGAAGGCCAGGTCTTTTGGGGACCGAACGCGGAAGAACGGCGATATATTATCGCCGCCCGTGACCGTTGTGATGAAACCGTCGATCGAATCCGGTGTGTCAGGACCAAGCGGTTTAAATATATTCGTAACTACCATCCCGAGCGGCCTTACCTTCAACTCAATCGTTATAAAGAAAAGCAGTATCCTGTTTTGCGGCTAATGCGGCGGCTTCATGAACAAGGCGAATTAACACCAGAGCAGGAAAAATTGATGGCGGACCGAAGGCCCAAAGAGGAACTGTATGATTTAAGGAGCGATCCGCATGAACTGTATAACCTTGCCGATAATGCACGGTACAATCGAGTTTTAAATCGGATGCGTTCTATCCTTAATAATTGGATCCATGAAACCGGAGATCACGGCGTCATTCCCGAAGATCCTGAAATTATTGAATATTATCGCGAACGAATGAAAAACAATTATGATAATCAAATAAAAAAATTGTATGAACAAGAAGGCATGGAATTTAAATGGTAAACTGTCTGCATAGGAAAGGTAAACTGATGAAAATCATCTGGAGTTTTACGCTTGTTGTCATTCTCTCTTTGAATGGGATATGTGATCAAGTAACAATTTATAGGGATACATGGGGAATCCCTCATATCCAATCCGAATCAGACACGGCGGCGGCTTATGCCTTGGGCTATTGCCAGGCGGAAGATCGCTTGGAGCAAATCTTCACCAACTACCGCAAAGCCACCGGCCATATGGCGGAAGCCTTTGGTGAACGGTATATCGACCATGACCTGATTCAAAAAACCTGGCGGCACGAAGCCATATCCAGGGAGTATGTTGAAAACCGTATCCCCGTCGAGGTTTTAGCTTGTATCGAAGCCTTTCAGGATGGCATTCGCGCCTATATGAAAGAACACCCTGAGCAGGTTCCCGATTGCGCGATGGAACTCCACCCCTATCAGGCGGTTGCTGTGGGACGTTTGATAACTTATGCCTGGCAGCAAAGCCAGCTTAATAACGAATTAGGCCGCTTGGATGGCGCAAGCCCCAAATTGTATTCCAATCAATGGACCGTTTCACCGCATCGGGTAAAGGAAAAATGTGCGGTTTTGTTAATTGATCCCCACCTGCCTTGGGAAGGTGAATACCGGTTTTATGAAAACCATATGCAAACCCCCACCATGAAAGTGTGCGGCTACAGTGTGGTTGGAACCCCCGCTATTGGTTTGGGCCATAACGAATATCTAGGCTGGGCCTGTACAACCGGTGGACCGGACACGGTTGACGTGTATGAAATGGAACGCAATCCGGATAATCCCTGGCAGTATAAATATGAAGGTGAATGGCGTGATACCAAGGTTGAAGAAGCCGTCATTCCTTATAAGGCCAAAGATGGTTCAATCAAGGAAGTAAAGCGTAAAATCTACCGTACACACCAGGGGCCGGTGATTTATGATACGGAAAATCTTATCTATGCCGCCAAAACCGCGTATGATGAAGAGGCCGGTGTGGTGGAACAACTCTACAGAATGAATCGCGCAAAAAACAAGGATGAGTTTTTCGATACCCTGTCGATGCTGCAATTTATGGATCAAAACATCATGGGCGCAGATGTTGAAGGCAATATCTTTTACGTGCGAAATGGCCGGGTTCCCAAACGGGCAAAGGGGTATGATTGGGGCCGTCCTGTGCCAGGAAATACCAAAGAAACAGAATGGAATGGTTTTCATTCCATCGATGATTTAATTCAGATCATCAATCCCAAAACAGGCTATATGCATAATTGCAACGTGGCCCCCGATGCCATGGCTCATCTGCCGTTGGTATCCCCAGACGATTATTCACGAGAGATTTTTCACGCCCGATCGATGGATACTCACACACGGGGAATTCGTGCCAATCAACTCTTGTCCAAACATGAAAATTTAACTCGTGAAGAAGCCTTATCCATAGTGACCGATACCCAACTACCTTACATCAAAATATGGAAAACGCTAATAAAACAGGTTCAACCGAAGATCAATGACGAAAAAACCATGCAAATTATCGATGTTCTCCAGCAATGGAATGGTAAAGTCGATAAAAGCGAATTTGGTGCAACCGCGTTTGAATATCTAATCCACAACCTGATTGATTTGGGTGGATGGGGAAAGGTTGGCCCCCTGCAAATCAAAGAGCAAACAACGTTAAGTCAAGAGAATAAAGCCTTCTTAATCAAGGGCTTAAAGCAAGCTGCTCAACGTATGGATGATGATTTCGGCCGATTTGACATTCCCTGGGGAAACAATCACCGAATTGAACGTGGAGGCTCCTGGCCTGTCGATGGTGCGGGTATCCGTTTTTGGGCAACCTTACGGCCTGTTGGGTATCACTCACCCAATCAAGATACAATTCGTGTAGCTCGTGGCGGACAATCCCACGCTTTATTAGTATTCTTTAAAAAAGGGGATGTTGAATCATATAGCGTCACGCCCTATGGCATCAGCAACAATGAAGATTCCCCTCATTATAATGATCAAACGGAGAAATTGTTTTCAAAAAACAAACTGAAATCAACATGGTTTAGCGAAGAAAAGTTGAAAGACAATATTGAAAGTAAAAAGGTGTTAAGTTACACAAATTAAAGCACTTATTCCAAATCGATTGAATTATATTGCGCCAAAATGGCCGCTGATTCGTTATTATTGAAGAGAGATATTATAACGAAAAGAGAGACATTTATGAAATTTTTTTTGAATTCGATACTAATTATTGTGATATGTTATGGTTGTACTGGTATGAGCGTGCCTGTCGGTCAGTTACTGCCTTTTTTATTGATTGAAAATAATCAACCGATAAAAAAGCCATTATCTGAGCATACCCTGGCTTCCTTAAATATTCCTAAAGATGTTCAGCCTGAAAAATTGAATGTGATTCACTTTTCTGTTAAAGACGAAAAATTAATTCAAAACCATAAACAAGAGACTTTTGCTACAGCGGAACCGTTAATTCATACCAAAGTAAAATAGTCAACGATAATTAGGTCATTAATTAAATTAATTAAATATGATATCATTCCTATAATAAAATTGTAATGAAATTTAACAAATAATTAAGAAAGTTTGCATGTTTGCTATAAGGAGTTCGATTAAGGCTATTTTGTTGATATAATTTTATTGAACTTGTGTTTAATTATCCGGGGAGAAATACACATCATGCCTCTTAGCATCAGGAAGCGGAGGGAAATCGTATTCTGGTTTTTCATCTGTTTGTTGCCTGACCTATGTTTCTATCATCTTGCCGATGGCTATGAGCTAATTAATTGGCGTTTTTATACCTCTTTGGATGGGCTGATAGAATCGTGGACCAGTTCGGTTAACATTGGTCCCTCTGGCAAATTGTGGATGAATCATGGTGATGTGGACCAAATTAGTTATAGCGGTGGCTATAATATTAAAACCCTCCCCAGCCCTGGTTGGTTTGCCTCATTGGATTGGAAAATATATGAAAGTGAAACGGGAACTCTTTGGGCCATGTATCCTGGAGGGGTTCAGTGGTTTGATGGCCAATCCTTTACCCCTTTTTTAGACAAGGGCAACCAATGGCAGATCGATAAACTTGTCAGTCTTTTTGAAACGGCTGAGGGGGATGTTTGGTTGGGTGGTTTAACAGGTGTAAGTGTTTATAAAGATGGATCGTATCAAGTTTTGGGAGAGGAGGAGGGATATGACGGCGCCGGCGCCTTTTGTATCGAAGAAGTGCGTCCCGGTGTTTTTTGGTTTGGGGGAAGAAACCATATTCATGAATATGATGGGAATCAGTGGTATGTGATCAAAAGGAATCTTCAGGATATATGGACTATTTTGAGAAATCCCATGAATAATAATGAAATATGGATAGCATCGGGTAGCGGCATCCACCGTTATAACCAAGGCCATTGGTTAACGAATACATTCGAAGATGGTTTGTCGAATACCGCGGTCTTCAAAATAATGATTGATTCCCTTAATCGCACATGGGCTCAAACAGCGAGTGGTTTATCACTTTACCGGCCTTCTATAGATCGCGAGGCCCCTGAAACAATCATACATGAGGAAAGAAATTTGAAGAACACGCCACCGGGCGGTAATGTAAGGTTTTTCTTCGAAGGAATCGACAAATGGAAACGAACCAATTCGGATCGATTGTTGTTTTCTTACCGCTTTGATGGTGAACCCTGGTCCCCATTTCAGCCGTTAACGGTTGCTTCGGCAAAAGGCTTATCTGCAGGAGAGCATCATTTATCCATCCAAGCCATGGATCGTAATGCGAATGTTGATTTATCGCCAGCGGTTTATTCATTCGTTGTCTTAACACCCTGGTATACCAATCCCATTTTTCTTTCCATATTGATCTTTGGCTCAATTATTATCATCGTTTTATTGGTGTTGCTCTTTTCACGTTATGCCTGGCTTGAAATGGCAGTGGAAGCCCGTACAGATGAACTTGTCATTGCCAACCATTCATTACAAGGAGAGATAGAAGAACGCAAGCGTATCGAAAACGAATTATCCAAGCGGGAAACATTGTATCGGACCTTGTTACAAAATTTAAAGCAATGCGTTTTTCTTAAAAATCGTGAGTTTATCTTTGTCTCTGTCAATCAAAGTTTCTGCAAGTTAATGGGACGGGAAGTTGAACATATTATCGGCAAGACGGATTTTGATTTATTCCCTGATGAATTCGCTCGGAAATATCGCTCAGACGATCAAACAATTTTAGCAACAGGGGAGACACTGCATCTCGTTGAAGAGCATGAATCATCTGAAGGGCGAAAATGGGTTGAAGTGGTTAAAACACCAGTCAAAGATCAAAATGGAGAGATTGCTGGCATTCTCGGTATCTTTTGGAATGTTACCCAGCGAAAGCAAGCCGAAGAGGCGCTAAGAGTCTCCGAAGAACGATTCCGCACAACCTTTCAAACCAGCCCGGATTCCATCAGCATTACCAGAATTAAAGACGGTCTTTGTGTTGACGTAAACGAAGGTTTTACAAAAGTAACCGGCTATTCACGAGAAGAGGTCATTGGAGTGACATCCTCGGAATTCAATATTTGGTATGATCCAAATGACCGGATTCGGTTAATCGAGGCGTTGGAAAAAGACGGTGGGGTTCGAAACCTGGAAGCAAAATATCGAAGGAAAGATGGAGCGATTCGAACCTGCCTCATATCCGCAACCGTTATCAACCTGGATGATGAACCTCATATCTTGGGAGTAACCCGTGATATTGATGATTTTAAGAAAGCGGAAGAAGCATTAGCGAAAGAAAAAGAGCGATTAAAGGTTACTCTTCGTAGCATTGGGGATGGTGTAATCTCCACAGATATTGATGGAAATGTGTTGTTAATGAATAAAGTGGCGGAAGAGTTAACAGGCTGGAGTGAGCAGGAATCTTTAGGCCGGCCTATTAGTGATATTCTCCATATTTATGATGTTTATTCCAATGAACCTTGCGAGGATTTGGTTCAAAAAGTACTTCAAATTGGCGGGATTGTTGAATTTACTAATACCACCAAATTGATGGCTCGAGATGGAACAGAAAGAATTCTGGAGGATAGTGGCGCACCCATACGGGATAAAGACAGCCAAATCATTGGCGTTGTACTTGTTATACGTGATGTAAGCGAAAAACACCGATTGGAAGAGGAACTGCAACGAACTCGAAAATTGGAATCGCTAGGTATTTTGGCCGGTGGGATTGCTCATGATTTCAACAACATTTTAACCGCGATAATCGGTAACATCTCCTTTGCCAAAACCCTTTCTCCACCAGACCATAATGTAGTCGAACGATTAACCGCAGCGGAAAATGCCTCTCAGCGGGCCAAGGATTTGACACAGCAACTGTTAACCTTTTCCAAAGGGGGGGTACCGATAAAAGAATTTGCATCTTTGAAAGAAATCGTTGAGGAAACCGCTACCTTTGCTCTTCGCGGATCCAATGTGAAATATCGGTTTGATTGCCCTGATGATCTTTGGCCCGTGGATGTCGACCGTGGCCAGATCAACCAGGTTATTCATAATCTGGTGATTAATGCTGATCAGGCGATGCCTTCCGGTGGTGAAATTCAAATCCAGGCAGAGAATTATAGGATTGATGAAAAGGGAGATGAGTCCGTTCCAGCGCTGGATCGTGGTGATTACGTTAAACTGATCATTCAGGATCAAGGAATTGGAATTCCCCAAAAACAACTTCCCAGGATTTTTGATCCCTACTTTACGACCAAACAAAAAGGCAGCGGTTTGGGGCTAGCCATTTGCTATTCCATCATAACACAACATAACGGGGTGATTACGGTCGACTCAGTAAGTGAGAAAGGAAGCATATTCACCCTTTATCTGCCAGCGGATTCCATGGTACGTAATCAATCCAAAACAAGTGAGTACCGCCCAGAAAAAATAATGCGTGGTTCCGGGAAAATTCTGGTGATGGATGATGAGGATTTTGTGCGGGATGTAGCTAGCCAAATGTTAGAACATATGGGATTTGAAGTCGCACTCGCTGAAACAGGTGAGCAGGCCATCGCGGTGTATCAGAATGCCATGGCAGAAGAAAAGCCATTTGATGTCGTGATTATGGATTTAACCATCCCCGGTGGTATGGGGGGTAAAGACACTATCGTCGAGTTGAAACGAATTGATCCCCAGGTCAACGCCATTGTATCCAGCGGCTATTCAGGCGATCCCATCATGGCGGATTACCAAGCCTATGGTTTTAAGGGTGTTATAACCAAACCCTACCGCATCGAGGAATTAAGCCGTATGCTCGAACGTGTGCTGGAACAACAAAGTTCTCCTGAAAAGCAGATTGATATATAAATCTATCTTTTATTTTTGTTAAAATAAGCCATTTTACTTAGCCCCGGCTGGGGTGACGGCCCCATTCATGGCGGCGGTCTGGATCAAAATCGGGATTTTCAACCGGCATGGCGGCGTTAACTTCTTTACGCCATCTTGCTAACTTTTGTTGTAATTCTTTTGCCAACTCGGGTTTGGATTCAGCCAGATTGATTGTTTCGCTGATATCGGTTTTAAGGTTATACAATTCAAGAGGGTTATCATCATAAAACTCGATGAGTTTATAATCACCCTGGCGTATTGCTCCCGCAGGCACAGAATGATGGTAATGGGGGTAATGCCAATAGATGGCATCACGTTGTAAATCACCCTTCTGTTGAATAAGCGGAACCAGGCTTTCTCCATCGAGGGTTTGATCCGGCTTGTTGGCCTTGGCCATATCCAAAAAAGTGGGGTAAAAATCAACGCTGCTGACCGGCGTCTCACACACACTTCCCGCTTCAATTTTACCAGGCCAACGAATGATCAACGGTTCACGAATGCCACCTTCGTAAAGGGTACCCTTTTCATCCCGTAACGGTGCGTTAGTGGAGACGATAGGCCCACGGCCTGTGAAAGTTTGCCTTAATCCGCCATTGTCAGAAAAGAAAACCACAACGGTGTTTTCGGTAAGGTTCAAGTCGTCCAATTTCTGCATAATCCTGCCTACACTCCGGTCGACATGCGCAACCATAGCCGCATAAACAGGATTATTAACACCGGAATCAGGAACCGGTTTGTTGGCATATTTCAAGATTAAATCCTTATCCGCTTGCAGGGGAATATGAACAGCAAAATGAGTGACAAAGCAGCAAAAGGGATTGTCCTTGTTGGCTTCAAGAAAATTGATGCATTCATCGGTCAGATAATCCGCCTGATTTAAATCGGGTGGAACTTCATCTTGTGGATTGGTTCGAAATTTATAATGAGGACCACTAGTCACCCGCTGCTTATCAAATCCCTGATTGGTGGGGATGTGTTTCCCCCAACCCAAGTGCCATTTGCCAAACATACCGGATGTGTATCCTGCCGGTTTCAAGGCTTCAGCAATGGTTTCAATTTCAAGAGGCAGGTATTGAGTGCGGTTGATGGGAACACGCAGTTTTTCATAAGGCCGCCAATGGCCTGTGATGAAATCGGTAATCCCCACTCGTGCAGGATACTGGCCGGAGAAGATACTGGCTCGGGTTGGAGAGCACACTGGGCAGGCGCCATAAGCATCCGTGAATTTCATCCCCTGACTGCATAGTTCATCAATATGAGGGGTTTCCTGAAATTCATGGCCATAGCATGAAGGATCCCGCCATCCCATATCATCCGCAAGAATAAACAGAAAATTCGGCTTGTCATTCGCAAACGTCTTTGAACTCAGCACCGCCGGACACCCGATGATGGATGCTCCTGCGCCAAGCGTTCTCAAAAAATCACGGCGGGATTGCTTCATGATCGTACTCCTCATTGATTAAGAATAATCGCAAGTTTGTTCTTAATGTGAACATAACGAATCCTTTTTATCATGGCTTGATAAATTTGAAAAGAGATCACTTTCATTATCTTTCTCTACCCCAGGAGGGCCAGGCTCCCGCCAGGCCGGACTCCCCTGTTTACAAAATTTTTTATATTTCACCTCTTTTGTTTTGCATGGATTTTTGATATGCATAACATAAGGTGATAATGAAAAGGAGAGGTATATTTATGAATAATTCGATATCACGACGCGAATTCGTTAAAAAAACATCGATTGGCACAGCCGCATTTTCCCTTTCAATGCAACACGGCCTGGCGGCCAATCAAGGTTCGAATTCTAAGCCCAATGTGATTCTTATCATGGGGGATGATGTGGGTTATGAATGCTTTGGAATTTATGGCAGTCAACAATATTCAACCCCCAATATTGATCGTATGGCAAAAAATGGTGTGAAATTCACCCAATGCCATGCCAACCCGCTATGCACACCCAGCCGGGTAAAAATAATGACCGGCCAATCCAATATCCGTAACTATTATGAGTTTGGGATTCTTTTACCTGACCAAAAAACCTTTGGCCATATGATGCAGCGTGCTGGATATCGAACATGCGTGGTGGGCAAATGGCAATTATATGGTCCTGATATCTATGGAGATATGGAAGGCAAAGGCACCCTGCCCAAGGATGCTGGATTTGATGAATATTGCCTGTGGCAGGTCAAAAAACATGAATCACGCTATTGGGATCCGTTAATCGATCAAAACGGGGAGTATATTCAAAATACAGAAGGCAAATACGGTCCGGATTATTTCAGTGACTACGCGACTGAATTCATCAAGCGCAACAAGGGGAACCCCTTCTTTTTATATTACCCCATGGTGCTTCCCCACGGTCCTTTTCTGCCCACACCGAATAGTGAAGACCGAAACAGTAAAAATAATCAAAAAAATTATGAAGATATGGTGGCTTATATAGATACCATTGTTGGACGAATCATCACTGCTTTGGAAGAAAACGGCCTGCGAGAGAACACTTTGATTTTATTTACAGGTGATAATGGTACCCCTCGGCAAATTAAATCAAAACTAAATGGCCGTGTGATAAGAGGAGGGAAATCCCATTCCACCGATGCAGGAACCCATGCTCCCTTTGTGGCTCAATGGCCGGGTGTTACTCCAAAAGGCAAAGTATGCGACGATTTGATTGATTTCAGCGACTTCCTGCCCACAATCGCGGACGTAACCGGAGCCAAGCCGTTTGAAGATGTTCCGCAGGATGGTCGCTCCTTCTATCCTCAACTGCGCGGTGAAAAGGGCAACCCTCGTGAAGCCATTTTCTGTTATTACAACGCCCGGCCCTTGAACAAAAACTATATATCTCATCAAAATCCCACACACCGTTTCGCTCGCGATAAACGCTGGAAACTTTATGGCGATGGACGATTGTATGACCTTAAGAACGACATCGAAGAACAGCATCCAATAAAAAAGGAAGAAGGCGGTTCTCAAGCCCTGGCTGCACGTAAAAAACTACGTGCGGTAATTAATTCCATGCCCAAAGAAGCGCAGCGCATCAGGAAAGCAAAAGATTAGTATAAAAAAACTGAAGTGTTTGATTTAAGATAAGCCGTTTACGAATGGGGTAATTATATGAGTAAAAAACGTAATTCAAATCAATTCTCGCGCCGTCTGTTTTTAGGTGGACTAACAGGAGGTGCATTGTCCGCTCAATCGTTGTCCGCTGTATCGGCCCAACATTCACGCGGCAGGCGTCCCCCCAATATCATTTTGATCATGGCGGATGATCTGGGATACGAATGTCTTGGCTGTAACGGTGGAACTTCCTATTCCACCCCCAACCTCGATGCCTTGGCCAGTGGGGGGATTCGTTTTACTCATGCATACAGCACGCCTAAATGTGGCCCCTCGCGTGTGTGTATCATGACCGGACGTTACAGTTTTCGTAATTATGTTGGTTGGGGGCAGATTCCGGATGAAGAAATCACCTTTGGACATATGTTGAAAAAGGCCGGTTATGCCACCGCCCTGGCGGGGAAATGGCAATTGGCACTATTAAAAGACCATCCTGAGCATGTGCACAAAATGGGCTTTGATGAATACTGCTGTTGGGCCTGGCATGAAGGTCCACGCTATTACCAGCCCATGATCTGGCAAAATGGCAAACTGCTTGGAGGAATAGAAGATGAATACGGTCCGGATGTGTATTGCGGGTTTCTAAAGGACTTTATTCGTAGAAACCAAAACAAACCATTCTTCGCTTATTATCCCATGACATTGCCCCACTTCGCCAAAACGGGTGGGCCATACAAGGAGCCTAAAGGTCCCCATGGTGAATATCAATCCTATGACGAAATGGTCTCACAAATAGACCGCTTGGTAGGTGAATTAGTGGATACCTTGGATGATTTGGGACTTCGTAAAAACACCTTGATTCTATTCACCGGCGATAATGGTTCACCGAAAAGCGTAACCTCAGAGTGGAAGGGCATATCAATCAAAGGCGGGAAAGCTGAATTGACCGATGCGGGAACCCATGTTCCCTTAATCGCCAACTGGCTGGGAACCGCTCCCCCCGGGCAGGTGTGCGAGGATCTGATTGATTTTAGTGACTTCTTCTCCACCTTTGCTGACCTGGCACATGCCAAATTACCAGAGGATCGCATTTTAGACGGGCAAAGCTTTGCCCTTCAGTTACAAGGGAGACCGGGTATTCCTCGAACCTGGGTATATACCGAATGGGAGGGGCATTGGTGGATTCGCACCAAGGATTGGAAATTTTACGATGATGGACGTATTTATAATATGAAATACGATCCCTTCGAAAAAGAGCCATTACCAAAAGATGATATTCCACCGTCCGTCAAAACCGCCGGCAAACGCTTTCGTTCAATCATTGAAGAGATGCGCTCAAAAGCAAAAGCGAAATGAAAAGGAAGCAAATATGCCACATAACCAAGATCATTATTCACGCCGGTCATTCTTACAACAATCCGCCGCATTGACGGCAGCCGGTTTGGTTACCCCTCCGTCGCTTTTCGCCCAAACCAATAAGCCAAACATCATCTATATCCTCGTCGATGACATGGGGTGGGCCGACCTCAGTTGTTATGGGCAGAAGGCTTACAGCACGCCCAACCTCGACCGCAACACGAGCCTCAAAAACCTGAAGGCAAACGATATCGGTAGTGACTCAGAGAAATTAATTTTTCCCATTGTGTATTAACCCATGGAAGTCTTGAATATATTAAGTCGATTGACTCAATAATGAGTGAAATAAGTAAGGTCATGTGATCATGCATCCGTGAGAATCCAACAATACAAGATTGATGTGGCCTGTGCTATACAAAGAGTTGTGGGAAAAAGCAGTGCCGCCAACTCTTATGAAACCACACGATTTGAGGTGTAAAATGGATAAACACGCATTCACATTGATCGAACTCTTAATCGTTGTTGCGATAATTGGGATTCTTGCCGCCATTGCGGTACCCAACTTTCTTAACGCACAGACCCGCGCCAAAATTTCCCGTGTAAAAGCAGACCAAAAAAGCGTTGCCACAGCGGTGGAACAATATAGATTGGATAACAATAGCTATCCACCTGATGCCACCAATCGTAATCCTGTTGGTTTATATAAACTGACCACCCCTGTATCCTACATGACGTCCATTCCCATTGATCCATTCCTCTCAGTTAAAGATCGTCACCTTGATATTAGTGAAACCCCCAACGGTCCTTTCTTTGCCATGGGAACCGATACGGAACTGGAACGGTCAGTCGGCACGTATGCGTTGGCAGGTGCCGGACCGGATAATGATGACGACACGGGCAATATGCGAGGCTGGCCTGCCACCGTCTGGTGGGATTTTGAACCCAGCAACGGCCTTCGCTCCAACGGGGATATCATGCGTCTTGGAGGAAGTTATTCACACGGGACTTTTGTTCGCAATGGAAAACCCAATCGGCCTGGCTGATTTTGTAATCAAATTTAAATTAAATATGATTAATGTGGAGAATGAGATGCGAGATAAAATCCTGGCATTTACACTGATTGAATTACTTATTGTGGTCGCCATTATAGGAATATTGGCTGCCATCGCGGTTCCCAATTTTGTGAATGCTCAACTAAGGGCTAAAATTGCGCGGGTGAAAGCGGATTTAAAAGCTCATGAAACCGCTATAGGAATGTATACGGTCGAAAATGGCCGCCAGCCCATTGGTCCCAACGAAATGAGCCAATTTGTAGGCAGCTATCAAGGGGATCGAATTTGGCAGCAATTAACAACACCAATCGCTTATTTGCATGAACCGGCCTCACACGATCCCTTTCTATCAATCACATCACGTGAGTTGGAATCCGCCCCGGGACGCTTTCATCCTCTCGATCTTTACCAGTACCGCAACACCGAATGGGACCGGGAAAACAAAGCACAAGGTGGAGATGAAGATCCTACCGCTCTATGGCTTACTCGAAGCGCAGGTCCGGACCGTTGGTCTATCGGCCATCCTTCCCGCATGTACATTACCATGGCCTATGATCCCTCCAATGGAATGATGAGTGTGGGAGATATTATCCACGCCAATACCGGCTTTTTAGGTGATGTGGGTCGAAATAAACCTTATTGATCCTATTGTTTCGTGGAATAATATATTTATATATCCATTAACAGGGGCATTTTGGGCCCCTGAATTATTTCTGGTATTTATAATGAAAAAGAAAAAAATCCTCATGAATATCACAATCGTATTTATTGCGATTGGTATAGGTTTTTTAATAGCAGAAGGCTTATCGCGCTTGATTGCTTATGAATCGATTCGTATGACCTTTGTGCCCAAGCATACCTACCAACCGGATGAAACGCTTGGCTGGACATTAACACCGAATTTCTCCGGTAATATGATCAACGACAATGGAGAAAAATTGTTTTCGACAACCGAAGATGGTTTTCGTAAAACTCGTCCTGAAATAAACACCAGTAAATCCATCGTCTTCATTGGTGACTCGTTTACCTTTGGGATAGGGGTAAGTGACCAGGAAACCTTTGTCTCATTAATCCAGCAGAAAATAAACGCAAAACCTGAATTCGAGTTTGCATGTATTAATGCATCCGTACCCGCTTATTCCATCAGCCAGTATCGCCGCTGGATAACTGAGCAATCCCTTGAACAAAAACCCTCGATGGTCATTGTCTGTCTCTTTATGGAAAATGATTGGGTTTCGCTTTATCGAGAACTTGGAACCGATTGGTTCGAACCGCATCGACCCACAAGTGGCCGCTTCGGTGGTTTATTTTACTACAATATCAATCTCTACCGCATGGTGAAAAACCGCTTAATCAACACCATTGATCCCGAAGGCTATCGTTTTATGCTGGCCGCCTATCATCCCAAGGGGAAACACGTTAAATCAATTTATCAGCATCTCGAAAACGAGATAAAGCGCATGAACGAATATTGCACTTTTCATGAAATCCCCATAGCGATCGTGAATATCCCTCCCGATTACCTGGTGTTTGACGAACATCGGCAGCATGCCGTTCAATCGGCTGATTTAACATGGGCAGAGATGGATTTTGATTATCCCACAGACTGGTTAAATCAACACTGTCAATTATTACATATCCCCTATTTGGATTTAACCGCATCGTTTAAAAACACTTTAAAGAAAGATGAACAACCACTTTACATTCCCTACGACCGCCACTTGAATGAAACAGGTCATCAACTCGCTGCCCAAGCCATTTTCGACTGGCTTGAAGATGGGTTAACAGACAATTAAGGTATTTGGAATCCATGCAACACGAGTATTTCTTTGTGCGTCCCTACTGCTGGCAACAGATTTCCATGCTTTTGGATTTATCCGTGAATGAGCAATCATACATTGAGGATTGTGAAATCTGCTGCCAGCCCATTCAAATCACTTATAGTGCGAATGATGAGGAATTACTTTTTTTTGATGCTATCCAATTACCATAACCCATCCTATCGATGATTCAACTAAATTTTATCTCAACCCACTTCCCCACCTCCTCAACCACTTGATCAACCTTATCCTTGGGAATGTGTATCGTCTTTATGTAATGCCGGTTCTTTAATTCAACTTCCATCACGTTTCCCCGCAGGGTGAACTTTTTGATATTGTCGTAATGCATGGGAAAAATCGCGATAAGTCCATTTTCATTAATGGTATAATTGACGGTTACAATATTCGCAATGATCGCAAGTAGGAAGAGTAAAAAAGAAAGTGCTATAAGAATGCCATAAAGTAAATTTGGAGGAATAAACCATACGTATATGGTCAATTCAGGGTAAATCATGTTTATTTTGATAATCAAATAATAAGTAAGCATGGCAAATCCTGCAATGATAAACGAAAAAATGAAACCAATAAACTTTCGCCTTGCAATAACGATCTTGATATGCCCCAACTGCGCGAATGAGAACAATGATTTAAAAAAAAGATAATTGAGTATCACAAGCGCACCGATCACCATGATTAAATCCATTTCCCTTGCACCTTTCCAGTGATTCAATCATACCATACTATGGTTGGATGGTAACACAAAGAATATTTCCGTAACAATATCCATGCAGTGGGACAATCAACCTCAATTAATTAATGCGAACATAAGTGGGAAAGTGGAAAACAATCCACCAGCCAAAATTATAAGGGGATAACAACGGAATAAAATTCAGAATATTGTTCCCCCCGGTCCCAGCCACGCCAAAATGCCATGACTGCGTAATCCGTTGGATGCATCGTAATATATAACCCGCGACACATGCGCCATCGACCAATCCAACGCCGGACCTGGACTGCGAACGGTGTATTTATAATTCTTACCATACACATCCAATGTATGACCACTTCGGCTTGCATCATCATAAACATACCCGCCATCCCAAATGGATCCCAGATTCGGATTAATCCGTTGAGGATTTGAAGTTTGTAGAGGGTCGATAGGAACGGAATTTATATACGCAATTGGTGTAGTTAACACATGAAAACGATATGTGTGTTTTTCCCACCACGTGCTGCTTTGCCAATATGGGCCGCCTGGATAGGCGTTATTATCGAGTTGGTACATCTCGATGGCATTCCCTAAAGAACGCATATCCGCATAAACACGGCTGATTTTGGCCCGCACTTGCGCATTCAAAAAATTGGGAACCGCAATGGCGGCTAGAATACCAATGATGGCGACCACAATCAATAGTTCAATAAGCGTAAAACCTATTCTTTCTTGTGTTTTTCCCATTCCAAGTCTCTCCTATGAAATAAGTCTGTATATGCAGCAAGATTTGATTTCACTATAATTCCATTCCTTATCGGCGTCAAATTAATTTATTGTGAACTCAATATATGCATGTAAGAGTGGAAATATATGATTTAAGAACATCTAATCCCATTTACAAAAAAAGATGTTGCAAAAAAAGATTGACGGATTTTTAAAATCAACTAATATATGTATAGATATATGTTTTTGTTATGTATGGATTGTGTGTAGAAAAATCTACTGAAATTTAAATGAATTTGTCTTTGATTATAATGGGATCAAGCACGCCTTTTACCCTTGTGTTTTGAATTTGGAACGCCTTCTGCATAATTGCGTTTGATTGTGTTGGAATAACGCGATGAAACGACAATAATACTGTCCCCATCTTCAGAACATTCCATCTTTGCCAAAAATTAACAAGTTTAAAGGAGTTAAATATGAAAAAATCGATTACCGCTATTAGTGTATGCACGTTTGTTGCTGTGTGTTTGTATGCCTTCGCTGATTTGGAACCAGCCGATCTGGAGGATTCCATTGTAACAGATACTTACAGCTATGAAGTGTATTACACCAACGATCCAACCAATAACGCCGATTTCTTCAGCGATGCTCAGGCCCAGGACATGGCGGATGCTTTGGACCCGTTTATCGACCGAATCACCGGTTTAGGCTTTCGCATGCCATCTTTTTCCGCCGATCCTGAAGAAGTCCACATTTTCGATTCAGGCAATATCGGCACCGCACCCAATAACCGAATCACCATGGATTCCCCCAGTCTCCGTGGAAGGAACGAACCCAGCCTGCGCCTGGTATTGGACCACGAACATTTCCACCATACCCAATACGCCTATATCAATTTCAACGACTGGCCCAGCTGGGGGCAATGGACGGTCGAAGGAACCGCACGTTTAATGCAGGATAAATTATGGGATGATCTTGATGCCAATGGTGGATTTATAACCTTCTGGAGCGAAGTACAGGATTACATGAACAATGCCGATACTCGCTTACCCGATCTTTCCTACAAATCCGCCCTATTCTGGCAGTATCTATGCGAACATATCGGATCGGTGCAGCAAGAACCCCAACAAGGTGTGGATGTCATTCGCCGCTTCTGGGAAGAAACCGATGGCCAATCGCCTGATTCCATCGCCGCTTTAAAACGAACGATTTCAACTCTTGCACCTGGAAGAACGTTGGATGGATTGTTCCATGATTTCGGAATCACCAACTATACCAAAGACTTGGATTTAAGCGATATCCAAAATCCGGATCGTTTTCGCTATCGGGATGACGATGATGTACCCTACGCCTCTGTTTCGCTCGATCGGGATCAAAATATTCTTCCTCCTATTGGACCGGTAAATCACAATGTTCAGGATTATGCCAACCGTTATTATGTGGTTCATCCGGTTGAAAGTGTGTTTGGCAAAGTCGTCGGTTTCCGCTCTGAAGGCGACCGTGCTGCCTATGCCGTTTTTGCTGTCCGGGATGATAAAGTCCTCAGCTTACACAAAGGGGTTGGAACAGAATTCTCCCGTGTTTATTACGTTTCTGATGCGGAACCTATTGATGATATCGTAGCCGTAGTCACTGGGTTGGAGAGCGCAGCGAACTATTCCTATAAATTTACTGCCGGCGATGTGAAACTTTCGATCGTTGAACCCACCTTCACTCGCCTGGCGTTTGTTGGGGCGATGGATGATCCCCGAACGTTTCTCATTCGCTTGCGAGTGACCGGTCCTGAAGAGATTGGCGGCTCCACCGTATGGGGATTACGCGCCGAAGATTTCACCGTCCGAGTCGGCGAAGAAGAAGCCGAGATTCGAAACGGTGATTACGTTCAAGGTGAATTCTGGCTGGCCGCTCAGGCGCCTGTTCAGGAAGATGGCGGCCCTCTTTATAACCTGGAAGTACAACTGGGTGACATAACCACGTCGCAAACTCAAGCTGTGATGTACGCCGACATTTTGAAAAAACAAGCGCTGGTTATTGACGCTTCTGGCAGTATGTTGTCACCAGAAGATTTCCCTAAAATCAATGCCGCCAAATCAGCCGCTCTTCTATATACTGACGCCGCTGGGGAAAATGATCAAATGGCAGTTGTTTCCTTCGGTGGTGATGATAATGAACCCAATGAAGATGCCACTACATTGATGAATCTCAGTGAGGTCGGCCCCAATCGCGCTGAGATGCGAAATAAAATACGAGCAATCAATATTCCCTCTCGCAACGTAATGACCTCCATCGGTGATGGCCTTAACAATGCACAAGATGAATTGGACACACTTCAAGATGCCAACTATCAACCCTTTATCGTCTTGTTAAGTGATGGAAAGGAAAACGAAGCACGCTTTTGGGCGGATAATCCGGCTGTCCGTAATCGTATCGTTAATTCAGGTGCCCATGTTATCACCATCGCTCTTGGCCCTGATGCCGATCAAGCTTTAATGCAAAGTATCGCCAATGAAACGGGCGGCTATTATTACTACGTCGATCTCAATACCCCGAGTCCACCAGCCAAAGTGGACCGTCCCTCCCGTGATTCCGCTGTTGTCTCCCAATTCAATGATTATCTTGGCCTTGATTATTCCGTCCGCCTGGCGGATGTATACAAGTCATCCCATGAATTGGTCAATGAACATGGCCGGCTGTGGGAGGAATCAGGTGCGCTTCAAGCAGGAAATACAAAAGAGTATCTAATCAATGTGAATGAAGACGGCTTCCATCAAGCTGTATTGGCAATTTATTGGTCTAATCCCGATGCCAATATGGATCCGAAACTCATTCGTCCCAATGGAAGTCTCGTTCAGTTTGGTGATCCTGGTGTTCAAATCCGGCGGCAGGATACCCACGTTGTGTATCAACTCGGTGACATGGCCAAAGGAAAATGGACTTTAAATCTTACCTCCACGGAGGATACAGATTTTATTTCCATGCTTTCAGGCTTGTCGGGTGCAGGATTGGAAATGCAAGTCCGTTTTACCCCCAACCAACGTACTCCCGAATTACGGGATTTGGATCCCAATGGAATCATCTTATTCCTGCGCGGTTTACCTATTCCCATCCAGGCTACCCTGGTTGACCAAAAAGGGCCTGTCCGGGGTGCTGATGTGGTTGCCCGGGTACTCGCTCCCGATGGAAAAATTGATACCGTTCCACTGTTTGATGACGGTGCGCATGAGGATGGCAACGCCAACGATGGAATTTATGGCAATGTTTATCGCCGCACCACCATGGCAAGCCAAACCGGTCAATCCGATACCAGTAAAGAACCTGGGCTTAACGGCAGTTATATGGTTCAAGTAACCGCCAATGGCGTTGATTCATCAGAGCAGCGATTTCAACGCTTCCAAAAAACAGGCTTCCAAGTGTTTGAGTTCCTGGAGCGGGATGATAAAACACTCGATCCTGACCAGGATGGCATGCCCACTCGCTGGGAAAATCTGTACGGTCTTGATCCTAACCAGGATGATGCAGCGAGGGATTTGGATAGCGATGGTCTTAAAAACATAGAAGAATACCAACGAGGTGTTATCCCAACGGATCCTGATACCGATCACGGCGGCGAGTCAGATCTCTCTGAAATCAATAATGAACGAAACAATTACGATCATCGTGATGATATCATCCCTCGACCCATTGATTGTGGCGTAATCGATTTCGTTATTGATATCCCTGTCCACGAACCCGTACCTAATACCAATTTGATTTACTTCCCCTGGTCTGCCGCCTACAACGAAATTCAGCTTTTCCGTGGTGAAAGCCGGGATAACCTGTCGCTTTATCAAACCCTTACCAGAGAAGACGCACCAAATGGCGTGTTCAAAGATGAAAACGTTGTCAATGGAAGAACCTATTATTATCAAATCATTGGCATTGGTTCTTCTGATGAACAAAGCGCCCCTTCACGCATTTTCACAGGAACACCCAAAGCCGATCCACTCCCTCCCAAAGGTTGGATCAAAATCAATAATGGAGTTGGGCTGACTGATTCAAACTTTGTAAAACTGGATTTCGACGCCTATAGCGACATTAAAGAAATGCGGGTAAGCCATACACCGGCATTTAAAGATGCCGAATGGCAGCCAAGCCGCAAAACCCTGGCGGAATATGAAATCAAAATTCAAGAAAACCTGCCTTTTGCCACGGTTTATGTCCAGTTCCGTGATGCGGCAATGAATGTATCAAATACCTATTCCGACCAAGTTGAACTCGCATTTGAAGGCGATCCTGATGACGATGGTGTCATCAACAAAAACGATCAGGATAACGATAATGATGGCTTGTCTGACAACTATGAATTATTCCATACACTAACCAACCACTTTTTGGCGGATTCTGATGGTGATGGAATTAATGATGGCAAAGAGGATTTGGATGGTGACGGCTTAATCAACATCAACGAACGTGAAAACAACACCGATCCAAATAATCCCGATAGCGACAATGATGGATTCACGGATCAGGAAGAGGTAAGCAGAAACAGTGATCCCAATGATCCGGATAATGTCCCTGTGATTGAACCGACTCCCACCCCCACTCCACAACCCGGCATGAGACCGAAAGTGAATTTTAAAGGGAATATGTTTGAATTCCACGACTTCAAATTCGAACAAAAGAGCGTGATTTTACCTCAAACAATTTCCATGTTCGGTGGGAACGGCAATCCGATCGATGCCGAATACATGTTAGGGTATGGTGATACCAGTGGATCGGGCAAAGGCTTGATCACCTTGGATAATGGCTTCCTCATCACCTCCGCCATGCGAGGTATGGAATCGAGCACACCGATGTTGGTATTGATTTCACCTGAAGGGAAAATTACTCCACTTGCGACAATTTCAAATCCAACACTGACCGTCAACGGTGATGAATGGAATACCGATTTCATCAACGTGCTTGGCCTTTCCTTTGACGGGGAAAAACAATTGAACGTTTTGTTTAACTTCAGTTTGAGTGAACCCAAAACGTTCTCATCATTACAGTGTGTCGTCCGAACGATAATCGAAGGCCCGCTTAATTCCGCGGAGATTGCTAACATGTTTAAGTATTAATTTCAGTTGGCATGGACACATCGTTGGTATTATTTGACACATGAAAAAATTCGGGGCGCCTTATCGGCGCCCCGTTTCTTTTACCAATTATCCAAATGAATAATGCCCTCTCTCGAGTTTGACGACAAGTTGCTATTTACAACAAAAAAGTTTTGATCGTTCAAAATCAAATCCAATTCCATCATGGCATACAAAAGAAAACCCACCCCATCCATCGCTTCATAATACGGCTTGGCGGGATGGCCGCGAAACAAGCCATTCGTAAATAGTTTTTGAACCGCCTCATCTGCAAAACGTTGGGCGAGCGTGAGATAATGCCCCTCGTCTGTTAATACATATAAATGGATAAAAAACGAAATCGTACGGCCATATTTTCCCGCATAGGTGCCTTGGCGGCCAAACTGTTTGGAGTATTCATCATACCACGTGTTCTCAGATTCCTTGCTTCCTGGAGGAGTGGCTTCAATCCACGACGCAAAACGCTTGGCGGCTTCCAACATGGCTGGATCATCAGTTAGTTGATAAGCATATGCATAATTTTGCGCCGTATAAATCGCGAACTGATATCCAGCCGCATACGGTTCCCACAAATCCAAATGCCCCCGCGGTTCGTATTTTGCATACCCATCACTCATTCGAGGACCTGGAATAGGCGTTCCATCCAATTTTAATGCACCCCAAAACCTTTGGGTATTAGCGTCGTAACCATAGTTCGCATAAGCCCGCATGTAAGCCAAGGCTTGATCCTTAAACAAATCTTCACCTGTCAATTCATAACAAGCCAACAGGGAATGGCAATAACAACCAGTGATCGCTGTTACAAAACTCCCCCCATCAAACCGGTCCGTACCCGCATTGGGGCGTTCCGGAATTAAATTACTCGCTCGGTTTCTACGCTGCCAATAATAGTTGGCCAGCAATTTAGCCCGCTCCAACCACAATTCTTCCCCCGTTTTTGTAGCCAGAAAGGCAAACGCATACATCATCGAACCGGCACTCATGGTAAAATCACATCCGCGCACTCCATCCCCATGCCGATTGATTTCACCTGTCTTTTTATCGATCACATGCCATTTCCAAATTGCTTCTAATTCTCGTTGCACCGCTTCGGGATTTACCATCCATAAAATATCCCATGCGATATGATGAATGGCATGAATCTCATGATGATTGCCCGCATGTCCATCCTTCACGTCCTTATAAACATCGTAGTGGCGATGCCATCCCCACCAAAAAAAACCTTTCTCATCCACCAGGTGCTTCATGGAATAATTCATATAAGCATCTGCCGCATTCTTGTATCTTTTTTCACCCGTCAACTCTGAGTATAAATACATGGTTTTGATCAATGGTTGATCGGTTAACAGGTTTGATCCCGCGGGATTACGTCGTTCTCGCCGTGTTACACGATAGGCTTCATCCAAGGGTTCGGGATTTTCAGGGCATTGGTGAGTTTCGACATCCAAAATGCTGACGATGATCGGGGAATGTACATCCCCATAACGGTCGGTGCCCTTTGCTATGAGTGTATCCAAACAGCGTAGGACATAATGCTTATAGGGAGTTACCTTTGAGATTGTAGGGGATGCCTCCTCAGCATATGGTGTTTTCACGCTCAAAACAAGAACGATCCCCATGACGAAAAAATGTCTCAAATATTTCGGACCGTATTGTTTTTCAAAGTAAAATGAAAAAAATTTTGCCCTACAAAATTGTAGGGCAAGTTCATGAATTCTTGGTAATTTCATGTTATTAAACCTTTGTATGGAAAGATTAACGTTTATTTGATCCGAACCGCATTTGCTTCCGCCTCAAGGCACAGCTTAGCCGCTAAAAAGGTATGTTCCTGCGGCATGGCGTTTTCCGTTCCATCCAGACAATCACGGATCAATTGGCCAAAGTAAGGAAAACCCACCTTGCCATTCACTGGCAGATAGTGCTCTTTTTCTTTATCAACCAGATAAACATGATCGCCCTGCGCATCACGTCCCACATCGAGGTATTTGCGAATCTCAATCGAACCCTCACTGCCCATAATAAACGTTCGTCCATCCCCCCAGGCACCCATACCGTCCGGTGTATACCAATCCACCCGGAAATACATGGTCGCGCCATTATCCCCCACCAGTATGGCATCACCAAAATCCTCCAATTCGGGATACTCGGGATTACTGAAGTTGGCCACCTGACTGTGGGTTACTTTCGCATCCTTTACCCCTGCGTAATATAAGAATTGTTCAATCTGATGGCTGCCCAGGTCACACAAAATCCCGCCATATTTCTCCTTCTCAAAAAACCACGCTGGCCGGCTTGGAGCATTCAACCGGTGCGGAGCAATATTGATCATCTGCAACACCTTTCCTATCGCCCCATCCTGGATCAACTGCCCGGCATACACCGCGCCTTCAACATGCAGCCGCTCACTATAATAGACCGCCCAGATTAGCCCTTTCTCCTTCACTTTGGCGCGCGCTGCATCCAACTGCTCAAATGTGGTGAAGGGAGATTTGTCGCAAAAATAGTGCTTGCCATGATCCATCACCTTCAACCCAAACGGACCCCGCTCCGAGGTGATGCGCGAACTGGCAATCATCTTCAACGAATCGTCTTCCAATATCTGTTCTTCTGATGAAGCCACTTGCACATCGGGGTAGGTTTCCTGAAACTTTTTCACTTTCGCCGGATCAGGGTCATATACCCAAACCAGCTCACCACCCGCTTCCATCAAACCGTTGGTCATTCCGTAAATATGGCCATGATCGATGCCTGCGGCGGCAAAGCGAAATTCACCTTTTTCACACACACGTTCACTTTTCCCTTTCGGGGCATACATCATTCCATCCGCTTTTTGCATAGTCGTCTCTCCTCTTTAGGCTGTATATATCATGATTGGTCGCTGCTTGAACCGACGATGATATTATCATCGCCAAAGTTCTCCACCGACCCGGTTTTTTCGTAAAAATGAATGGCATTTTCCTGCACACCCTGGGCGGTATAAAACGGACTGCTTTTATCCAGTGGTAAGGGAACGCTTTCATCTGTCGAGGCGGATTGATATATGGCCATAATCAGTTCTAACGTTTTTCGCCCTTCATAACCGCTCACCAAAACCTGCCCGCCTGTTTCAATCGCCCTCAGTACATTGTCAAATTCACCCTCATAAAGTTCATGCTCCAGAGCCGGCAGATTTTCATATACCCCGTTGATCTTTGCCTCCGTATCCGGATCACGGTCTGGAAAACCATTGCTGCGTGCTTTCGATGCATACACCTTCCAGGGGAACGACACCCGCGCTGTTTCAGTCTGGAAAATCAGCTGTTGCTCCTCTCCATGATGCACCACCGAACTGGTGAGCTGCGCCAGCGCACCGCTATCATACTTTAACACGGCGATCGATAAATCCTCCACTTCAGCGTTATCATGCGAGACATTGGTCATCACCGCTCGCACTTCCTTGGGCATACCCATCATCCATTGAAACATGTCGATATGGTGCACGGCGTGGTTCATCGTACATCCCCCGCCTTCTTTCGACCACATCCCCCGCCACCACAGGTCATAATAGCAATGCCCACGCCACCAAAATGAATCCACCTGTGCATGCACCACACGCCCCAGTTCGCCTGAATCAAGCACACCTTTCAGTTTTTGAATAGGCGTGCGAAATCGATTTTGAGCAATAATAGCCAGTTGCTTCCCGCTTTTCTCCATCGCTTCAACCATGGCGTCACATTCTTCCAGTGACGAAGCCATCGGCTTCTCGCAAATGACATGCTTACCCGCATTCAGGCAATCAATGCTGATAGGCGCATGGGTAAACGGTGGTGTGCAAACCGACACCAGGTCAATGCTGGGATCATTCAAAATCTCTTTGTAATCTTCATGAATCGAGACAGATAAGTTTAACTCCTGCTTCTTTTGTTCCGCTTTTTCCCTATATGAATCCGCCAATGCTTTGAGTTGGCACCGGCCTGAAAATTTTTGGTAGGTTTCAATATGCGTTCGTGAAATCCCACCGGCTCCAATTATCGCGACACCTAACATAATTCTCTTTCCTTTTTGCTTCTCTAGGGGTTGTTATTTCGCCTACATATTAACACATCCATCCGGTTTGTGAATAAATGAATATCCCCCTATCTCTAATGTCATTAGCTTAATAGGGAGGGCGAGGCTCCCGCCGAGCCGCCGTTGATGATTACGTTCCACTAAAATCTTAAATGAATGACATTGCCCCTACCTCTTGACGCATTCATTAAGCATTAGATACTTGGAAATAATAAAGAATAATCAAAATAGGGTGCAACATGCAAAAACGTGATTGGATTAAAGCTCTTCTTGCCGGTGAAAAAGATCTCCCCATCCCCCAACATTGGATGTCTTTTTTCAACGGTGATACCGCCCGTAAACTTACGCCACCACAATGTCACTATTACCCCATGTGGATTTACGATGTGCCCGATCATTACGATATGACCCCCATGGAGCCAGAGGCGCTCGATCGCATGATCGAATTCAACAACCATTCCGGCCGATGTTTCGCCTGCCTGGGCAAAGGCGCCAATATCTGTTTCGGCCATGGCGGGCCGGGTGAATTTTACTCCCGAATGATCCACAGGGATGACAATGAATTAATCGTCGAATATGAAACCGGTGTACGTGCCAAGGTTCAATTCGATCCCCACTTCTATCATCATTTCGACCACCCCATTAAAACCTCAGCCGATCTCGACAACATGGAGTGGCCTGATCCCAATGATCCCAAACGCTATGAAGGCTTCGCTCAGGATGTCGCCTATCTCAAGTCCAAAGGCGAATACGTGCTGGCGTCGCTCAATGGCTTCTTCTCCGGTATTCATTACTTCCTCATGGAATACACCGAAACCCTCATGGGGCTTTTGGATCAGCCAGAATTAATCGAAGCCATCACCAACCGTTTGGGAGAATGGAACCTGGCTGCCGCCCGAAAAATGATCGAAAACGGCGCCGATTGCATCGCTTTATGCGACGACCTTGGCTCTAAGAAATCCCTACTCATGGCCCCTGACCTCTACCGCCGATTCTTTAAACCCTGGCATAAGCGCTTGTGTGAAACCGTTCACGAACTCGGTGGTCATGTTCACCTTCACACCCACGGCGCGGTCGCCAAGATCATGGATGACCTGGTCGAATGCAACTTCGATTTCATCAATCCCTTTGATCCCGAAGAAAAACATGACATTCCTGAATTAATGAAGAATCACGGCAACCATTTTATCATCGTCGGCGGTTTCCCCACCAGTTTTTGGGTGTGGGAACCGGAACGTCAGGAAGCCTACCTTGAACAGATGGCCGCCTGGGAAAAACAACACGCCCGGGGCCGCCTCATCTTCATGGATTCCGGTGGCGTCCCCGACGACATCACCCGCCAGGATTTCGAACGCATCAACACCATCAGCCGCCGCGTAAGAGGCCTCCACCCCGGCGACGGTTTCATTTAATAATATTGTTTTTTCTGATTTGTAAAATTATTCCTGCAAAACACCATCCGGGGAGCGGGCATCCCTGCCCGCTCGGCATCCCCTCCACTCCCAACTTTCTCCCACAACAAAACGGCAACGCACCAACCTATCCCATAAAACCGTAGGATAAATCACGCTGTTCAACCCATTAACGCAATCTATAAGAAGAATCCTGATGGATTAAACAACGGAATCCTATCCGTTCTCCAGCGAGCGCAGGTATTCCCAGGCGCTTTCAGCTGTTGGCCTTAACACTTTTATTCCCTCCGAAGCAGCGGCATCACAAAGCCTCCCATCTTCGCAGACGAAATCAGTGCCCTGTTCCGGATAATACCTCTTTGCTATCGCGGATGTATCAAGATAGAAGAATGGTGAGTCCAGAATATCACCATCCTTCACTTCTCATCTTGATTATCTCTTCAGACAGGCTGTCACCCCTAACCTTATCCTTGAGCATCTCCTGCAACTCATAGGGCGTCATCCTGTTGCAAGGTCCAAGTTTCGACATGGCGTATTCGACCTTCTCAAGAGAAAGCCTTGAGGTTTTCAGTCCACCTCTCTTGTATTCCTTCACTGTTTTGCTCATCACCATACCTCATTCATGCCTTCAGGGATTTCATCATGATCATGAATTTTCAAAAACAACCATCCTTCAATCACTTCGGATAGTTCTTCCCGGCAAAACTCGACCGATTCACCATTCGCCCATACTCCCTGCAGACCGGGAACTTCGGCAAACCAACTATCATCTTCCAACTGTTTATACTGTGCCCTCTCCATAGCTTTTTGGATGTTGGCTTGTAACATGATCAACTCCAACAGTGGTTTTTCTCTTACAATTTCATATTGATAAATATTACCGTGTCATCCATGATATTTCTATGGGATAGTAAGCATGAGTGCCAAGGGTATAAACGTCGTTTTTTACCCTTGAAAACCACCTGACGGGGTGACAGGCAAGGACAAGACGACAAAGGAGTCAGCCCTTGAGCACCACCCTATCCACGCACAAAATAAAAAGGGGAGACCACCCCGGCCTCCCCTAATTTCTTGCGTATATAATATAACTCAACCTACGTCAAATCCGGCAATTCCCACGGCGAGCGCCGCTCACGGTCAATATACCCATTGGCGTCTTTATCGCCAACAAACACTTCCTTCTCCGGATCCCACTGCAACTTGCGATGAGTCCAGCGCGCAATGTTAATCAGGTGGCATAGCGTGGATGAGCGATGGCCTTTCTCCACATCGGCAATCGGGCGATTGCGGCTCTTCACGCAATCGATGAAATTCTGCTGATGGTTATGGCTCACTTCAAATTCGATTTCCGAATCGGCAACGGCTTCTTCTGCCGACATCTTGGGATCGGTTCGAAATACCCCACGATCGACAAAGACAGTTCCATTCTCACATTCAAAAAAGCCGCCGCCTGATGGCCCTTTACCGTCCACTTCCAACACAACCCCGTTAGCGTAACGCATGGTCACATTACGGTCCAATACCCGTGAACTACCTTTCGCTTGTACTTCCACGGGGCCACTCTCGTCGGTTCCCAACGCCCATTGGATGATATCCAATCCATGCGCACCCCAACCGGTCACTTCACCCCCTGAATACGGCATGATCGAGATCCATCCTGGCCTCGCTCGTGGCGTATAAATATCGGGATTATATCCACGTGGAGCGGTGGGTCCCAACCAGGTATCCCAATCCAAGCCCTCAGGTACGGGATGCTCAGGGAACGGTTGTTCCCACGGGCTTTCATAGTTCTGCGCATGGGCGACTTTCACTTTCCCCAACTTGTTGTTGCGAAGCAACTGGCAGCCCACCCGGCAAGGGGTCGAGGAACGTTGTTGGCTGCCACACTGTACTACGCGGTTATATTTCCTCGCTGCCTTCACCATGGCGCGGCCTTCGGCAATGGTCAGCGTCATCGGCTTTTCCACATACACGTCTTTCCCCGCCATGCAGGCATAGATCGAGTTGAGGGCATGCCAATGATCCGGGGTGGCCACAATCACCGCGTCCACATCCTTTGATTCCAGCAACTGACGAAAGTCCTGATAGGTTTTCAAGTTATCTCTTTTCGCTATAGCTTCCATACGTGGTTTGTTCAAATCGCTGAGGGCTACGAATTTCGAACCCTTCGTCCGGCTAAAATCCCCCATTAACTGCCTGCCACGCCGTCCCGGCCCAATAACGCCAAGGCCCACGGTGTCATTGGCTCCCCATACCTTCGAAGACACCACCATCGGTGCGGTAAATGCAACCGCCCCCGCCTGAGTGCTGTTTCGGAGAAAGGACCTTCGTGTGATTGATGTGTGTTTGCTCATGATACTCTCCTTTGTTCAAGGTTGTTGTTTTTTGTTTTCAATAACTTGGATTGCCGCTTTCATATAACCAAGCGCGAATGCCATTCCCGCATGCCAGGGCGCATCGCATGTCATTTGTGGGGTATGATCCGGAATTAACACCCCATCATAGTTATTCTTATAGAGAATCCGCAAAATCCGGATCATGTCGATATCCCCCTCATCAATAAACACCTCATGATACTTGGGCACTTTCCCTTTGACATTGCGGAAATGCACATAGGCCAATGCATTCTGCCGGCTATATTGATCGGCCGCCTCATAAATATCACCTTCGGTCATCTCTTGTAAAGTTCCCAAACAAAATTCCAATGCATTACAAGGGCTTGGGTAAATATCAAGCAGTTTTTGATAAAGGTGAGGTTGATTAACCAACCGCGCATGCCCGCGAATCGTGGGCATGGGTGGATCATCCGGGTGGGCAGCCATTTTTACCCCTGCCTCCTCTGCAACCGGAATGATTTCCTTTAAAAACGCCTCTAGCCGCTGCCATAACTGCTCGCTGGTTACATTGGGGATGGTCCCTTCTTCTGCATCGGGATCATACTCCATATTCCAAATCTGACCCTTGGGGATCGGTGTTTCCTTCGGCCCTTCCGGGCCTAAAAAAGCAACCGATTCTGCCCCCCCGCGCGCAAAGGGGCCATTCACGTGCCCCCACACACCCGCTATGCTATAGTTATACCCCATGATGGGAATCCCCACTTTCCCCAACCGCCGGATGGTGGTTTTGATCTTTTCCATCTGTTCATTGCGTTTGGGACCATCCAGCAATATATCATACCAATGCGAGGGATCAAAATTTTCGATGGCTTCCAGCTCAAGTCCTTCATCATTAATCGATCGCTTTAAATCCCTTAGTTCCTCTTCCGTCCAAAGTTTATCCTGATTACGGGTGATACCCCACGTTCGGGTTTCATCGGTCCCATGCAATAACTCATCAGCGAAATAATTGACCAGATGGGCCACAATATGAGTACACCCCGCCTGCCTGGCAAAGCGAAAGTTATCTCTGGTCAGCATATTCCGATACAAACCCAATCCGATTTTCATACAGCTATTTATCCTTTCATCTTAAGTAAGTGATCTACCATTTGATTATCATCCCCCTCCCAAGCATGAAAGGGGCTAGGGGAGGGTTGATATTTCAACGTAGAACATAATCCTTTAACCCTCTCCTGACCTCCCCAATCTCATTGGGGCAGGAATTCTGGCGCCGATTTCAAGTTTTCACTCCTTTTCTATTTCATAGGGCTGACACGTTATCATCATATAAATGTATTAAACGATTTCTCGTGATTTTTCATGTACCTCTTGTGTTTTTTTAAGCGGGACGGTTGATTCACGCGCAATCAACTTGACTCCCAACAGGATTGACTCAATCGTTTTCTTGGGATTATTCAGCCGTTCCAAAAGCAATTGCAACGCCCGAATCCCCATCCCCTGCTTTTCAACATGAATGGTGGTTAACTTCGGACGGCAGTTAATGGCATTGGAAATATTATCAACTCCCCCCACGCTTATATCCTCAGGGATGTGATAGCCTTGCTCGAATAACTCATTCATAGCCCCAATCGCCATTAAATCGTTGCCACCAGCAACCGCCGTAAAACGTAATCCCTGATTCAATGCGTTGCGTATCATAACTTGGCCTGCCCGGCAATCTTTCCCCCCTTTCAGGATATGAATATCACCACCCGTTTTGTGTACAAACACCTCCTGAAAACCCTTCAAGCGATCCTCAAAGGCCACGTTCTCCGGCTCCCCACTTAGGTAAAGGCATTCTCGATGGCCCAACTCAGCAAGGTGTTTACCCAATAATCGCCCAATCTCAATTTGATCACTCCCCACCGAATCAAAAGGATAAGCGGTATTTCGATAATTTAAAAAAACACATGGAAGGCCTAAGCTGGCAATATGATCAAGAAAAGCTTTAGGCATTTGCCCGGCAATAATCAATCCATTTAGCTGCTTTAACATGCCGAATGAATTCAGTACGTTTTTTTCGTCTGTGATATTTTCCCCCTTAATAAATGCCAGATAAAGATTCTGATTATGAGCTTCCTGGGTAACGCCCATCAGTATCTGCGAGTAAAAGGGATCTTCTTCGATATACCGCTCTGGCCGTAAGGCAAATCCAATCGAATATTTAATATCCTTTGAGGTTTCTTTGGAGATAATAAATGTCCCCCGTCCCCTCACCGCTCCAACCAATCCCAATTGCTGCAATTGATTAATTGCTTTCCTGACCGTCATCCGGCTTAATCCCGATATCTCACAAATCTCGTTTTCGGTGGGTAAAAATTCCCCTATCTGGATATGATCCCCTTGGATCTGCCGGATAATTTGATCGCTTAACTGTCGATAGGTGGGGACTTTGGATTGACGATCGATCGTTATATCAAACTTACTGAGATCTTTCAAAATTCATTCCCCAATTTCATAAAATAATTCTATATTTATTTATTACCATATACAAATCTTTAAGTAAAGACCTTGGCCCGAGAAAATACTTTATAAATTTTATCAAATAAATTAAAGAAAAAAATTGAATTTTCATGATTTTCTTATTGACAAGCGATTCAATTGTGTGGTATCTTAACACTGAAATTGAAATTTGTATATACATTTTTATGGATGGGAAGAAAATGCGTATCACACACACCCGGGGATTCACCCTTATTGAATTACTGATTGTTGTCGCCATTATCGGCATTTTGGCCGCTATTGCGGTACCCAATTTCATTAATGCCCAAATCCGGGCAAAAGTTGCCCGTTCCCAGGCGGATATGCGTTCATTAGGCACAGCAATCGAAGCCTTTCGCATCGACCAAAACAACATGCTCGTTGATTTTTGGGATGAAGGAAATGCGGAAGCCCTTGCCCGATTACAAAAGTGGGGCTTTTGCTCACCTGATAACCTTGCCGATGAAGTACGAAATCAAAAATGTATCCTGGGCAACTTAACCAGCCCGGTCAGCTATATGTCCGCCATTCCCGATGATCCCTTCTTTGGCAAAATTACCCGCACCAGTGATCGTCTTGCGACTGCTTTGGCGGGGACCTATTTTTATGGTGATAACGAATCCATTATCAGCGGGAATGATCACAATTTCGTCGCGCTCTATCCCGACAATTCCAGACGATTCGGACTGGAACCTTTAAAGGAAGGCCAATGGGCCTTGCTGGGAATGGGACCGGACACCACGGTTGAAGAAACCGGAGCAACGGTGCTTTTCCGCGGCATCCCCTATGATGCCACCAATGGATTACACAGCCGGGGCGACATAACCGTACGTGGGTAAATCAGGAGGGTTTTGCCATCCTGTTTACTTATATAAATCTATATTGAATTTAGGAGGAAAGTGATGAAGAGAATGCCCATTTTACTGGCATGTACCATGCTGTTTACATGTACAGCGTATGTAAATGCCCAGGATGTTGAAATGTTTTTTGCTTCGTCAGTATTGGAAGAAACCACGGATGAACATGGTAATATGTATGTTACCACACCTGCAGAAGCTGTTGTTCCGCTGCCTGAAGGTTTCGGCGAAACACCAGAACTTGAGTTGGAAGGTTTCATTGTCGATCCCGCTTATATTTATGAAACCTACTCAGACGATGATGGCAATTCCTACACCACGGTAGCCCAGGATGATTCATTGTCTCCCGAAGAGGTTTTCACCGCAGACAATCTGGTCGATGACAACCTTTGGGTGCTTCGCGGTGCCGCTATGCCCGACATGGGCGTACTTGCCTCACGCGCACCCGCAGAGACCGAAGATGCTCCCCCCCTGAAAACTACCGTAACCATGGGACAGGGTGGAACCTACAATGTCTTTCTTTGGTATGGTGATATCGGTGAAGCAGGTACGGATGATGAAGTGAATCCCACTCCCATCGACGCTGGTTTGGAAGGCGAAGCAATGCAAACCTTCTTCCAGGCCGATGGTGTTTTGATCACCGATGAATATGGGTGGAATATCCTTGAAGTACAAGTGGGAACCGTCACCATTGATGATGGCGGCAGCTTTACCGTCAATATCGATGACCACTTTGGCGAAGGCGCCCGCACCGCTTATCTGGGTCTACGCATCAGCACCGGCCCCATCTATGAACCACCCGAACCACCATCCTATGATTTTAATGAAGATGATAAATGGCTCACCTATACCGTTGCCGGTGAACGGACCTTGTTATTATCTCATGGGCCAGGCTCGGTGGAAGACGCCCCTGAACTCACGACGGAAATCACCGTTGGGCATGCAGGAACCTACGAAGTTATCTTCCATTTCATGGACTCAGAACAATTCCCCGATCAGGGATGGATATTGGCATCTCTAAATGGTGGTGATGTCCAGGAATATGGAGCCGGCCATCCAGACGCTGTACGTGCCACCGGCGGAACTTCTCCTCAGTATCCTTGGATTGATGGATCATTCATCGGAAACATGTTCTGGTACACCGCCGTTATGGGAACCGTTGAAGCGGAAGCCGGAGAAACCCTCTCCATTGCCGTGGACGACGCGCAAGCAACCAGCGGTGAACTTTACATCGCTTCCGTCTTTGAAGGCGTCACGCTGAAAGTCCTCGAAGGTGGTCCTCCCATCACCGAAATTCAGGTTTCTCCCGGCG
>CAZFER010000015.1:0-4266 GCA_964517495.1 uncultured bacterium | reverse complement strand
CTGAAAGTCCTCGAAGGTGGTCCTCCCATCACCGAAATTCAGGTTTCTCCCGGCGTTTGGGAAATGTTTACGGATAAGAACGGTAATCAATATCGAACCTGGGCGATGGATGAAAATGCATATCCCAATTTGGAAGATTGGTTAACCGATCACAAATCAGGAAGCGGTAGCGATAACCAATGGAATACCCGCGATGGCTTGGGTATCTTTGGCCCCATCTTGGAAGCCTTTCCCGGTGGTGAAACCGAAGATGCTCCCCCCTTGCGTACCACCGTCATTCCCGCCGAAGGTGGAACCTATGATGTCTTCTATTACTTCGGTGACACCGGCGCTTCTGATCCCCAGGAAAACCTTGATCTTCCTCATCCAACCTGGGTCTATTTTGAAGGCGAGGAACCACGCTATTTCGTGGCTGGCGATGGAGAATTCGTAGGACTGCATGGCTATAACACCTACGAAATGTACTTGGGCCAGGTCACCGTCGAAGCGGGCGAAGAAATCAACGTCATCATTGATGATGGATATCAACACGAGCTATCCGTGGACGGTTCACGTTCCGTCTATTGCGGTTTGCTCCTGGATATAGCTGAAACGGGGATTGAACACTGGTCGATCTACTAAACGAAACCTGCAATACATATTCCTTAATACAGTTAGGGGCACGCTACAACGTGCCCCTTCTTTTTTTAGCATCTTACGTCAATAGGATAAGATGGGTGTGAATCCATCAAAAGCATTCAATCTCCGAGATCGCTTTTGGTATATAGGGGCCAAGAAGACGGCCGTTTTTTTCGGTGACCAGGACGTCGTCCTCGATTCGGATGCCTCCAAATTCACGGTAGTCATCCAGGCGGTCGTAATGGATGAAATCCATGTGTTTATGCTGGCTTTGCCATAAATCAATGAGATCAGGGATAAAGTAGATACCCGGTTCAACGGTAATCACAAATCCCTCTTCAAGTTCACGAGCCAGGCGCAAAGAACGCAAACCGAATTGGGAACTGCGCTGGATAGTATCCGTATAACCCACGAAATCCTCGCCCAAACTCTCCATATCATGGACATCCAAGCCCATCATATGCCCCAATCCGTGCGGGAAAAACAAGGCATGCGCCCCCTCATTGACCGCCTCTTCCACATCGCCTTTCATTAACCCAAGGGCTTTCAAGCCGGTGGCTATTTCAATGCAAACCTGATGGTGAAGATCACAATAGGGAATTCCCGGTTTAATCCCTTCAATGGCATTGACCTGCACATTTAATACCAGTTTGTAAATCTCTTTTTGTTGCTGGGTAAACTGTCCACTGGGTACAAGGGTGCGGGTAATGTCACCCGCATAATGACTGGGTGATTCAGCACCGCAGTCGTTAATGATCAAACTCCATCCCTCAATCAGGCTTCCATAGAAGGGATTATGAAGATATTGGCCATGCATGGAAAAAATAGTGGGAAACGCCAGCCGGCTGCCATTCCTTATTGCGATCCCTTCCATGATCCCTGCAATGCGTTGTTCTTTAATTTTTGGACGAATTTCCTGCATGGCATAGGATTGCATCTTTTCGGTGATTTTCAGCGCGGTCTCGATTTCCCGAATTTCATCCTCACTTTTATATGAACGCTGGGCGACGATAGCTCGAATCAATGATTCAGATATATAGGAATCAAGAGATTGATGAGGTTGAATGGCTAGATCGCGATGCAGAGTGAGTTTATGTTCTGCGCGATAAGGTGGAAGCAAATGGATTTGCGCTCCATTGGATGAATAGTCTTGCAAACAACCTTCAAACTCAGCGATAGGGCGAATATTCGTAATTCCCACAGCTTCACATTCTTCTTTTAAAGAGGGATAGGCACCCATCCAAATTCGATCATCCACGGTCATCTCATCGCCGAACACAATCTCGCGGTTTTGGTCAATATCGATGATGGCATACAAACCAGGCATATCAAGACCAAAAAAATAGAGGAAATTGCTATCCTGGCGAAAGGGAAATACATTCGATGAAAAGTTTCGGGGGCTTTCCTCATTGCCCAGCAATAGAATGACGCCACTTTCAACCTGTTCCATTAATCGTTTGCGGCGTTTTGGGTAGTTGGATAATTGAATCATTGAATATTGCTCCACCATTATACCTATGAGTTTTATTTAGGGGCAACCTATCACATTTTTTTTGGATTTTGCACCTATACAGGCTCAAGGGTGACATTGTATGATTTTGAATCTGAACATCATCAAAAAAAAAATCTAACATTATACCATATTGATAGGGAAGGAATCATGGAATTTGTTGACTGGTTAGTAATATGTGCTTACTTCGTTGTGTTATTCGGCCTGGCCTGGTGGGTGATTTTGAAGAACAAAAACACCGCCGATGATTACTTTCTGGCAGGGCGAAATCTGGGATGGTTCATTGTTGGCGCCTCGATCTTTGCTTCCAATATTGGTTCTGAGCATTTGGTGGGGCTGGCTGGTTCAGGATGTACGGACGGGGTGGCGATGGCGCATTATGAATTACACGCCTGGTGTCTGCTTGTTTTGGGGTGGATTTTTGTGCCATTCTATTCGCGGTCCAAAGTGTTCACCATGCCCGAGTTTCTGGAAAAACGCTATAACGAAACGGCGCGTTGGATCTTATCCATCATCTCGTTAGTCGCTTATGTATTGACCAAGATCGCGGTCGGTATTTTTGCCGGGGGAATCGTCTTTCAAACCCTTTTACCGGAAATGAGTATTGAAATCGCGGGTTATGCGTTCAACAGTTTTTGGATCGGTTCTTTCCTGGTCATTATATTGACGGGTATATATACCGTGCTGGGTGGATTGCGTGCGGTAGCCTATACCGAAGCATTGCAAACCTTTGTGCTGGTGTTTGGTTCAATATTGGTAACCATCTATGGTTTGATTGAATTGGGGGGATGGACCGAACTGCGTGAAATTTGCGGTTCAAGCATGTTTAACCTTTGGAAGCCACTGGTGCCTCCCGATATGGAGGGAACCTGGGCGCCGGTGATGGAAGAAGGGCGGATTGCCTGGTATTTTAACAGCAATTACCCCTGGCTGGGAATGCTATTTTGCGCGCCTATTATTGGTTTGTGGTATTGGTGTACGGACCAATATATCGTGCAGCGTGCATTAGGGGCACCCAATGAACAGCAGGCTCGCCGAGGCTGCATTTGGGCATCATTCTTGAAACTGTTACCGGTTTTTATCTTTATCATTCCAGGCATGATTTGCTTTGCACTGGCGAAAAGCGGTCAAATTGAAGCTTTAACGAATGAACTGTATGTCGCTGGGGAATTGGATAGTGATAAAAGCCAGGCAGCGTTTCCGCTACTGGTGAAACATGTTCTCCCTGTTGGCATACGTGGCATGGTGGTAGCTGGCTTATTAGCGGCATTGATGAGCTCACTATCGGGTGTGTTTAACGCTTCATCCACGTTATTCACCATGGATTTGTATTCGAAATTGAAACCAAATGCCTCACAGCATCAATTGGTGTGGACGGGGCGAATTGTCACATCAGTAATGGTAATCATTGGTTTATGCTGGGTTCCGGTGATTCAGGGGGCGCGTGGATTGTATGACTACTTGCAAGGGGTGCAGGGGTATTTGGCGCCTCCCATCTTCGTGGTGTTTTTCCTGGGAGTGTTTTTAAAACGGGTGAATAGCACTGCCTGTTTAACCACCTTGATTGTTGGTTTTATTTTGGGAGTGATCCGCCTGGCGGTGGATACCCCGGTTTCGTTGGGCCTTGCTGGTTTTGAGGATGGTTATACCGAAGGATCGTTGTTGTGGATCATCAACAATATCTATTTCCAATATTACAGCCTGTTTATATTTATTGTATGTGTGGTGCTTATGCTGGTGGTCAGTTATATGACCTCATCACCTGACTACAGGCGGTTGGATGGTTTGACCTATGCGACCATTACCGATGAGCATCGCCGTGAATCGCGCAGCAGCTGGGATTGGCGGGATGTGTTTTTCTCTGTGTTGTTGATTGTGTTGATTGTGGCGGCGTATTTGTATTTTAGAGGATAAGGTGTTGCGGGTAGCCGCTACTCAGGAACCTCGCCCTCCCTTGGGGATTACGTAAAAGCGGCTCGGTGTGAACTTTGCCCTCCCTGGTGATGGAATTGGTTTTTTATGAAAGGTCATTTAAAAAAGGGCAGGCTTGAGAGTCTGCCCTTTCCGTATACAAATCAGAGTGCAAACCCGGGGAGCATCGGCTTCCAGCCGGTGCGTCTCAATCGGGCTGGGTGCCA
>CAZFER010000014.1:59894-105010 GCA_964517495.1 uncultured bacterium | reverse complement strand
TATGAGGAAATCGAGTGGATAGCGGGTGCCAAGGCTAAAACATCGTCCTTTACCCCGGGATATTCGGAGTGCGGGCTTCCCAGCCCGCAAGCGGGGGCGTGAGAGAAGGTATATATATGCATAGGATCAAGTTTACCTTTGCAGCCCGGAAACAGCTACGGCATCAGCGCTTACAGGTGAAATCACCGATCCACGCAGCATCAATATGGGTTATCCCAAATTTGAAGAACCAGAAAGTATCAAAATCAATACTGATATGCTGGTTGAACCATCAACCAACGGGCAGAGTGTTGAACTTGAAAAAGGTCCCAACATTGCTCCGTTGCCTGAGTTTGATCCGCTTCCGGAAACCGTTGCCGGACCAGTGTTACTAAAAGTGGGCGATGATATCTCCACCGATGAGATCATGCCCGCTGGGGCGAAAGTGTTGCCTTATCGCAGTAACATCCCTGAAATCAGCAAGTTTGTTTACCATCAAGTCGATGAAAATTTTTACGATCGTGCTATGGAGCATCAAAAGAGTGGATTTTTCATTGTTGGTGGTGATAATTACGGCCAAGGCTCCAGCCGTGAACATGCGGCTATTGCCCCTCGGTATTTAGGTTTGAGAGTGGTGTTGACCAAAAATTTTGCACGTATTCATTGGCAGAATCTGGTCAATTTCGGTATTTTGCCCCTCACATTTGTAAATCCGGAGGATTGGGAAAAGATTGAGCAGGGTGACACGCTCGAATTGCCAAACATTGCCAAAGAAATACAAGCAAGCGGCTGTTGCATCGATGTGGTCAACAAAACCAAGGGGCAAACCTATAACGCTGAACATGCATTGAGTGAGCGGCAGATTGAGATGATTATCCAAGGCAGTTTGATTAATGTAATCCGGGAGAAGAAGAAAGGGTAATCAGTAAAGCGGCCAATCCGCCACGGGTACGGGTAATACTCTATCCATGTATTCACGCCGTTCGCGGATGAAGGTTTTGATATCGTTGTAGGAACGCTGAATGATTTGACGGCGCTGGTTAAGTGATTGATGTTCATAATCCTCCATTAATTGCAGGTCATCCAGCAGACGCTGTTGGGTGGTATGGATGGTAGAAAATAGATTATTTTCGGAAAACGATTGACTCAACGCACGGCGCAGGTCGAGCAGGTATCGGTGATGAAAAACATCATCCTGATGGAGTAAAGCCGTAACAGGCCCGGGAGGGCGTGAGGCTTGCGGTGCACCCACCGCCTCGCCATCGATGGGAAAGGTGGTTGGCATTTCAGCATACATCGCACCAGTGGTTGAACCCCAAGACCAATCCAGATCCCAGGGGATGATTTCCCACTTCCCCTCGGGATTGGGATCAAGGTACATCCAATTGTTGTTCCAAAAGCCGTCCCAATTGCTTTGCAATACAGAAGCAACGCTGTAACGGATAAAGGCATCCAAATTCAGACGGCTTTCCATGGCTGTCCGTCGCTCTTGTTTATTACGAACACTTAAAGCTTGCAATAGATCCTGCAAACTATCATTGCCTTCATCTTTATTGGTGTGTTTTTCCCAGACGGGTTGGGTGTATTGTTTTTTGTATAAATCTCCATCCGGATCACGCCCGTTCATCTCCAGCATCCGTTCATTGACCTGTTGAACTACAAGGCGTTGTGTAGAGCGTTCATTGAGAGATAGGGGAAGAGAGACCACCCGGTAAAAGCTAGCCCAGGGGGAGAGTACATTGTGTTCATGATAGAGCCAAAAGCCCAGATGTTCCCGGAATGGAGCGCTTTCTCCTGCATTGGTGCCACGGGGTGGATTTTCGGGTATAACATTAATCGTGCGGTCGCCTTCGAATTCATTTCCTTTGATAAATTTAATTTTTTCACCTGTTTTTGCTGGATAAACCAATGCACCGTCGAAGGTTTGTACCACATTCTTGTCAGGATGTTTCAACGCCGCTGCGCTGAAATGTTTTGATTTTTGCAATAACCTGGTGGAAACCGGGGACATTTTCCACAAAATAGGCAGTAAACTCTCGATTTCATGATCGTACACAAAGTAAGAGAGATAGGGGACGGGTTCTGTTTTGAAGGGGAGTGAAATGGAAGAGCCATCTGTTAATTGGATATCAAAACGAAATCGGACAAAACTTTGAGAGGTGACGGGAGGTAAGACAGCTTCATATAATGCTTGAGTTATTGAAGAATGAATCTTTTTCATCAATAACAGGCTTGAAGTGGTTTGATAGGTGAGCATGGGGGCCAGCACCAGGTCGGAACTGGTCAAGCTGGTGTTAAGTCCAACCAATGCAATAACATTTTCTCCCGCTTGTAGACTGTTTTCTGCATTTCCCAACACAAAAATGGAGCGTTCGTTGGACTCATGGCTGCCAGTAGAAGTGGATTGATGGGTTGTTGTATTGGGAGCCAAAAAACGAGCCACTTCATTACCATTTATGTAACACACAAAGCCATCATCCACATAAATGTTTAGAGTCAATAAACCATATTTGGAGGGATCATCGATTGAAAAGGTTTTGCGGATAAAGACAGTGGAGTAATTGTTTCGCATATCCTCCAAAATGGTATTGATATGCTCTGTGTCACCATATCCAAATCCCCCTAATCCCCGCTGCCAGCGTCGATCATCAAAATCGAGTTCTGTCCATTCCAAGTCTGGAGAAGGAGAAGAAACGCCGCGATGATAGCGCCAAACGCCATCACTCGTGATCAACGTGTTGGATAATTCACCGGTGTGTTCCCACCGCAAGTGGACAGATTCGATCGAGGTTGGATCATCAAATCCAGCACGAATGTTAACAGAATCTTTTGAAGAGGGTTGAGTGGGATTAAGGGTGAGGGATGTAATCATTGGATAAGGAGGAACATCCACGACGGAATTTTTTTCTCCCGGAGTCCCATCGATTGGAAGAGAAGAGCGCCATGAATGGTAGTCATTCCCATCCAATTCCGGATTGATGCGTTCCAGTGATGAGTTATAGCCATCGGCACCCAAAGGCCAGGGAGGACGATCGTTATATTGGACTTCATCAGCTACCGTTCCGTCGGATCGAAGTAGAACCAGCCTCTCACCACCATTAGCCAGCTTACGTTGATAAGGGCCAAATAGATTTGTGTTCTTGTTTCGCCACATACGATGGTTTGGATTACGGGCTATGACGACGTATGCATTTCCTGCAATTCTTGTTTTGCTGGGGAAGACAAAATCAATGCCGTTGCGGAAAGAATAGCCAGAAATATCCAATGGCTCATCAGATGTATTATGTATTTCTATGAACTCTCTCCAGGAACCGCTTTCCAGTTCGATATCACTGGGATTGTAATGGATTTCGTTGATCAAAACATCGGCATAAAGGGGTATGCAAAATCCCAGTATTAAAAAGAAACTGAATAGTCGCCTAATAGTTAACATCCCGTTTACTCACATATTTCCAAAGCATTGTTAGAGCAGTATTAGGATAGTATAAGGATCTTTTTTTGTACACACAAAAAAAACGGCGTGGAGAATGATATAATCCACGCCGTTTCGGATTTAATTCAACGAATGCTTATGCTTTCAGAACTTGGGTAAGGTGATCGATGGTGTCGTTGACCTGTTCGATTTTTTCGAAGCCGATGGTCATGGCATCAACCAAACCGTTGCCCCAAACAAAGCGAAGGGATTCATCACGCTGTTCTTTTTCAACCAGTTTGCCAGCGCCGTAAATCTTCATACCTACAACCGCTTTGCCATTGGCACGTGCTTTTTTCAGGGTGGCGGCGACTTCTTTAACTCGCTCGGGTTCGCGAACATCCATCGATTTAGCGTGGGGATTAATGCGGGCAAAAATGACATCCACCCAGGGATCCTCGGCTGCCACTTTTAAAGCGCCAAAGTCATGACAAGAGCATCCCACGGAACGTACGACGCCTTTTTCTTTCAATTCAGACATTTCTTCACGCATTAAATCCAATTCGGAGGTCCAGTTGGCATTCCCCAAGCAATGAATCAGGCATACATCGAGGTAGTCGGTGCCTAATTCTTGCAGGAATCGATAAACTTTGGGTTTAGCAGTTTCTGTGGATTCAAAACCTTCCCCGCCCCGGTACCAAATTTTGGTGAGATAAACCAATTGGTCGCGAGGCACGCCTTCCATGGTCATTTTCATATAAGGGTGTGAGCCGTATAGATCGGCCATGTCGAAGAAATTCAGCCCCTGTTCAAAGCCATGGCGAATAAGTTTTTGGAAGGATTTAAAACCAGCGCGGGTTTGAGCTGAGGAACGTCTATAACCATTTAAACCTGTTCCCATCGCGACACGGGGAACTTTAATGCCGGTTTGCCCTAGTTCCACTCGTTCAACAGCGCTGCCACCTTTCGCATCGCCAGCCCAAACGGATGAGGTAGCCAGTGCTGATGCACTCAGGATGGAATGTTTCATAAAATCTCGACGTGTGGTTTTAGCCATTATTAACTACTCCTTTTGTTATTTATTTTCATGTTCAAAACATTTTCAAAATGATAACAAGATTTAATAGATTATGATAGCAAGAATATGCCAATCATTCACGAAAAAATACAGTCGAATGAATGAAAGGTTTGTTGGATTATTTGTCTTCCCTGATGAGTATTCTCATCTGTCGGGATTGTTCCACTATTTTGAGGTGAATATACTATCTTTTCTATGGCTATGAAACAGGACAATATACGAAACTTTTCCATTATCGCCCATATTGATCACGGAAAAAGCACACTGGCAGACCGTATCCTTGAGAAGACGGAAAGTGTGACCGCCCGTGAGATGCGGGATCAGTATCTCGACAGTATGGATTTGGAGCGTGAACGTGGGATAACCATCAAGGCTCAGGCGGTGCGGATTCTTTATACCGCGGATGATGGTGAACGATATCAATTAAACTTGATTGATACTCCCGGCCATGTGGATTTCACCTATGAGGTTTCCCGTGCCTTAGCGGCTTGTGAAGGAGCCATTCTGGTCGTTGATGCGGCGCAAGGTGTTGAGGCGCAAACCGTGGCCAACTTGTATAAAGCGTTGGAACAAAACCTCGAAATTATCCCCGTGATTAACAAAATCGATCTTCCAAGCGCTGACCCAGAAATGGTGAAAACGCAGATTCATGAACTGATTGGCAGTACGGATGATGAAATTATCCCTTGCAGCGCTAAAAAGGGGGAAGGCATACCCGAAATATTGGATGCCATCGTAAAAAAAGTACCCCCACCAGGGGGTAAATTTGATGTTCCACCGCGCGCGTTAGTTTTTGACAGCGAGTATGACATTTACCGCGGAGCCATCGCTTATGTTCGCATTGTGGATGGTGAATTCAAAGTTGGGGATTCCATATGGTCCATGGCAAAGTCAGAAGAATATGAGATCGAGGAAATGGGGATATTCACCCCCAAAATGAAAAAGATTGATAAGTTATCGACCGGCGAAGTGGGGTATATCATTGCTGGAATTCGCGATGTTTCTGAAGTGCACATCGGCGATACCTTTACCCATATGAAAAATCGAGCCACTGAACTTTTGCCGGGTTATAAACCCCCCCAAAGTATGGTGTTTTGTGGTTTATATCCTGTCAGCCCGGATCAATATGAAGAACTGCGCAAGAGTTTGGAGAAACTGATTTTAAACGATTCGGCCTTCCACTTTGAGCCAGAAACCTCCGTGGCATTGGGCTTTGGATTTCGCTGTGGCTTTTTGGGGATGCTGCATATGGAGGTGATTCAGGAACGGCTGGAGCGTGAGTTTAACCTTTCGTTAATTACCACAGCGCCAAATGTGGCGTATGAGGTGATCACGAATGAGGGTGAGACCCTCCAGGTGGAAAATCCCACCGAATTGCCTCCACCCAACATGATTGAAGAGATTCGAGAGCCTTTTATCAGTGCGACCATTCTAACTCATCCTGAGTATATTGGCGGTATTATGAATCTGGCCATGAACCGGCGTGGTGTGGATTTGGGATTGGAGTATTTAGGCACAGATCGGGCCTTGATGCGTTATGAATTTCCCATGGCGGAAGTGGTGCTTGATTTTTATGACAAGTTGAAATCCATATCCCGTGGTTATGCCTCGTTGGATTATGAGTTTCTGGAATATCGCAGGGGGGATTTGGTTAAGTTGGATATGCTGGTTAATGGGGCTCAAGTTGATGCACTGTCGGTGATTTGCCATCGCGATAAGGCTTACGCCAAGGGCAAGTCGCTGGCGGAAAAATTACGCCAGGTTGTGCCACGTCAGCAGTATGATGTGGCTATCCAGGCGGCGGTGGGGTCTAAAATTATCGCCCGTGAAACGGTCAAAGCGTTGCGTAAAAATGTTACGGCCAAATGTTATGGCGGTGATATCTCGAGAAAGCGCAAACTGCTTGAACGCCAGCGTGAGGGTAAGCGCCGCATGAAAAATGTGGGAAATGTTGAGCTTCCACAAGAGGCGTTTATGGCGATTTTGGATATTTAACCTGAGTTAACCTCCACTCGCTTCTTCTCGCGATATGCCTGGTTGGCATGATGGCAAACCGCAATCACCTTGTTCGCTGTGGCGATTGGTGAGTTGGGTTGTTTGCGGGATTTGACGCAGTTGAGGAAGTTTTGCATGTGGGCGTCTCCTTCGTTGTTCATTTTCCATTGCTGTTTTGGTTCTTGTACATTTCCCTTTTCAAATAGTTTGACATAGGGGGAGCGCATTTCCTGGATGATCGTGCCATCGGTGCCATAAATGGCGTGGCCGTATCCATCGAATCCATTGGTGAATTGGGCGCTGAAATCCACGCAATAAGTGCCACAATCGATCGTTGTATGGACGATGTCAGGGGTTTGCCAAAAATCAAGATGATAGACTGAGCCATTGGATACCACGGATCGGACATCATAGCCATTTCCCATCCAAAGGGCGATATCAATGTTATGGGCGCCGATATCGGTTAGCAAACCACCTGCGTAATCCCAAAACCAGCGCCAGGCGGAGGCGCGGTCGCTGCTATAAGGGTGATAGGGTGCATTGCCTAAAAAGCGTTTCCAATCAATCCGTTCGGGATTGAAAAGCGTTTTGTTTTGCCCTCGTTTTTGGTAGGGATCACCGTCAGCCCAATGGCGGCAATCCCAGGTGCGCACCCAGCGGATTTGGCCGATAGCGCCATCATCAATGGCCTGTTTTGCGTGGTGCCAATGGGTGCCACTGCGGCGATGGTTGCCGATTTGGACGATGCATTCCGAGTTATCAACCGCTTTGACCATCGCATTCCCTTCCGCAATGGTCTTGGAGAGCGGTTTTTCCATGTATATGTCATATCCTGCCTGGATGGCGTCGATAAATATAGTGTGATGCCAATGATCAGGTACGGCGATAACGAGGGCGTCGATATTCTTTTGTTCCAGCAATTTCTCATGGTAGGTAAACCGTTGGGGTTTGCCGTCAAACGAAGCAGAGGCCTGATCCAGCATGCCTTGATTGACATCGCAAAGGGCAACCACCTGCGCGCCCAAACGGTCTGCGGTACGCAGACGGTCTTTTCCCCGGTCACCCGTACCGATTCCCCCCATGCGGATACGGTCGTTTGCCCCCAAAATGGCGTTTGGCCCCACGCTGATCATAGCGGTTGTTATGGTACTGTTTTTGATAAAACGGCGTCGGTTGTGCATTATGATAAGCCTCCCCAATTCAGTTATCGTTGAAATGTATCTACCTTTTTATAACAGATAAGTGGAAAAGGGTCCAGATTTGAGTTAAAATATAGATTGGATAAACAACAAAAAAGGTAAAAAAATATCATGAGGTATAAACTTGATCAAACTAAAACTCTAACAACAAATTTAGAAGACATTCTGAATGACTATGTAGTTGATGAAAGACAGATAGAATTTTTTTAAAACTATTACCGACAGGAGATTCAGATTTAGAATCTTCTTTGACTGAATTACGTAACGATTTACAGAGAGAAATGGGAAATGTCAGTCTTAGTGGAGTACTTCAGCGCATTCGGGATGAAGAATAATTCATGAGATATTTCTATTATCTTGATACATCAGCTTTATTGAAGCGTTATAAACTCGAAATCGGATCAGATAAAGTAGATGCATTATTTAAAGTATCTTATTCTAAAAAAATAATTACAAGTTTATTTACTTTTTATTAATCCCTTTTTTATCAGCGGTTGGTTCTACTCATTACAAAATAAGACCAAATGAAACTCAGGGCAAAAATCAGATCGATCACGGCGAATGGTTTCCACATGCCTGGAATGCCTATGGTAAACCAATAGGAAAAGACCGTCCCGCTATAGGCTAGTTTCAACAGGATGCCGTAGGGAATCAAATTACGATTGGCATACGGCTTCACTGCGATGGCCAGGAACATAAGCGCAAAAATAATCAGCATCAACGCCGGGAATTGAACATATCCCCAATGATTGGGTATGGTTACATCAAACCAGTTGAAAATATTGGCGGGAATAAGTAGAAAAGCCAATCCCAAAACACCATCATAAAGTGCGGCTAGATAATAGACTACCCTGATTATTTTGTTGGTGTTCATTTTGTTTCCTCCAGATAAACTGGAGGTATTATAGCATGATAAAATTGATTTAAACCACTTCTTGCATGGGGCGTATTCGGGGTTTGGTGGGTAACGCGCGATTTTGCTGATGGAAATGATTGATGACATCATCAATGGTTTCACACAGTTCTTGATACAGAACTACGGGATTATCGCCATGAATACCCGTAATTAAATCCGGACATTTTCCAATGTAAGTTTGATCCTCTTCACTCCACTCGATCCATTTATGGTATTGATCACTTACTTTCATGATAACACCTCCTCAATAGCATCTTTTACTAGTTTTTCTTGATAAGGTTTTGCATCACTGATGAGTTCACGTATTTTTCTTGGCATTTGAATAATAATATCAACTTTTTTGATTAAAGAAAAGAAATATTTTGAAACAATCCTTAATTGTCAATTTACTCCTCGTATATATTTTCGCTTAAAGATATTGCGGCGCCAGGTGGTTTCTTCTTTGCTGTACAGGCGGGTGCCCAGTTCGCGAAAGCCTTGTTGTAATTCGTCGACACTCATGTTTTGTGGTTCATAATTCAGATCGAACAGGGTGCAGCGTTCCCAGGCGTTGTCATAAAGCATACGTCCCTCGTTTTGGAGGCGTTGATAGAGGGGGGTGCCAGGGAATGGGGTTTGAAAGGTGATTTGCACATCATACAGTTCTGTCTCACGGACAAATTCATAAACCTGATCAAATATATCAGGACCATGGCCATCCAGGCCGATGACAAAACAGCCATTGACCCGTATGCCATGCGATTGGATATTTTGGACGGCGTCTTTATAGACATTCCAATGCTTGTTTTTCCAATCGGCTTTCAGTTCAATGCCCTTTAAGGGAGCTTGCGAAGGGCTTTCAAATCCAATCAATACTTCAACACAGCCATTTTCACGCATTAAGGATAACAATTCATTATCTGTATGTACGGAAAGATCTGTTTCGGCGAACCATTTGAAAGAACGTTCCTTTAATTCGGTTAACAGTTGTTTCCAATACTGTTTGTTGACGAAGGAATTATCATCGGCAAATTCAATGAAGGGGCGAGGCCAAATGGCTATGATATCATCGATTTCAGCAATGACTTTCTCGATTGGTTTTTGTTTGTAACGAGGTGTCAACAAGATGGAACTGGCGCAAAACTCACATTGAAAAGGACACCCACGGCTGGTTTGTACGGTAAGGCGGTTATATTTATCGATATCGAGCAGATCAAAGCGGGGCATGGGAGCGTCCGCCAGATCAAACGCATCGTGTGATGGCTGATAAACTTGTTTGAGTTTTCCTTCTTCGGCATCCTTTAGCAATTCTTCCCAACAGGCTTCTCCTTCACCCACTACTACTGCATCGGCATGCTGAGCGGCTTCCTCCGGCAAAGAGGTCACATGTAAACCGCCTAATACCACGGGTATCCCCAGTGTGCGGTAGCGGTCTCCCAGTTCATAGGCTTCGCCGATCTGGGCGCTGAAGCTGGAGATGGCGGCCAAGTCGAAACCTGTGGGGATTTCATCCAGTTTTTTGATGTCATCCACTTCAATATAGCGATATTCATGGTGATCGGTGCCGTAAGCCGCCAGGGTTAATAGACCCAGGCTGGGCAGGCTGGCGATGGTTTGGCTGCGTTCCACAAAGCCGGGGAGGGTTAAACCAAGGCGAAGCAGTTCGGGATCGCAGCAGCGGATACCGCTCATGGCGATGAGTGCGATTTTCATTGGATGAGTCCTTTCCAGATGAATTCAGCCGTTCCGCCAATCAGGCAGAGCACGGGGATGAAGAACAGATGGCGAAACGGTTTCCAACACGCGGAAAGAATGCAAACCAGGGGCATACTGAAGGCCCCTGCGATAAAAAGGATGGACGCGAGGGGAAGGGCTTGATTCATTTGGAGATAACGCATGGAAAGGGAAAAGGTGATATTCAAAAACGCGGTGCCGAAACAGGCTATATGAGCCAGGCGCAGCATCCGTCGCGGCCATGAATCATACCCACCCAACCATGTTTCCTTATGAAAGAAAAGCCCGATTCCCGCTCCCATCACCAATCCGGCCAGAATGAGAATCCATGCGGCAAAAAAGTTGATTTTACCCATGTTTATACCCTTTCATTCATTATAAATGGAACATCATCCCGGCCATTGTAATGGGAAACGTCTTTCATTTCATCCTGTTTAACCGATCCACGCATAAAGAAGTAACGCCTTGCCATATGTTCTCATGTTAATTGTTTATATATGAATAATATACATAAAAACTCAAAGTGTCAATACAGATTGAGGTTTGTATGTGTTATTTCATGGATGTGAAGTGGCATGCTTTAGTAACGAGAAGAGTGTATCGAATGTATTGTTTTAAATAAATTTGGAAAAGTTTAAAGTCTCTGATTTTTTAGACGATAATGTCGAATAAGCATAATTATATCTAAATATCATGTTGAAAGAAACAAAAAGGGGCAGAAATTTAACAACCTGGAATTGAATCGATTTTTTTATATATGAGGTATTTCTCTTTAATGATTTTAGAAAACGGTGTATTCTTTTTCCTTCTAATAAGATAAAGGAGTGACCATGGCCATCTCAAACTCACAAAATAATATTGTCTCTAATTTTAAGCGCAAAACAGCTGGTGTTATACAAAAATTAAATAATAATCAATTTAATCCTTTTAAGTCAAACGACCACAAGGAAGGTTCAATTTTTAAGCGTGCGTTAGATCGCCGGTTGGCTGACAATCGCTTTATTGAACGGATAAATAAGATCTATCACCTCCCCATACCGGGTGTTAATAAGGCTGTACATGATTTTTTTATTCGCTCAATGCATGGAGATGTTGAAGCTTATTTAATATCGCATCCCAAATGTGGCAGGACATGGCTGAGGATGCAAATAGGAACAGTTCTTCATTTGCATTACGATATCCCATTCGATAATAAAATCATGTATTTATATAATCTGACGAAAAATTGCGACTTGCTAAAAACAAAGGTCACCCATGATGATATATACATGGAGGATGAAGCGGTGCCATATAACCGTTTATTGGATGATAAATCTCATTACCGCAATCAAAAAATCATGTTTATGGTAAGGGATATTAAGGATGTGCTTGTTTCTTATTATTTTCAAATCACCAAGCGGGAAAAGAAAGAATTTGAGGGCTCCATTTCAGATTTCATTCGAGATGAACGATTCGGGGCTAAAAAAATCATAACATTTTATAAAAACTGGGAATTCAACCAGGACAAAGTTAATGATTTTTTGCTTGTTAAATACGAAGAGATTCATCAATCTCCAAAGCAGGTTCTTAAAGAATGCCTGAAATTTCTTGGTTTGTCTTCCGTGGACAATAAAAAACTTGATAAAGCGATTGAAATGTCGAATTTTTCAAATATGAAGAAGCTTGAAGCGGAAAATTTCACGCCTGGCGGACCCTTGGAGTTAAGAGACAAAAAAGACAATGATAGTTATAAAGTCAGAAAAGGGATTATCGGTGATTATCAAAATCACCTCTCTCAAGAAGATATTGAATATGTGGACGGATTATTGAAGCAATTTGAGTACCCTTTTGGAATCATGAACTGATATATCCCCATCAACAATTGAATTATTTGCCCGATTTTAGTCCGTATACTTTTATTGAGAGTGAACGGACTGGAATCGGGTAAAAAATACGTGTAAAACTGGGAATATCCAATCCCTCGCTTCCCCTTGGTATTACAAACTCACCAACTATAAAATATTACTAAAAAGATGCAGGTGATAAAATAATGCCTATTCCCGAACTAGAAAAAGAATACACCTACCAGGATTACCTGAGCTGGCCTGATGACGAACGCTGGGAGATCATCGAGGGGATTCCTTATGATATGAGCCCATCGCCCAATATTAAGCACCAAGCCATCGTCGGGAATCTGTTTGGATTTCTGCACCAGGCATTAAAAGGGAATGAATGTGTTCCACGGATTGCACCGCTCGATGTGGTTTTTTCTGAAAAGAATGTGGTACAACCGGATATCATCATCGTCTGTGATCGTACAAAAGAGACCGAAAAAAACATTCAAGGTGCACCCGATGTGGTTTTTGAGGTTCTTAGCCCCTATACCGCCAGGAAAGACCGTTGGAATAAAATGAAACTCTATGAAAAATATGGGGTTAAGGAATATATTGTCATTGAACCCGAAGCTCAATACGCCGAACAATTTCGCTTAACCAGCGATAATTGTTTCGATAAGGGTAGATATATTGAGGCGCAGGAAGAATTGGTTCTATCAACCATTGGTGGTTTAACTGTTCCCCTGTGGGAAGTGTTCGAAATCGAACCGCTCAACGAATAAATACCTATCCCATTAGCTAAAGTCAATCCACCCCTTTGAATATCTCATATACTTTACAAACAGTAATCAAAACACATTTGGAGGTAGTGTAATATGTATCAATCGGATGATCTTGTCTGCGATGTTCTCACCCGCCACCCGGCGGCGTGGAATGTGTTTGTACGGCATGGCATGTGTGAGGATTGCAAGCAATCTCCTCCCCCGGTGCCCATCAGTCATTTTGCCACCAAACATTGTGATGGCCGAATTGAGGATTTTTTGAACGAATTGAATAGTGAGCTTGGTTTGGTTAACTCAACCGCTATCTCTTAATTACATTAACCAGGCTATTAAAATCCCGTCGGCTCAAGCCCCCCAATCCAATCAGGGCAATGCCGTATACGGCTATACCAACAAGTACGGCCAAATACCACTGAAGCTGCAACCATAACAATACAGCGGCCATTAAAGCACAGGCGGTTATGATGGCGCCATAACGGAGTGGATCAGTAAACAATTTGAACTCGCGGGTGTAATAAATCATGATCAGGCAATAAAGCCCTTGTGATAAAATGGTGACGACCGAGGCACCGATAGCACCATAGTAGTAGATGGCGGGGATATTTAAAACAAAATTACCAACCAGCCCCAATGCGCTGGCTTTGAGATTCAGCTTCTGCCGGTCGGTGGCGTTTAATATTGTACCGAGTAGGAAATTGCCATAAATAAAAGGCAGGGACCATACCAGAATTTGGAAAACAAAACCACCACGTGGACTTACTTCCGGTGTCAATTGTTCGATTAGGTGGTGCGCAATGATATGCCCGCCAACCGCCATGGGCAGGCTCATCATTATAAGCCCGCGCAATAACAACGCCGCTGAATCTGTGAACGGGCGTGTTTCATGATATAACTTGGAAAACACTGGATAGGCGGAAATCGCCAAAACTTGGGGAAACAGGAAAAGCCCCTCCAAAAAACGATAGGGCGCCCGATATACTCCCGTTTCTGCGTCTCCCTGTATCCAATTCACCATGGCTGTATCCTCCCGATGCAGCAACAGAATACATGCTGACGAAAGCCCGATTGGGAGCGCCAGACGCTGCCAGTCATACCAATCTTTGTAGGTATAATCCTGCCGCTGAATCCCATAATGTTTCAAAATCACGGCCCAATAAATAACCAATGAAACCAATGCCCCGGCGGCATAACACAACACAATAAAGGGTAAGCGAGGTAATAAAAGGAGGAAAACCAGGGCTAGAGCAATGTGTACAACCTTATCGAGCAGATTAGCGATTCCTTCATAGTGAAGCAACTCAACACTGCGCACCACTGCACGTATCAACATGGTATGCAAAACAACGAAATAGTAGGTCAAGGCACTTAAAATCAACGCCCAGGTGTGACCCTCTTTGGCTCCCAGCCAAAGAAAAAGTGCCATCAATCCACCACCAAACACCGAAGCCGCCATGCGAAAGGTAACCAAGGGATAAAGGGATTTGTGTAGTTGTTCACGCCGCCGTGCCAGTTCGCGGGTTACGGTTTGTTCCATGCCGAAATCGATAAGCACGGTGAAGATGATTCCCATCTCGATGAAGTACTCGATGCGTCCAAATTGCTCGCGTCCTAATATTTCCACCGCGAGGACGGTATAAACCAGCAAGAGTAGTTTGCATACAATGCCGCTAATCGCCAGAATAGTTCCATGGCGAGTGATTCGGCTTCCGATTCGCTGGCTATCTATGTTGTCATTCATGGATGCAACCTTCCACTATAGATTGATAAAATGAGTGTAACTGCTGGGCAAACACCGGCCAGGTGAATCGTGTGTTTACACGCTGCCGCCCTATTTCTACACATCTTGCAGTGGTTTCTTTGTGGTCTCGCACATGTTTAATCTGTTTGAGCAGATGGGCTGGGTTTTCCGTTTCAAATAGCCATCCCGCATCACCAATTACTTCTGAAATCGCGCCTGTATTAGCCCCAATGACCGGCACTCCCATTGCCATGGCTTCGATTAGCACCCGTCCCAGCTGTTCTTGCCAACCGGGGGTGGCGCGGGAAGGTAAAACCAGCACATCCAATTGTTTCAACGCTGCTGGGATTTGTTCTTCCGGTATGGATGAGGACCATTCGATTCTTTTATAGACATCGAGTTTCCTGGCTAATAGTTTAAAGCGATTTTCATCCTCACCTGAACCGATAAGATGCAATCGATAGTCCGGTAGATCCTTTATGGCTTGAATTAATAGATCAACACCTTTCATTTCCAACAAACGGCCGATATATCCAATGGTGAAACCATCCGCTTTTCTTTTAGTATTTGAATGATCTTGCAGAAAAAACTGAGGGATACCATAGGGAATAACGGTAGTGGGATGCTGATATCCTTTTTGGAGTAAAACCTTCCTGGCGCCCTCTGTTGCACACACTGCTCCACTTGAGCAGGAGTGCATAGCCTTATCGATGAGGGCATAAAGCCGCGATATGCGGGAGGGATATTGCCAGGGGCGATAAATATTTTCCCACGTGTAAAACAAGAGTTTTGCCTGTGGAGCGAATATCGATGACATGATCAAGGTTTGCAGCGTTGTTAGTGACCAGGGTTCCTCCAGTAATTGAATGAGATCAGGTTGAGAATGACGGAATGCTCTCATCATGCCTGAATAGTAACAGGCTCTTGCGTAATAATCCTTAAAGATTACCCGGCCAAAATGGGGGGTATAATTCATCCCATCACCGATTTCCCACATTACGGGCCGGCCATTTTCGACCCAATGGTGCGGTCCCAGGACATGTAAATCCACCTCAGGAAGTGATCCAAGCGCCTGATGGCGTTCATGGGATGAGTGAAGCCCGGCGGTTTTATCGATGATTAACACCCGCATCGTATTTATCTTTCAAGTAGAATGAGATAACTTTATGCAAAAACTTTTCACTAAATCGACATTGATTTGAAACTGAATTGTAGTTTGAATTGATTCGACCTAAAACACATATGGTGCGACGAGAAAGCAAAAAGAATAATGGCCGATGGAAATCAATTTTGGCAAATCAATTTAAATGCCATCAAAAAACGCGATCCCGATCTTGCTGGCCGGTTGGGAAAAGTGGAAATTGACCAGACACGTATTAAGGTGGGACGCGCTCAAGACGGTTCACCCATTTTAGGTGTTAAAACAAATGATGGCCGCTATCAGGCCTTAAATGATCTTAACGCTCCCCATCGTGAGGCTGATCAATGGGTACGTGGATTAAGCGATGATTTTTTGAAGCAAGGTCATGTTTTACTACTCGGTTTTGGCACGGGTTATCATGCCTACTATCTGAACTTACACTCCGACCAGGATACGCAAATCTGGGTTGTGGAACCGGATATGGTGTTATTTAAAACCGCCATGCATTTGATGGATTGGACTGAATTGATTAACTCACTGAAAATTAATTGGGCGGTGGGTTTAAATGAAAAGGGTGTAAGAGACAAGCTCTTTTCTGGCGTCAGTCTGCACCGAATTCGAACTCAGGGTATAAAAATGGCCATGCCGGTTTTTGCTCAAAGTCTTTATAAATCATATAGAGAGACATTAGCGGCTTTGGTTTGGGAAAACCTGCAAATTGAGGGATTGAAGTTCCGTACAGGTGAAGAGCAAGGGCAAAAAATTCTCGAAAATGTTCTAGCTAATTTGAAATGGGTGTTAAAGGGAGCGAATTCCCGAAACCTGGAAAACATTGGCAAGGGTTCGCCAGCATTGGTGATCGCCCCTGGCCCCAGTTTGGAAGAATCTCTTCCCTTCATTGCTGATTATCAGGAGGGTGCCTGGTTAATCTGTGTGGATACTGCTCATCGCATTTTACTCAAACATGGAATGTGTGCTGACCTTGTGGTCAGCCTCGATTTTACTGAACTGAATGCACGGCACTTTGATAACCTTGATGATCATCACAGTTGCCTATTGGCTTATCCAGGGATTCACCCATCCATCCCGGCAAAGTATGAAGGGCGCAGTTTCTTTTTTGATCATGCCGGCAGTGTGCAATATGATAAAACCGCCTCTCCATTCTTAAGTACGCTTCAATCGCTGGGGCCATTGGGTTTTCTAATCTCTTATGGCTCTACAGCTCATGCGGCTTATCATGCCGCTGTAGTGATGGGGGCTTCGCCCATTATATTGATCGGCCATGATCTTTCGTTTCCCGATCAGCAATGGTACGCCGCTGGAGCGATGCAAAATGATCTTGAACAGCCCGAGCGTGAACAGGAACCTCTCTTGCAGGTTCACTCGAACTCTGGTGATACAGTTTGGACCAGTGGTCTTTACAAAACCTATTTGGATACTTTTTCACTATTGATTAAGCATACCGGCGCTGAAACGATTAATTCATCACCCAAGGGAGCGTATATCGAGGGTTGCCACTGGAAACCGCTTGATAAAGCCTTGGAACTATTGCCTGATAATCCCATCGATAAAACCAACCTGCAAAAGGTGCTTCAACCTACTTTGAGCCACCAGCGGGAACAGGTCGTGAAGGAGTTAAACGATCTTGCCAGTGCAAGCCAACGTGCCCGGCAATCACTTCGAGGATTGATCAAACGGTTGAACCAAATGCATCCAAATGATACCTCATTTGCTGGGGATATGATTCAACTCATGAAATCGTTTGTTCAGTTATCCAAAAATGAAAATGCCATCATGAATCTGTGCTCAGCGCTTTGTTCACGTTCAACGCTGGTGTTTATGGGGCAGTTGGGAAGAACGGATATTTTGGGAGGTGGAAGCCGTGAGCAAAACCAGGCGGCCTTGGAACGATGTGAGAACTTGCTCAATGATTTTGACCGCTCACTAAAAATTCATGGCAGCTTATTGGAAAAATACGCAAATGACCTTAAGATGTCAGGGTGTTGAAATGTATAAACTTTTTTGAGAAATCGATTACGAATCTTTCATAAATGGAGAGTTTTTATGGCGCTGCAATTAAATCAAATTCGGACCAAAGTCGATGAAATTGTTGAAGATACACCAATTGCTGATATGCATACCCACCTTTATCCACCCACCTATGGATCGCTTTTGCTGTGGGGAATCGACGAACTGTTGACTTATCATTATCTAATCGCTGAAGTGATGCGGGTAGCAGGCATTCATAGCAAGGTGTTCTGGAAAATGACTAAATCGGAGCAGGCTGATTTGATTTGGGATGAGTTGTTTATCAAGCGCTCTCCAGTATCAGAAGCATGCCGTGGGGTTCTGACGGTCCTGCAAAAGTTGGAGTTGGATACCAGCGAGAGAAATCTCAACCACATCCGCGACTACTTTAAACAACAAAAGGTGGAGGATTATCTCGAAACTGTTTTCGAACGTTCAAATGTCAGCTATGCCGTCATGACAAATGATCCCTTCGATAAAACGGAGTGTGAATTTTGGAAAACCATAGGCAATAATCATCCCCGTTTACATGCCGCGCTGCGTGTTGATCCCTTATTGATGGGCTGGGAAACGGTATCCAGCCTGATACGGGAACAAGGGTACGACGTTAGCCCCACACCCAACGATTCCAGTTTTATCCAAATCCGAACGTTCCTGGAGGATTGGGCTGATAAGATGAATCCTCGTTACATGGCCGTATCATTGACCCCCGATTTTCGTTATCCGGATGAAGGTATTGCCACCCAGATTATTGATTCATGTATTATCCCCTTTGCGAGAGAGCGAAACCTTCCCTTTGCCTTGATGATTGGTGTGCGGCGTTTGATCAATCCCGCCTTAAAATTAGCTGGGGACGGGGTGGGAAAATCTGATGTGGTGAGTGTAGCCAATTTGTGCGTGAAGCATCCAGAAAACCGCTTTCTGGTCACTATGCTCAGCCGTGAAAACCAGCATGAACTATGTGTGACGGCACGCAAGTTTCCCAATCTGTTGCCCTTCGGGTGTTGGTGGTTTTTGAATAATCCCAGCCTGATTGAAGAGATGACCCGTATGCGTTTGGAACTGTTGGGCTTAAGTTTTGTCCCTCAGCATTCCGACGCCCGCGTGTTGGATCAGTTGCTTTACAAATGGCCTCATTCACGGCGGATCATTGCCAAGGTATTGGCGGATAAATATGAGGATATTGCCCGTACAGGCTGGGATATTAATGAAGATGAGATTCGTAAGGATGTCAAAAGGCTGTTTTCGCAAAACGTTGATGAGTTTGCACCACTTAAGTCGTGATCATCTCGGTTACGATACGTTGAGCCACTTGATTTGAAATGGACTGATCAAATTCCAATTCGTGATTCTGTTCTGGATTAGGTTGTAAATCCAGGGTGGTTTAATAACTTTATGTTCAAGCTATTAAAACGCTTTGTATTTCGCAGACCGCAAGAAGTGGCAGTGGTCATTGGGATTTTTACCCTTTTGCTGCTGGTGATGGTGCCAAAGTTCTTGAACAGCCAATCAAGGGCTGGGGTTGCCAAAGCGAAGTATGACCTGAGCCAAATGATTCAGGCTGTGCGGCACTATAACAAAGACCACGCTGTACAACCCATCGTTGATGCCTTGGTCTATATTGATAAGGCAAGAGTGTTTTATAACACGCCCAACATTTGGGGGCAGTATGAATTTATAAAAGATGAACATCATGTCGGTTTATTGGCTTCTAACGAAAATATTTTGGATGCAAGCCAAATGTGGGATGGTTTTGACAGGGATGCATTGCTTGATTATATCCCTGAGTACCCAATGCCCGAACTGCCCTCCAAAGGCGCCTTGAATAGAATCAGTTTCCCCATGCGTGAGTATTTCTATCATATCGCAACCCCGCGGGCCCGTGCTCCCCAGTTTAAAAGCGAGATAAAACGCCTTCCTCAAATCGGTTATACCTATCCAGTTTATGGAATAACCACGCATTTGGTGAACCGGTTGGAATATTGGATGGAATTCAATCCTCAATCCATCATCGGTGTCAGTCCGGGTCCGTTTTTGGATCATATGCTCTATGGGATGTGTATTAATAATTACAGAGGCAGAAAAAGTAGTTTGTGGAATTATACAGAATATGCTTCCGCTTTTCAGGATTTCTTTATCCGATATGATCCCACAAATGGATTGGTCAGTCATGGATTTATTTTGCAGTTTGAGTGAGTTAAATTGGGAGGGCGACTATCCTGATGAGCTGGAAAGTGTGATATATGTTACGTTATTAAGATAGATCGGCTCGGTGGGCGCCTCGCCCTCCCTATTCAACGATCCAATATGGTCTTAACTTAATGACATTGGGGGTTGACCTGCGTGTCAACCCGGTTTATGACCCTATTGGGAATATAGCTTCATTTTAATAATATAGGGGAGAAATGAATCCTCTTGGTAAAAGAGTTTAGGAATGTAAATCGTGATTAAAAACCAAGCGTTTACTTTGATTGAATTATTGATCGTGGTGGCCATAATTGGGATTTTGGCAGCGATTGCGGTGCCCAACTTTTTGAATGCGCAAATAAAGGCCCGCCTGGCACGTGCTCAGGCGGATCATCAGGCGATCGTGACGGCGCTGGAAAGTTATTATATCGATCATCAGGCTTACCCAACACGTTCACACAGCAGCAATGGTGATATGGGATTTCGAATGCTCACCACACCGTTCGCTTATATCCATTCCATTCTGCCTGATCCCTTTGCCAGGAAACATGTCCAGCGGAGGGAAAATGAATACGACCTTTCCTATGAGTTTGACACCATCAACTGGCAGTCAGAAAACAGCAATATGTATTTTTTGGAATGTTTGGGGCCGGATGGCAGGGATGATTACAATTCAACGTTTTATCCATCCCACCATCCCGATTTTCAGTTTTTTGATGTAACGAATGGTTTAAGCAGCAAGGGAGATATGGTGCGTGCGGGAGGTGTGTATACTCCGCGGTGGTATCGAGAACGCAAGGGGGGACCAAGGACCACAGGTAAGGATTGGATTTAAATGTAGGGATGGCTCTAGGTCGCTGATTTGTTTTCCAACACCGATTCCACTTCCTGGCCATACGAAAATTCCACACGGTTGCCATCCGGATCGCGCACCATGCAAAGGTAGCCCGCTATAGGGCCATGATCTTCCGGTTCCAGTTCCAAAATTCCATCCACCCGGGCTTTATCCGCTACCTGATCCACTTCTTCTTTCGAGCCTAAATCCAGCCCAATATGATCGAAACTGGGTTGAGAACATTGTTCATAGGGCATTTCCAATAATACAATGACTTGGGTATGGTTTACCGATGGATTGCCCAGCCATCCAACCCGTGTTTTGTTTTCCTGCCGTTGATGAATCAGTTCAAGGCCGGTATATTCCTTATAAAAATGAGCAGTGCGCTCGATATTTATCACTCTAAGTGCGATATGTGTCCAACGCGGCAATTCCTTCAATGCTGTGTCCACCTTTTACCCAAGAATCAAACATGAGCTGTGTAAACGAATCATCCCGTCACACCTACAGCGGACGAGTGACAACTGAAATGATGTTTATTTTATCGATTATGCTACCACGATCACTCGCAGGGGGAAGAGATATAGAAACACCATCGGGTGTCAATACTTATACCATCATCAAATCGCCCTCAACCTGAATCGTCGATTTGAACGTAAAAAAGTATGACACACCTTCTGATAACTTGAGATTATACTTGTTCAAAACACCACTTACCCTTTCGTCGCTTGGCGGAATAACCTTCCTGCCAGAAGGTGGCCGCCACTTCGTGAATTATTTCCGGGTTAAAGCCTTTCAGGCGGGCGGTGGTAATAAACGAGGATTCCGCCGCACCAGCCGCTTTAAACACACGTTGAATTTTATCCGCCAGACGGAAAAGCTGACAATGCTCAACGGTATGGGGCATTTTATTCCCTATCTCCTTTGTTTTGGGACCAAATTTTCCGGACTGTTTTCACCCCAGCCGGCAGGGTTGCCCACATCGTTGCATGAAAAAACCTATTCGGATCCAATTATTTTCCCATATAACGAAATCAATTAACAATATACTCAAGCAATAAGTATTCCAGAGTGGATCAATTTATTGAAGAAGTATCCACTATCTTAACTTAGCTCTAAATTGGATTAAGGTTTGTATACAAGTTGTTTTTGTGAGTTTGTTGTGGTGCAGGCTTCCAGCCTGTTTAAGCCTTTGGCATGTTTTACATCCACGATTCGCTTTGGGAGGATAAACCACGCTCGCCGGATAAATCAAAATAGTTTAAGTCCACATCACATCGCATTTTTGTAATATAACTGATTTGCCCCAAATGTTGTGCGAAATGTTCGACCACATGAAAAATCGCCGCCAGGCTATTCACTTCGAAACCTTGAATGACACGGGGCTGCAGTAGGGTTGATGCATCGACGGTAGCCAGCGTTTGATCGACTTCTTCCAATGTGTGCTGCAAACGGTTCAATAATTCATGGGCAGGGATTGGCCCCTTTTCAGCAAATTCAGCAGGCCGATTGCGTTTATCTTCTGAGCCACCCAGGCCGTGGATGATCCATTGGCGAAGGTTCCCACAGAGATGCAGCAGGATGTTCCCCACGCTATTGCTATTGGCGTTGGGCCGCCACCATAGATGGTCATCGGAAAGCAATTCAACGCATTGCTGAACCTTTGGCCAATAATCCTGCATCAATTTATAGCGTGCATGATCGATAAAAAATTGTCCGGTGTCCAATGGTTTTACTGTCCTTCATTATCGGTTTTTTCGGGTTTGGGGGCATCGCTGGGTGTTTCTCGATAGCCCGGTGTGATAATCGTAGAGGTTGGGGATTTAATCTTTTCTGTTGAAGGGGTGGTGGTCGATGGGGTGATTGATTTAAGCCCCTTGGTAAAGATGACTTCATCGGTTAATTGATCTTGTTTGATCCATCCTTCGTGATCACCCCAACAGGTAATTTCCACCCATTGCTTATCCTCGGAGGTGGATTGGATGTTGACTTGCAGGCCCCGTGCCAGTTCGATCACTTTTTCGGCATCTTCCGCCGGTTCTTTGTAGAGTTGGGTGGCGGTGGCCAGGAGGATTTTTTCGGGAGCGGTCACCTTTTCAACATCCTGATCATAGAACTGGAAAAGGCGCTTATCTGGTGTCAGAATCGTGATAACGATATGTTCAAATTCACGAACGATAACCTGGCCCTCTCGTGGTCCATGTTTGGTATGCACCACAGCGGCGGGCGCCGTTATGGAGACGGCGAAACAAAACATCACAACAAGCAAGGTTGGATATAATATACGTATGGTTTGGTTCATCATGCCACTATCCTTTAATTAGAAAGGGTTTCAAATCAATGATTTTATCAATATTCGATAAAGAGTCTAACGGCATGAAGAGGATTTGTGGACTGTTGTTTGGTTTTATCTGCTGTTTTTGTTTATCATGCAGCAACGTGGAACGCCGGGAGCAATCCAATCAAGTATCGAATGAAACCAAACAAGAAAAGGAAGACAGCGGTTCTTCAAAACCAACGCAGAATGATTTAAAAGGTTATTTGCTACCCTGATTTGAATAGAAGAACGATTATCAACAACGCATTTTTTATCCAATGAGGTTGAGGCATGGAGGAACGATTTCTATCGCCGGAACCGATTGTTCGACTTGTAAAACGATTCGATTCCGCATATGAAAATTTCATTGCTACCGCGCGTACCTGTTATTCTTCCAAGGGCATTATTTCGGAAGATGATATTAGCGAAAAGTGGGATTTTTTGGCTGAAAGTTTGTATCGCGCCGGGCATCATACCACATTGCAGCATGCACATTATCAATTTACTCTGGATCGGGTTTCACGCCAGTTTCTTTGGACGTTTTTGCACAGTCATCCATTTTATAACTCCGAGCAGGTCAGCCAGCGTTATGTCGAAGTGAAACCGGGGCAGGTAGCTATTCCCCCGTTACATGGAGAAGCTCGGGAGATTTATGAGAAGACAGTTGCGTATCAAATGGAACGATACCGTTCACTGGTTGAGCGGCTTAAACCACTGACGTCAACTTTTTATCTGAAGCGCTTCCCCAAGCGTTCACTTGAAAAGAAGAAATACATGAGAGATGTGCAAAAAAAGGCACAGGAAATCGCCCGTTATGTATTGCCGGTGGCGACGTTTTCTTATCTCTATCACACAGTTAGTGGGGTGACGCTGCTTCGGTATTGGCGGCTTTGCCAGCAATGTGATGCGCCGCTAGAGCAGCGTATCGTGATTGGACAAATGGTGGAAAGTGTGCTTAAGGAAGAGCCTAAATTCAGAAACATTCTCGAGGAACCCATTGCACCTGAGGATTTTCCCGAATGGCCGTGGTTTGCAAACCATAATAACATTGATCAAACTCAGTACTTCATGGATGAATTTGATAAGGACCTTGAAGGGCGGGTATCCAAACTGATTGATTATAAGATACAGAATGAGAAGATCCTGGCTGATTCCGTTCGCGAAGTGTTAGGCGTACCGAGAAACGCTCTTTCCGATGATGAGGCCATTGATCTGGCCATGAACCCTGGGCGGAATAGACTGCTGGGTGAATCACTTAATCTTACCACGTTGGCGAAATTAAGCCGGACGATGCATCATCCCGGATATACATTTCGCAAGAAATTAAGCCATACGGCTGATTCTCAGGATCAGCGCCATCGCATGACACCTGCCTCCCGGCCCATACTGGCTGCCCATCTAACCGATCAACCGGATTATATTACACCGACATTGATTGGGCAGGACGATTCGATACGACGGGAATACGATGATACCATGAATCAAATATGGGAGGGGATACAGAAACTGCGTCGTTTGGGGATTAAGGATGAATATGTACAGTACTTGCTACCTAACGCGGTTTCGATTCGTTTTACGGAATCCTCTGATCTTTTAAATTTGCATCACAAGCACGCCATGCGCTTATGTTATAACGCTCAAGAGGAGATTTGGCTGGCCTCTTTGGATGAGGCAAAGCAAATTTCCGAGGTGAATCCTCGAATCGGGCGTTATTTATTACCTCCGTGTACCCATCGTGAATTAGCCGGTTTGAAACCGATTTGTCCCGAAGGCAATCGATTTTGTGGAGAGAAGGTTTGGCATTATTCACTCGATCAATTTGAGCGGGTGATTTAACAATAGGCAATGAGGGGTTGTGATTCTTTTAAGCAATAAGGGATTTCAACCCCTTGTTAAAAAGGGTTGCTTTTATCAGAACTGAATTAATCGCATAACTTTCAATTTCAATTCCCACCCTTAAAAGTTATAAGAGCTCAGCTATATGAAGTTCCGTTCCCCACCCAAGATTGGGAGGGGCTGGGGGAGGGTTGATAAGAAAACCGAGAGAGTGTAATCCTTTAACCTCCTCCTAACCTCTCCCATTTCATGGGGGGAGGAATAGTAGCGCCAAATGAAAGTTTTCATACTTTTTCCAATGCGTATGGTTGACATGTTACAAAAAATAATGTTTTCCCAGGGTTTTTCGTTTATCTGTGCGAGTGGTAGAGTATGGGTATTAACGATAACCCCAATTTCTCTCGCCTGTAATTTGAATTTGGTTTTATTTTGCTTTATCTGAGATTCGATAAAACCAAGCGAGGGAGTTTTTTATAACAAAATATGTGAAATGAATTTGCCTTTTATTGATACACGCATACTTCGGCGATTGTGGACCATTTCATGGCCGACGATTATCTACTCACTGCTGGAAACCTGTGTTGGTTTGACCGATATCTATTTTGCCGGTTTTTTGGGGAGTGATGCGGTGGCCTCTATCGGGTTTTCCCGCCAGGTGTTTTTAGCGTTTATGATTGGAACGCTTTCCATAACCACCGGAACCATAACTCTCATTGCTCAGTACTATGGGGCTGGCCGCTATGATATGGCATCGTTGGTGGCCGGGCATTCGCTTTATCTCGCGATTGGCTCCGGGTTGGTATTAGGGATAGGTGGGGTGTTATTGGCCAGGCATGCGTTACTGTTGTTGGGAGCCACTGAGGAAGTTATGCAGCATGGGATTCCCTATTTGCATATATTGATGGGCGGGGTGGTTTTCTTGATGATTAATTTTACCGTTAATGCGGTATTTCGAGCGTTGGGCGATACCAAAACACCGTTAAAGATAACCTCTGTCATTATTGTTTTAAATATAGGGCTGAATTATATCTTTGTTTTTGGATTGGGGATTGTCCCGGCAATGGGGGTAAAAGGCATTGCGTTGGGAACCATTGTGGCGCGCATGATTGGTGCGATTTGGGCTTTGCTGGTGTTGTCAGATGGAGGGAGAAAGGTGTTTATTAACTGGACACCGGACATGCATTTTGATCTTATTCAGCGCATGTTGAATATTGGATTTCCCTCTGGGATATCAGGATTTTTTCGCAATGGCGCCCGGATTTTGTTCTTCCGTATCATCGCGACCACATCTGCAGGAACGGCGGCGGTGGCGGCGGCCACAGTGGGTTTTCAGGTGAGAATGATGACCATTATGCCTGCGCTTGCCATTCAGGTGGGGACCTCCGCGCTGGTGGGGCAAAGTATAGGGGCCAATAATATTAAAGAGGCTGAAGGAGTTGGTTGGACATCGTTCAAAGTGTGTTTGTTGATATTTGGTTTGCTTGGCTTGATTTTATTTTTAATCCCTGAGTGGATTGTGAAATTCTTTAATGATGTACCCGAAGTTGTGGGTTTGGCCAAGTTAACGATTCGGTTTATCGCCTTAGAGCAGTTTTGTAATTGTGTTTCGATTGTGGTTAGTGGAGCATTGTCGGGTGCGGGTGATACCCGCCCGGCGATGCGTTATACCATTTTATCTCAATGGCTATTAATGCTGCCTGTAGCGTTTTTGCTTTCTCAGACGACTCAATATGATATTAGTGGGGCATGGCTGGCGTGGGGGATTGCACCGATCGTTCAAACCATTTTAACGGTGTTTCGATTTATGGAGGGGCGGTGGAAGGAATTAAAACCCACTGAGTTTTAATAGAATACAAAAAAAATGGTTTAATTTTGGTGTGGAACGATTAAAATTATAATAGAAATATACAAAAATTTAATTTTAATTATATTAAAATGGATAAACGTTTTTTGGGGATGAAACCAAATGAATAACATAAACACAGGAAAAACAAATATATTACGCCCGGCGGTAGCAGGCCGATTTTATCCTGACAACCCTGATGAGTTGCGGGAGGATATCCATCGGTATATCGAAGAAGCGCAGATCGATGCTACCCATGAGCCGGTGTTTGCTGTATTGACTCCCCATGCCGGTTATCCTTTTTCAGGGCCGGTGGCCGGTTATTCGTTTCGTTTTGTTCAAAACCAAAACCCTGACACTATATTGTTTATTGCTTTGGCCCATCGAGGTGTTGAAGGTGGAAGTGTCTTTAATGGAGATTATTACCAGACACCCTTGGGCGATATTCCAGTTGATAAAGATTTTGTTAACGCTTTGCTGGGGGAAGGTGATCCCATTCATGATGATTCTTCAGCCTACTTTGGTGAACATTCAGTGGAAGTGAATTTGCCATTTGTGCAAGAGGTTTTTCCGGAAGCCAAGGTTGTTTCAGTGCTAACTTCGCATTGCGAGCCGGAATTGTGTAAAACCTTGGGAGAGAAAATAACCCGGGCCATCCAATCGCAACAAGGCAAAAAGGTATTGGTCATGATTTCATCTGACATGAGCCATTATCCTCCCTATGAGGATGCCAATCGGGTGGATCGAGCACTATTAAAAAGCCTGGAGAGTTTGGAACCACATGCCATCTTTGCGGATTTAAAGCGGTTGACGTCAGAACCAGTGGATAACCTGCATTGTGTGATGTGCGGGAGTGGTGCCATGTTAACCGCGGTTGAAGCCGCACGGGCTTTTGGAGCGACCAAAGCAAAAACATTGCATTATCAAAATAGTGGGGATTGTATAATGGGTGAACGAGACCGGGTTGTGGGTTATGGCTCGTTTGCCGTATTTTCACCTGCGGGAGAATAACGGAAGGGAAGGGCGCGATGGACCCTGTTCCTATCTTTGGGGATGATGAACGGCGGCAGTTATTGTGGATTGCCCGTAAAAGTATTTATTGTAGTTTAAAAAATGAACCGTTTGAATTTAACTCACCTTATGAATCACTCAAACGGGAATATGGCTTGTTTGTCACCCTTAAAAATCATGGCAAATTACGGGGATGCTTGGGCCGATTTGAAGCCAAAGGGATTGTATTGGAGCAATCTGTGGCTGTAATGGCGGTTGAATCCGCCACCCATGATGTACGTTTTAAACCGGTTTTTTTGGAGGAACTGCCGGATATTGATATTCAGATTTCCGTATTAACTCCACTGGAAAGGGTGTCGGATTTGGGTGATATCACAATCGGCTTGCATGGCTTGCAGGTTCGGGGGAAAACCGGCTTTGGATCGTGGCGTGGTGGGACATTATTGCCGCAAGTGGCGGTTGAACATAACTGGGATGTTCTCGCCTTTGTGAGTGCAACATGTGTTAAAGCGGGTTTGGATGCGGATGCCTGGAGGAATGAAGAGACTGAGGTTTATAAATATGGTGCAGAAGTGTTCGGCGATTTGGAATATGGGTTGCCTCCCTTTCCCTTGGATGATGAAGCCATATGAATGACGCCTATGAATTAATCCCCAAATTTCGTCGTTTGAGAGATCTCTGCCGATTTCACCAACGAATGTTGGAACCTGAGTTTGGAGAGCGGGTTGTTTATCAAGGCCAAACGTATTTTGTGCTGGGGATTCGGCATAACCAGCTTATGTTGCTTGATGAATATGCCGCCATGCCATTTGATCAAAACCATCTTGTCTATGTGGATGATTGGCAGAGTGAGGACGAACTTATTCCCCTTCCCAATGTGAGCGAATTGCTTTATATCATTCAAGATTTGAGTACCTTGTTCCCTGCCATGACGCCGGGGGTGGAATCCACGCGGGAAGTGTGGCAAATACGCCATCCCAATTGTGATCCTGTGGTCGCCCGGACGTTGCAGGAAGCGTTACTCGATATGACAATCCAACTCTTGGAGCAGGAAAGCGATTCATGAATCAAACCATTTCACATCAGGTTCAATCCGGTCAGTCTGTCTTTGTTTATGGTTCAGGAGGGCATGCGCGTGTTATTATCGATATTCTTCATCGCTGCGGGGCTGAAGTCAGTATCCTTATCGATGATGATCATACAAAAGCAGGATCAATGGTGAGGGGCTGCCAGGTCTATCTTCCTGACGATGGTATTCGTATATTGCATGAGCGCGGGGTGAAGGATGGGATTATTGGCATCGGAGATAACCAAACTCGGTTACAAAAAGCGGATTTCCTGGTTAACCAGGGATTTACTTTGGTGACAGCGATTCATCCATCCGCTGTGATAGGCGAAGATGTCAGCATCGCCGAAGGTACGGTGGCGATGGCGGGTGTGGTGGTCAATAGTGGCAGCCGGATTGATCGCCATGTGATTTTAAATACACGTTGTTCGGTTGACCATGATTGCCGTATTGGCCAGGGGGCACATATCTCGCCTGGAGTATGTTTAGGCGGAACGGTGAGGGTTGGAGAACGAACCCAAATTGGTATTGGTGCAACCGTTTTACCTGACCTGGCGGTTGGCAATGAGGCAATGGTTGGTGGAGGGGCTGTAGTAATTCGCGATGTGCCGGATCATGTCACAGTCATAGGAATGCCTGCCGAAGTGCTAAAAATTAATTTGTAAGCATTTATTATCTTTCAATATATCAAATGTGTCTTGTTTTGTTTAATTTTGGAGGTGAATTAGCTTATTCATGCTAAAATGCCTTTAATCGACAGGTGTGTGAAAAGGGGGGGCATTTGATATGACCAACAAAGATAACAAACGTAAAAGCAGCGATATATTGAAGATATTCATTATTCTGTTTTTAATTGTGTTGCCATTCTTAGTGATGCCCCTTGTTGATTGGGTAACGGCTTATCCCAAGCGGATTGCCATAGCAACAGGTATGAAACAAGGGGTATATCGCTCGCTCGGTTTGAGTTTAAAGGAATCGATTGAGTCCCGATACCATGTCAATGTTGATGTTATCGAAACTTCCGGTTCACTTGAAAACATTAATCTGTTAAGGGATGGACATGTTGATTTTGCCTTGTATCAACCTGGAACCATTCAAAGTTTAAATCAGGAAGAACCAAAGCAAGATCAGAATATCTGCTTTGTGACCAATCTCTATTCGCAAGTGGTCCATGTTTTAGTTCGCCGCAAAAGTGGGGTTGAATCCTTTTTTGACTTGAGGGATAAACGAGTTTGTGTTTTTTTGGAAAACTCAGGTGATTATGCCATGGCCAAACTGTTATTAGAACATTATGGGTTAGAATCCTTGCCTGAAACAATGCTTCATCTTAGTTATTCCGAGGCGGCGGTTCTACTACAGAAAGATCAATTGGATGCTATTATTGTCACAGTTGGGGCGCAATCACGTTTTGTTCAAGACCTATTGAGTTCATTTAAAACTCAAATAATGCCTTTACCTTATGTCAAATCTTTGGTGCAGAAAAACTGGTATATTTATACTCATGAGATTCCAAAAGGCTTTTATTCCACCTACCCAAAAACCATACCGGATAAGGATATTGAGACGGTTGCCACGGGTGCATATTTACTATGTCATCAATCAACCCATACAAGGATTGTGGAGACTATGACCCATGCTATTTTGGATCCCCAATTCATGATAGACAATCAATTGTTTGAATTACACCAGCAAGGTGTTGAATTTGCACAAGCGGGTTTTGAATTTCCCATTCATCCGGGTGCACAACATGCGTATGATCCCGAACTAAAACCTTTGATTAATCCTGAATTTGTTGAATCAACGGAAAATATTCGATCATTTATTGTGTCCATTTTGATTTTTCTCTTCTTTGCAGGGCAATGGCTAAAGAGAAAAATAGAGCAGCGAAAGGAACATCGACTGGATCAATATATCCGATCCCTTGTTGATATCGAACGCCGACAAATGGATTTAGGGCGTAAGCCAGAGGGCGATGATTTGGAAAAACTGTATAAATTATTGGATGAAGTAACCAAATTAAAACAAAATGCGCTTCGTGAATTTTCAGCCCATCAATTAAACGAAGACCGTGGAATAGATTGTTTTATTGAAATGTGTTTTGCCTTGAGTGAAAAGATCAATAGTAAGATATCCCTGCAGCGATTGGATCAAAACTTCACTCGATTGCTGGATCGAATTAATCCTTCAAACCCATAACTCGTTCACTTGCCGATTTATTAGGGTATGAAATTAGCCTGGATAGCGAACTGGGTAAAGGCTCAACGTTTGGAATCCATTTTACATCGAATCATTGTGACGATTGAGATTGAGTGGTTAAGATAGAATCGGACAAATACTGATCAATGGACTGACGAAGGATTTCATCCGTTATGAAATATGAATGTTGATGAAATGTGCAGTAATTATAGATTTGATCGGTAATGTCACGAGGATCACATGCGCGCAAGGGACGTTGATGGTTTGCGTAACCTTGGGAGATGATGGTTTCCAGCTGATCTGTGTTAATGTGTAATCCTTTTTTGTTGCATTCATGCATGAAGATATGCAAGTAGATTTCCAGGGTGGGTTCTCCGATAAAAATCTTATAACGTATACGGCGTAAAAATGCCTCATCTGCCAACTCGTTGGGTTCAAGGTTAGTCGCAAAAATCACGAGTTGCTCAAAGGGAATGGCGAATTTCTTTCCGGTGTGAAGTGTAAGATAATCGATTCGTTCTTCCAGGGGAATAATCCAGCGGTTCAGCAGCATCCTTGGTTTAACCAGTTGCCGTCCAAAATCATCGATAATAAATACACCACCATTGGCTTTTAATTGCAGTGGTGCTTCATAATATTTGGTGGTGGGATTATAACGCAGGTCCAGCATATCCAGTGAAAGTTCTCCACCCACGATTACTGCTGGCCGTTTGCAAAGCACCCAACGTTGATCACTGCTGGTTGGACGTATGATTTGATCTGCTTCATCTGATTGATGCTGTATTACGTGTTCATGATGAACGGGATCAAATAACCGAATTACACTCCCTCCCACTAAAAGGGCATGAGGAATGGCCACATGCCCGCCATAGTGATCAAAATAGTAGGCGATCTTTTTGGCCAGGGTGGTTTTGCCGGTACCTGGCGGCCCGTAAAGGAAACAGGATTTGCCTGAACAAATCGCAGGCCCGAGTTGATTCAATTGTTGATCATCAATGATAAAATCACTCCAGCAATCCCGCAATTGTTGATGGGTAACGGAGATCGAAGAGAGATTATGTTGTTTGATGTAAGACTGATATTGATCCAATGGAACTGGTGCCGGGCCGGTATAGGTATCCAATTCCAAAATATCACGTGCATAGTTTCTCCCACGATCGGTTAAACCGTACCGATCAGTGGAATTGCCTAGTCCGTTCCCACCGCGTTTTTCTAGATAGGTTTCTTTTAAGAGATACTCGAGCATGGTTTCAATGATAAGAAATGGGAGACATATTTTAGCTGCCAGTTCATGTCCACTTAGCACACCATATCGATAAAGATGCTTGGTGATGAGGTCGCATAGATAGGCTTCTGACAATCCGCATTCTGCCCGAGTTCGTGGAGCCGAAGGGAGTGCGTTATCCATCCTGTCACTATCGGGGAAAAGAGTTTGTGTATTCATATAACAGAACCGCCAATATTTATTGATTTCCAAACGGTGATTGGCCACCCTCTGGCATGCCTTCAGTGTTTTGATTGCCAGAGGGCATTCCAAATAAATTTAGTTGTGGGGTTTCGCTTTTTTGACCCTGGGTCATATTTTTCAAAACGTTATCGGCTTGCTGGCCGGACATCCCTTCGCCCAGGGGAAACATTTTTAGCGTGACTCGCCGATTCAGGGCGCGGCCTTCATCCTGCCAATTGGTGGCGGTGGGTCGAGATTCACCAAAATAGTTTATATGAAGACGTTCTTCCCACACGCCGGCGCTGGTTAGATAGTTGGCAACCGCCAAAGCGCGCTGGGCGGATAGTTTTTGATTGTATGAATGGCTGTTTACATGATCGGTATGTCCTTCGATGACGACAGTGCCGGGCCTTGCATTGATGGTATTGGCCATATCATTGAGCAATTCTTTGGCATTGGACGTTAATTGAGCCTGATCGAAATCGAAATAGACATGGCCGAGGGTGTGTTCCGGCTGCCGTGCATTGGCAACCATTTTATCGAAGGGTGTAAAGATTTCCTCTCCGTTGGATGGTATAATGGCCCAATTCTCTTTTTTGGGATTGCTTCCGCAACCGACGAAAATAAGAAGAATGAATAAAGGGTACTGAATATGTTTCATCTGATTGGCTCCTTTTACATTGAGTGTGTGGCAAACATATCGATGATCCGAATAATGGCTGGCCCGGCTAGCACCACGAAGATGGCGGGAAAGATAAACAGCACCAGCGGGAAAATCAGTTTGACGGTGGTTTTGGCGGCCATTTCTTCCGCTCTCTGCCGCCGCCGAGTCCGCATATCTTCGGCGTGGACGCGCAGGGCTTTCGCCATGCTGGTTCCAAATCGATCCGCTTGAATAAGAACAGCGACCAGCGCCTTTAAATCCAACACCCCCGTTCGTTCACCCAAATCATGCAGGGCTTCATTCCTGGGATGCCCCATACGAATGGTTGAGCAGCATAAATTCAATTCATCGCTAAGCACACGATTGCTCAAGTGAAATTCTTCACTGACTTTTTGCATGGCGGCATCCAATCCAAGCCCTGCTTCAATACAGACCACTAACAAATCCAAGGCATCGGGCAAGCCACAAAAGATTTGTTCCTGCCGTTGGCGCTTTTTGATTTGAAGCATGATATCAGGGAGAAACATGCCCAAGCCAATGGAAATAATGATCGGATAAAACGCTTGTTTAATCGAACCGGGTTGAACTGAGAATAGAAAGAAAACCAGCAGTGGTAGGCCAATCATAGCCACAATTTTAATACCCCAGTAGGCGTTGTAGGATGCATCGCTGTAATACCCAGCCATCGCCAATCGTTGCTTACTGAGGCTGCGTTGTTTGGGATCATTCGGGGCCATACGTTTTCCCAGCCAGGAGAGAAAAGAGTTATCGGAATAAAAGGCAGGCGTGGATATATCCGACATATGTTTTTTGGGATGATAAAGCCGGTCGATTCGCTCTTCCACAGGGCTTTTCACAACTCCGATTAGGGTGGCGAGTCCAATAATAGCCAAAAAAACGGATGTAAAGGTGATTAATATGATCCAAGCCATGATTTATACCTTTATATTGACGATTTTACGAATAACAAATATTCCGATAATTTGCATAATGATCGAAACCGCCAGCATGCGTTGTCCAAGTTCGGATTTAAGCAGTAAGAGCGCATATTGAGGATTAATAAATAAAATGAGGCAGAAGACGAAGAAAGGCAAAATACTTAGCACCCAGCCTGACAGACGGCCTTCTGCAGTTAGGGCCTTTACCTGGCCCAAGACTTTAAAACGGTCGCGAATAACTTTCGATAGATTGTCCAATACTTCCGCTAAGTCACCCCCGGTTTGATGTTGAATGATCACCGAGAGCACAAAAAAGCGCACATCAAGCAACGGTACACGGCGGGCGAGTGATCGAAGTGCATCTTCAATGGGCAAACCAACCTGCAACTCATGAAACAAGCGGCCAAATTCCATGCCGATCGGATCGGGTAATTCAGTCGAAACCATCTTAAGCCCCATGGATATGGGGTGCCCGGCACGCAGGGATCGGCCAATGATTTCCAGCGCTTGAGCCAAGCCGGCTTCGAAAGCAGCCAGGCGTTTTTTTCGCTTCATAAAAATGGATATATAAGGAATGGCAATCGCTATGACTGAAACACTAATAGCAAGGAGAATATTTTGTGTAATGAGGAGACAGATCAATCCCGATATACCAGCAAAGATAAGGCATTTTATGAACCATGAAACAGCATCCTGCTGCATACCCGCTTGCTGAAGTAGCAACGGGAGGTTGAGCAGGGGAGGGACATCAGAAAACATCTCTTCACTTGTCCAGGTTTTGTCTTTTTTGAGTAATGCAAGTGTTTGGTCGTATGATCCTCCCGAAAAAAGAGAAGGATCAATGTTTTTGATACGTTTTTGAACGGCTGCTCGATGAGCAAAAAGCATTATGTAGACGAAGTAAGCTAAACAGGCAACGCATAAAGTAGAAAAAATAAACGTGATTATAAACGCTGTTAATGCTGTCATGATGGTGCTCCCACTCTTACTTTGGCGCCTGGCCGGAAAAGTTCGGGTGACAGGCGAATCCCAGCTGCTTCCAACTTGGCCATACATCGTGGCCTTATGCCGGACGCAACATAGGAACCGTGTACGTTTCCTTCCGCATCCACGTTTTCCTGACGGAATTGAAAAATTTCCTGCATGGTGATAATTTCCCCTTCCATCCCCACGACTTCAGATATCGATGTAACGCGCCGCCGTCCGTCCATCAGGCGGGATGCCTGAATGATTAGGTTGATGGCCGAGCCAATTTGTTGGCGGACAACACGGATGGGGATTTCCAATCCACTCATTGATACCATGGTTTCAATCCGGCTGAGCGCATCACGTGGGGTGTTGGCGTGGATGGTTGTTAATGAACCTTCATGGCCGGTATTCATGGCTTGAAGCATATCCAATGCTTCGGCACCGCGAACTTCTCCAAGGATGATGCGATCAGGACGCATCCGGAGGCAATTGAATAACAAGTCCCGCTGGGTGATGGCGCCTTTTCCCTCGATATTGGGTGGACGAGTTTCCAGGCGTACCACATGGGGTTGTTGAAGAATGAGCTCGGCTGAATCTTCGATGGTGATGATGCGTTCATTGGGTGGGATGAAGGAGGTGAGGATATTTAGCAAAGTGGTTTTACCTGAACCGGTCCCACCTGAGATGAGCATGTTTAGTTTGGCGCGAACAGCACCTTCTAAAAATTCCACCATTTCTGGGATAATGGACTTGTTGTTGATCAGGTCGTCCAATTTTAGAGGATTAACCCCAAAGCGGCGTATTGACATGGATGGTCCATTTAATGCGAGAGGGGGGATGATCGCATTAACGCGTGAGCCATCAGGCAAACGGGCATCCACCATGGGCATGGTTTCATCCACCCGCCGTCCTACCCTTGATACAATGCGATCGATGATTTGCAAGAGGTGGCGGTCATCGCGAAAACGTGAATTGACTTTCTGCAGCCGGCCTTTTTTTTCTACATAAATTTCCCGGAAATTGTTGACCAAAATATCGGAAATATCGTTATCCTGCAACAAAGGTTCAAGAGGGCCGAATCCAAAGATTTCGTCAAGGATTTCCTCGGCAATGCCCATGCGTTCTTTGCCGTTTAATGCCGCTGGTTGGGAGGCGATCATTTCCAGGATGGCTGGTTTAACCTGTTGTTTGACCTGCTCCTTGTTTTGATCGGTGATTCGCCCCAGATCAAGCCGGTCGATCAAACGGCGGTGAATATCGATTTTGAGCTCATTTAACCGCGACTGGCGAGCGGCGGATGAATGATCCATATCTAAGGTGGCCAGGTTCGTATTCATTGTTTTTGAACCTTTCTAATAATATTCAATGGGCTAATGCCGATTTTGCCATCACCAGTGATGGCAAGGTGGCATTCTGATGAAGGCTTTCAGGTTGTGGTTTTGGTGTTTTCAGCAAAGATGTGCTCCAACGTTTAATATCCTTATAGGCTTTGCCCCATTTTGATAAATCCGATAACAGCACGCCACGATTAATGGCGTTCATACAGTTTTTTACGTCTTCACGAATTGTAATGGGGTTGGGTTGTCTCAGGACTTTGGCCATTCGCTTCAGTGGAAGCGAGGCTTTTGGGTGAAATGTGTTGATGACGATTTGGCAATGTTTCATGTCAAATCCTGATTCGTTTATAAACTGTAATTTTTGAGTCGCCATAAACAGGGCAGCCATATCCTGTTTCAAGATGAGGTATAAGTCATCCAATAAAACTGAGACATGGCTTAGATTTTCGTATTCACATCCCAAATCCAACACCACGAATGAATAACGGGTTTGCAAGTATTCAATAAGGGCTGTCATCATGGATGCATTCAGATGAAATCCCGGTTCATCATTGGGTTGTAATAAAAGATGCAGGCCGCTTTTTAATTGGGTGGTGACACTGTCAATCAAAATATCATCAAATCGTTCGTAGGTTTCTGCGATGTCGCGCAAGGTGAAGGCCGGTTCAATATCCATAAAATAGCGAAGGTCGCCTTGTCTTGGATGGAAATCCACCACAATTGCAGATTTGGAATGGTTAATAAGATCGGCCAGATTCAAGGCCAGGGTGCTGGTTCCACATCCACCCCGGCTGCCCCAGATGCCAATAACTCGGCCATTATGGGTTTTTACAGTTTGGTTTTGGTTGTCCTTGACTCGCAGACGTTCCAGGGTGGAAAGCAGTTCAGTATGCTGCAATGGTGTGGTTAAAAACTCATCCGCCCCGCTGCGAAAACAGCGCAGTACCAGGTCAGCATTGGTGGGTTGGCCCATGACGATGATTTTGAGTTTAGCATGTTTCCGGCGTAGGTCTTTGATACGTTCGACATTGGATTCATCGATGTGAATAAAGAGATGATCCGGTTTATGGTGTTCGATCAAAGAATCGATCATCGAATGCGAGGTGCTTTCCGCCAGAATCTCGATGAAATCGAAAGATGCCAGGGCTTGGGACGTTACAACCAATTGATTGTGGTCATGATCTATGATAACGGATCGAAACGATGCCATTGAATTTGGAGTGGTTTTGAGATTGAGTTGTGATGCCATGGGTACACCTCGGTATTCAGAATGATTCATCATGTGATTACCTTGTAATCGCCATTCCATACACGTAGCCTGATTTTGGCCCATCCGGATGGACAATGGCGTTGTCGATAACAAAATGACATGGTTGAACTGTAACGTGGCGATTTGCTAATTTTCCGGTCATATGGACATCCATCACACGTACACTAACGAAACGAATGACTTCATAATATGTGCCATCCCCACTTCCGGTTACATCGCGATGAAGGGAGATTATGCGGCGCTGGCCAATTATATCAGTTAGGGCCGATTTAATGGCTGTACTTACACCAGGATCGGCATTGAACCATCGGGAATAAATTCCATCTCCATCATCATCGTTTAAGATCATCCCTCCGGCCATCTCCAGATCTTCTGCTTTAACACCATTCAATATTTGGTCGATCAGATCGGAAGTAGAATTGTTTTCTGGTCCGATATCGATAGTACCAAAGTTCCCGGATGCTTGTGGCAAATCACAGACATCCGTGCTGTTGGGGTAAAGTTTTAATTCAGGTATTCCATCACCATAGCATTCAGAAACAGAACCCGTTTCCTCAGAATAGGCATAATGATCCACATCAGGCTCATGGAGGCAAGGATTATCCGGAGGGTGATTATCATGATCAACGGCTTCATTGAAAGCATGTACATAAACTGTAAATGGAAGAAGGGGAAGTCGTCCTCCTGCTTCAACATGAAAGCCAAGAATATGATCATTAATCGAGGCAACTGTGGTGGCTTTCACATTGATCGTGTCAATACCTGTGAAAGCACTAAATAATAAACTTAACGGTCCATTGATGTTTTGCGATAGTTCGGTTTTGACCAGGACTGAATTGTATTCGTCAACATCCTCTGTTTGGAATGAACTTTCCAAATCGAAGGGATTATCGATAAAACCTACAACAATACCACCTTCAATATCGTTGCTGTCGTTACGGTCAAGTAGGATCGGTTGTTTGCGGGCTTGATTGTAGTTTGCATACTGTTCCGCGGAATCTCGTGCATCGATGATATCATCGGTTGGATCGGGCGATCCAGTCAAATAATCTTCATCGATCAACTGAGCTGCTCCGGCCAGGGCGGCGGCATCGGCAGCATTTTGCAGTTCGTTTTTGGTCAGCAAAACGAGTCCTACATCCGCCGTCATAGCGATGGAGATCATCATCAGTGTCAGGGTTACTGCAACCAATACAATAACGCTGCCTTTTTCTGTATTTGTATTTGCTTTCGATTGCTGCATCATTTTTTTCACCATTTATTTACCACTTCATCCTGCGTTTCATTCGTTCACGGCTGGCGGCATAGGTGTTGAAATGGTCATTATTTACGCTTTTATCGTTCTTTATGTTGTTGATGGTTTGTTGTTTCGTTGATGGGACTTTTGAATGTTTTTGATTCTGTTTATGCAGTTGTAGATTTTCAAATTCCAGCGGTTCGGGGAGTATGGTTTTCTCATTTTCATCCAAGGGGGCGATCAAATGGGGAGTGACCATTACCAGCAGTTCGGTTTGTTGTTCGGAAATTTCCTTTCCGCGGAAAAGGTGCCCCAGCAAGGGGATATCACCCACACCCGGAACTTTACGTTTGGTATTCTGGCCGGTTCGGTTGAGTAACCCGGCAATGGCAAAGGTCTGACCTTCATTTAAACGTACGACTGTGTGTACGCGCCGGGTTAATAATGTGGGAATGGTAAATCCGCTGATTTGCACACCGTTGGAAAAATCAAGGTCGCTGACTTCAGGTTCGATATCCAATTGCACAGTTTTCTCGGATAGGATAGTCGGTGTGAATTGTAGTTTTACTCCAAACTCTTTGTATTCAATGGTAATGGCATTGGAATTCAGCCCACTTTGAACTACGGGTATCGGATATTCACCACCCGCCAGGAAACTGGCAGTCTCGCCACTGCGGGCTATCAAATTCGGCTGAGCATGGATGTGAAACCACCCGCGTTCTTCAAGCGCTTGAATGAATGAACTGACATCACCATTCGAAATAGAAAAAAACATGGTGACCGCTTCGGTCATCGATACATTCCCACCGGAAAGATCACCGGAGATTAAATCACTCATCACATTTCCCCCGCTGACCGAGCCATTGTTAATCAGGAAATTAAATCCTTTTTCATGGCGAAAATTTGATGCCACTTCGGCGATTTTGACTTTTAACAACACTTGATGAACACCGGGCATTTCCAATAAGTTTACGACTTGAGGTGAATAGGATTGTGTAATATCCATCGCCTGGGGAACCGATTCGATATTCCTCACCTTGCCGGTAAGGGCAACACCGTTATCCAGCGAAACCACATCAATCGCTTCATCCGGCAGGATTGTATTGATGGTTTCTTTTATAGCAGAGGTATTCCACTTGACTTTCAGATCGATGGTGCGGATTTCGCCACTTTCTGTCCAGATGATCAGGCTGGTTTCACCCACCGATAAGGCGGAGACCATTATTTGGGTTGGTTCAATAATTTGTACATCGGCGATTTCTGCCGCCACCACTGAAACTCGCTCAGCAGGTGTGGTGAGTTTGACAATGACAGATTTATTGATGGGGATGCTAAGCTGTTCCTTATTGGGGAGCAGTTCATCAATTGTGGTTTGAGAATGTGATGGACTTAAACTTGCCTCGATTACCAGAAGGCTAATAAATATGTATAATACGTTTTGTAATTGCGTCTGCATTTTGAGACCCCCATTTCGTCTTTCATCTTTTCATCCTTCATAAACCGAATCAAAACAGATACGGTTTATCCCTCAACACATAAATTGATTAAATGTATTAAAATGATAAAAACAGTATTATTTCTCAAACACCACTTCACTTTGTTCTCGTCCGCGATAGACCACCACGGTGTGAAGGTTTTTGGGTGTGGGTTTTTCTTCCGGCTCGTTGATGATTGGAGTGGGCGGAGGTGTTGGTACATTTGTTGGCTGATCTTTGGCGATTAAGTTAGTAAGTTTTGCGCCGGAAGTAATCTCTTCATCGCGGTCTTCATGGTTTCGTAACACCAACCGGATGCTTCCAATGTTGGATGCCAATGCCAACCGTTCAGCCTGGGGCAGATCGACGAGTACAGTGACGGTTTGCACCACTTTGGCTTTATCATCCTCTTTCCGTTCAATTTCACTGCCGGTTGCGAGGACGCGTATGTTTTGCAGGATTACCTTGCTGACCGCCTCTTCTTGCATGGCGCCGCTATCGAGGGTGGTGACAATATCAACATGATGACCTGGTTGAACAAATCCCGCCACGCTGATGGTGTCATCAACCCGAAGGGTGATCGCTCGTTTCCCAGGAGGAATCAAAGCGGGAAGGCCTCCGGGGGTGCCGGGTTTGACCAGCCGCTTTTGGGTGAATGGTTCGCCCTGGTATATGGATGTTTTCAGCATTCGGTCAAGCACAGCCTTGGATGAATCAAAAGATTCTTGTGGAGCGGTTTCCAGTGGCCATTGGACCTCTTTGATGTGATCCGTGTGAAGAGTGGTCCCTGCTGGAAGGTCCTGAGCGGCAATGATCACAGTGCGCATGGGAATGGTGGTTTCAGTCTGGCTGTTCTTTTGTTGGTGGATGTATTGCACCACGGTGCCGCTGGCGATAAGGCCGGAAAGTACGGCGACTAATAAAACGAAAAATGCAGTTGCTTTTGACATGATTCAGCCTCCAAACGACCACCATCAATCTCAACCAAAACCCTCTTTGCGCATAACCACAGAACCTTGCAGGGTTAAGCCGCTGAGTCCCGGGATAAAACCGGGAACCATGGCGATGGATTCATAATTGATTTGTACTTGAACGGTTACAGGATCATTCCGATCGGCGGATTCCACATCAGCCGGGGTAAAGGTGACGCTATCCGCTGCCAGTCCGGCATGAGTCAATTCTTCGTTGATGCGTTCCATCACTTTGGCGTTATCCGCACCCGGCAGTACGGCCATTCGGGCGCCTTCCCGGGCGGCTGAGGTCACCATTTGGTAAACCATAAAGACACGGCCAAATTCGATGATGCTGACCAGTATGAGTAATATGGCAGGCAGGACAACCGCGAATTCGAGGGTGGCGCTGCCTTTTTCCGATCGAATCCCTTTATGTAACCGTTTGCGATTCATCACACTAACCTTCCAAAAATGAAATAGGCGTAATAACCAAAGGCGATTGGCACACCGTAAGGTAATAACATTTTCTGTGGTGCATTTTGTCCAACACCGTGGTTTAGGCTTTTCAAACGAACCAGATTTTTTCCAGCGTGGACGGCAATATTAAGCCGTTGTTTGGCCTGGCGGCTTTTATAAATTGACCAGGCACCCATCAGTCCGCCGATCAAGGCGATCCAAATAAAGGCATGCAGGGTGACTTTTGCACCAACCCAGGCGCCAATCGCGGCCATCAATTTCACGTCACCCGCTCCCATGCCATTTAAGGCATAAGGAATAAGCAATGTTGCCAGGCCAGCGGCGGTACCCCACATGCAGTCCAACAATCCGCTCCATCCAAAAACAGTAGAGTAGGAAACCACAGCAGCCAGCCAGGTTGAAAAAGTGAGCCAGTTGGGAACGCGGTGTTCTTTCCAATCGATATAGGCTGCGATGGTTAATATGGAAGCCACTATGATTATTTCCGTATTCATGATTTCTCCCTCGCTTTTGTGTTTCGTGAGAGTAGGGGGTGAAGGAGAGCTACTTTGACCTGCGGTTCCTCTTAATCTTCAAAATCATCAGCAGTAGGCATCGACAATTCAGTAGCTCTCCCTCATCCATTTCCATTATGATGATGGCAGGCCAAGCGAATCAAAGAGATTAGTAAACCACGTGTTTAAGGCACCACCGAAAGCGCCAATACCAGCAACGCAGATGACGATGATTAATCCGACGACGACGGCATACTCGACGGCAGTGGGGCCATCTTCACTTGTAAAGAAATATTGCAGTTTGGTGAGTGTTGATTTCATGGTAAGAGCCTCCCTTGTTTTTTGTTTTTAAGTTATCTTTACCGTGTAAAGTAAAGAATTTCTTTAAAAAAAAATCGCCCTCCAAATACATTAAAATAACATTATAAACTGATATCATTGATTAAAATAAGCATGTTGTTAAATCATAACCATATTTTGGTCTTCTAATGAGTCGTTCAATTACGTTTTTTTCTTCACCCCTTTCTATTGGAATTTATTTTCTTACTAAAGATAGTAAAGCCAAAATTTAGCAATTTGTCAACATTTTTTTTAATTTTTTTCCTAACAAATTTTTAACTGGCTGAAAAAGTTAATCTTATGGATTGAATTTTTTTTGATTTAGGGGTGTTTATGGAATGAAATTTAACGGTATGGAATAAAACTTTGTAAATTTATCCATTTATTCTGGATAAAAAGCACCTACTTCCTGGGTGAAAATTCCAAAGATTTGATACAAAACCTCATTTTTTCGTTTTCAAATGCAATCCTTTGGCGAAGGCTACCAATTCGCGCATGGATGTGCCGATGATTACATTCTGATCAGCCAGTGATTTCACCAAATGATGGTTTCGTCCACCAATAATAAGTATGGCGTTGCGACCGGTGAGGTAGGTTTTTAGTTTTTCCATTTCTTCATACCATTTTTGGCTGCGCCGTCCGCTGCTTATGCTCATCCATACCAATACAGGTTTGTGGATATCAATGGAGCGGCAAAATGAATCAATGGGGGTGTTTGGGCCCAAATTGATGGCTTGATAACCCTCTGACATCAATACAGTTGCAGCACACAAGGATGGTATAAAATAGGGATCATCCTCTGGTGCTCCTCCCAGTGTGACTGGTGCATTTGATGGGGGAGAAAATATCACTCGCAGCGCATTAATGGCTTGTATACATATATCGGTTGCGTGATGTTCACGGCATATCCCTGCTTCGCTTTCTGTCCATAATTCCCCTATTCGTGACATGGATCGTTGTACAGGTCCATCAAAAATCTCTGCCAAACTGTAACCCTGCAAATAAAGGGCAGCCAGGTGTCCACGCGCCTTTTGTGCATTTCCATCGATCAAATACTCGTAAAACAAATTTGAATCGAGGGGGACCTTGCGCTTGTCGCTGTCCAATGCGTCGATATCGGGAAAACCAATAAGATCAGTATGATAAAAATCAGTGGTATTTTCGCGAATGTGGCGGATCGCTTCTTTAACGGCAATTTTTCGATGCCCGCCTTTGGTTTTAACCGCTTTGATGGAACCTTTATCCACCCACCGCTTGATCGTGGATTCACTCACACTAATGACTTCGGCTAATTCTTTAGGGGAAAGAAAGTATCTCACGTTATTTCTCCAGTCGTTATTTGTACATAATTTATATTGAACATTCAAAATCAATCAATCTTTCATATACATATTATAACCTATTCCGTTCAACATGCAAATAATTATGACCGATATATTGTTCATTTATCAAATTAAATTTTCAATAAATACTTGTATTATCAAAAATATTCAGTATAATTAAATTTATATTGAACGTTAATTCGTTCTATCGTGAAGAAGATTGTATTAATGAATCGTTAAAAAAAAGTGAAAAATTGTTTGATAGGAGCCCTATGCATGATGTCAACTTATTTGTATGCCAACATCGATGAAACGAAATCCTTGATGCTGTTCAACTTTGAAAAGGAAATAAATGAAAAACTATGGCGAACTATAACAGATACCGTCATGGGGGGCGGTCTGAAAGCAAATTCTCCATCAACAAATTTGGAAGAGCCGTCTTCGAAGGAAATGTTTTCCTGGAGAACAATGGGGGTTTTGCCTCTGCACGCTCATATCCAGATGATTTAGATTCTCAGCCCTTTCACTGGCCTTGCCATGAGAGTGAAAGGGGATGGCACAACAACCATCATTGTTATAGTTGATCAGAACGGCAGGATTTTTATTTGCAGATAGACATCAGCCATTGCTTTTTGAAAGGCTTGCCCTGGATAGGGCTTGTGTGGGATATTTGCTGACCTCCTGAACAGATTGTTATAATAAATGGTTTGCCTACCGTTCCCGTTTCTTAAAGCAACAACTTCGCTAATTCACCAACATCATTAACAATGAGACCGGGTTTAATTTTTGATTGAGATATATCTTCCTTTTTCGTCTCACCAGATAGTACAAGGATTGATTTAAGGCCGCCATTAACGCCCATTTTCATGTCCGTATAGAGCCGGTCTCCTATAATGGCGGTGTGTTCAGGGGCGGTCCCCAATCGGTTTAAAGCCGCATCGATCATGGTTTGATGCGGCTTGCCGATTACCATGGGCCGGCGGCCGGTTACGGCATCAAAGTATTCAATCAACGCTCCCGTGTCGGGTATGGGTAAATCCTCCGTCGGGCAAACTTTATCCGGGTGGGTTGCCATATAAGGCAGGCCGTTTAGCAAATAACGGCTTGC
>CAZFER010000014.1:0-59794 GCA_964517495.1 uncultured bacterium | reverse complement strand
AATGAATTATTGGTCAAAAATACCTTCCGCTTGCCTTTTGCTTCCAATTGCTCGATGAGGAGAGGTGTCCCGGGGAATAGATTTGGTCCTAAATAAAGCGTGCCATCCAAATCAAGTAAAAAACCATGAATTGTATTGAAATCCAACGACATATCATTACCTTGCCCAAAAGTCTACAAATAGTTCCAATATAATTCACGAATTAAAACCATTACGCTACCCCTTTGATTCATCCCATAATACATTTATCCCCTACCTTTATAGCGTTATAATCAACTTTTTATGAAATGGAGTCATTTCTCTATCAGATAGGAAGATGATACTTATGGGTTTTTTCAAAAAAGCAATGCACACCATTGGTAATATGCTCAAGCGATATATGTTCGCCGGTTTGGCAACCGTGCTGCCTATTTTTATCACCGCCTATATCCTGGTGTTAATTGTCCAATTTTCAGAAAACGTGGTCGGCAAATATATTAATCAATTACTTAAACCCTTTATTGGGTTTCAACTCCCAGGATTAGGCGTTGTAATCATCCTGGTTGTCATATGTGTGGCTGGCTATTTTTCAAGGCTTTATATAGGAAAGCAAATTCTGCCGCTTATCGATGGATTATTAAGACGTTTGCCGGTAATCTCAAAGATATATCCTCCTGCCAAGCAATTCTCTGATCTGGTATTTACCACGGAAGGGAAAAAGCATTTTAATCGGGTGGTTTTGGTGCCTTATCCCAGCGTAAAATCTTACGCACTGGGTTTTGTCACCAATGAAGAAATGGAAGGCATGAATCGAAAAACCGGCGAGAATTTGATCGGTGTTCTTGTCCCTTTTGGTCCAACCCCTTTTACTGGTGTATTGCTATACTATCCTGATTCCGATGTTATTGATTTGGATGTGCCCATCGACAGTGCCATTAAAACTATCGTTTCCGCTGGTGTTATATCACCAGAAGAGGCAAAAAAGCAAAGAGAAGATGCATAAGCAAAAAAAAAGGGACACAAACAGTGTTGCGCCCCCAGTGGTAACTTACTGGTTTATGAGACAAGGAGAGTATTAACGGAGCAAGTCAAGGAAAAAAGTGTTTGATAAATTGTTCGCCTGTGACTGCACCAGGATATTCGATTCAAAAATCATTTGGTTAATGGCATTGCGTGTGGTTTCCGCTGCGAAATTGGTATCTGCAATACGAGAATTGGCCGCCACCAGATTCTCTGAAGCCACCGATAAACGATTGGCTGTTGCCTCCAGGCCGTTGGAAAATGCGCCAACTTCACTACGTGCCTCGTCCACCTGGCTTAATGCCTCGTCTACAATTTGCAGCGCTTCATCCACACCGCCTTCATCAGTGACATCGATATCGTTCAAGGATCGTCCTTCCCCAAATCCAAGGGCTTGTGGACGAACGTCTCCGAAGGTTAAACCTGTATTTTCTCCCGCATTTGCGCCGATTTGGAAATTGGCTTCCCGCGCACTGGCAGAAATAACCACGGTGCCCAATCCATTTTCTTCCAGTTCAGGAACATTGAGCGCCGCATCAAAGTTAAGAGTAACCGTTTCATTGTTCCGAATACCGTTTTCAAACGTGACGTTCTGTTCACCGGCAGAAAATTGAACTTCTTCGCCGCCATTCAACGTACCTGTAAATGTTTCACGTGTTACGTTGATCGTATCTGTTCCATTGCTTAGTTCTTCACCCAGGGTCAAAGTGATTTGGGGCGCTTCGCTCTCATCAGGTTCATTTGTGGGACCAAATAGGGTAACCGTTTGCCCGGCTTCCACTTCTTGAGCCGGTCCCTCATTGATTCGGACGGTGGCCCGCTGTGCATTGCCTTCCTGGGTAACGGCGGCGTCATCGACAATCGTGGCAAACTCGCCGGATTGATCATTGATTGCAAGAGTAAAATTGGTCTGCGAGGTTTGCGCTACATCATCCCTTACTTGAATCCGGCCATCTCCTGTTAGTTGGGCAGTGGCATCTTCGAAGCCGCTCTGATTACCGGTACCGCCTGCAATTTGGCTTCGGTCTCGAACATTTAATTCATCGACCAGATTTTGTACTGTCGTGGCATCCCCTTGCCCGGCACCTAAATCGACATTAGATACGGTGATGGAGTTGGTGAAGGTTGATCCATCGGCATTGGTTCCATTTAGTGTGATGGTATCCCCAGCAGCCAGCGTTACACCATTGATGGTTGAACCAATTAAATTAGTATTCGCAGTCGCTGGTCCCCCATTGGCGCTATTAATGGCCAGATTACTTTCTACCGTTCGTTGATTGGCTTCCACCACATTGGAAACCTCGAGTGATAATTGACCGGTGTCAAACGTATTGCCAGTAATTGCCGTCACTGAGTTGCCAACCTGGGCTCCAGTGGCTTGTCCATTGATTTCCGCGGCACGGGTGCTTTCTGATGTGTTTTGGACTGTTCCATTGGCATCCGATACAGTGAATTGAACCTGAAATTCAGAGACACCCTGATCGGCACCGTTACGAAATTCAAGCCGGCCAGTAGTTTCATTTACTGCAACATTGGTTTCTTCGGCACTTGAACCATCTGCTGTATTGACCCTCGCTTCCTCTTCAGCTGCGTCGATGGTTTGCTGGATTTGTTGTGCCAGGCCATTCAAGTCTGTCCCGGCATCGATCTCAACCGATCCGCTGATTGCTGTTTGGCCATCCGCCAATACGCCTTGGAAAGAGATTGTGCCGTTATTCTGCAATTGAACACCGTTAAATTGCAAATCAGTAAGCGCATCACCGGCATTGGCGGGATTATTCCCATTGTTGAATGTCCCGCGCGTAACAGCCACATCCTGTTGGTTTTGAATCCCTGTATTCAGGACTTGCTGTTCACCACTTGCTTCCCCAGAGGTGATTTGCGCCGAGCCTTCTTGTACTACCTGGATATTAAAGAAATTTTCCCGGGTGGTTAAACTGCTTTGGGTGACTGATACTCCACTCTGTGTGCCATCATCTCGAACCGTGGCTTGTGCCGAAAAACTGCCATTTAATAAGGTTTGGCCGGAAAACTGAGTGGTTTCCGCGATCCGCCCAATTTCAGCCACATTTTGTTCGATTTCCCCTTGGATGGCTTGGAGTGATGCCTGGTCCTGGGTGCTTGATCCCGCTTGAACGACCAATTCGCGGACACGATTCAATCGCTCACTCACTCCGTTTAATCCCTGATCCGCCGTATTGGCCAGATTAATCCCGGTTTGGGCGGCTTCGAAAGCTTGATTCAAACCAGCAATTTGAGATTGCAAGCGATTGGATGTGCTTAAGCCAGACGCATCATCCGCCGCGCGGTTGATTCGAAAGCCCGAAGCCAGCCGTTCCAGACTCCGCTGAAGTTCGGGGGCGGTGTTCGTCTCGAAATTGAAGAGGGTCAGGCTGCTGAGACTGTTGTTAATTCTTGAAATACCCATAATGCATTGCCTCCTTGCGCGTTCCCGCCGAGGATAAAATTTCATTCGAGGGGTTCGCCGGATTCTCCTTAAACCATTCGGTATGGCATTTATTTGAACCGGATAATTCATCGTTTTCTCCGGTATTCAAATCGTGATTGCTTATTCAAGCCCATATAAAATCTCGAACACATTTTGCTGCAATGTATTGGCTTGGATCAGCAAGGATGTTCGTGCTTCTAAAAAGATTGAGTTCAACGCCAAATTTGTTGTTTCTTCTGCCACATTGGCGCTGGTTATTTGGTTGAATGTGTTTTCAAGAATAAAAGAGGTGAAATCCAAATGTTCGGTGGTGCTTTGCAGGCGATTGGTAAAGGATCCCAAACGGCTGAGAACATCATTGGTTTGTTCAATCGCACGATCCACTATATCCAATGCCTCTTCCGCACCGGAGGCAGTGGTGACATCGATGGTGGTCAAATTCTCATCCTCACTCAATCCTAAATTATTCGGGCGTAAATCGGGAATCACTAATCCTCTTTGGTTTTCTTCACCCAATTGAAAGTTCAATTCCCTGTTGGTGGATGACAATTCAAAACGCTGTGCACCTTGAGCGATAGTGTTGGTAACATTAAGCACATCGTCGAAATCAATCTTAATCTGTTGAAAGGCCCCTGAACCATCTCTTGGATTTTCCGTGAAAATCACATTTTGTTGTCCATTTCTAAATTGCACGGCTGGACCACTCCCCAAACGGCCTTCATATACATTTTCTGTTACAACAAACTTGTCACTTCCTTCTTCCAAATCATTTCCCACCCGTAAGGTTAAAGAAGGAGTAGGTTCATTTTCTTCAACGGCATTGCCTCCCTGTAAGGTGACAATATCACCCGGATTAACCGTTTGGCTTGGACCACCGGCGATGGTGATGGAAGCGGAAGCTTTGTTGCCTTCGGTGCTAGCGGATGCTTCAAATGTTTCTGAGTTTTCAAATTCAATAATGAATCCCCCTTCCCCATCATCGATAGTTCGAATATTGGTGACAAAGAAGTTGAAATTGGTGGATGAGGTGGTGGCAAGATCGTCTTCCAATTGAATTGTACCTGAGGCGGTTAATGTTGCGGTAGCTCCGTTAAATCCGAATCCAACATCGGAACGGTCACGATTGTTTAAACCATTGACCAAATCACCGAAGGTGGCAACTCGCCCATCACGAAATTCCTCTGACGTGGCGGTATCACTGACTGTGAAGGCTACACTGAATGTAGTTCCGTCCGGATCAGATCCACCAAAGGTGATAACGTCACCGTTAGCCAATGAGACGCCGTTAATAAATCCATCTGAAAGATTAGTAGCTGATGTTACGGGGGTAATTAAACTAATGCTATTGAAGAAACCGAGAGTGGATTCGACCACTCGGTTTTGGGCTTCCACCACATCTGAAATGGCGATCTCATATTCACCACTGGCGAAGGTTGATCCGGTAATTGCGCTGATGCTATTTCCAATCCGGGCACCGGTTGAGGAGACGTCAATAAATTGGTTATGAATGTTTTGATCCCGGGTAGAGCCAAAGCTGGTTTGTTGTACACCAGAGGAATTTTCGACCAGGAAATTAATGTTAAATTGAGATATGTCCCCGATGTTGCTGTTCCCAAATTCCAACCGGCCAGTGACAGTGTTTAAACTAACATTGGTTTCGCTGTTTCCTGTTCCATCGATTTCTTGAGCGGCTTCCGCTGTATCAATGGCACTTTGAATGGATGAAATAAGATCATTGACATCACTGTCATTTTCAATCTGGAACGTTCCGGCAAAATTGTTTATCCCGTTGGCCAGTGTTCCGTTGAATCGAATAGCCCCTCCACTTTGCAGAGAGACTTGATTGAAGGTTGTGGATGTTAATAAGTCACTTGTCCCTGCGGCATTTGAACCTCGAGCCAGCTGACCGATAGAGACCGCGATGTCTGTAGCAAAACGAATACTGGTATTAAAGGATAAGTCATCACCCGCTTTTAAAGTTTCTGTTCCTTCTTGAACCAGGGCAATGTTTAAAGAATTACTGCCGCTGGATAAATTAGTGGAAGCAGCACCAAATGAAATTTCTCCCCCGAAATTGCCTTGGCCCGTCCGAAATGAGGAGCTACTGGCAAAGGTGCCATCCAGTAAGTTTTTGTTCTGAAAACGTGTTTCACTTGCTACGGTGTTGATTTCACCCAGTTTTTCCTGAATCACACGTTGATTGGCAAGCCGGGCGTTGGAGGTTGAGGAGGGGTTTTGGGCTGCTAAAACGGCGGTACGAATTTCTTGTAACAAATCGTTAATTTCGGTAACCGCTTGGGTGGCCACTTCAGCAATATTTATTCCCCGTTGTGCGTTGGTTGAAACCTGTTCCAACCCATGGAATTGAGATGCCAATCGATTACTGATTAGCAGGCCACCCGAGTCATCCTTTGCGCTGTTAATGCGTAATCCTGATCCCAGGCGTTCGAAGCTGGTTCTCACATTGTTTTGAGCGCTGCGTAACGAGGTGAATATACCACTGCTCGTTAAGTTAACCAATGACCCTTGAAGAACCATAACCACCATCTCCCGTTAAAGTTGCAGCTGGGGAAAATACTGCCAACTTTAAATTTTTGCTAAAGTTTTTCGGGAAATTGCCTATAAATAAAACAAGGTCATTTGTTATATGAGTGACCAACTGCTTCAAAAGGAAAGCATATAACTTTTGCCGTAGCGCCCGCATCTCTCGGATAGCGGTGCTGCTGCGCGGTCGATTAAGCCATAACTCACTTCTCTTGGCCGGGATGCGAAGTTATGGCTTAATTTTTTACCTTGCCTCAATATTTATAGTGCAATTCAACTCATGTATTCAAATAACGCATTCGCGTTCTTGTTTCGTGGCGTTCCCATTTTTGTTGCCTGAGGAGCCTCGGATAAACCTTCAGGCTGGATTAGCCAAATCAGGGTGGCGTTATATCCCACAGAATCAAGCGAATGATTCTGTGGCGGTCAGGAATAACGCCTTTGGGAGCACTTGGCCGTCATTCATTTGGGAACGCGCTCTGGTTTTTAATGTGGAGCCATTTGTGAGGTATGATAGGGAAGGTAATAAAGATTGGATTAGCCTTTCCCTCATCACCTCGGTTCTAGCAGTGGCTGCCACGGTCGATCAAGCCATAAATCACTTCATCTCTTTGGCCGGGATGCGAATTTATGACTTGCTTTTTCTTATGTATTAAGCCCTTCTTTATCTCGTTAACTGCTTTTCAGGCTTGTCGACATTATTATCGGCACTCCTTTATAAGAACTTTAACCTTTTTTTTGAATTTTTTTTGAAAAAAAAACTCATATACTCATAACTTTAATCTATTCAGTTAGTAGTGACAAGAAAAAAAATATTTTTTTTATGAAATTGATGAGATAATTATCAAAATCAAGTGAATGAATGGAGAGATTTCCGATAAAATGTGATGCATATCCAAGAATTATTTACTTTGATTTGTTGATAGGAAGGATTACTTATTGGGAAGTTTGTGGAGGTATTTGCTTATATCGATGTCAGTAATATGTTTATAGACTTCATCAGCTCCATATTCCAGAAGGCTTTCTTCATTGCGTATTCCAGAAGCGACACCAATTGAATAGACTCCCAGTGCTTTGGCTGCCAGAATATCCGCTTCTGTATCTCCAATCCATAAAAAGGGAAAGGGGATTTTGGTAGATACGGCATTAATTTTTGACAAGGCGGGATGGTCTTTGTGTGAACGAATGATGATTTGATTAAAAAAATCAATCCATCGAGAGTATTTCAATTGGATATAGAGATTTTCAGTTTGACTGCGGATGGTAATTAACGCGATATTGATTTTTTCCCGCGTTGTTTCAAGCCATTCCAAAACACCTTCAAATGGTCGGTCAAGGTTTAAATAGGTCAGGGATTCGATTTTTTCCAACCAGCGTTCTTCGACTAATTTTTCTTGTGAACGAGTTAATTCACCACTATTCATTTTTATGACATCAAGATTACTTTTACCTTCCCGGCGTAATGTCCAATATCGATTGAATGGAAACGGTGTGATTTTAAGTTCGGTTGAAATATCCTGATACACCGTAAAATGGCGTTTAGATGTATCGATTAAGGTGCCATCCAAGTCAACAATCAGGAAGGGTTGTTTTTGCATATGGCATATATTTCCGCCGCGTTCGAGGGGAAATCCTTTCCAAGTTGATAGAATGCATCCATCATTGATTCCGTCCAATGATCCTGTATCTGCTTGTTTGTCAGTGGCTTAAGAAATATTCCACCATGATCGATTACGGACAATCCTGACTGTTGAAGATGGTCAATTAATTGGTCTGGATAATAAACCCGCCGATGGCCCAGCTGCTTGTCTTGATCGTTCAATGAATGAGGACGGTTTAACAAACCCATTTTAACGGCAGCAAGCCGATGAAGGGAGAGGGCGTTAGGTACCATAGCGATTAATTTTCCATTTTTTTTTAAATAATTTCGAATTTTATGCAGGAAATCGATAGGATTTTCAAGATGTTCCAAGATATGCATTGCCAGTATGATATCAAATTGAAAATTTGGATTAAATGATTCAAACGATTGATTATAAATGGTTAATTTTCCAGATTTTAGGTATGATTGGAAACGTTGAGAAATCAAATCGGCGAAATGTTGAGCGCCTTCCACGGCATGTACATGGTCAAAATAACGGAATAGATATTGGGTTGATTCACCATCGGCTGTCCCAAGTTCCAGACATATCTTTCCTTTTAGCCAAGGTTCGATAGTCTGGAAACGGTATGTCATCAGCCGTTTATGAAACTCGCCCCAATCTCGTTTGAATCCTTGATCTGAACCATACCATTGGGCAGATTTTTCCAGATAAACTTGCTCATTCATATTTCAGTAACACTCTGTTAATACTGCATTTGGGTCCAACGATGGAGGTTTTCTTTCAGCCATTCCATTTCCCGCTGAATTCCTTCTTCCAAACTGACCTTGGGGGACCACCCCAGCACCTGTTCGGCTTCTTCGTTATCCAATATCATTTGTTTCAGTTCAGCAGGGAGGCGCATTCGCCCTTCAACCATGCTGGAGATTTCACCTTCTTGCACATCTTCGTAGAGTGGTTCATCCAAATCAAAAAGAGAACAGATTAACTCAGCCAATTCATGTATCGAGGTGCCTACACCTGAGGATACATTATATATATCAAATCCCAATCCTTCTTGTTCCAAACAACGTCGATGGCAGCGAACCACATCATCAACAAAGATAAAGTCGCGGATTTGACTACCACCCCATACAACGGGTGGTTTTCCATCCAACGCGCGGCGTAGAAAGGCAGTTAGTACGCGTCCATACCACTCTCGGGGGCCGTAAACAATGGCATAACGCAAACCAGTGGTTTCTATACCATAATAAGAGTGATACAAACGGGCATAATGCTCTGCTGCCAGTTTACTTACACCGTAGGGCCAGTTTGGTTTTGTGGGATGATCTTCATCTTGCGGGGTGAAACGTGCCTGGCCATAAACACAGGCTGATGAGGCATATACCAATTTTTGTACGCCAGCGTTTTTCGCCGCTTCAAGTACATTAACCGTTCCTTCCGCGTTGATTTTCAAGTCTTCAAGAGGGGATTCGATGCAGCGGGTTATTTCCAGTTGAGCAGCATGATGAGAGACGGCATCAACCCCTTGCATGACGTTATCAAGCATATTTGTATCTAGTATATCACCCTCGATAATTTCGATATCAGGCGAAGCCGCCTGAAGATTTTCGCGGCTGCCAGAGGTGAAATTATCATAAACGATGACGTTCGCTCCGCCCTGTAACAAATCATCGACCACATGAGATCCGATAAAGCCAGCACCACCCGTCACTAACACTTTCATGTTTTCAATGCTCACGTTTATCTCCCAAACAAATCGATAAGTTTAACGATGAAATACTTCTGACCAATATCTTGCCATGAAAAGGTCTTCAAAGGGAAGATGTTGAGAGGGGGTAGGACTGCCAAAAAACAACTTAAGTAACCAAAACGGTCCATTTACTCCGGATTTGATTGTCAATGGCAAGCCACCCGAAAAACGTGGATTGATCTCGAAAAATGTGATTTCATTATCCTTCACAAAACATTGAAGATTGGCTGGTCCCCGAATGGGCAGGCGTTCTGCAATAGTTGCTCCCCGCTTAATTAAACGTTGATCATGGCAGGTTCGGCCTTTGGTGGATATACCCGCTTTGGTTTCAGCCCGGAGCCTGGGAACCACGGAAAAAACCTTGCCATTAAAGTCAGTAAGAATATCGGTTGTATACTCATCCCCTTCAAGCAAAGGCTGAGTAATCAAGTTTGAAGATGTTTGGCGAATAAACTCAAGTTCTTGAGGTGATTCAATCCGTTTGCATCCTATACTGCTTCGGCCATCTCTCGGTTTAACAAATTGGGGATAAGTAAGGTTCTCACACGATTGCAAATCATCCAATAAACAGGTTTGGGGGCAGGGAATATCCTGAGTTTGCATCCATTGAATTGTTTTGAATTTATCATTACAGACATCAATTACGGATAGATCAGAAACAATGGGCAAAATATTTTCATATTCAAATCGTTTCCGATTTTGGGCAATAATGTATAGTTCCTCATCGACAATTGGAATGACCAATTGAACTTTTTCCTGTTTGCAGATATTTAAGATGGTATTGAGATAAGCTGATTCTTTAGCTGTGGGTATGCGATATATTTGATCACAAAAATTGGAGGCAGCAATGGTCTCTTTGGGATATATATCTGTTCCAATGATGCGGACGTAAAACTCATTTTGGCCACGTAAACCCTTTATGACCGACATCCCCGTAGTCGAACCCACCGCTGTGACCATTACCGTAACTTCATTCATGGTTGGAACTCCAATAGTGTGAGCGGTATTGGCGGTAGTAGTCAATAGTCTTGATTAAACCTTCACGTAGTGAGGATTTAGGGTGCCAACCAAGTTCGCTTTTGATTTTTGAGATATCCGCATAATAATGGCCGGGTTCAACATGTTTTCTTTCTTGTGAAAAAGGTGCCTTTTTACAACGGCCTGATTTTGCCAATTCAACGATTAATTTTCCTAGTTGATTAAAATTTGTGGGAACGCCAGTGCCGACATTATAGATTTTTCCATATGCTTCATCCGTCGATGCAACATACAGTAAAGCCTCAACCAAATCGTCTATATAGAGGTAATCACGGATAATGGTGCCATCGCCCATAATGGGGATGGTTTGATTATCCAATGCCAGCCGGATAAACCAATTCACCACTCCATATCGGTTATGCTTCATATGATGGCGTGGGCCGTATGTGTTGGTAATGCGAAGGCAAACACCAGGTACGTTGTGAACATTGTGATACATCAATATGATCTTTTCTCCGGCCAAATTGGTGATGGCGTAAATCCCTTTGGGATTGGTTGGTGCATCTTCATCGACAGGCAGGGAGACGGTGGAACCATATTGGCCGCGGGTACCGGTGAAAATGATTTTAGCCTTGGGATTAAACTCCCGGCACGCTTCCAGCAATGCCAGTGTGCCATTGATATTGATTTCCACATCGGAAAAGGGATCAAGCACGCTATCAACATGGCTGACCTGACCGGCAAGGTGGAAAATCAAATCCTGATGCTGGACCAGGTAATTCATTGAAGGGCGGTCACGAATATCCGAAAAGTTAACCCGCACGCGATCTTTAATTGGCTCGATATTAAAAAGATTCCCCCCATAAAGAGGAAGCATGCTATCGAGCAAAGTGACTTGCGCACCAAGTTTAACCAATTGATTGGCCAGGTTTGAACCGACGAATCCCAGTCCACCGGTGATTAGAACGTGTTTTTGGTTGAAAAATGATTCCATTAATATATTCATGATCATGATATTGTTTCGAGCGGATTATAAAACCAAGGTCATTAATTTAAAAAGATGTTGGACTCTTGAATTGGTAGGGCGAGGTTCCTGAGATTGTCTCAAAACGGGGTTGACACATAGGTCAACCCCGTTTTGAGACAATCTCTTCCACCGAGCCGTTTCCGCTTATAACAGTTCATCAAGAGATTCGCCCTCCCGTTTATGTTCGTGACAATGGATATAAATCCACCCTTCATTATTTCTAAATTCAACGGTTAAAGAATTCTTTAATCACCATCGAAATTTTATCAATTGTATCGTTGGTTAACTCAGGATATAACGGTAAGCTCAGTGAATCACACACTGCTTTTTCACATACGGGAAAATCACCTTCCTGATAACCTAAATCGCGCATGGCTGGCTGCAAATGGATAGGGATGGGATAATGGATTTTCGTTTCAATACCATATTTCTCCAGATAACATTTTAAGGCATCACGGTCCGGGGTTTGGATGACAAAAAGATGGTAGACATGATCACGTTTAGGTAAGGGGTACGGTAGTGTGAGTGGCAGGCTGGAAAGATTGTTGATATAACGCGATGCCATATCACGCCGGCGTTGGTTCCATGATTCCACATATTTCAATTTAATCCGTAAAATTGCGCATTGGATTTCATCCAAACGGCTGTTATATCCCAAGCGAGTGGATGATTCTGTTGATTCCATCCCATAAAATCGCAGAGAGCGTACTGTATGATCGACCATCTTGTGCTTTGTTGTGATAGCCCCGCCGTCTCCAAAGGATCCCATATTCTTCGTAGGATAAAAACTGTAAGCCACTGCATGTGAGTGTTCACCAAGGGGAAGCCTCTGATCCTTTGCGCCAAGAGATTGAGCGGCATCTTCGATGATTTTTAAATTATGGGCATGTGAAATGTCTGAAATGGTGTGCATATCCGCTGGTTGGCCGAACAGATGAACAGGGAGGATTGCTTTGGTGTTTATCGTGATAGTTTGTTTAATGAGGTTCGGGTTCATCAAGAATCCCTGAGGTTCAACATCGACGAAAACAGGTTTTGCTCCCACATGCCGAATTGCGAGGGTTGTGGCGATGAAGGAATTTGGTACTGTGATCACTTCATCATCCGGTCCAATATCAAGCGCACGTAATGCCAGGATGAGCGCATCAGTCCCACTGGCAACACCTGCGCAATAATCAGCGGAACAATACTGGGCGAATTCCTGTTCGAATGATTCCAGTTCTTTTCCAAATAGAAAGCGCCCACTATCCAAAACCCGGTGGACAGCTTCATCTATCTCATTGCGCAACGATTGAATTTGTTGCTGAAGTGTTAAGAAAGGGATTTTCATCGTGTTATTCGTTAAATATTAATTCATCCTTTTCTCCCACACGCCCGAGTTTGCGTATACGGAAGTAAGTGGCTTCACCAGCGGGATCAGGAAATTCTGTCAAGGTTATTTTAAATTGGTGGTTTCCACCGGTGGTGAATCCCATTTTTCGCCAGCCTTTAATGGTGCACGCCATTCCATCCGGCCTGATTGTGTCATCGGGGAAGGGGCCTTCGAGCGTGTTGGGATCGATTATTATTTGCCGCAAATCGGCATCGCCTAATTCATCATTTCGTGAGGGATTCAGGCAATACAATTGAGGGCCGCGCATGACCGCCACCCGCCCCGCCTGAGCTCTTCGTCCTATGATGAAGCGAAAGGGCATCTCCATAGCAAGCGTGAGTTGGATTTCTTTTCCCCAGGTTTTTTCGAGGCAATAGAATCCCCCTGGCTTCACGGATAATTCAATTTGTTGATTATCAAGGGAGAGAGAGGCATTTTTACACCAAGTTGGTATTCGGATATACAGAGGAAATGTTATCAGTTTTTTCGATTTGACAAAAATGCGAACTTTCCCGGAATTGGGGTAATCTGTTTCCTGTCGAATGGTGACGGTATTATCATGGGGAAAGGGTATGTTGGCCTTTGAAGGGGTGAAGAGATTGATGGCCACTCCATCGTTCATGCGATAATAAATCATGGAAGGGAGTTCAGCGATTATACGGCGGTAGTTGCAAGGGCAGCAATATGTATCCCCGTGGAAATATTCCCGCTTTCCTTCAAAGGGGACGTAATAACGAATTCGCCGTCCATCCGGCGACTGCGCAGCAAACAGCCCATTGTAAATGGCCCGTTCCATCATGTCGCCGTAGAACGACTTATGTTCCATGCCGATGAGTTCATCCAGCACCCGTATTAGATAAGCTGTAGAACAGGTCTCACCTAATCCTTCCGTGCCGTCCTGGGTGTCGTGCCAGCATTCATGCTGGCTGCAAACCCCGTTGATCAGCAAGCCGTTATTATGGTTAAGAAAGTGAAGGGCCTTTTCTGTTTGGCTTAACAATCGCTCTGATGGTTGAATCTGATGCAGACGCAACTGGGCAAGGCAGCGATGGAAGAAAGCGTAAGCATGACCGCCGATTTTTCCCCAGCGCCCCTGTACGATGGGATAATCCCATTGAGGAAGCTCACGAAAATTGATGCAGAAATCCAAATAGCGCTTATCTTGTGTTGCGTCATATAGCATTAATAGGGTTTCTTCCAACCCGGTGACCGCCATAAACACGGTGATGGATATGCCTTTCAAACCATCCGGATTTTTCTGCCAGCGGCGCATGATGTAATCCATCAACTTTTTAGCGGCATCCAATGATTTTTGCTCGCCAAAAAAGTGGTAGTCTGAAACCAGCCCATTCACCAGATAGGCCATTTCATGAATATCCCAAAGCGCCCACATTCGTTTACCCGGGGCGAACATGCCTATGTATCCATCGGCCTCCTGGGTTTTCAACGTTTCATCTACAATGTGTTTTTTAAGCGCGATCAATTCTTCATGTTGGGAATAAGCTGCCAAGCGGACGGCGCTGTCAATCAATTTCCCCAGCCCGATATAACCACCCTTGCGGTCCCGGGTTTGAAAAGGAAGGAGAAAATCCTTATCCGCATCCAAGACCAGCAGATTATTATTAATGGTGATATCAATCCGCCTGCCAATTTCGCCCCCTACATTGACTTGATGTAAATCAATGCGCGGTTCAGGGGAGTCGGCATATGAAAGATTGTTAAGACCTGGTGCAAGCAAAGGCAAAAGGATTAATCCCATTAAGAAAGAGAGTAGAAATCGTTGTAGCATGATGTTTTATCTCCTATTTTACATGTTGAAGCGATTGTACGGGAAGGATCGGGATTGTCTATCCCTTAAAGAGAGTTCTGCCAGAAGAAATCATGATGGTTAAATATATTTGAACTCGCTAGTTCATTATTACGATGATATAATGATAGCGAAGACGAAGGCAAGGAGACATATAATGACTGAAATTACGGTTGAATTCCAGACGAAGGAAGAGGGGATCGATCCTGCTTTCCTGGAAAATCTTGACTAATTGGCAGAAGAATATAGGATTTATATCGATAAGAAAACATTTCCAACGAAAGAAAAATCACACCGATCAAGAGCATAAACGCCAATTGAAAGAATTTATCCGGAAGGCTGATGCTTTAGTTGAGAACATGGCTTCTCAGACCATTGATAGCACAGATTTAATTCGTGAGGATCGTGAGTATTTTAGTGCCAAGGAAGATAAATTAAGGTTATGGGGAATTTGTTCGTAAATCCGAAGAAATCAGTAAATGAATTGGCCCAGTTAAAAGCGACAGGATGGATGATATAGGTGAATGACGGGATAGCAGATGATTCGATATTAAAAGATTGCTCAAAATTCGGAGGAACCAAAACGATGAAACGATTCTATTTTTGCATATTGTTTGCATTCTTACTCGTATTCTCAAGTATCGTGCATGCCTCAATATATGATGTAACGGCTTATGGAGCAGAAGGCACAAAAGAACAATCAGCGCAAGCTTACATTCAGCAAGCGATTGATGAATGCCACCAGGCGGGAGGTGGGACGATTTATTTTCCTGCTGGAGATTATTACTCGGGTGAGATACATTTGAAAAGCCATGTCACTCTGCATCTATCCGCTGGTGCCACTTTATGGGCCAGCACCAATCCGAGTGATTATTCCGGAAGTGGCTCTGGCCGCTTGTTGCGAGCCGATGGTGTTGAGCATATTGCCATTACCGGCCTGGGGACTATTCATGGGCAGGGAGTGGCTGATTATGGGAGCCGATGGGGTGTGCCTGAACGCCCACCCTTTCGGGTTGGTGTGTTGCTGTTTGAAAACAGCCACGATATCACGTTGAGAGATATCACCATTCTATACAGCGATTCATGGACTGTTCATTTAAAGCGCTGCGAGCGAGTGGTGATCGATGGTATCAAAATTTATAACAATATAAGAAGGTTAAATTCAGATGGTATTGATCCCAACTCATGCCGTGATGTCCATATTTCCAACTGCGATATTGTTGCCGGTGATGATTGCATCGTCCTCAAAACCACTGAACCCTATCCCTGCGAGAATATCGTGGTGACCAACTGTACCCTGCGAACAACCACCACCGCGATTAAGTTAGGGACTGAATCGCAGGGGGATTTTCGTGATATCCATTTTTCCAATTGTACCATTAAAGATACCCGCACCGGCATCGGCTTTTTTATGAAGGACGGCGCGATGATGGAGCGGATCACGTTTTCCAACATCTCGATCGAAAACCTGCGCGAGGAAGAAAAGCCGTTGACGCCCTATCCCATTTTTATGGATATCGAACAGCGGCATGAAGACAGTAAGGTTGGCATTATTCGGGACATCATCTTCCGTGATATATTGATTCACAGTGGCAGTGGAATACTGATCCAAGGTATGCCTGAGCAAGCGATCGAAAATCTGACCATGCAAAATATTACCTTGCGGGCTGATTGGGTGGATGACTACAGCAACCGCAAAAAAGCAGTTGGTGGGCGGCGCACCACGCGGGATTTTCGAGACACAACATTTGCGCGTATGCCATCCTTTATTACCCTGTCCTATTGCAATGGAGTCACTTTGGAGAATATCAATGTGTTGATGAATGAAAAAAGTAAAAAAGAAACAGAACGCTCTGCATTCATTGGCTGTGAAATCGATGGATTAACGCTCAACAATTTGAAGGCGAACCTTTCTAACCAAAAGCAGCCATTCATCGTCTTAAATCAGTGTCAAAATGGCATCATTAGTCACTGCCTGGCGTCTTTGGAGATAAAAACCTATGCCAGAGTGGAAGGGAAGCAAACATACAATCTTAATTTCCCGGATAAAGTTTCATTTCACGAAGAAAAGAAAATCATCCTTTCTGAGGAAGTTAATCCTGAAGAAGTAAGGTATTGAACCAATCTCTTTTGTTGTGATTATTTTATGACAAATGATGGTTAAAAGGAATACGGGAATTTAATTTTTTATAGAATGGTAACTATTTTTCACGGTATAACTTCAAAACAATCTTTACCATTGATACGATAGGCATAGAAATGTGAATCGATGGTAAAAATAGAACGAATTTTGTATATCTCCGCCACCGCCACAAGGGAAGCGTCAGCGATATCCATTGGAATATCTTGATATTGGATTGTCAATCTCCATAAATGTTCCCATTCTTTTTCACCGGGACGATGAAGAATGAGCAGACCATCAATCAAAAATCCCCATAATTCTTTCTGCGCGGTTTTACCACCAGCTTGCCAAAGTAAATACATTGCTTCGACTAAACAAGGCCATGTGGTCAGTAATGGTTGGATTGGGATATCATTTAGAGCTTTTACACATCGTTTGTGGTGTTGATCATCTTTATCAACAAGAGCCACTAATGGACCTGTGTCACAAAGTATCAAATATGTTCCTCCTTATGTTTTTTTATAAGATATTCTGTTAAATGTTCTCCACAATTTTCGGACAATGTTTTCCCACCACCACTTTGAATAGTTCCTACACGACCTTTAAATAAATCGGCCAATGTCTGATTATTCGTCTTTGATGAATTTTTGGGCTTTTGAGAGAGTAAAGTATCCGGTAACCTTGATTGAATCCATCCAAGAGGAGTAGTGCCATTCTCTTTCGCAACTTTCTCCAGAGCCTCAAATGTTTCCTCAGGCAATTCAAGCATACGACTCATATTCACCTCATTAACTGAACCTGCTGTTTGGATGTTAAAATGTTTGCATAACAAGCATTATAGCCTATTTGAAAATAATTCAAAGAATGTATTTAATCCATTAAATATTAATAATGCATTAACCAATTCCAAATTGATACATTCGGGCTTTCAAGTTTAACTTCCGAAAATGTCCCGAGGGCGTAGTTGCCATTGTCATGGGAGGTGACTGCCAGGCCGATGTAGATGGGATCATCCATATGAGTGGTTTGCCCATCAACGAATACCCATTGGTTTTCGGGGATATCGAAATAGAAGGTTTCGAAACGGTCGCCCTCTCGCTGCAGACGAAGACGGCCATCATGGCGGATACTATTGATTCGGGCAGTACCCGGGGTACTGTCTGCGTTCGCGCCGGTTTCAAGGCGCCATTGTGAACTGAGTTGGAAATTGGATTCCTGTATACGTGGCGCAAAGTGTTTGGCTTGTGGGGTTAGAGTCTCGCGGGCCATCAGCAGAATTTTGGCCCAGTTGCTGTTCCCAAAGTTCTCCGCACCGATTTTTGCCTCGAGTTGAAAATCCCCGCTGAGTTGTTTATACACAAAATGAAATTCATCGTTGGAACCCCAAATATCCGTGCCACTTCCAGTAACGGTATAAACTTGGTTGGTTGGATCGTATGTTGCGTTACCCACCGCCAGCACGTTGCCGATATCCCTATGGCCATCGAAGATACCCACTGCTTCACCCGGTGGAATTGGTGTAGGAGTAGGGGTGGATGTCGGTACGAATTGTGTTGGAGTCGGGGTTGGATCGAATCCGAATGGAGTCGGTGTGGCCGTCGGTTGAGGACCGATTGGAGTGGGGGTGGGAGTCGGTATGCGCAACGCTGTGTAAATATAACGGCGAATAATTTCGGTACGGTTTTGGATAAAATCCTTCGCCACCTGGATGGCTCCTTCCCAATCCTCCATATCTTTGGTTTTGTTCCAGCGTTCCGCTTCCATCAGGATAGCGGGGCGCAAAACCTTGGTGTGGTCATTGAGGCGCTGTAACAAATGGCTTGGGCTGAGTTCATGGTTCATGTAGTATTCGAATCGATCGATAAAATAGCGTTGGTAGGATTCATTTTCCAGCAAGTTGTCAAATAGGTCACCGAGGAATCCATTGCCACGCGCTCTGGAAAAAGTGTTGAGACCATATTGGCCGCGTGAAGCCCCGGAACCCAATGAATCTTCGATATCCCACAAAATGAATTTCCATTTGCCTTGTGCATGACGCTCCCGGACAGCATACCAATTGTGATGGGGCCAATCGTGGTTTTGCATCCAAATATTAATGATGTAATAAGAAGTGACTTGAGGCAGATCAATCATGGTTAACAGCTGATTGTAATTTTCATCATTAGAAAAATTGGTACGATTGACAAAGTTTCGAAGTGTGTTCCACTCTTTCGTGTCACCCTCTTTGAGTTCGTCATCATTGATGATATCCCACTCAGGAAAACCATAGTAGCTTGCAAGATATTCACCATCTATCCGTTCGCATAAGTTATATATCCCCCAATAGTCCCCATTGAGATAAAGATTGACGTAGATGCCATGTGATGAGACAAAGCCCATATCCGAATGAATATCGCGTGCCAGTTGGTCGGAAAAATAGCCTGCAACTTCGCGTTCTTTGGCATCCCAATGCACCCAACTGTCGTTATAGCCCGCGCGAAAGACGAAACTGTCAAAGACATTAACGGATGTGCTGGGGATTAAGTCAGCGTGTAGCATACCCGGACCATATTCATTACGAAAATAAAGTCGAAAGGATTTTTTTTCAGCGCGTTGGCGCGAGGCGCCACCATGGATTCTCAGACCGGCATCAACATTGAAGGTGGTTTCGTTTTCATGGTGGTAAAATTCAGCCGATGTTGGCCTTTCCCATTGCACACCGCTGCGAGTTGCATTGGCGTAAATACCTGTAGAGCGATCCCAAAGGTTGTCTGGTTCAGTAACAAAGGATACAACAGGTAAAGGGTAGCGGTCTTCGTTGAAATAGGTATGAGTAACAATTCGGCTGGGGGTATAACCCGAGCGAAACAAACGTGTTCGCAACGGGGTGGTATGGGCGATTTGAATGGGTGATTCATAACGGGGGCTGGATTGAGTTGGCTCAGAACCGTCGAGTGTGTATCGGATTTGAAACCGCTCATCCTTTGTGGTAATAGTGACTGTTACGGGTTCATCATATAGTCCACCTGGAGGTACCACTTCAGGAAGCAGGGATTGGACGATGGCTTTTTCAGAGGTGTTGGCTCGCTCAGGGGTTGGATCGGAAAAATAGGACCACTCTTCAGGATTTTCTAATTCACGCCCATAAGAAATATCTTCTATTTGAGGTGGTATAGTCAGCTTATCGAGTTGCTTGAGATCCGCATCAAAAAGCGCGATGGTTTCGCCATCAGCATCCAGGCGAAAGTTTGTATGGTATTCTCCAGGATTGTAAAAATCGTAACCGGAGGTATAGATCAATAGATAATCCTTCGGAGGTAGGGAGATGTTAGGGAAGCGCCATTTGCCAGGGGCCAGAAGATCGTCTGTAAGTGAATAATTGGTTAAATCGATCGATTGATCGGTGGGGTTATATAATTCGATCCATTCCAATGGATTGCCAAATTCATCATCAATGGAACTCGTAGCAAGGATTTCGTGGATAACTGGATTGCTAAAACCTTCTACGGGGAGATTAAGCAATAGAAAAATGATGAATCCTAAATATGAAATGGGGTAGGAAATGTGCTGTAACATATTAAATTGATGCAATATTCCGATTCCTTTTGTGTTAGAGTTTTGTTAACATACTATATCACAGACAATGAATAATGACGGGTGGACTGAGTGCATCGAGAGCAATCATTTTTTGTAGTGGTATTTGGGAAATCAGCTGTGGGAATTGAAAATCACAAAATTGAGTGGATATGGAGTTCGTTCAAAAGTCATGAAAATATCATTCTTTGGAAAGACATTCGTGAAATAAATTGAATTTATATAAAACCCAATATTTTAACATGTGCATTCAACTGAATGATAGATCAATCTATCCAAAATATGTAAAAAATTGTCATAAACATCAAAATTAATCCCCGAAAATTCGTCATTTACATAATCTCTGAATATATTTTATGTAGTGGTTATTTGTGAAACCACTCATAAAATTATTTGGAGGTATTTAAACGTTTATGAAAGCCAGAAGCGGATTTACTCTCATCGAATTATTGATCGTTGTTGCCATCATCGGGATTCTGGCAGCGATAGCGGTTCCCAATTTTTTGAATGCTCAAATCAGAGCCAAAGTTGCACGCAGTTACAGCGATATGAAATCAATCTCGACCGCGGTTCAGATGTTTATTACGGATCGGGGCAAGATGCTGGTTGATATTCGAGATGACGATTCACAGATCGGTCTCGACCGTATTCAGCAGGATTTTAATGGTGTCGGTTTTAATGGCGGCGCAGGAAACCGGAATAACCGGGCCGTGCTTGCTCCTTTGACATCTCCAATCTCTTATATGAGTTCTGTTCCGAAATCCCCTTTCATTCCCTCTCATTTACAAACCAGTACCAGCGGCAACAATGAAGCCTTTGGCCGGGTTGGCAATGATTCCTATTCGTATTGGGATAATGATCCAGAGATTGCGGACGGGGGTGGAGATTGGAATTTGGCAAACGTGAATCGCTATCTCCCCACTTTTAAACCGTGGGATTACATAGTCATTACCTTTGGTCCCGGTGCCGGCTCCGGTAATAATGTCAACACCGGTTTACCGTATAGCCCTTCCAATGGTATTGCCAGCGCCGGCGAAGTGTTTCTTACCAACGGTGGTGTGAATAACGAAAATGTTCAGGACTTGGGACAATAAAACACCGGATGAACCAAGTCAACGATCAACAACCACGCAAAAAGAAAAGAGACACCGCTGGACGGTGTCTCTTTTACATTCGTATAAAGTGTACAATGGTCTAAAGCCGCTCTCGTAATTCCTTATAGAGGGTGGATTGGTCTAGAATTGGCAGAAAAGACTGATAATCCATTCCTGCATGGACAATATATTGGGTAACAAGTTCTTTAACCCATGTTATCAGCTGAGTGTTATCCCAAGGTTTTTCGATATAGCGATCGATGTTGGCCATGTTGATCGCTTCGATGGTGTCTTTATGAGTGGCCATCCCCGTAAGTAATAGCTTTTTGACATCTTTAAATCGGCTGTCTTCATTTATATCGATAAGAAAATCAACTCCATTTTTTTCGGGCATCACATGATCGCAAATGATTAAGGCAATCGGTTGTCCTTCGCTGTCCAATTCTTCCAACACCTCTTTTGCCTCACCCGCGGATTCACAATCAACCAGGTTAAAATAATCGAGAAATTCAGCCAGGTCCTTTCGCAATGCTGCCAATACGTCGCGTTGATCGTCAATGCATAATATATTAGGTTTCTCCATGTTCTCCTCCAATCGGCAGTTGAAGGTTAAAGACCGTCCTGCCGGGATTACTTTCAACCGAGATGTCGCCTCCATAACTATCCATCAGGCGTTTTACGATAGTCAAGCCCAGCCCCAGTCCCACTGTTTGGCTGTCTTTTTTTGTTGTCAAGGTAGGCTCGAAGATTTTTGGCCTTATATCCTGTGGTATGCCAGGTCCATTATCACCGATGGTAACGATGACGTCGCCATTGTCAGCCCTGGAATGGATGTCAAGATTGGGCTGTGTGGTGTTTGAGTTAAGCATGCTTTCACAAGCGTTTTTCATTACATTCAAAAACATTTGAACCAGTTCACCTTTGTTGCCATAAATCAGCGGAAGGGGTTCCAGGTTCAAATCAAGATTTATCTTGCGCAAGGGGCTGGCAAGTAAAGTTAAAGCTTCACGAATGCTCTCATTCACATCAATCCCGGGTTTGCGTTCTGGATGCTGAGCCCCTAACGCTTTAATGGAACGGACCACGTGGATGGCATGTTCCGCCGCGATCATCATATCATTCAGGGTGGCTCCGATTTCCCAATGATAGTTGATACGATCGATATCACGAGACCAATCGTTGATATGGTTTTTTATCTCATCATCGGTGAGTCCTGCTTGTGCGGCTTTCCGTGCTGCTTCATCATTCAGGTTAAATCGCTCTCGCAGGGCTTTACTCCGGCTCCGAATCTCACGGCTGGAGTAGTGGCGTCCTTTTTGCAGCCCACGGGTGAAAAAATGGCAATGCTCAGGATATTTTTCATTGATTAAGTCAATCAATCGCTGGCTTAACCATTCCGAATTACGTTTGAGTACGGAGACGGCATTGTTCAACTCATGAGCGATACCTGCTGAAATCTGGCCCAGAGAAGCCATCTTTTCTGAGTGAATCAGTGCCATCAAGGCCCGTTCTTTTTCCAAGGCGATATTCTGAATTCGTTGTTGGCGATGAACCAATTCTGTCACCATCACTGGCATGAATTGTTCCACCAGTGATATCCCCCGTCCGTCATCAACAACCTGTTGGCTGCGATCGATATATTCCACCACCGTATCCATCATCGCTTTGACGGTGGTTAAGCTGGTAAACGTGCGTGAAAAAAAGGAATGCACACCAACAAATTTATCGGTAACCGCTTTAAAGGCCTCAACCTGGTTGCCGTCGGTATTTTTTAGATAGCCCCGCAATTCACCGCTGCGGACCAGATAAAGCCGGTCGTTGTATTCATTCTGCCGCATTAACACATCACCTTTTTTGAGTTGAAGACGTTTATCCGGATTGCTAAAATAAGTCTTCTTCAACCAATCTAGATTGGATGGCAGCGGTTCGATATATTGAATGGGTTGCTCGGTCATGTCTACGTATGTTTATCGCTTTGTTAGAAGAAATTGACCATGTTTAGAATATACATGAGAACAAAGGTTCCTGCCAAACCCACCAGCCCAAGCGTAACACCGGTGATCATCAAGTGTTTATTCTTGACATATCCGCTGGCATAAGCAATGGCATTGGGTGGAGTGCTGATGGCCAGTGACATCGCCAGCGATGCCGCAAAGGTGGAAGACAGGATGATCATTTTTGTCCCTCCCAATGGTATTAAGGTGGGCAGGTTGGCTCCCAATGCGGCCACAATGGGTAATAGCAAGTTGGCTGTCGCTGTGTGGGACATAAAATTAGCCATGGCAAAGGTCACCAATACACAAACCAGCACAATGATATAAGGGGAAAAGGATTCAAAAGGAATACTTTCCACCAAATGCAGCGATAAGCCGCTTTTCTCCATTGCCAGGCCCAGTGCAATACCACCGGATACAAGCCAAAGCACATCCCAACTAATGCGCCTTAAATCTTCTTTGGTTAATATTTGAGTGATGGAAAAAACCGTCACTGGGATCATCGCCACCACATATGAATTCATGCCATGCATCGATCCAGCCAACCATAGTAACACCGTGGCGGCAAAGGTGATATATACTACAATCGCTTTCCAGGTCTTCAGGAATTTCCCTTTGATTTCCAAGTGGAGCGTTTGGGTTTGAGGGGGAAAAAGAAACAGAAGCAAGATCCAGGCGAACACTAGCATGACCACCACAAAAGGAACCGCGAATATCATCCATGCGCCAAACGAGATGGTCATATCACCGGTCAGGTATTTCAGGGCAATCGCGTTTGGTGGGGTGCCAATCGGGGTGCCAATCCCACCAATATTGGCGGCTACCGGGATCGATAACACAAAGGCGGTTCGCCCGGCATCGTTTTCATCAAATACTTTCATTACCGGAGCAAGAATGGCGAGCAGCATGGCGGTAGTGGCGGTGTTGCTCATAAACATCGAAAATACCGCCGTGATAATCATCAAGCCAAGCAAAATAAACTTGGGATTGGTGCCAAATGGTTTTAACAATGCCCGCGCCAGGTTGGTATCCAAACGGTATTTGGTTGCTGCCATCGCCAAAAAGAATCCACCTAGAAACAGTAAAATAATTGGCGAAGCAAATGTTGCCATCACCTCATTATAATGAAGCGTGGTGCCAAAATTCTCCGCCCCTTCTGGGGATTGAAACAGGATGAAACTCTTATCGGATATCATCACCAATTCCAGAGTAATGATCAAAACCGAGGTCGTATAAACCGGAATCGGCTCCAGCACCCACAACAGGGCAGCCAGCACAAATAGAGCAATTACCCGATGCTCCACCGTGGAAAGCCCCTCGATAGGAATCCAATTTGAGGGCAGAGAAACAATGATAATGGGAATGGCGAGACAAATAATGAGCTTTATAAGGTTATTCATAAGATCGAACTTTAATACATTGCGTTCAGTTGTTTCAATTAACGCAATTCGAGATTGAAATGATTATTATATCCGATCATATTGGAATGATTAGTCGTTGATATCATTGATAATATGGTTAAGATATTCAAGATGAGACATTGGCATATTCAACTTCCTGAAGGATGTGAGGACCAATATATGGACTCAATGATTCCACTGTAACAAGCTCAACTCGTTGTTCAAGAAGTTCCTCCAAAAAATCCTATTATATCATTCAAGGTTGATTATTTTGGGACACTATTTCTCTAATGTGATATTTTTATGGCATCAAAAAGGATCAACGAATTTTCCTCGACAAACAATCACTTTCCATAATCCTCACCATTAAGGCTATTTACCACCGAAACCTGCCAGGCTTCCAATTCGCTTTTCATCTTTTCGGCACGTTGTGATTGATTCTCAAGTACATCGTTCTTCTCGCTTGGGTCTTCACTTAAATTATACAACTCATATTTTACATTGCCCTTTTTATTTTGGATTCGGTGTAACTTCCACGGCCAATCGAGCCAGGCGGCATGGCCGGGGAAGCTGTCGAGGGGGTATTGCTTATCCGGGCTGACTGATTCAAGGCGCAGGCGTTTAATATCACTGATTTGGCTTCCCTGCTTTTGGGCTTCCAGCAATTCGTTCATCCAACGGTGGCTGGGGGTGGAAATCCCTCCTTCGGTGTGTTCCCAAAAGCCCATGGGTTTTGAGCGTGAATCCATATCACCCACAATCAATGGACTAAGGTCAATGCCATCCAATGGCAATTGATTCTCCAATTGAACTCCAACCAGTTTTAATAACGTTGGATATATATCACAGGTATTTGATGGAAGAGTTGTAACACGATGTTCTTTGAGCTTTTCCGGCCATTCAAGAATAGCGGGAACACGCAAGCCACCTTCATAAATTTGCCCCTTATGTCCACGGCCACCAGTAGAACCAACGCCCGGAAGACCTCCATTGTCGCTGCAGTACCATAGGATCGTATTTTCATGGATACCCATATTACGTATTCCATCACGCAGTTTGCCAAAGGCACGGTCCATGCCGGTAATCTCTCCATAAAAGTGCTGTAATTTCTCTTTTTGGTCACGGTAAGGTTCACGATCTTTATCGATTGCCCGATGAGGACCGTGGGGTGAGCCAAACCATACCACCGCCAGAAACGGTTGGGGTGAATCGGCATGTTTGCGAATGAACTCCAACGCCGCATCCACTGTCACCATTGAACTTTCCCCTTTGGTGGGAACCGCATTACCTCGTCGGCTGAGGATGGGATCATTATCAAAAAAGTTGGGCGCTGAAAACCACTCATCAAAACCACTCGCTCCCGGATTGACAGGACTGCCGTTTTGCACGGAGCCTATATGCCACTTGCCAAAATGCCCGGTGACATATCCGGCGGTTTTTAACGCTTCAGCGATGGTAATTTCCTGGGGACGCAGCGTTCGCCCCCATTGGAAGCAGCCAAACCGGTTGGGATTGCGGCCCGTCATCACACTTCCCCGGGTTGGTGAACAAACCGGTGCGGCGGCATAAAAGCGGTCGAAGCGTAATCCAGTGGCGGCCATCTTGTCAAAATTTGGGGTTTGAAGCACAGGGTGGCCATTGTATGCCATATCCCCCCAACCCTGATCATCCGCCATGCAGAGGATAATGTTGGGTTTGGGTTGATCATTGTTTCCCCATGCGGTATTAAATGGCAATGAGGCAATTCCCAATCCGGTGACGGTTTGTTTTAAAAAATCACGGCGTTCCAATGTCATTACGCTCCTCCTTATTATTTACTCTCTATTTGAATTTAGTGCGCTTCCTTGTTCCAATGCCATTAAGGCGAGTATTCTCCCGAGCACCTCATTTTTAGCTTGAATATGCATTGTACTTAATCCCATTATGCCAAGTAATAATCCATAATCAATCATGAGTTCTATTTTGGTGGTTTGGCTGTCTAATTCATGAAAATCATAAGTGATTGTCCAGCCGCTCATTCTCATACCGGTCAGGCCATCCATAGCGGATTCATGAATAACCATTCGTTGATTTTCACTCGAATCCACAATCTGCCCTGAATAGTTCTTTCCGGAATAAAGGCTTTTATACGCAGAAACAAATTTGGGATCATGATACACATTTTTTACAAACTCATAACATGTCGATATCGGTAAATTAATGGTGATGGATGCATAGGCTTTGGTCATACTTTTATGCCTCCTTATTAAAACGCTCGATACTTTTGACCATCCATCGCTGCGTATAATAAGATCGTTCCTCTGTTATCTTAAAATAGCAAATTTATCGATCCTTTTGAATGGCAAAATAAAACATTCAATTTGACCCAGGAGCAAACGGGCCACGCTTTTGAAATCTCGTAGGATTATATTTAAGATCATTGTTATTCGGGATACTTTAATCGTAATGCGGGCTAACATGCTCAAAAATATAGGTTTATGAATAAATATCGCTGTAATTGACTTGAATTTGCTTAATATTTTGACGAGTTAATAATGTTTAATTATCGTTACAAATAATGAATAAAATATAAAATAACATTACTAAAAGTATTGACACTTTCCAATTTATAATCTATCTTTACATATAGATTGAAGTGAATCACCATTATACCAATTATAATGATTCAGCTGTTATGAGTCATATATTTGGTTATGCAATGGAGGGGACAATGAGGCCAGCTATCGATAAAGGTTGGGGGGGAAATGGTGTCACTCCAATTATGGGGAAACGCTTTGGCAAACCCGTTATCCGAGCTGAATATATCAATCCGTTTATCGAAAGTGTCAAAAACTTTTTTGATACCATGCTTGCATGTCGCGCGGAGAGAGAAGACCAAATTTCAATTAACACCAATCCCCCACCCCCATTGGATATTATCGTGTTGATCGGCTTGAGTGGCTATGTGCGTGGTAATGTGGCAATGGCATTTCCCGTCAAAACCGCTTTAGCTATGGTTAGCCGTATCTATCAGGAAGATATTGTTGTCGTCGATTCAAAGGTGATTGATGCGGTGGCTGAATTTATTAACGTGATAGCCGGCGGCGCTCAAGCCAAATTGAATACTCAATTAGTTGCTCCTATCGATATAAGCATTCCAACTGTTTTTCGAGGTAACCGTTTTAAAATGGAATCTCATTCCAAAATTGCCTGGATTGAAATTCCATTCACAAGTGACCTTGGCCCATTCGTTATTCGAGTGTCCATGAATACTTATGCATCGCACCGTAAGGAGGACCACCATGAAAGCTCTCATCGCTGATGATTCCAATCTCGCCCGCGTTGTATTAATCAATGCGGCTAAACAAGCAGGATTTGACCAGTTTGATCAGGCTCAGGATGGGCTTGAAGCAATCGAACTTATCAAACATAGCCACTATGACGTGATCTTCATGGACTGGAATATGCCCAACATGCAGGGAATAGACGCGGTGCGCGCTATCCGGGCCATGGGAAAAACCATGCCCATCATTATGGTCACCGGACTGGCGGATCAAATGCACGTCAACGAGGCCATTGAAGCAGGGGTTAACAACTATCTCATCAAACCGTTTAAGCCAGAAACCGCCATAAACAAAATTGGAGAGACATTAGCGGCGTGTTGTTCGTCATGTTGAAAAAAGAAAGTAATCGCTCTAAAAGGTTTTAATCCCGGCAATTTGATCTGCTAATCTTTTTTTATGGGGCAGGCTTTCAGCCTGCTTTTTATTTACCCACTAAATTTTTTTCTTTCCACATTGAACTTTTCTGACAAAACAGCAACCTTTATTCAGAATGATGATATTACACAACATAGGATGTACACATAGGTTCACCTACAACATGTAGGGATTGACCGATGTGTCACCACGGTTTCGAGACAATCTCAGAAGCCCAATCCTTCTGTTTAATATAAAGATAATATTATCATCATCACATCAAAATTATGATGGCTGGACAAAGGAAAAATCTTATATAAATATATGTAATTTAAATAAAGTGAGAATCGAGTTACTTTTTGATAATTTTTGTGCTAAAATTCAAATAATCTTTATTCTGTTTTTTTAATTATTGTTCTGGGATGTTGTTATTTGAACATGTTTGTTGAGAAGTCCTATGGCATCATTGATTCTATTCACCTCAGCTTTATTATTGCTTATTGCAGCTGGGCTTATTCTTAACCTAAAAAGTAAAACTGTTTCCTCTCGTTTTTGTCTTGTGGTGGCGTTGGCTGTATTCCTGTTAGGAACCCACCAGGGTTATAATTTCGTTCAGTCTTATTTATATGGGCAATATGAGTGGATTGAAGTTGTGTTGATTTTTATTATTTCCATATTGCTCTGTTGGGGAGCGAATTCATATAGATTAAGCTTACATGTTATACAACCCAATCCGCCAATATCCACGGAAGATCATCTTTCGTTTTTTTCGACCTTAATTGATACAATCCCGATCCCTATTTTCTATAAAGGCACCGATGGACGTTATCAAGGATGCAACAAGGCATTTGAAGCCTATACAGGGAAAACAAAAGAGCAACTTGTTGGAAGTGGCGTGTTTGACATTGCATCAAGCGAACTGGCTAAAACGTATAAAGAAAAGGACGACATTCTTTTTACCGAACCAGGGATTCAGCATTATGAAGCAAAATTCAAGCATGCGGATGGAAATATACGAGACATTTTATTTTCCAAAGCTACCTATTTTAAAAGTGATGGAAGTATCGGTGGTTTAGTGGGAACGATGAGAGATGTTACAGAGCAGAAAAAGAATGAAGGTGAAATTTTATATAAAGAACAAACCATTCGTAGCATTCTCAATGCTGCCCCTATCGGTATTGGTGTGGTCAAGAATAGAATTCTCGGTTGGACCAATGAACGATTTCAAATAATTACCGGGTATTCCGCGGAAGAACTTGAAGGCCAATCGGCTCGAATCCTCTATCCTTCAGAGGAGGAATTTTTACGGGTAGGAAGAGAGAAGCATCCTCAAATTCATACAAAGGGTGTTGGCTCCATTGAGACACGTTTAAAGCGAAAAGATGGAACAATCATTGATGTGTTTCTCCGTTCTGCCGAAATGAATCCCAATCGTTTTGAAAATAGTCTCATATTTACTGCACTCGATATAACCGAACAAAAACGAACACGAGATCTCTTGGAAAATGAACGTAAATTGGTTTTGGATGTTGCATCCACTAACAATTTAACCGAGATTACAGAACGTGTTTTGGAAACAATATGCCAATTGGAAGAGATAGATTGTGGGGCTGTATATATTTGGAATGACAAACATGAGATGCTGGAACTGATTTTTCATGAAGGAGTCTCTACAGATTTCGTCAAAAGTGTATATTGGTTAGAACAGGATAATCCTTTTTTAATGTTAATCAAGAATGGGTCCTTTTGTGGGAAATTGCCGGAAGAAATTCGTACCATTCCTTTTATGAAAAAAGAAAACATACAAAGCAGCGTTGCAATCCCAATTATCCACAAAAGCAAACATTTGCTTGTTTTAATAGCTGCTTCTCACACCGTTGAAAACATTTCAGAAAATACATGCCACACGATTCAAGCCTTGGCCACTCATATAAGCGGTGCCATCCTGCGTGCCAAGCATGCCAATGATCTTCGTGAATCCCGTGATCTGCTTAAGGGGATTTTTGAAGCAATACAAGATTTGATTTTGGTATTGGATAGAGATTTCCGGATTGTTCACTCAAATGCAAAATCCAATGCTTTTTCAAATGATGAATATGATTCAGATCGTCTCACGTGTTATGAGTATTTAATGGATCATGATGCGCCGTGTGATGATTGTCATTTGAACGATTTATTTCAAACAGGAAACCCACTGTTGCGTGAACAGAAAGTTTATCAAGACGGTAGCATCAAAGAAATCAGTGCCTGCCCCATCTTCGATGAGCATGGACATGTTCAATATGTTGTGGAACATATCCATGATATTACCGAAGAGAAAAAGATGGAGGAAAAAATTCAGCAGTCTCAAAAAATGGAAGCCATTGGCCAACTGGCGGGAGGGGTGGCCCATGATTTTAATAACATGTTAATGGCTATTGATGGATATTGTAATTTTGCTATGCAAACATTACCAAGTGATGATCCTATTCAAGACGATCTCCATGAAATTTTGAATGCTTCAGAACGGGCCGCCAATTTAACCCGGCAACTATTGGCCTTTAGCCGCCGCCAAATTCTTCAACCCATGGTTTTGGATATAAACGATTTGATCAACCAGTTTGATAAAATGCTTCGGCGTTTGATTCGTGAAGATATTGAATTTATCGTGATATTTGAATCGAATGTTCGTATGGTCCATGCGGATCCCGGCCATCTTGAACAAGTGATCATGAATCTTGTGGTTAACGCCAAAGATGCCATGCCCCACGGTGGGAAATTAACCCTTGAAACTCGCAACATCTTTTTGGATGAAAAAAATGCCGAACAGTATAAACTGGATCCTGGCCCTTATGTTATGATTTCCCTCAGTGATACGGGCATGGGAATGAGCAAGGAAATTCAGGACAAAATTTTTGAACCTTTTTTCACAACCAAGAGTGTAGGGGAGGGAACCGGTTTGGGATTATCAACTGTTTTTGGCATTGTCAAACAAAGCAAAGGCCATATCAGTGTATACAGTGAACCGGAAATCGGAACAACATTTAACGTTTATCTGCCTGCTGTTGATGGTCATATGGTTGAGTCACGCGAAAAGACTCAAAATGGTGAGATAAAAGGCTCGGAGACCATCCTGGTCGTCGAAGATGATAATTCGGTGCGAAATGTCATTTGCCGCACCTTGGAATCCGCTGGATATCATGTTTTAGAGGCGGCGAATGGCGATGAGGCCATTTATTTGTGCAAAAATCAAGAGCAGTCCATTCATCTCATGTTGAGCGATGTGGTGATGCCCAATATGAGTGGACGTCAATTGTCTCAGCATATTCGAAAAATGTTACCAGAGTTGAAGATTGTCTTTATGTCCGGTTATACTGATAATGCTATTGTTCATCATGGTGTGCTGGATAAGAATGTCAATTTTATTCACAAACCATTTCATTCCTATGATCTGATGATCAAAATTCGGGAGATATTGGATCATCAAGAATAAAAAGTGTGTGTTTTTTTTCAATTTTTGTTATTTTAACATATGATAATCTTGAAATAAATTGAAATGTGAGATATGTAAATACGCCAATAAAACTATATATAACCAAAAGATATGTCAGATCAACTTGAAACAAACGTTTTGATTATTGATGATGACGAACCGATGTGCAAACTGTTGGCACGTTGTGTACATCAAATTTGTTGCAATACCCAGTATGTGCTAACGTTGCACGATGGATTGCGGATAGCCTCTGCTAAACCGTTTGATATTATTTTACTGGATGTTCATTTACCGGATGGAAATGGCCTGGAATTCCTCCCTCGTTTTAAAGCATTATCGTCAAATCCCGAAGTGATTATTGTGACGGGGATGGGTGAGCCGAATGGCGCTGAACTAGCCATTAAAAACGATGCATGGGGATACATTCCAAAGAAATCTCCCGCCCCAATAAAAGAAATTCAATTACAAATCCTAAGGGCGCTTGAATATCGTAAGGAAAAACAAAAACAATTAAAGGCACCGGTTTTGTTTAAACGCGGGGCTCTTATTGGCCACAGCCCGCGTTTAATGGATTGCTTAAATCAATTGGCGATGGCAGCCAGCAGCGATGTGAGTGTTTTATTAACGGGGGAGACTGGAACGGGCAAGGAATTATGCGCCACTGCGATTCATCACAACAGCCGGCGCATGAATAAGAATTTCGTCATAGTCGATTGCGCCTCTTTGCCTGAAAACCTTGTGGAAAGTACGCTATTTGGCCATGAAAAAGGAGCCTTTACGGGGGCGGATAAATCCCGTCTTGGTTTGATTAAGCAAGCGGATGGAGGAACCTTGTTTTTGGACGAAATAGGCGAACTTCCACTGGAATTGCAGAAAAAGTTTCTTCGGACCTTGCAAGAACATCGCTTACGACCGGTTGGTTCTTTAAATGAGGAAACCAGCAACTTTCGTTTGATTGCAGCCACCAACCGTAATCTTGACGACATGGTTAAGAATAAATTGTTTCGTGAGGATCTTTATTACCGCATTAAATCTTTTTCGATTGAATTACCTCCTCTGCGGGAACGTAAAGAGGATATTAAAGAAATTGCCATTCATCGTATAACCCAATTGTGTGATCAGCATCAATGCGAAACAAAAGGATTCAGTCCAGATTTCTTTGAAGCATTGCTTGCCTATGATTGTCCAGGAAACATACGGGAATTGATTAACACTTTGGATGGTGTTTTTGCCCGAACTCAATATGAGAATACCCTATTCGCCAAACATCTTCCAACCCACATTAGAACTTGCTTAACCTTGTCTTCTTTAGAGCAAACTGATAAACCAGTTTATTCCAATGTATCTTCAAACCGTGGTTTTCGTTTTCCCACTCTAAAAGATTTACGCGAAAATTCATTGGAATCAATCGAAAAAAGGTATTTAAACGATCTTATGAATTACACCGGAGGCAATATTGATGAGGCTTGCCACATAGCCGGTGTTGGACGTTCACGTTTCTATCAATTGTTGAGTAAGTACGAGATTCGGTAAATCATTCTTCTTTTTCCAGTTTAATTGGACAATTCCAATTAAACTGGATGCTTTTGATCCTTCCATTTTTATTTAACTATATTAACACCCTCAATTTTCATGACTTCCATATATTAATCAATCTGGCATGTTCTTTGTTAGAGGTAGAAATGTATCAAAACCAATTGAGGAATGATGGATTACTATCATGATGATTTTATATGCGCCAGACTTATCGAATGAACATGCAAATCGTCTCTTTTGTGAGGTTTATTCTCACTACCCAGCAAGTCAAATTATTCATTGCGATTCCATTGATTTTTTGGAAGCAAACTTATTGCATTCATTTCATACCTGGAATTATTCCATTCGTACCATTATTTTGTTCATTTCCACAGGCGAAGAGCTGATGGAATTAATCAAACTCTATGAATGGTTAATCAGATATAAAATCATTCTCATCTTACCCGATTCCAAACAGGACACCATAACTCAAGCCCATATGCTTCATCCTCGATTTGTTTCGTGGATCGATAGTGATTTTCAAGATGTAGTCTCTGTAGTGAAAAGAATGGATGAGCAAATTGATACTCAAAAGAATATCAAAAGCCTGTCTAAATTGTTTAGAAAAATTAATGTTGTGAATTAATTATATGTATCAAAGATAGGAGAATGACAATGAGTTGGAAAAATTTGAAATTAAGCCGTAAGTTCGCCGTCGGATTTGGTTCAATCATCGTGCTCCTCATATTGGTGGGAGGATGGTCAATCTTGGGGATTGGTGAAATTGTTTACGATGCGGAAGAGGTCATCGAAGGTAATAAACTTCGGTGTGAAATGGTTATGCGTGAGTTGGATCATTTGAATTGGGCTAATGCTGTAAACGCGTTATTGACGGATGATGCAGTGACAGCTCTAAATGTTGAAACCGATCCGCATCAATGTGCGTTAGGTAAATGGTTAGACAGTGATACGCGAAAAAAAGCGGAAGAATTCGTTCCTGAACTTAAAGCATTATTTGCGGCTCTCAAAGAGCCTCATGAAAAAATCCACAAAACCGCTATTGAAATCGATAAAAAATTCCAACAAGCGGACTTGGCATTAGGAAACTTTTTACGTGAGAAAAAAGTGGATCATCTGGCGTGGGCACATCGGGTAAAGGATGTCTTCGTTGATACCTCCATCACAAAAATTGATGCAGAATTTGATCCTATGTTATGTAGTTTGGGAAAATGGATGCATTCCGATTCCGTATCGCTGTTAAAAGCGAATGATAATGAATTTGCAACCGCGTTGAAAGAGTTGGAAACTCCTCATCAAACATTGCACCATAGCGCTATGCATATCCAAACCATGCTGGATGAGGAAAGACGGGAGGAAGCACGGCAATACTATATGCAAAACACCAAACCGCTGGCCTATGAATGCCTGGATAAGATTGATGCAATTTTAGCATGGCATGATAACCGGGTGAGTGGCATGCAACAAGCGCAAACGGTTTTTGCCCAACAAACCAAGCCCGCCTTGCATGAAGTCCAGCGTCTTTTGGGTGAAATTGATTCCACCGTTCAAAAGAACGTGATGACAGATGAGCAAATGCTACATGTTGCCACAGGAACAAAACAAGCAGTAACCATTATAAGTATAATCGCCATTATCGTGGGTGTCGTGTTAGCTTACATTATTGCCAAAGGGATTGTGGGGCCAATTCTGAAAGGTGTGACATTTGCCCAAACTGTGGCGGATGGTGACCTTACTCAGTCGCTGGATATTGCGCAAAAAGACGAAATTGGCCAGTTGGCTGGTGCGCTTAACCATATGTCAGCCAACTTGAATCAGGTGATGCAGAATATCCAGCAAGCAGCAGAGCAACTAGCGCAAAGTTCTGAAGAACTCTCCGCCTCCTCACAATCACTAGCCAATGGAGCTGCTGAGCAAGCCGCGAGTCTTGAAGAAACCAGCGCCTCAATTGAGCAACTTTCCAGCTCGATTGAGCAAAATTCTTCGAATGCCACTCAGACCAATGATGTTTCCAATCGGTCGGCGCGAGATGCTCAAGATGGCGGTCAGGCTGTTGAAAAAACGGTAGAAGCGATGAAGAAAATTGCTGAAAAAATCAATGTAATCGATGATATCGCTGATCAAACCAATCTTCTTGCCTTAAATGCTGCCATTGAGGCTGCTCGCGCAGGCGAAATGGGGAAAGGATTTGCTGTTGTGGCGGTGGAAGTTCGAAAACTGGCTGAACGAAGTCAACAAGCGGCCAAAGAAATTAACTCTCTCTCCACTGATAGTGTCAAACAAGCGGAAAACGCGGGCGAATTGATTCGAAATGTGGTTCCCGCTATTCAAAAATCAGCTGAATGGGTTCAGGATATTACCGCGGCCTGTGAAGAACAAAGCAACAGTGCCAATCAGATCAATAATGCCTTAAAACAGTTGGATCAAGTCACCCAACAAAATTCCGCCACCAGTGAAGAATCCGCCTCCGCCAGCGAGGAGTTATCCACTCAAGCGCAATCTCTGCAGGATATGATCAACCAATTCAAGATCGGAAATGGACACAGAAATGGGAACGGACATTCGTTTCAGCATCATCCCAGCAAAGCGTTGCCTGATCGAACTTACACCCGTGCGGAGAATGCGGAACTAATGAATGAAGAAGCGTTTGAAACGGCAAGTTAATAAACATGAAACAATGATCACTTTCTCCTGATTAAACCTCTACCTCAATGAAGCGATTTTTGTACGGGGAAACAAAAGGAGCCTCCCTTCCTATGTTTCCCCTCTTTTTTATTCTTATATCACAAAAACAAATGGTTTTACCCTATGTTGCATTCTACGGAGCATCATAATTCTTGCCCGCATCATCCAAAATAAGCACCCAGTCAATACCTCTTCCTGATGTGGGAGGTGTGTAGGTTTGGAATCCCACGTTGTCGGATGTATGAATATGATGGGACACGCCATAACGTGGATCAAACCAAATTTCTCTGACTCGCTCGCCTTGGATAATGCTTTTGTCTACTGTGAATGGCTTGCCATAAGGGGTGTAAACAAAGGCATATGTTTTGTTTTGCGCTCGGATACCGCGTCCTCTTTCTCCACCGGATTCAGGTGCATCAACAAGAAACGATTCATCCGGTTCCAAAGTGTGAAATGGATAAGCTTCAAACAGACGGCGAAGATATGTCATCTGAAAGGCCCCGGGATGATCCAATCAGCCTCTTCACGATTCACGCGGTGGAATAACTCCCAGGCGGTATCGCCCAGGTAGAAGAATGGTATGCCATCCCCATATTCCAAATAACGCTGATTCTCAGTTACTTGTAAACCACCACTCACCTGGGCAAAGGTGAGTGAACTTAATAAAAGCATCATTCCAATACAAACAATATGCACAAATCATGATGGAATGAAGTTTATACGATGAATAGTCTTGGTGTAGTTTGTTATAAACATCCCACATTGTTTCCTTTCTTAGGATTCAAGTGTAAGAACTAAAACGGACTTGGCAGGAACTTGGATGGTTAACGTATCGTCGTCAAGTTCAAAATCATCAAAGGGAATGGGTTTAACATTTTCCGGTTGATCAAATGTATTATGAGCGGTGATGGATTCTGCGGTCAGTGCACGTCCACTAACTTTTTTTACATCCAGTCCACGCACAAGGCATTCAAGTTCAGCTGACTGATTTGGATCAAAGTGGCAAAGGGTCAGGTGAACCACACCGTTTTCATCCCGTGAAGCGGAAACATTCATGGCTGGAATGTCATCGTTCCTGAACCGGTATTCACCACATTGTAATTCTGTGTGAAGTAGGGTGGCATCCTGATGATCCTTAAACATCTCAAACACATGGTAGGTGGGTGTTACCGTCATTTTTTCGTCCTGGGTCAGGATCATGGCTTGCAGGACATTAACGGTTTGGGCAATGTTAGCCATCTCCACACGATGGCAATGGTGATTGAAAATATTGAGCGTTAAGCCAGCGACCAGGGCATCGCGTAATGAATTTTGCTGATAGAGGAAACCTGGATTGGTACCTGGTTCCACCTGATGCCAGGCTCCCCATTCATCGACAATTAACCCGACTCGACGTTCCGGGTCATATTGATCCATAATGGTGGAATGGGCTTCGAGAATCTCATCAATTTCCAATGCTCGTTCGATCTGAGCGAACCAGTCGTCTTCTTCAAACTCGGTTGCCGAGCGGCTATCGTTACCGGTACCGCAATAGTAATGCAGGCTTAGGCCATTCATATGGCGCCGGGCTTTTTCCATCAATACTTTGGTCCAATTATAACGGTGTCCATATGAACCGCAGGCAATTTTAAACAGCTGATTTCCTGAGAAATTTCGCAAATAAGTTGAATAACGCAAATAGAGGTCGGCGTAATATTCTGGTGTCATGTTGCCACCACAGCCCCAACTTTCGTTTCCCACACCCCAGAATTTGACTTTCCAGGGATCTTCCTTGCCGTTCTCACGCCGCCATTCGGCCATGGGGGTATCACCGTCGAAAGTCATATATTCCACCCACTCCTGCATTTCACGCACTGAGCCACTGCCTACGTTTCCACAAATATAGGGTTCACAATCCAATTGCTCACACAAATCCATAAACTCATGGGTGCCAAAGTGATTGTTTTCTGTGACCATACCCCAATGGGTATTCACCATCTTGGGGCGTTCCTCGTTTGGTCCAACACCATCCTTCCAATGATATTCATCAGCGAAGCAGCCACCGGGCCAGCGCAAAACGGGGATCTCGATTTTTTTCAAGGCTTCGACAATATCCGTTCGAATGCCTCGGATGTTGGGAATGTCGCTATCTTCACCCACCCAAAATCCACCATAAAAACAACGCCCTAAATGTTCGGCAAAATGGCCATAGATGTTTTTATTGATAAAGCCTTCTTCGATATCAGCACTGAGAATAAGGGTATTATCATTCGCTAATGTATCGACAGTGCTAATTGCCATCGTTAAATAAAAAAATACTGAAACCAGAATAAAGGCTCTCATGTTAATACATCCTTTCTTCTTTTTAATTTGTATGTTTAAGATCCTTTGATGTTGCCAACGCAATCACTCGGCTTTGATCTCCCACCGCGCAATAAAAATGGTAGACAATCCCGTTGTGTTTTATGACCCAGGGTTTATGGGCAAATGTCGAATCCCATGATTCCGAAGGCTTAATCAGGTCGGGGCCTTCCCAGGTGGTCCAATGTACCAGATCATATGAACAGGCAAATGTATCGAAGGCTTTTGGCCTCCAAAACGCTCCAAAATAAAACATGACCCACACATCATCAATGCGAGTGATTTGAGGATCCCCTGAAATCCCTTCGCCATGATCTATCACCGGATCGAAACCATAGCGATACCAATCTACCATATTATTCGACACCGCCATACCGATGCGTTCATGCCCTCCCTTTGGTTTTGAATTGTAAAACAAAACAAATGGATAATCGAGTGATTTGTTTTTATCATGAATAACGTTGCTTTTATAGAGGGTAAGTGTCTCCCACTTACGGGCATCAGGTTGTTGGCCATTCAAAACCGGTTTGTCGAACCGGTTCCATTCCAAGGCTTTGCCTAACGTTTTTGACCAGGCCATGCCAATCGACAGTGGATCGCTTTCATACCCCTTTAATGCTCCGCCGATATAAGACATCCAATATTTGCCATCATATGATTCAATCGTATAAGAACCACCCCAGGTATAATCCTGCAAAGCGATATAACCAGCCTTTTGCAAAGCATCCCAGCCTTTGTTTGTGAAAGAGAGGAGCCTGCCCAATTTGTTCCAATGCAAAAGATCCGCACTTTCCGCCAGGTAAGTTTGATAACCGGTACCATCAAAGGCAATATAGGTCATGTACCATTTTTTGTTATAACGATAGATACTGGGGCAATCAACTTTCTGACCTTCTTCTTGTAAAACAATTCCATATTTGTAAGGCGTTTTCACTTCCTCATAAATGCGTTGCATGGTTTGGGCATCCACCTTTTTTCCAGTCGTTTTCGCCGGAATAACCTCTTCGGAAGTGGTAGCCAAACAAAATGAAAAACATGACATATAAATCATGAAATATAAAAATGGATTGAAAAGTTGGTGTTTCATCGAATTTCCCTCCTGCCGCTTTGTTTTTCTGTAACAGTATTTAACATAATTTTAAATATGTAGATATCAGCCATGCGGAGTACTATTCCCCAAGATTGGGGGAGGAATAGTGGGGCCAATTATAATTTTTCACTCCCTTCCCACTCCTTATGCCGTATAAGTTAGCTAAAAATTATTGAAAATGAATTTTTATGGATGTAGCCATACCATGTTGCAATATAGTTTCAATATCGTGTTTTACACTTTCACATAAAAAAGGAATGGCAGGCATATCTTGCTCCCAAATCTCTTTTTCTGATAAAATGCTGGTCACAAATAGTTCCACATCATGTTCTTTATCAAATCGGTCCCACTGCTGCTGGAAGAATCGAATCCATTGGGGATGATCTCGAATGGGATACCACTGCCTGTCTCGAAAACCATAAAATTCATCCTGAGAAAACATTTTACAGCGATAAAAGCATATTAACGCCGCCAGCGAAAAGGCAAGGCCATTTGGAATCTTCTTGTAGTTATGAACATAATCAAGTAATGACGGCAGCACACGCACTTTCCATTTACTGATGGAATTCAATGAAATTGATAAGAGGGAATGTTGAATAAACGGATTACGAAAGCGTTCCATAACGGATTGGGCATAGGCTTGCTTTTCTGCTTCATCATGGTGGAATGAAGGAAGAATTTCATGGAAGACAACATGATGGAGATAGTGATTAAATACCTTGTCATCCATCATTTCCCCCACCGTGTTTAATCCACACAGATAGGCCGCTAAGACACTGCTGGTATGGGCGCCGTTGAGGATGCGGACTTTAAGCGTTCGATAAGGTGTTAAATCATCGGTCCAAATGACATTCAACCCCGCTTTTTGCAATGGCAGTTCATATTCCAATTGCGAAGAACCTTCAATAACCCAAAGGTGAAAAATTTCAGCTGTAGTAAGTAAACGATCGATATAACCAAGCTCATTAAAGATCGTATGATCTTCATCCTGAGGATAACCGGGAACAATCCGATCAACCAAGGTATTGAAAAAATAGCAATAGGCTTCAAGCCAATGTTTGAACGCTTCACCCAATTGCCACTCATCGCACAATCTTAAAACAATTGATCGTAATGTCTGGCCGTTTTTATCAATCAGTTCACATGGAATGATAATCATCCCTTGTTCAGGATCGCCATTGAAATATCGAAAGCGTTCATAAAGAAATGCCGCTACTTTTGCCGGAAAGGATCGTGGACATTGCTGTGGTAAATAGTCTTCTTTTCGATAAGCAATCCCCGCTTCTGTAGTATTTGAAAAGATAAAACGAAGATCAGGATTATGAGCACATTGCAATACCGAATCCCAATTATGGTATGGATGAATCCCCCGGCTGACCGAGGTAATGAGGTGTCGCCTTTCTACAGTCTTATCATCTTCGATACCGCGAAGCAACACGCTGTAAAGACCATCCTGCTCATTGATCTGGTCAATCATTCCCTCTTCTATGGGTTGAACAACCACGACCTTGCCATTGAACAATCCTCTTCGATTCAATGTATCAATCATCCAATCAACAAAAGCGCGCAAAAAATTTCCTTCACCAAATTGAATGGCCCGTTCAGGAAAATCCTGTAACGGGCCGATAATTAAATCTCGTTGCTTGTGATTATATGCTGTAAGATTTAGTTTATTTAATCGTTCCACACTGTGTATTCCATATGAATATCTTATTCTTTTGAATCCGATGTTTTCGTTTCATGGGCTAATTGATAGAGTAATAATACCATCAGTCTTGAATCCACCCCTTTTGTTGACAGGTGTTATAGATCTGAGCCAGGTGATGCTCTCCATGCCAGGCGCTGAAGCCAATCATGGTGCCAACATCCAGCACACCTCGTTCTGGATGGATAAACTCACGTTTCATATCCTCCATGCTTAATGAACGCAACAAGACCACCCATCTTCGGCAAAGGCTTTCGATAAAGCGAAGTTCTTCATCAATTGGCACTTCACGGTAATCGGATAGATTGGCAAAGCCATCCTGATCAAACGGTTTGATGGTAGGTTTGTTTTCGGTCAATGCCCATTTAATGCGCAACATGCAATTCATATGGCTGTCACCCATATGGTGCACCAGTTGACGCAGTGTCCAACCGCCCGGCCGGTAAGGTGTATTGAGTTGCTCCATGCTGAGCGGAGCAACAAGATGGCGATAGCGGACCGGCTGAGAGACCAGATTATCGGTCCAGTCTTTCAAATGGGCTTCTGTAATAACAAACTTCTGTTCAAATTCTCCGATGGGGAAACGTACGTCGTCCATTTAGTTCCTTTCATTATTCAAAATACACTCCGTTAAACAATAAACGAAAAGTTCCATGAGGTTGAGCACGATGCTGAACCCGAAAACCGTACAGCACAATCTCGCCTTTACCATAGGGAACGGTTACGATTGAGCCTTTGTCATGAAGGTTGTCCCCGCCATGCAGAAAACCACTCATCAAGGTAATGGTCTTATCATACTTGGCAACCATTTTTGGATTTCCCGCCGCCGGAGTTTCAGCAAATTGATCGTGTTTTTTGCTTTCTATTTCAAAAGCGTAAGAATGAGCAAAATAAGCGGCGGTATGATGGTTCATCCCATACGCAATGGGATGAGTATTATCAAGATTAATCCTTAAAATAGAACCGGGACAGTAAAATTTCTGACGATTCAAGCCACTCAATCCATTTTTAACTGGCAAATCGAAATAGCTGATCGCAAACATGCTTGAACTATCAAGGCAAAGCAATCGGCCTCCCTCAGCGACAAACTCTTGCAGGTTGGCGATTCCTTCTTCACCAATACCCCCCACATATTCAGGTGCGGTCGTGGATGGAGCGCGTCCATTAATAATAGTGCTGGAACCAAGGTCTGGAAGGATCAATACATCGAGCCGATCCTTCAAATTCCCTGCTCGAATTTGCGCGTTATGTATCGAGCGATAATCGAACTCAAATTGTTCCAACACAAAGCGAGTCCACCCTTCATCCATACTCGCGGTCCAGGGTTGATATAGCCCCAAACGCGGCTTTTGGATGGGAGAAGAAAAACTCAATTTAGAGGTTGTCGAAACGCGTTCAATATTTATTCCCAATTCAAGCGCCATACGTTCCACATTTGCCTCTTGGCCTGGATCGGGGAAGTAAATCAGTGATCCTTTGGGATAAACCGCTTCTATAGTTTCAAACGATTGTAATAAAGTCGAGACGCGCATGTTTTGCTCAAGTGCCCGATTAAGCATGATAAAATCATTGGTACTCTGGTTTTTACTCAGATAACGGTTTCCGCTTCTACCAAGGATGGCGCCGGATGGATCTTCAACCTTATCAAGCATTACTGAATCTGTTTCAAATGGACGCTTGACAGGAACAACATTAACACCCATTTGATATGAGAGCGTCCAACCAGCCACATCATATGGAGCCTCTGGCGGTCCGCCGGGATACGTTTCACGGTCGGGATAATCCTGTGGTTCGAGTAGATCGCGAATATGGTTTCGATAAGGTTGAGCACAGTAAATGATGTATGTTCCCGAGGGATATCTAACTTCATCAGCCGTAAACGATTCCCGCGCGATGGATATTTGTACTCCCCCTTTATGCAAAATCTGCAACATGCGCACGGCGGTTGGAAGGTCTCGCTGTGAGTGGGGAACCAGAAAGGCAAAAGGCGGTTCTTCTAGGCCAAGCCGAATCGCTTTTTCACCCAGCGCCATGTAATTGCGGTTAAACATATCACGATAACGTGCCGCTACCGTAAATAACGCATAGCAAGCAATTTTCTCATACTCCACTACATCACGCAAACGCCACCAGCCCCCTTCCCATGGATCAGTGAAATTAACCTGGGGCCTATATTTAGGTAATCCCCGCGAGTGGCCGCCTAATTCGGATTTGCGTTGAAATATGGGTGACGCGATGCGTGGACTCGCGGCCTCGGAGAGTAATCCCACGATGTTATGGCGGTAAGGGGTGGTACGATTACCTCCATGCCACCAGTTATCGTATATAGCGTTGGTAATCACCCCTTCTTTTCCATTTGCTTTTAACTCTGTGGCCATATGTCCGCCTATTATTTTGAGGGATTCATGGATTAAGGGATCGACGTTGGGATTCACTGGATCAAAAAAAGGCGGGACAAAAAAACGGCAACCTGAATTACCCATCTGGTGGATATCATAGATGATGGAAGGATACCATTCGTGATAAAGCACGTCGGTAAGAATCTCTGTTTCTTTTTGGGAAATCATAAACCAATCACGGTTATCATCATGGCCGCAGTACTTTTGATAGAGCCAGGGCATGCCTTGCCCTTCCCACGGTTTGCCCAGGCTGCGTTCATACCAATCGATGATTTTATTGATTCCATCAGGATTGGCGGAAGGCACCAGCAGGATGATATCGTTGTTCAGGATTTCCATGGTCCGCTTATCCTCAGCGGTTGCCAGTTCATAAAGCAATTCCATCGCCATTTGTGATGAGCCAATTTCATTGGAATGAAGCGCACAGGCAACTAACACCACCGATTTGGCTTCTTCCAAAAGTTCGCTTTTCTCATTTTCATCGGCTTCGTTGGGATGAGATAATTTGCGTTGAATGGCTTTATAATGATCCAGGTTTTGTATCGTTTCGGGTGTGGAAATAGTGGCCATGATATAGGGGTTGTCTTCGGTCGAGCGTCCCACTTCTTCCACAATCACCCGGTCGCTTTGTTGTGCAACATGCTCAAAATAATCGATGATTGTTTCCCAGCGAGCCAGCTTGAAATCCGCACCTACTTGATAACCGAGCACTTTTTCTGGTGACTGTACCTCGGCTGAAGAGAACGGACAAATCATTGCGAGTGAAAAAACGAATAATAATATCGAGCGTAACCTCATCCCAAACCTCCAAATGTGTATTTAATTTTAGGTTTATTGAGAGTATATGAACCATTGCCTGAAATGATCCTACCCCTTATAAACCGTTTGCATCTTTTCGCTATTATGCCATATTCACGCAAAATCTCCAGCAAGAAAGATGTGATTTTTAATTGACAAACCGCCCTGAATGATGAGAGAATAAATTCAAGCAGAAAATCAGAGGAATTTTTTTGTGATGGATAATAGCCCTTCATTCCCCTCCCAAGCCTGGGAAGGGCAGGGGAGGGTTGAAAGAATTTATTTTAATCCTGCTTGGGTTGTTTCACAAATTGAATATAAAAGGTGAATTTATAACATGAAAAACGCATTTACACTCATTGAACTCTTAATCGTGGTCGCCATAATCGGCATCCTGGCGGCTATCGCTGTCCCCAATTTTTTAAACGCACAAACCCGGGCAAAAGTGGCTAAGGTGGAGTCAGATCATCGCGCCCTGGGTAATGCCATCGAAATGTACTTTCTCGATAACAATGCCTACATGCCTTACCCCAACTGGGGTGGCCATACCAGCCCGCTCTATTTCAATGCACTCAGCACACCGGTGGCCTATCTGAGCAATCCCGAATCCGTGGATGATCCCTTTCAAGTGCGTGTCGATCAGGATAGTCAGGCCGGCATGCGCTATGGCTATTTCGACCCAACCCTGCCCAACGGCCCCCGTCAGAAGTTTTTCCGCCCCGGTGCCATGCAACATTGGAAGGGCATTGAAATGCCCGGCAATTTTAAATGGTGGGTAATCTCACGCGGCCCCGACCGCATCATGGATGGCGACAGCGGCAGCACCTCAATCGGCGCCATGAATTTCGAAGCCGGCGCCAATATCTTTCTAGTTTACGCCCCCAGCAATGGAGTAAAAAGCCGAGGGGATATTCACCGGTTTGGCCCGTAATTTTACTTCTTATATATCGCACTCACTACAGTCAAAATCCCACCCCGGGCGTTGAAATCCCCTTCGACCTTCATCCAAAGTGGTTTACAGGCGGCCACCAGGTCGTCCAGAATTTTATTGGTGACAGATTCATAAAAAATCCCCTCATTCCGGTATTGCAGCAGATACATCTTTAAGGCCTTCAACTCAATACACTTCTTGTCCGGAATATAATGAATGCGAATGGTGCCAAAATCAGGCAAACCAGTCCGTGGACACACGGATGTAAATTCCGGACAATCAATGTGTATTTTATATTTTCGCCCAGGATAGGCGTTATCAAACGTTTCCAATTGGCTCATGGTTAATCCTTTTCAATTTCAGGTAAATTGGTTGAACGCCCTCCACGATCAGGCAGCTTGGGGAAATGGCGGTTGATCCCTTTTTGGTACCAACACGCCATGCTGCACCAATCGTCCGAGCGTTCGAATTAAAAATGAATGATGCTATCCTACCGAATTTATATCCACTTTGTGAAGTTCAACAGAACGAAAGGATATACTTTATCGCTTGATTGATAACCCAGTTTGTTGGTAAGGTGCATATTAAAACATCCTAATGAAAAGACTCATGCCCTCTAAAAATGCATTACTTTACCTTAAAGTTATAAGGTTGCAATTCAGGGAGGGCGAGGCTCCCGCCGAGCCGGGGCATCTTCACGAAAGGTAATCAATTCGACTTGATATAATGAATGAATCAAACCGTCAATCTTATATCCAAACTCTCGAAGAACGGCTGAAAAAAGAACTGAATCCTTCCCAATTGGAAGCGGTGCAATATCATGATGGGCCATTATTGGTGTTAGCAGGGGCAGGCAGTGGTAAAACAAGGGTGATTACTTATCGCATCGCCTGGTTATTGGCAACCCAAGAGATATCACCCTGGAACATTTTGGCCGTCACCTTTACTAACAAAGCGGCTGGGGAAATGGTTGAACGTATTGCTCAGTTAATCCCCAACCAGCCACGCGGATTATGGATTGGCACCTTCCACTCCATCTGCGTTCGTATCCTTCGGCGTGAAGGTAACGCCATCGGGATTGATCCCCAATTTGTGATTTATGACCGCTCAGATCAAACCGCCGCCATCAAACGCGCCCTTCAGCTAAACAATTTAAACGAAAAACAACTCAAACCCAAAACGGCTATCAATCTGATTTCTAAAGCAAAATCACGATTCCAACGCCCTGATGATTTAAGAGCGCAAGCCAAGGATGACGCGGATTCAACCATCGCCAAGGTATACCAAACCTACCAAGAAGTATTAAAGCAAAACCGTGCACTTGACTTTGATGACCTGCTCCTGGAAACCGTGCACCTGCTAACCAACTATCCTGATGTCGCCAAGGTATACCAAACCCGCTTTCAACATATCCTGGTGGATGAATATCAAGATACCAACCATCTACAATATTTATTCGTACGCGAACTCGCCAAAGCAAATCAAAATGTATGCGCGGTTGGTGATGACGATCAATCCATCTATCGCTGGCGAGGCGCCACAATTCGCAACATATTGGAATTCGAACGCGATTACCCCAAAGTGAAAAAAATTCTGTTAGAGCAAAACTACCGCTCAACTCAAACTATTCTCTCCGCTGCTTCAGCCGTAGTAAAACACAATCGAGGACGGCACAGCAAAACCTTATGGAGCGCAGGCGTCCCTGGCGATAAAATCGGGGTGGTGCCCTTGCCGGATGAAGTGTCTGAAGCCTTTTGGATCGGCAACCAAATTCAGATATTAAACGAAGAACAAAAAATACCGCATCGCGATATGGCCGTCTTTTATCGCACCAACGCCCAATCACGCCTGTTTGAAGAGGAATGCTTAAAGCGGGGAATCCCTTACAAACTGGTGGGAGCGACCGCATTTTATGAACGTAAAGAGATAAAGGATGTGCTGGCCTACTGCCGCTTGCTGTTAAATCCCGCCGATATGGTCTCCTTCCAGCGCATTGTCAATGTTCCCAAACGGAAGTTGGGTAAAGTATCAACCGGAAAACTGTTTGAGTACGCTATGCGCCGTCAAATGCCGGTGCTGGAAGCCGCCCAACTGGCACGCGAAGAAGGGAAGGGATCAGGTTTATCCCCCACTACCTGCGAAGTCTTTTATGAATTCGCCCGCCTTTTTGACCATTGGAAGAAGAAATATCGAGAACGCTCATTAAGCGAATTGATGCAGGCTATTGTTAAGGATTCCGGCTACCGTGTTATGCTGGAATCCGATAGCGACCCCCAAAGCCAGGCACGTCTGGAAAACGTGGACGAATTAATCAACGCCGCCAAACAGCACAGCGAAGATTTCCAACGTGAAGTGTCCGCACCCATTGACGCCCTGACCTTTCTGGAATCGTTCCTGGAAGGCATCACCCTGAAGTCGGATATCGATGAGATGGACGAATCCGAAGAGGGGGTCATACTCATGACGTTGCACAGCGCCAAAGGTCTGGAATTCCCTGTAGTTTTCATCTCCGGTGTCGAAGAAGGGCTGCTGCCCCACCGTATCTCCATGGAATCAATTGATGATGTGGAAGAAGAACGCCGCTTGTGTTATGTAGGAATGACTCGTGCTAAAACCAGTTTATACCTTACCTATGCCGAAAGCCGAAGGCAGTATAATCGTTCGGAATACACTCTCCCCAGCCGATTTATGAATGAGATCCCTGACGAATATATTGAAATGGTATTATGGGAAACCTTCCGGTCTGAACATGATCCCATCCAACAAGCCATTGCCCGCCAGGGAGAATTATGGGAAACCGATAATGGTTTTGAACCAGGCGATATGGTCAACCACCGCTCATTCGGATTCGGCGTCGTCACCGGTATCGAAGGCGATGGCGGCAAAGCCCGCATCACCATCGATTTCCAGGACGTAGGCAAAAAAACCCTCGTCCAGGAATACGCCAAACTCCAAAAAGTATGATTCAGGAAAAATGGTGGGTGTTTTGATTCATTGAAATTTATGGAATTCGGTGTTCTTTGCATGCATCCACATACGTTCGCAAGATGGCGTTAATGTGGCTCTGATAGTTAGATCCTTCTTGCTTGAAAAATTCCACGATGTCCGGTCCAGTTGTAAATGGATATCCACTTTCTTGACGAAGGGTACAAAACTGGCGTTATCCCAAAATTCTTTCCCCAAAAAGGGAGCGGCATCTGGATCCTCTGCAGTTGCTTTCTCTATATCTTCATCCGATAGAGCATTTACTCTTTCCCAGTCCGTTCCTGTATCCACACCTTGTATACGTCGTTGTTCATGTTCATCTTCACTATATATGGTTATTTTCTCTTCGCTCATTTCTTCGTGCCTTCCTTACCGAAATTATCCGGATAACCTTCGATCGAACGGTAAACAAACAGCAATCCATGTGATATACCATGGAATCCTTAATAAACTTTATTTACATTAAAATTAAATACATATTTAAGCAGGAGATATATATGTCACCTTTAGAGAAGTTCGGTAAATTTATAGTTACGAGATTTCGAGATAGAGGCCTGATGCAATATCACATGTTAGAAAATAAAGATATAAAAACACCCGCTATACAGCAACTTCAGGAATCATTATCTGCTTTTGATATGGAGAATTCTTGCAAATAAAATTGGATTACCCATTCAATAAAAAATCAAAATGGATGGCTTGCATTCGATGATGCTTATATAATCGATAAAATAAGATATCTTCATAAGCATTCTCGTGGCACAACATTAAGAGCAAAAATCAATGCATTACTTAATAAAATCCCACCCAAATTAGTTGCAGAATATGAAATTTTAGATTCAAGGTCGAGAAAAGGTGATTTCAATATAAAGAGAAATTCGTTACAAGAAAAAATCAAGAAAATGGCAAAGGAATATAAGATTAAAAAAGAGCATTGGTTTTGTCTCGATATTCCAGGTATGCCTCTCAAAAAAGTAGGATCACATTTAAGTATTTCTGCACTGGAAAAACAGGGAGATGACGAAAAAGACAAATATGAACAATCCATTCGAATATTAAAATCATCAAATGGAGATTCCACTCCCATCATGGAAATGCCTCAATCCTTAATGAGAGTATTATCGGATAATTCATTATATACATTGCGGTTATATGTCTTGTTTCCTGAAGATATGGATAAAAAAGCAATCAGAAAACAATCACAAGAAATAAACAGAACCATTCATAAAGAACTTCCTGATGTCAAATGGAAATAGATTTGGTCTTTAACTGCCAAATCCGTTTGTAAAGAAAATCAATATAGATCACTTAAACTTAAACCTTCAACTTTCAGCTACATTGCCTCCGGCACCGCTTTCATCGCCAGTTTGATGACCACCTCATCCCGGATCAGGTCATCCGCGCGGCCTTTGTATTCAATGCCGAAATCAAAGCGCTTGATGTAAAATTTGGCATTTAAAGTGGCAGAATCCGCATTTACCTCGATATCAGCGGGGAAAGAAATATCTTTGGTGACACCATGCAGGTTTAATTGGCCATGCACGGTGTAATTGGAATCCCCTTTTTCGATTTTAGAGAGGGTAAAGGTTGAAGTTGGGTATTTTTCAACATCAAAGAAATCATCGGATTTGAGATGGTTCGTTAATCTATCATTATCCGACCATATCGAGGTGGTATCGATTTCAATGGAGCCGGTTGCGGTTTCAGGTGATTGATCCACTACCGTAAATTGGCCCTTGAACGTTTTGAATCCGCCATCATGACTGCCGGTTACTTTTGAACCGATGAAGGAGATCGTCGATTCAGGAGTGAAGACATATAGCTGGCCATCCTGGCTGTTTTGATCAGGCTGGATTTCGCCTCCAGCAGACTTTGGATCAGTAACATTGGCGGGTGTTACATTATCTGCGGGATTGGAACAGGCGCCAACCCATGCAAGAATGAGAAATCCTACAAAAATTAATACACTATTCTTTCCAGACATATTCAAAATCTCCCAGAGACATGAGTATTTATCATTAGAGAGAAGAATACCTGAATCCTAAACAAAACCTACTCAAACAAAGAATATTAATCTGTTTTGTGATAATGGAAGGTTGTCTATACACCGTACGAATTCAAGGAAATAAGAAAAGCGCCTTCCAAGTTTTGAAAGGCGCTTTTGGTTTGGTTTTGATTTAAGGTATTAAATCAAGGATTGATATTATCAATCCAATCCATTCATGCCAAGGTTTTGATTATTAATCGTGAGCCTTAACATTAACGGCAGCCAGTCCCTTTTTTCCATCGGTAACATCGAAAGAGACTTGCTGATCCTCATATAAGGTCTTGAAACCCATTCCTGATATACCGGAATGATGGACAAAAACATCTTTACCACCGTCTTCCTCAATAAAGCCATAACCTTTTTTCTCATTAAACCATTTTACTCGTCCTGTAGCCATGTTCTAATTGGCCTCCTCTTATAATGTGTTTTCATTTTTTGTTTACTAATTGTTCCGGTATGATCAAAAAGGAGAGGGGTAATAAGAGCTGCACTTCTTTTGACGGGGTCCGGTCCAGCAAAAACAAAAATATGTACAAAGATATAATACACGATTTTCACTAAATAGAAAGGCCCATAGAACAAAATTGTGATCAATTTGATAAAAAATCATTCAAAAACAAGAGGGCTTTCTTGGGATAGGGATTCAATCCCCTCTGGGTTTTTGACTTTTATATGAATTTGGGCGCCTCCCGTTGGACGTGGAGGTAACTTATCAGTTGTTGTTTTGGAGAACCATCCCCCCATAAAGCCAAGGGCAACCACCCCATAAGGATTTGCAGCACTTGCACCCGATACCAATCCCGCCCGAAACGTTAGATAAATGGCAAATCCAAGTACACCACCAATCCAGGGACGCAGAAAATACCAGGTGGTCCACGACGGCTTGAACGATGAATTCCCCATGTAGGTACTGAGGGAATGGGCTGCATGTAAAAAACTTCCGGCCATACCAGCCAAAAAAGCGAGAAGCAGAAATCCCTGGTCAATCGAAGAAATCGCTCCAAAAGGATAAAATGATAATTCCTTATTTTCATTCTGAGCAAAGATGATCTTTCCCTCTTCTTCCGTGGGGAAATTAAAAATCACCATCGAAGCAGCGCCAACCCCAATGAAAAGCAAATAAATCACCAACACCAACGAAATCCAAAAATTCGTCTTATCCAAAGCCATGATCAACCCTCCATAGCCAAAAGGCTTTTGTTTAATGATTCACCATCCGCATTTTTCAACAACGCAAGCAACAATATACCATTAATGAAATGATGTAAATATAACATTACAGTTTTTTTCATTCGCTTTTTATCAAGCACTCTGTATGACTGATTCAAAACAATACTCTTTGAACACATTTTTAAGGGATAGATGATTATTTCAAAAAAATTCAAATTTTCACTTGACGGCTAGAATATAAATCGTATAATAACATGCGATTAATAAATTAAAAATGGAAGAAGCTTATCATGCTTTCTAAAACCGGAATACATGCGGTGCGAGCCGTAGTGGCTTTGGCTGAATTGCCTGAGGATACTTATGCAGGTGCTGGCTCAATTGCTGAGACCATAAAAGCTCCTCGAAATTACTTAGGTAAACTGCTTCAGCTTTTGGCACGGGATGGCATTGTGGAATCCCAAAAAGGATTAGGTGGTGGTTTTCGCCTGGCGCGCCAACCTGAAGAGATCATTCTTTTAGATATTGTTGAACCCATCGAGCATGTCAGCCGATGGAATTCATGTATCCTGGGCCGTGATGCCTGTTCTGAAGAAAATCCCTGCGCCATGCACAACCGCTGGAAAGTGATTCGGGATGCTTATCTTGAATTACTGAACGACACAACCATTGCCGATTTGATCAAAAAGCCAGAAACAGTGGCTGCCTTGTAAAATTTTTTTGATCCAAAATAAGATATTGATATGTGATTATACGAGAAAGGTGTACAAACAATGAAAACACAATCCAAATTGGTCGATGGAAACACCATGATCCCTGATCTCCTGCGATCTTTTCCCCATGCTCGTCAGGTTTTGGATCGTTACGGCTTACAAGGGTGTGGCGGTCAATGGGGACCCATGGAAACACTGAGTTTCTTTTCCAAGGCTCATGATGTTCCGCTTGACCATTTATTATCCGAAATCCAGGTGGCCATCGAAGTGGAATCAAATCGGGAGCAAAAATCACATGTGGAAGAACAACCTGCCCGCCTGGAAGACACCATATACCGTCCGTTCTTCAAAGCGGGTATGGCGGTGATCTTAACGCTGGGTGCGGTTTGGGGTGCGTTTCTTTTGTTGCGCATCGGACTAACCGGTTCTTTCACCGCCATCGGCATCCATGAAGTCAATGCCCACGGTCATGCGCAAATATTCGGGTGGGTAGGATTGTTTGTGATGGGATTTGCGTATCAGGCATTCCCCCGTTTCAAACATACCTCACTCAGTTACCCCAAGATTGCCTATGCCACCTTATGGATGATGGTCGCAGGCCTGATCACCCGATCTGTATGTGAACCTTTAGGATCATCCTATCCAGTTTTGTGGCCAATGGCGATATTCGCCTCTATTGTTGAAATCGCCGCCATCATCCTTTTTGTCTGGATCATTGTTTCCACCTTAATGAAAACAGACAAACCGTTTGCCATATATGATTATTATATTGTCAGTTCATTGGTATGGTTTATCATTCAGGCGGTTTATGAAACCGTATTATTTACCGCCACCATCAGTGCTGTTAGCCGGGAAGAACTGCTCAATATCATCGCAACCTGGCAGGCGCCGTTACGTGAGATTCAAATCCATGGATTTGCCATGTTGATGATTCTGGGTGTCAGCCAGCGTATCTTTCATAACTTTTATGGTTTGCCTGCTCCCAATGAAAAAAAGAGCCTTTATGCTCTTGCTGGAATCAATCTCGCCATTGTTGGGATTATTTTCGGTTTTATCCTCATGCGTACTCAATCTCATGCCTGGGCAAGTTTATGGTATGGCTCCGTTTTGTTATTAGCATCAAGCGTCATATACCTGGTCACCGATTGGCGAATCTTCTCACGCGCTGAAGACCATGACCGCAATCTGAAATATATTCGCTCCGCTTATATCTGGCTATACATCTCTCTGAGTATGCTGGTACTTTTGCCACTTTACCAATTCGTTATCCTCCCCACGTTTGCCCCAACCGGAGAGGCAGCCGAGATGGGCTTTTCGCATGCTTACTACGGTTCTATTCGCCATGCCATAACTGTCGGATTTATCAGTTTGATGATCGTTGGTGTGGCTGCCAAGGTGGTTCCCACCCTCAATGGGATTGATATGCGTGCTCTTTCAGCACTTTGGCTTCCCTTTATATTGATCAACACTGGTTGCGCCATACGCGTCATCGGCCAAACGTTGACTGACTTTTCCGAAGCCTTCTTCCCTATTGCAGGCGTTAGTGGACTATTGGAGGTTAGTGGAATTGCCGTTTGGGCATTTCACCTATTAGCGATCATGGCAGGCAAAACTGTGGTTAAACCGGCACAGGACTCAACAACCCAAGAACTCCAGGATGGCATTCCCATCATGGCATCCCATCATGTTGGCCCCGTGCTGAATCGCTATCCTCATTTGCTTAACACGTTTCTTGATTTTGGTTTCAAGCCTCTCGCGAATCCCTTATTGAGAAGCACGCTTGCACGAACCATCACTATCCACAAAGCCTGCAAAATGATGGAAGTGAACGAAAATGATTTATTGACAGAACTAAATGCCCAAAGAAAAAAGCATCCAAAACCTATGGCAAATACACAACCACTTTACCAGATTTCAATGTAGAGAAGAAACAACTTTAGCATTTTCAATGTGAACTTAAATGATTGAATGCCACAAAACAAATATAAAAGGAGACTTACAAATGAAACCAACCGATGTCTTGAAACAGGAACACCGAATCATCGAACAAGTATTAAATTGCCTCGAAGCCATGTCCAGTATCGCCGTTCGTGATGGACAACTGGATAAAGAGTCCGCTGAACAGGCGATCGACTTCTTTCGCAATTTCGCCGACAAATGCCATCATGGCAAAGAAGAAACACATCTCTTTACCATGATGGAAGCCAAGGGATACCCCCGCCACGGCGGCCCCACCGGTGTTATGCTTCATGAACATGAACAAGGCCGCGCCTTTATCAAAGCCATGGATGGAGCAATCGATGCAGCATCCCAAGGCGAAGCGCAAGCCATCAAGACGTTCACCCAAAACGCTCAAAATTACATCGCCATGCTACGTGAACATATCAACAAAGAAGATCATTGCCTGTTCAGCATGGCCGATTCAGCATTCAGCGAAGAGGATCAGAAAAGCCTGCAAGCGGAATTTGAACATGTTGAGCATGAAGAAATGGGCGAGGGCACACATGAAACGTATTTAAACATCGCCAACCAACTGGCAGATAAGTATGGCGTCCCAAAAGCAAATATTCCCCATGAAGCCCTGAAATGCTGCGGCCATTAGGCACTCCATCCCTCTCCCAAGCCTGGGAGGGGCTAGGGAGGGTTAAAGATTAATGGCACTATCTTACTTATTTTAATATGATCAACGTCCTTGATTTTAGATACATTAATAAGTTATCTTCTAAATACATATTTGTTTATCAATTTGGTAAACATTAATCTTTGAAAGGAGCAATAAATGAAATATTTTAAACTTTGGTTGGCTTTTATCCTGGTGATTGTGATATCATTTGCCATCCTTGGTTATTATGGGCTGCAAATCTACCGGGAAAAGCCTCCTATTCCGGAGCGGGTCATAACAACCGAGGGCAACACCATATTCACGAAGAGCGATATTCAAGACGGCCAAAACGTGTGGCAATCGTTGGGTGGCCATCAACTCGGCACGGTCTGGGGACACGGCTCATATGTCGCCCCTGACTGGTCCGCCGATTGGCTGCACCGTGAAGCGGAATGGCTGCTCAATTATTGGAGCCAAAATGATTTTGGCGTTGAGAGTTATAAGAATCTTGAAGATGAACAATTAGCCCAAATTAAAGCGCGTTTAAAAAATGAAATGAGAGATAACACCTATGATCCACAAAGTGGTGATTTAGTGATTTCCCCCATACGTGCACAGGCTATCCAGGCGGTATCGGATCATTATTCATCCCTATTTGGAGATGATCCGGAATTAAAAGACTTGCGCGAAGCCTATGCCATGGCGGATCAGACCGTGAAAGATGATGAGCGGCAGCATAAATTAAACGCCTTTTTCTTTTGGGCCTCTTGGGCATGTGCAACCAACCGGCCCAATCAATCAGTTACCTATACCCAAAACTGGCCGCCTGAATCATTGATTGACAACCGCCCAACCGGCTCTATTGTTTTGTGGTCTGTCATTAGTTTTGTATTGCTGCTTGCCGGGATCGGAGCACTGGCGTGGTATTACGCCGTACTTAAGCACAAAGAGGAACCCGACACGCATGTGCCTGAATCAGATCCCTTGATGGGCTTGCAACCCACTCCCTCCATGCAGGCTACGCTTAAATATTTTTGGGTAGTGGTTGTATTGATTGTCATCCAAATGGCAATGGGTGCAATAACCGCCCATTACGGTGTAGAAGGCACTGGTTTTTATGGTATCCCACTTGCGGAAATTTTCCCTTATACCGTCTCCCGTACATGGCATTTGCAATTAGCCATCTTTTGGATCGCCACCGCCTGGCTGGCCACCGGCCTGTTTGTCGCTCCTGCCGTCTCCGGCCATGAGCCCAAATATCAAAAAGCGGGCGTGAATTTCCTATTCGTGTGTTTATTGATCATTGTCGCGGGAACCTTATTCGGAACATGGTATGGCACCCGCCAGCAGATGGGATTTGAAGCCAATTTCTGGTTTGGCCACCAAGGGTATGAATATGTCGATCTTGGGCGCTTTTGGCAAATCTTTCTGCTGATTGGCCTATTTTTATGGCTGGGCTTAATGGGCCGCGCCTTGTGGCCTGCATTCAAGAAGCCCGGAGAACATAAACACCTGCTGGGAATGTTTGTGATTGCCAGCGCCGCGATTGCGCTGTTTTATGGCGCAGGCTTGATGTGGGGCCGCCAGACTCACTTGGCCATTGCAGAATATTGGCGCTGGTGGGTGATTCACTTATGGGTCGAAGGCTTTTTCGAAGTCTTCGCGACGGTAGTGATCGCCTTCATCTTCACCCGAATGGGCCTGTTACGAGTAACAACGGCCACCTCGGCGGTTTTATTCTCATGCATCATCTTTTTATCCGGTGGAATCGTTGGAACCTTTCACCACCTTTATTTCACCGGCACGCCCACGGCCATTCTGGCGCTTGGCGCAACCTTCAGCGCGTTGGAAGTGGTCCCCCTGGTTTTGATTGGATTCGAAGCCTATGAAAACCTTGAACTCAGCCGGCTGAAACCCTGGATTCAATCCTACAAATGGCCAATTTACTGCTTTATCGCGGTGGCCTTTTGGAATCTGGTTGGTGCAGGTTTGTTCGGCTTTTTGATTAATCCCCCCATCGCGCTTTATTACATGCAAGGGCTTAACACCACTCCCGTTCACGGCCATACGGCATTGTTTGGTGTTTATGGAATGCTGGGGATTGGATTAACCCTCTTTTGCCTGAAAGGATTAACCACCAAAAGCATCTGGAAAACCGGTTCTATGGCCTTTGGCTTTTGGATGATCAACATCGGCCTGGCCCTTATGGTGCTTTTATCCGACCTGCCGCGCGGCCTTATGCAAACCTGGGCCAGCGTGGAACACGGCATGTGGTACGCCCGCTCAGCCGAATTCATGCAGACCGGCGTAATGGACATCCTCCGCTGGTTGCGAGTCATCGGCGACACCATCTTCGCCATTGGCATATTAGCCTTGGGATGGTTCGTCCTCGGTTTGAAAACCGGCTGGACCATCAAAGGTGAAGTGGACGATAACCAGGTTCGGACGTCTTAACGATTGATTATAGTGATAACGTCGGGTGCCAAGGGTGGAATATTGTTTATTCCACCCTTGGCACACCTACCTTAATTCAAAACCTTTCTTGCCTCTCCTTAACATCCACGGTAGCCTGATTCCAAATCACTTATACTGAATCGCATCAGATATGCGTGTGGTTAAATCAGAAATATCGTAGATTCGGACTTTGTTTCCATCGTTTAATGCGAGTTTTTTCATGCTTGGTGAAAAAGAAAAATGAATAAAATTTTGATACTCATACGATTTGTAGGGTATATTGAATGTGGTTAATTTGATATTATTATCGATTTTTTGCATCGTCAATTGATTTCCCTCATTCGGATCGACTGGTTGATATAATGCAAACTGGGCATCTGGAGAAAGCATTACATGATAATTACCTTTAGGCACTCGTATTTCATTATTCGAAACATTAAGCACTTCTCCAGTGAAAACATCTGATGTATATATCTTATAATATACATATTCGTCTGTTGATCGAGAGAAATCTATGCCATAGACTTTTGTTCGATCTAAGGATAATACACTTGGTCTACCTTCATAATATATTTGTTTTTCATTTTCTATATTATATCCCCACACATAATCATCGCTTGATTTGAATACGATAAAATTATTGTTTAGAGAAACAATAGTGTCTGCAATTTCTCCATTTATAGACCTAATTAATCTGATCTTTTTTCCAGTGTTTACATCAAATATTTGAAGATGATCATCACTATCAAAAATATACGCTTTTGAATTATCCAACGAAAAGCCTACACTAGTATATATAAAACTAATAGCATCATATGATGCATCCTCGAATTCATGAAAAACTTTTTTATCTGCAATGCTATACAGTATTGCTTTGTACATTCCACCAAACAAAATATACTTATTATTTGCTGAAATATCAACAGACACTACATGACTGAATTTACCTTGCATTTTTTCGATCATCAATTTTTTTTCATATGTATCCCCATCCCAGATAATGAAATCTTCACCAGCAGTTACAATTAAATTTTCATCATCAGAAAATGCTACTAAAGAGACTTTGCTATCAACATCTCCATAATCTAGTATAATAGGTTCTAACTGCTGGGATAAAGCGTTGTTTGAAAAATACAAAAGTGAGAATGTTATGACTGTGTATAGTGTTTTCATGATATAAATTTCCTTTCATATTTATTATTGACTGCGGGCAATTTGAATAATTACGGGATTTTCATCGACATCATTGCTTCAAGAGAAACTAATCCTCCAGGCACGTTCACATTCAACACCTGGAGGATAAGTTATTAGATTTTGTTTTAAATCATTAGTCACTTATGAGTAGCCGCATTAGGTATTGATGAAGTTATGTTACTGATATCGTATATATATACAGTATCTCCTTGTATACCCAAAAAGCGTTTACCATCCGGTGAAAATTGAATCGCTCTCATGTATGGATAATCTCCTTTTGGAGTGAAGGAGGGTATAAAAGTGCATAGTTTTTCTTTCGTATTTAATTGAATAAAATCCAATATTGTTTTCTTTTTCTCCTCTGAAGATTCATGTCTTTTATTAATTATCAATATATTTTGATTTAGTGATAATGTTTGATATAAATTGCTTTCACCTAAATATATATCACCTAGATCTACTTTAATATTGAAAGAAGGATAATCTCTTTTTCTGAAATAATAATGATAAGGTAAATTCATATCAGATTCAATAGTAATTACTGTTGAGGTATTCACAAATTGCATATCATAAAGAGGAAAATTATCCTTAATTCCTCTTTCTGTATCCAATAAGACACAACCCCCATAATTTGTATTTTTCATTAACAAGTATTTTTTATCTGGAGAGAATATTAATTTATTTTTACCACCTGAATAAATTGGATGTTGTTTCAAAATTATTTTATTATTAGCATCCCACACAATTATTCCTTTATCCTCTTGAAATACAGCTGCTAATTTGTTATCGGATGATAATCCTACACCATAAATATGACCACCACCAGTAGCTTTATATTCACCCAATGTTCGAATCAATTCACCTGTTTTGACATTCCATATTTTCGTTGTTTGTTCCCAACTACCTGTTATCGCTTTGCTTCCATCCGGAGAGAATTCGACAGCAGAAACAAAGTTGCGATGCCCTTTCAATGTAAGAATAATCTCTCCACTGTTAGTATCCCATATATAAGCATCATTTAATGTACCCCCTGTGATTATTTTTGAACCATCAGGAGAAAATCGTGCTTGCATAATAACACGATCAGACATTTCACTTAAATTATCATAAGATAATTTATTTACTAAAATTGGATTTGCAAATGAACGATATGTGAAAATTAATGTTAACTGTAATGTAATTATGATTCGAATAATATTGTTCATGATAGATAACCTTTCTTCTATGTTGTTTTTAATTCGATGAAAATTTTAAAAATGTTGGGTTTTCATCAACAATGCCAGTAAGTT
>CAZFER010000013.1:56420-106005 GCA_964517495.1 uncultured bacterium | reverse complement strand
GCTCACAACAACAATGGCGCTTGAACCGCAACGCGCCTGGGATTGCGGAGATGTCGGCACATCTCGGGGACTTGGCGAATGCACCAGAGGGGGATGTGGTGATTGATCCGAGTATGTCATTCGGTCGTTTTAATGGGGCAACAAAAGATTCTCTGTTAGATTACAATTCATCAACCAATTATGGTGGATTATCTACTATCCAAATGCATTCAAACGATAGAGGTGTGATTTCTTCTCAAATAAATAATTTAGGGGCTGATAAAGAGATTGTAAAGGCAACATTGTGGATTTATGTGAGTTCAAACACAACGACTAGTAGTGCGCAACTAAAAGCACACAATGTTACAACAACTTGGGATGAAGGATTAGTTACATGGTTTAGCCCATGGTCATCAGCGGGGGGAGATATTTCAATTTCTGGAAGTATAACTACTATTCCTGCCGGACAAACTGGTTGGTATCCAGTAGATTTTACGGCTCCTTTCAAATCTAGATATCCCTCATCTATTTCGGATTTTCTGAATAAAGGAATTCTTTTAAGGTACGAAAATAGCCCAGCAGGTCAGATAACCATTATCAGTAAAGAAAATATTCAAACTGAATTGGTTTGGAACTGGGAAGTAGAGTATTATCCTGAGACAGCTCAGACACAATGTACTTTGCATCAACCCATATTAAAGAAACGTGATGGAAATAAAAATAATCCAAATGATCGATGGTTTCCAATTGGTTCATATTTCAGTATTTTTGCAACAGATTATAATAATAGGTCAGGTTGGGAACCTGGGAATATCGAAGGTGGAAGTGGAGGTACAGATCCATGCATTTCTTTAAAATCTTATGGTGAATATTTCAATTTCTTTATGGTTTTGGGTAAAGTGGATGATAGAAATAAGTCATCCACTCCGAATGGATGGCAGATAGTATATCAACAAGATTATGCAGACATGATAAATGCGATGGATAATGCGTGTTCATGGTATGATGTAGACTATTATATGCTCCCTGTTGTAGTTGATAAAATGGACAATCCTACTCCGGATCTTGTGACATCTGATCCTTGGGATATTTTTTCAGAAGCGACTTATTATCCTCTAAGTTTTGATTGGTCAAGAGAATATTCTAAAGTTGAAGATATAGTGAATTTTATAAAAAGTGAAAATCGAGTGATTGGTTGGCACCTTGGTGATGAACCTTTTGGTGGTGCGCTTGCAGCTACTGAAGGTATTCGTGCTGATATTAAATCAAGATTAAATATTTATAAAGGAGATATTGAAACACTCGATCAAACCTATAAACATCCATTTTATGTTGATTTACGGGGTGATGGGAATATTTATAGTAAAACAACCTCCAATGATCTTAACTTTCAGGATTATATCATGGATTCTAGCCTTTATTATAACGATATTTCTTTTCATACAGGCTGGGAAGCGGGTGTGAAAGTTACGGAAGATGCCATGAACAATGCTATTTTACGAGGGTATGGTAAAGGTTATATTCGTTTTGCCGGTTGCAGAGATATTGTACTGCCGTATCCGTTAGAAAATGCCAATATACATGAAGAAAAGATTCGATATCTTGCATATTCATCCTGGGTAGCAGGTGGACAGGGGATCATTTTTTTTAGGTATGATCATCCAGATGCTGAAAATTGGTTTGAATATAATGGACAAGATGATAACACAGGTATAAGTGCTCGTATTACAGAAGAAGCTTACATAATGAAAGATTGGCTCATGGATGGACCTGTAGAAGAAATCGACGCCTATTGCTATGACAGTTTAAGTGATAATGATTGTGTCCGGTTTATTCTTCGAGAAAATCAGTGGGGAATGGATGATCGAATCTTGCTTTTGTTCTGCAATTTTGCGGATGATAATAATACACACTCGACTTATGTATATTTCCCAAACCACACGATATCATCAATTAATAAGATTACGACAGATATGAAGGGTACATATACTCGAATAGATAACAACAAAACATTACGTTTTGATCCAACGGATATGGATTCTGATGATGTTTATGGCAGCGCATGTTTTTTAACGCTTTCGGCTCAATAAAACATTAATATCAAAGGAGAAATCACCATGTACCGATATATAATAAATATAAGTTTTTTAAGTTTGATTATCAGTAATTTCGTCATCGCTCAAGAGACGCTTATAATCGGACCAGAATCTTCAGCTTCAAACATAATGCGTCGAAATCCTCTACTTAAAACGGAAATCAATTACGAAGAGCAAAAGTTAGGCTCCACCTTGGAAACAAATGTACACATACATCCTTTTTTACTACATAATAATGTATATACAAACTTTGATGGTAGCATCATACAGACAAGATCAACTTTTATTATGACTGATGATTTTTTCAAACTCTTGTCGTCTCCGATTGATCAAAAAATACATGAAAAGCAAATCGGCCTAAGCTCAAAAGGCCATTTGATTTACTATACAGATCATAACGTTGATAATGAACAAAAAACAATGAATTTTTTAGACTTAGCAAGCAATAATCATTCATTTGTATTTGGGTATGATAAAAACGACACAAAATTTGTATTCAATTCCGATTTCTCTATTTTTTCTTTTCAAGATGGAGATAATTATAACATCTATGGCGTTGAACGTGATGGCAGTAATTTTGATGTCCATTTAATCATTGACAGTGAATGGTTCAACTCTCTGAATTTAGGACATCATACTAACATTTATTCTTATTTGAAACCCAATCTTTCATTCCTGGGTGATCGATTATTTTTTGCATCTTATATTGAAGAAAAAAATATAAGCAGGCATTTTGTTGTCGATCGCACAAATGCCGGATGGTCTGAACCGAAAGAGATTGTATTGAATAATATCGAAGGGAATAAATTGTATTTTGAAATTCTTGATATGGCTAATAACGGAAGGACGCTTTTAATTCAAGATAGCAATGATGCTAATATTTATGTAATAAAGGAAAAGGATGAATCCTGGGGTTTGCCTCAAGATCTTAAATATGTATCGCAATTGGCATCAGTAGGTGGATTGTATGATAAGTTTCAGATTTCACAGAATGGTAAGGTTATCGCGATACAATCTTTGAAGAAGATCATAGGTGATGTGAACCTTTTCTATGATGCTTTCGTATTTATTGAAACACCTGGTGGGGATTGGATAAAATATCAGGTCAATAACCCAAATTTGGATATTGGAGGTGATATATTGCTATCGGGTGACGGAACCATACTTTATTGGATCGGCCATAAACCTTATTCATCAATACCGTATAAAAAATATTGAACTGATAAAAATTACTCTCCGAGTAACACTAGTGTCCAGGATACTTAATGTCGTATTGCTGTAACTGGTTTATATTAGAAGACTTAAATGAGCTGAAAATTTTTATCGATATGAGATCGGCTGTAGGCTGAAACCATTCTTTTAGTGAGGATGGTGCAATCGGCATGGGACTTCATCCGATCGAGGGAAGGGAGAGAGAGTCGATGGGGAAAACGGTATTTGAAAGAAGTCGAAAAAAGACCCAGACAAAAGAAGAAATTGATTGTGGCGTTGGCGAGAAAATTATTAACCGCCGCGGTGGCATGCCTGAAAAACAAGACCGAGTGGGACTCCAACATACTCGAAAAGAAAAGAAGCATCCCCCAAACGATTCCGGTGTAAATACAAATTGAGCAATCGATGAGAAGAAGGGGAAAAGGGAGTTAGAACTTAAAATGCCATCTCCATTTTTTTCTTGTTCCACTGCTTCAGCCAATGCTGTTGAATGCCATGAATCATAACTCCCGTGGTCATTCCCTGATGTGAGTGCATCATTGGGTGATGGATTCTGGGGAGCCGGGCGATTTTGGCCGGTTAAACTTGATTCCTGCCAATCATCGTCCGGAATGAAATACAATGAAATTTCACCTGGTCTGGAACCGTCGAATCGAGTCATTCTTAGTTCCGCATCGAGCACCGAAGCCTCAATCTCTGAGACATCGAATTTCAAGTAAATCCAATATCCAGCTAACGGACAGATACTTAGGCGAGGACTGTTACCTTCTGTTGAAGTACTACTCAAACCGTGAGTCCATGTATCGTCTGCGGCATTCAGGGTTACCGTTTGTCCCCAAACACCATGTGAAATGGAAAATACGCACAGAACTGTGATCAATAAGCGCAATATGGGCATATGTTTCTCCTTAAAGAAAGATATGAGTCTTTTTTTGTCTAAACAGAGGTGTGAATTATTCGTTATATAGGATAGGTTTGAGTATTAACAAAACAATAAATTACGATTCATGTGGTTTATTATATCCAATTCATTGCAGAAATGCAAAAATAGTTTAAAGTTTTATGTTCTTTTTTCATTCGTCATTGTATAATGGTTTAAAGTGATAACCTTGAACATTGCTACGGACTAATATTTCTTAGGTGATCCTATTCTATGTCGAATAAAATAGATTTTTATTTCAATAAATTTAACAAGCCCGTGATGCTTTTCGCGGGGGTATTGATTGTTGCCGGATTAGCGGTTGTTTTAAACATCCTAATCTCGATTTTCGATCCTTTTGGTTCCACGGGGACGAAGATCATTCCAGAAGGTTGGGAATGGGTGGAGCGTGTCATCGGTGGAGTGTGGGTAACACTGCTGATGGGATTGGCAGTAGCGAGTTGGTTGATTTGGAAATCCGGTGCGCAGGATGCGTCTGCCATGGCATGGTGGATTATCGCTTTTATGATGTTTTGCCTGCTTTATCCCTTCACCTTTGGTTTATCCCGCGAGACCAGTTTCATTGGCAATATTATTACGCTGCTGATTGCGATTTGGCTAACCTATAAAGTTCGAAGGTATTCTACCATTGCATCAATTCTTGTTGGATTGGTGGTGATATGGGTATCGATTGCCACGGTTTATTTGGTTCGCTTGATTCAGGTTAATAGTGGCTGGATATACGAATGATCGGATGGATTATTCTTCAAACATTTTTATATCGTCAACAATTCCTTTGATGAAGGCGATATGATCGAAGGTGGATTTCTGCCAGGGGTATATTTTCAGACCGATTTGTTCACCGTGATCGGCGGGGAGAATGCCTTTGAATTCTCCCCATTGTGCGGATTTTACCGATACCAGGCCATCGTTGTCTCCATCGTATCGATTGATGATGCGCCATGAGACTGAACGGGGGAAATTGGTCCAGATATATTTTGGTGGTTTGATTTTCCCTCCATATGAAGCATAGTACACGCGTGAATCATCTATGATCTGGGGATTGAATACAGTGTTGATATATTCAGGGCATAATTGCGGCAGTGCGGTCCAGCGGTATTCTGAAATGCCTTTCAAAAATGTTCGAGTATCCTGGTGCAAGGGTAATCGCATACCCAACCAGGATGCGGTTGAAACGGAGTTGGTTAACAGTTTGGGGATATATCTTGCAACGGGTGAACCATAATGGGGGGTGGATATGGTGGTCAAGGTGATAATCCGATGCCCTTGTTGCAAGCCATTGGGTGAAATGAGATAGCGGGCATCCAGCCCTCCCATGCTATGAGCGATGATATGAACCGCTTCGTTTTCACCGACAGCCTGGTTGATGATTCCCAGCAGTTGCTTGCCGCGTTCTTCTATGGTTGCGGTAGGATGCAATAGGGGGCGGTAGGCGGTTACGCCATCTTCTTTTAATGCATCAGGCACTCCGCGAAAGAGTTCCCACAATAAAAAGGTGCGATAGCCGATAAAACCATGAAGAAGGAAGATTGGTTGCATAATAAAAACATGTCATCGTTCATTGATGGATAAAACGCGCCATCGCCCAGACTGCATAATCGTTTTCTGTTCCATCCCCAGCATCATCAACTTTTAGAGTTAATGTGCGGCGTCCACGAATGGGAACATAAATTAAGCGGGGCAGCATCCCCGCTTTAAGTATCGGACTTTGGTATAACAGGGTTCCATCGGCAATGACGGAAAAAATCACTGAGGCATTTGTGGTCTCTTCCGCATCCGCATCAATGCCGATCTCGGCTGTAAAGTATGTGTACGAAGGTGGCACCCAGCGCAGATGAATTTCCGTATTGGCATGCACGCCCAAGCCTTTGGGGTAATAGGTGTCACTGATTTTTAAAGTCCGGCCCAGCACCGATTTATCTTTCTGTGGCTCATAGGTATCGCTGGATACCACATCATAATCCAGATCAGCGTAATAAATATCTTCCCACGTGTAAGCATTCCAAACTAAAGAAGCACATAAGATCACCAGGAGTATAATGGCCGCTATTCGTCCAGTCGTCCAGTTTGAATAATGGTCATCCCTCTCGGGTGATTTTGTAGCTGGTGTGGTTGAGTCGGGAGGTAAGGTCATTTATTTTTTCGCTTCTTTTTCCTTTTCTTCTTGTTCTTTCACCAGCCGTTTTACTTCGAGCAAAAAGTCTTTCAGTGCCATTTTATCCGAACGTAGCCGCGCAGCTCCGCTGAGTTTTACTCCTTTGGTATTCACGGTGGGAACAGCTTTGTTCATGTCTTCGAACAACATCATGGCAGGCATGCCATTGGTGACATAGCGTGCCCCCGTTTCGGAATTCTCCCGTTCGACAAATTTTCCCTGTTGCAGACCCACCGGGCTGGAAAAACCAATTTTGCTTTTCCCATAGAGAAAGAGAATCACAATTTCGCCTTCTCTATATTTAACCGTGGGGACATTAACTGTGATTTCTCCATCCGTGCCCCCATATTGTTTCAAAACAAACTCTTCATCCATTTGGCCTTTTATTCCGTCCAATACCTGAAAGGTATACCAGGTGGCCATCAAGCCTGTTTCGGGATCGCGTCCGGATTTAACCTTTATGCATTTGCCTTCAAAGATGGTATAGGCGTTTTCAGTCAGTTGATTGAGCTTCAGGGTTTTCACTTTGCCTGCCCACGCATGCTGTATCAAAAGAGGCAAAGTAAATAGAATGAGTAGTGTAATTATGTGCCTGTATCTGTGTATCATGGCCGACTCCACGTTTCAACTGAATTTATCTCTATAATATCATAGACGGTCAAATCTGTTTTGCCAATAAATATGCATTAATTCCAACCGTTTATGCGGTTCAACCCTGGGGAAATATTTTAAAATGACTATATAAAGGATATACTTTATATAGTCTTGATCTCCAAGGATTGATTCGAGATTTCTATAATTTGATAACTGGAGTTTATAGCATGTATATACGTGATTATCGCACGCCTGAATATGACGTGAATGACGTTTTCTTGAATCGATGGTCACCACGGGCCATGTCGGGTGAACCGATAACCAATGAAGAACTTATGTCTCTATTCGAAGCGGCACGTTGGGCGCCATCCTCTTATAATGGCCAACCCTGGTTCTTTTTATATGCCACCCGGGATAGCGAGCATTGGCAGGCTTTTTATGATTTGCTGGTTGAATTTAACCAGCAGTGGAGTGAAAAAGCGGCGGTTTTGTTAGTGATTCTGTCCCGGAAAACGTTTGAACGTAATGGCAAACCCAATCCCTGCCATTCCTTGGACACGGGTTCGGCGTGGTATAGCCTTTGCCTACAGGGATCAATTCGAGGATTGGTGGTTCATGGCATGGCTGGATTTGACTATGAAAAGGCGCGAACCGCGTTGAATATCCCTGATGAATATCAGGTGGAAGCCATGGCTGCCATAGGCAAACCCGCACCCAAAGAGACACTTCCCCCTGCTTTGCAGGAAAAAGAGGCGCCATCGACACGTAAATCCATTTCTGAATTTACCCAACCTGGAGGATTTTGATTATGATTCAGTTTTCTGCTTGGATTGGTTATGGCGGTAAGTGATCACACGGACTTTTTCGATGGTAACCAGCCCCTCCTCGATCATATCGTCAAGTTGGGGCAAGAAGTCGTTTATCCGTTCCGGCTTATCGACAATTTCCACCACCATGGGCAAGTCTTCGGAGAGCCGTAGAATCTTGGCGGTATGAAGGCGGCTGTGCGCACCGAAACCAAGGGTTCCCCGTAACACCGTGGCACCCGCCATTCCCCGTTTTCGTGCTTCTTTTACGATCATCTCGTAAAGGGGACGTCCTTCGTATTTGTCATTTTCACCGATGAATATGCGCAATAAATCGGCTTCAGAAGGTAATTTCATGGCGGCTCCAATCTTGAATTGTATGAGGGATCATATATTTCACCCCATTGGGATTTATTCCTATTTACCCAAAAGTTTCTTAATCAATCGAGATTGTGTGCTAATCCTTCAACCCTCCCCTAGCCCCTCCCAGTCTTGGGAGGGGAATGGTTGCCACACCCCGTTAGCGATTCACTTATGCTTAATATTTTCAATATGTTATCGGCTATCCACTTCTCCCCCAAGCCTGGGGGAGATATAGAGGGGGTTGACGTTAAACCACACAACTTTTGATTATTCAAATATACTTTATGCCAATATTCTATGCTCCATCTGGTTTATGGATGTTTATGATAATGAATAATCCTATGGTCACTTAGGCATTGCCACAAGGCTTTACAGTCCGCGTTTTGCAGCATGTGTAAAGATTTGATGCGATCTGTCGATACTAAAAGGTGAAAAAGGAACACAAGGAGGTTGAAAATGGTAGATTTTTCAAGGCCTGTTTCCTTTGTACGACCTGAAGCGTTTCATCCCTCGGTGGAAAATTCTTCGCGATATGAGGGCAAGCAGCAAAGTGGCATGTTTTATGCCCCCTTCCGCAAACAGAAGAAACAATCATCGGAGGAAGAGAAGAAAAACGAAAAGAAATCAGATAACCACGGCATTGACTTAATGGCCTGATCGTTTTCGGCGTTAGCACCTCAATTCTTTGCGATTTCCCCTTATTCGTTGATCTTAACTTCTGTTTAAATTCAATCTGTGAATTGTTTACAGACATGATATGGTCATGAATGGTTAACTGACATTTTCCCAGGGTGCTCGCCGGCTGAATAACTTAATTAACATAGGCAGGAAAACCACACAAGCAAACCAGCAGGTCGCTGATCCCATCGTCATCAACGCTCCTAAACTAGCCAATCCTTTATGTGATGCGAACATCAAACTGCCAAAGCCGGTTATAGTGGTCATGGTAGTGAGAGTTAATGTTGTGCCGGTAGTGTACATGGCTTGCTCGACATCATAGGTTTCCAAATAACGGTGATAAAAATGAACGGCGTTATCAACTCCAATCCCGATCAAAATGGGTATGGCGAAGAAATTGGCCAGATTGAGGGATAAGTTAAACACCCCCATTAATTCGACCAGCCATAATACCCCCAATGTGAGGGGCATCATCACAAAAAAGAGGGAACGTAGCGACCAAAAGTCGATAAACACCAGTACCGCCACCGCAATGAATGAATAAAAGCCGATACTCGAAAAGGCGTCTCGCATCAACAAACTTGATTCATAGACTTGAACGGGTGGGCCGGTCACATCGGGATCAATCGATCGCATTGCTTTCACAAATTGGCGCATCGGTTCGGTTTGCCAGATGTTTTCTTTGGGATAGGCCATAATGAGATGCGATCCATCTTCGCCTATATAAATCGAGCGAAGATTATGAGGCAGATCGCTTGGTTTAGGCGGGGGGATATCAAGTTTTTCTTTTAAAGATTGCAGTGAGGAGCGAGGACGATCGAATAAGGTGGTTTGCGCCTGGATTAGTTTCGTCTTCACTTTAGAATCTGGTTGGGAAAGAATCGACGCCAGTTCTTTTAATTGCTGGAGTAATTTTTCATCAACATCCACTAACATGTCAGGCAGGGATTGTACATTTCTTTGCGTTGTCTGCATCGGTTGGGCTTGCATCTGCTGTGCGCGCATTTGTTGTGCTTGCATCATGGCTTTTTGTTCACTCATTTGTGAAATAGCTGAAAACAAACCGTTAATCTTTTGCACCAGTTCCTGCCGCAAGAAAGGATTCGGGTAATAGGCCGCAGTCACATTTTTGACGAGCTCCGAGAGGAGAGAGTGGGCCGAGTCAATGGTTTCTTTTTGAGATTCGGGAATGTTTGGCAGTGCAACCGCCAGGCTTTCAACTTTCGCCACCAGTGGATGCTTTTCCAATTGTTCCACTGTTTTTCGAACGGCGTTCAAGTCGGGCTTGATAAACGCGCAATACCAGGTTGAATATTCGGATTCATCCATTAATTTTTTTTCATATCTAACCGATTCCAACCCTTCAGCCTGTAATTTTAAAAGGTTGTCATCAAATCCCACTTCCCGCGCTTTGGGGACCAGAATGGCGGTAATGATGGCGATCAAAATCGCCATGATCAATGGGTAGCGTGATACATGCCGTAATCCTAATATATGAAGCGGGGTGGGGATGGTTTCACGAATACGAAGATGGCGGTCATAACTGACTAGTAATGCGGAAAGGGTAATCAGCATGGCAATCAGGCAAAATATAATGCCAATACCGGCGACGTATCCCAATTCGGCCAGGCCTAAAAAATCAGTCAACAAAGCAAATAAAAATGCAACCGATGATGTTAACGCCCCCGTGATGATTCCCGGTCCCACCCGTTTCAAGGCATCCTGGATGGCACTGGAGGGATCATCCCCTTTCTTGATTTCCTCTTGATAGCGATGCAGAAAATGGATGCCGAAATCAATCCCCAGACCGATTAGAACCAGGGCAAATACAATGGAAAGCAGATTAAGATGCCCCAGGGTCAGGGCAACGAAACCGTAGGTCCAGCCCATCGCCATAAGCAAAGCTAGAATGCCACATACTGGACGGCCGATTTCGCGGAAGAACAGAATGAACAGGATGCTTACTCCAATGAGTGCGATAATGCTCACCCGCTGCATATCATCATTGGTGGTTTTCATCTCATCGGCTTGCAAGGCGGGGCGACCGGTTAATCCCGCTTTCACATCCGGAAATTCCTGCTCGGTCAGCCAGATATCATATCGAATGCGGGTTAAAGGTTTTTCGATAACGCTAAGGGTGGTGTAATCTTTTGCTGGCATTACCAGCATCAACAAAGCATCTCCGCTGACAATATATTCTTTTTCATCTTCAAATGATTCGTCTATGGATGCTTCAAGTTCTGCAAAATCTTCAAATGGATCTTCATAATCGCCTTTTAGCACGTTTATGAAGGTACTCAAATCACCATCTTCCAATAAGTTCGATGGAGCCCGCTGGTTTTCAGAGAAAAAGGCATCCAATCCATTAGAAATTTCATACAATATCTGATCGACATTACGGTAAGCATACAAATCTTTAATCTGTTCTCGGTTTGATCTCAATTCGTTATAAAGTCGATCAATGTCGCTCTCATCCGCAAAATAAAAGGCAAATTTCTTTGCCCAAATTTTGTCAAACGAGTAGGTGATTTCCTTTATCTCATCACTAGGCTGCAAGCGTTTTGCCAAAGATTCGGCAAATTCAATTTCACCCTCTTGTGTTGGACCTTCTATGACAACATACAGGTATTCAAGGTCGCCGAAACGGTCAATAAAATTAAGATAGCGCTTATGATAATCCAATTCAGGTGAAAGCAGGCGGTCCTGGTCGGTAATCATATCCATATGAGTTGTGCCGTAATATCCCGCCAGAGCCGCGCTCAAGATGGATAGTATGACAACAATTCGTGGATAGCGGCTGACTAATATATGAATGACTCGAAAAAGAAGTGCTCGCATTGATAATGGATTTTATGATACGTTTCTTTCTTCATGATTTGAGAAATGTTGTTTGGCCGCCGCGGTTACCAATTGTTTTCCCACCGACCAGACTGGTCCGGGAAAACGGCGGCATTCGTTTAGTACATCATCAAATGCTGAGAGTAATTTATCCCCCTCCGCTTCATTCATGATAAGAGGTGGGAGCAGTTTTACCACTTCTTGAAGATGCCCAGCCACTTGAGTCAGTATATGATGCTTTTCATACAATTGCATGACCACCGCCTGGGCAAACAGTCCATTTTGGGCACTGTGCAAGAGTGACCAGGCTGGTTTTAACCTTAAAGATCGGGGGGAACCGAACTCAATCCCAATCATCAATCCTTTTCCCCGAACGTCTTTCATAAATTCATGCTTTTCCTGTAAATGTTTAAAACCGTTAAGCAATTGCTCACCGCGTTGGGCCGCTCGTTCAACCAATTTTTCATCTTTTATCAGTTGAAGCGTGGCCAGTCCTGCAACCATCGACATGCTATTCTGGCCAAAGGTGGAGGAATGAACCACGCAGCGATCGAGTTTGCTAAATACTTTTTTATAGATTTCTTCTGAATAAAGGATGGCGCCAACCGGGATATATCCCCCGCTTAATGCTTTTGCTATCACCATCATATCGGGTTCCAGGTTCCAATGCTGGCAAGCCCACCACCGGCCCGTGCGGCCTAGACCGCTTTGGATCTCATCGATGACGAAAAGGGTGTTGGTTTCCCTGCATAAGCGCTGAATGGTGGGATAAATGGTTTGATCTTTTGGGAAAAATACACCCTTCCCTCGAATGGGTTCCAATATCACCGCCGCGACGGTATTGGTTTTCAGCTGACAGGCTAGGGAGTCAATATCTTCCATATCCACTTTTTCACAACCGGGAAGAAGATCACCAAATCCATCGCGGAATGACTCATCCCCATTTAAAGCGAGTGAACCCGTGGATAAACCATGAAATGCCCCTTTGCTGAATAAAATGCGTGGCCGTTTGGTGGCTCCCCGCGCGAATTTAATCGCTCCCTCAATGGCTTCAGTACCTGAGTTGGCAAAAAAGACATGCTTTAACCGATCAGTGGGGGCCAGCGAAATCAGCTGTTTCGCCAAGAGGCCACTGAGTAATGAACAATCCATCTGCACCAAATTGGGCAGGTTGGCGTCCAGGGCTTGTTTAAGGGCATCACGAATGGCGGGATGATTGCGCCCCATGCCGAATACCCCGTATCCGCTAAGGGCGTCGAAAATCTCCCGTCCATCAACGGTGGTCAGGTAACATCCTGATCCTGCCGTGTATTCATGAGCAAAACCAATCATCCCCAGTACTCGTGATAGCATGGGATTGACATAGGCTTCGTGCAATGACTGGGCACCGCCCATTGAATCAGATAGTAGTTCTTGAATATTAAAAGACATGATGAGAACTCTGCGTTAAACGCTTTGGTTGGTTATCAAGACGGCAAATCGATATTATGGCGTTTCATCACTTCACGCCACTCGTTTTCTTCCATCTCTTCCGACTTCTCGATTAGCATCACAGGGATTTCGTCTTGAATCGGATAGCGGCGCCGGGTTTGAGGATCGGTGGATACAATCCATTCTCCATCCAACACCACTGGAGCTTTGGTTTGAGGGCAGGCAAGTATTTTAAGCAATTGTTCGCTGATTGGCATGGTCTTTCTTAATTCCTCTCTCGTTTGTTGAAAATTAAAGTGTATAAGTTTTTCACGCCGAATAAAGATGATCTTGCTATTATTGTACCCATTCATCCAAGTGTTTGGTCACAAACTCATCATCGTTTAAATGGGGATACATCGCATAAACGCGATCGATTTCTTCCCTCTGCCCTGGTGATAAATCTTCTTTTGGATTCAAACACCAGCGGCCCTTCATTAATCCTTGCCGGCGGAGCACTTCATGAACACCGGCAATACATCCGGCGAAGCGATTGTAGGGATCAAAAAACGCAGCGTTGGCATCCGTCACTTGAGCGGCTAAAGTCAGCAGGTCTTGTGGTATGGGTGAATTGCTTTCGACCTGCTTTTGAACCGTTTCGAATTGTTCGACCGCTTTTTTTGTCCAGCAGGCCCAATGGCCTAATAAACCACCTTTGATTCGCACCTGAACAGGTTCACCGTTAACCTGAAATTCATAGGTGGTCAACAAGTCAATGATGATGTTGTCATCATTCCCTGTGTAAAGAGTGATTTCGTTCGTGCGTCCACTATCCGCTACGGCACGAACCACATCCAAGGTTTGATAGCGATTAAAGGGGGCGATTTTTATCGCCAAGAGGCTGGGTATTTCACACAATTCCCGCCAAAACGCATAATCCAAAAAACGTCCACCAACCGCGGTTTGCAAATAGAAACCCATGAGGGGAATGATCTCAGCCACGGATTTGGCATGGTCGATCAGCTGTTCATTGGTTGCTTCTTTGAGTGCCGTAAGGCTTAACATGCCCAAATGGTATCCCAAATCCCGCGCAAGGCTGGCTTCTGCCGCGGCTTGTTGAGTGGTTCCGCAGATACCGGCAATTCGAATAATCGGAGTACCTGGGTTTTTTAGTTCATGTTCACGGATGGATTCAGTTGCCAATTCCAGCACTGGTTTTAACAAGCCAAATTCGGGACGGCGAATTTCAAATTGTGTGGTGTGTACCCCAATCGCTAATCCTCCCACACCGGAAGCAAGATAATAGCGTGTCAACGCCTTTTGATGGGATTCATCAAAGGTGTGATCTTCGTTAAGCGCCAGCGGATGAGCAGGGATGACTTGCCCTTGCCGAAGCGCATCGTAAACGGGTTTGGGAGGTAGTGGCATATTCTTCATAAAATTTTCGTTTATCTCTTCTAATTGAATTTTTTGTATTATAACCTTGAAATCACAATTCATGCAAAGTTTAACACAAATCATGGAGAGGGAAAATGCAACGAATTAGCCTGCTAATCATTTTCAATCTATTTTTGATGGTGTTTTATACATCCGCTGTAGAGATTCCCAATGCGGATTTCGAGAAAGGAAAAACTGAAAATGGCCAGTTTGTGCTTGAAAATTGGCAACAGCCGGAAACGGGCAGCGTTGTCTCACCGGGTTATCACTCCGGCCATGCCATTATGGTTAAAGGCAACGGGGAGGATAATGCGGCTTGGATGAGCCAGCCCATTCCCGTTCAACCGGGTGAATATTATGAATTCTCATTTTGGGGACGAACCGGCCAAGGGACGCATGGAGGTTCAGCCGTTTCCGGGCCAAGTTTTGCCAATCGAGACCTTCGCTTGACAGAGGAATGGAAACGATATGCGTTTGTCTTTCGCGTACCGGATAATCAAACACAAGCCATTGTTCGCTTGGGTCATTGGCGGGTGGATGGAACACTTCTGTTTGATCAACCACAGCTTGCTTCTGTTCAGCCGGTTTATAAACGTATCGATTCTTACAAACTTGGAGAAGGCGAGCGGTTTGAAGGTCAACTGTATCATGCCGTACACCGCATGGGCTCAAGTGGATCAAATGCCTGCCGGTTTTTGAAATTCACCAATGCTGGTTTTAATACCCACCGTTGGTTGTTTAGTGAATCGACCGAAGTGATTTATCGGCATACTTTTTCCTCTGTTCAGTTTGAAAAAGCCGAGATGGAATTCAACTTGAATTACCACACCGGTGGCATTTGTCGGGTATTAGCACGATCGAATGGAGGTGATTGGGTGAAAATGGGTGAGTTGGATGAAGTCTCCTCAAAATCCATCCAGCTGCCTGAATCATTGTTCCCCGCTAAATTTGTGGAGATCAAACTGGCTGGTCAAAATGATAGCGATGGACGCTGTACCTTTCAAATTGATCAGTATCGTTTTTCTGCCAATTCCAACACACCATTGCCGCAAGGGGAAGGGAAGACATACTTTGCGAAAGTGGAGCATCAAAAGCCACAATTGGATGTCAATCTCATTGATTTAGGCATGCCACGTCCCAGGCAAAAAACCAATTTAAAACTCTCTCTTCGAAACAAAAGTGATCAATCTCAAAAACTGGAGATTGATGTTACCAACAACCGTGAAGAACGTAAAAGCGATAAACAGCCATTCATTGTATTGGAAGGTAAACAACCTCGCGAAGTAAGCATACCTTATATGATTGAAGACTCGGGAGATCAGCGGCTTCATATTGTTGTTACCACAGGAAAACAAGAGAAACTATATCATGCTGTCATACCGTTCTCTGTTTCTTATCTTTATGATGCGGATTATGGTTCTACTTTACATGTTGATAATCAATCCGCCATTTGGTGGTGTGATGCCACCCGCAAAATAGCACAATCACGTCCTATCCCCAAGCAAAAGGGAAATGAAGTTTACTTTTCCGCTGCCCGTGGAGAATATGAACCAGTACAAATTGTAGTAAACCCGAAGGCGGATATTAATAATCTGCAAATTAAGATCAGTGATTTTGTGAATGGAGGCCATCGAATCGCAGCTAAGCATTTTACCCTTAAACAGGTTGAGTATGTCTATGTGCACAGTCCTTCCGATGTGTGGGGTTGTGTGGGCTATTGGCCTGATCCGCTTCCCTTGGTGCAAAATCCGCTTGCGCTGCAGGCTGATAAAAACTATCCCTTTTGGTTAACGGTCCATGTTCCCAACGATGCTGGAGCGGGGGAGTATAAGGGATCAGTCACTTTTTCTGACGGGAACTGGGATCAGGAAGTATCTGTTTGTTTGAATGTCTATGATTTTAATATTCCAGAAACGTTTAATTTGCGAACCGCTTTTGGTTTTTCATCGGGGAATGTCAAACGCTATCATCATTTGGATACACGGGATGAACTTGATCAGGTTGTGGATCTCTACTTTCAAAATTTCCGTGAACATCGAATCTCACCGTATAATCCCACCATGCTGCATCCCATTGAGTATGAGTTAAATGACCAGGATTTTGAGTTTAATTTCCATGATTTTGAACAGGCGGGCGAGCGGTACTTCGATGAGTTTGGATTTACCAGTTTGCGTTTACCCTTGCTTGGTATGGGGGGTGGTACGTTTCACAGCCGGCGTAAAGGAGAGATTGCAGGCCACGAACAGGGAACCCCGGAACATGAGCGGTTGTTCAAGCAATATGCCTCAACTGTGGAAGCTTTCTTGAAGAAAAAAGGCTGGCTGGATGAGGCGTATGTCTATTGGTTCGATGAGCCCAGACCTCGTGATTACGAGTTTGTAAAAGAGGGGATGGATATGATTCACCGTAATGCCCCTGGCTTAACTCGCATGCTGACCGAACAACCCGAAGAGGAATTGTTTGGATATGTTGATTTGTGGTGCCCTGTTCTTAACGCCTATGCACCGGAAGTCTGCCATCAAAGGCAGCAGAAAGGTGAGGAAATCTGGTGGTATATTTGCACAGGTCCCAAAGAACCTTATCCGGGATTATTTACCGACCATCCCGCGGTTGATCTTCGCATCTGGCTATGGATGACGCATAAATATGATGTGGAAGGCTGCCTGGTTTGGCAATCGAACTATTGGACAAGCCGTCTGGCTTATCCTGAACCCCACATTCAGAATCCGTGGGACGATCCCATGAGTTATCAAACCGGCTATGGGCGACCCGTGGGCTATAAAGGCCATTGGGGGAATGGAGATGGCCGCTTTATTTACCCACCTAAAGGCTGGCAGGATGGAGAAAAGCGCATCGCGGGTCCAGTCGATTCCATCCGCTGGGAAATGCTGCGTGAAGGGATTGAGGATTACGAATATTTCCATCTCATCAAACAGATTGTGAAAAGTGATCAATTATCCGCGAAACAGAGGGCCAAAGGAAAACAATTATTACAAATACCAGATGAAATTGTGGCTTCAAGAACCGATTATACAAAAGATGCGGATTTGCTGTATGACTACCGGGAAAAACTGGCAGAATTTATTGAAAAGAACAACTGAATTCATAGGATGGGTCACGTTTTTCGACCCATCGATGCCCACTTGCCGTTGTGGTGCAGCCATCAGGGCAAACACGTAGGTTTGCCCTTACCACCTGGAGGGATGTACTCTCGATGGGTTAAACAACACAACCCATCCTACTTGCTATTAAAGTAATTTAAGGCATGTTTGTGGGAATGGTTTGATAGCGCTGGTCATACAAGAAACAGCGTACCTTTTGATGGGAGGTGGGTTGAAGCATCTCACACGATTCTGTCTCACAGGGTGAAAAGCGGTGTTCGCACCGGGGGTGGAAACGGCAGCCGCTTGGGAAATGCGTTGGCGCGGGAACCATGCCGGGGATGACGTTCAATCGGGTTTGGGCTTGATCGGTCATTGATGGAATGGCGCTCAATAAGCCTTGTGTGTAAGGATGAAGTGGATCAGCGAATAATTGATCGACCGGTGCGTATTCCGCAATTTGACCGGCATACATGACCGCCACCTGATTCGCCATTTCCGCAACCACGCCAAGGTCATGGGTGATGAGCAGAATGGAAGTTCCGATCCGTTCTTTCAACTCGTCCATCAATTCAAGAATCTGTGCCTGGATGGTGACATCCAGCGCCGTGGTGGGTTCATCAGCGATGAGCAGGTCAGGATCACAGGCCAGGGCCATCGCGATCATGATGCGTTGACGCATCCCGCCAGAAAGTTGATGGGGGTATTCACGGGCGCGTTGTTGGGCTGCCGGGATTTTGACTTTCTCCATCATGGCCACCGCAGCGTCAAAGGCCTCACGGCGTGAATAGGGGCGGTGAAGACGGTACACTTCGGCGATTTGTTCACCAACAGTAAAGACTGGATTAAGTGCAGTCATCGGCTCCTGAAAAATCATGGCGATGCGTTCTCCTCGAATGGAACGCATCTCAGATTCGCTGAGGGTTAGCAAATCCCGGCCTGCGAAATGCACCTGGCCATCCATAATCCGAAAGGGTGGGGAAGGGAGCAGGCGCATGATGGTTAAGGAGGTGATGCTTTTGCCACAACCCGATTCCCCCACCAGTCCAAGCGTTTCGCTTTTATTGATTTGAAACGAAACACCATCAACCGCTTTTCCAACTCCATCGGCTGTATGAAAGTAGGTCTGCAGGTTTTCAACCCTGAGTAATGGTTGATTTGAACGAATATTGTTCTTCATATCAATATGAACCTTACAATTTTATACTATACCCTACACTATTGTTTTGATTTAGGAAATAATAACAATAATAATTTTTGTGGACATTGATTTATCCTATGGCCTATCGTGTTTCCATACTTGAACAGAACGAATGGGATGCTTATGAAACCTATGTTGCTAACCATTCGCAATCCATGTTGCCGCATTCATGGCGATGGTTGGAGATGATTCAACTTAACACTGGTTCCTCACCCAAGGCTATTGTTGTTTGGGATACCGATCGAATTGCAGGAACTCTCCCCTTCTTTATATCACAGGACAAAGGGCATGGCTGTGTGTTGAATTCACTTCCCTTTTTTGGAAGTCAATCGGGTATTCTGGCAGATCCTGGCCACCTCGAGGACATATTTTCGTTGATCTTGCCGCATCTGGATCAGGCTGCCAAAGATTATAACTGTGTGGCAAGCACTATTATCGCCAGTATGGTGGATCAAAATGCTGTACACTATCGAACCATCTGGAAGCCAACCTTCGAGGATGAACGCGTTGGCCAGATGGTTGATATGCCTTCCGATCCTGAAGCATTGATGCAGGATATTTTTGTCGGCAAACGCCGCAATAACATCCGCAATGCCCAACGTAAAGGCGTTATCGTAAACGAAGGGGTGAATGAAACTTCGTTGGGCTGGCTTCGGCAAAAACATGAAGAGGTGATCGGTTTCAAAGGAGGGATCGTGAAACCGATTGCTTTCTTTGATTGGTGTTTTGAAGCGGCGCAAGATTCATCCTTTTGCAAATTCTACTTTGCCTCAGTGGATGATCGGTTGGCGGCAGGGATGATTATTTTTTACTACAAAAACTATGTTGAATACTGCCTGCCCGTTATCGATCATCAATACAGCAGTTATAATCCCCTTGCCTTGCTTATTTACGAGGGCATGGTGGATGCCGTCAAAAACGGAAAGCGGTTCTGGAACTTTGGGGGAACGTGGTTATCCCAAACCAATCTCTACCGTTTCAAGAAAGAATTTGGGGCTGATGATTATCCTTATTCCTATTTCACCAAAGTATACGATGAGCGAATCTTGACATTATTCCCTCAAACGTTGTTGAAGGCGTTTCCATATTATTTTGTAGTGCCTTTTTCGCAGTTAAAACATACAGGTTAAACACATATGAATCCATCCATTCCATTCAATCCCTATCAAAAAGATGAAGAGCAGGAAAAGCGCCTGGTTGAGCTGAATGCATTGCTTGCACCCCTTGAACAACAACTGGCGGCGGATTTAACCGAGCCCCAATTACCGCAAATTTTCATTGTTGGTCCTCCGCGTTCGGGATCAACGCTGGTAGGGCAGTTGCTTGCGCATTGGGGGGGATTTGGTTACATCAGTAATTTCCTGGCACGATTTTATATGGCTCCCGGTTTGGGGGCACGAATCGAGCGAACCTTGAACATCAATCATACAACCAGTCAGCCTGCTTATGTCTCTGATCATGCACGCACCAAAGGGTGGCATGAACCGCATGAATTTGGTTACTTTTGGGCTCGGTGGTTCAATCAGGGCCAGGAGACTCATAAACAAAGCGATGAAGCTTTATCCAAAATATGTACCCCCGATCTTTTGAAAAGCCTGGCCTCGATTGAATCGATATACCAATCCCCGATGGTTTATAAGAATAATACCTGGTTAACCTTTCATATTGCGTTTCTATCCCATCTTATTCCTAACTCGGTTTTTGTCGTGTGTAACCGGGAGCCAATTTACGTGGCGCAATCCGTTTATCAGGCGCGGCTTAAGCACACTGGTGATCAATTCCAGTGGTGGTCGCTTCGTCCACCTGAATATAGGGATTTGCTCAACAAAAACTGGGATGATCAGATCGCTGGGCAGATTTACTACACCATCAAACATATGGAAGAGGGATTGCGTCATGTTCCAAACCGGCGAGTTATTCGTGCGCAATATGAAACGGTTTGTGAGAATCCCAAGTTATTTTGCCAATCGGTGGTGGATACCGTGATGCAGTTGGGAGCGGATATACCGACAGAGGGCTACGCTCCCGAACGCCTTGATTCAACCAATAGGCAGCGGATTGAAGATGATGTATTCAACCTGTTGAAGAAATCCATTAACACATATTTTGGATGATTTAGCCCGATTTGCCTTGTTTTTCCTCCTCTTTTTTTTTCAGCACCTCATCGAGATTCTTTTGTGCGAGTGGATGTTGGGGATCGCGTTCCAGCGCTTCTTTATAGGCTAATTCCGCCCGGTTCCATAAGGTCAGGGTTTCGTAAATGGTCCCTATGGCGAAGGGATAGGTGGCGTGGTTGGGATCGTTTTGTGATAATAGGTTTAATAGGGTGATGGCGTCATGATAGCGTTCATTCCTGGAACGCTGCCGGGCGAGGTCAAGAAGTTTCTTGCTTGTTTCAGGTTTCAATTTCAAGCATTGCTGAAAACAATCTGTCGCTTGTTGATAGTGAAAGCGGTCGAGGTAATACATGGCCAGTTCAGACCACCCCTCAAAAAAGTCTGGTTTCAGTTCCACGCATCGCTGTAGCATGGTGATGGCGTTAGGGATTTGGCCACTCAGTTTGTAGTGGCGGGCTAATTCGTAATAGCAGTCAAAATTATTGAGGCGTTTATCGATAATTTCACGTTGATAGTTTGATTCAGCAGTGATGGGATTGGGGAAAATCTCTCTTATTTTTTTTGAATAAAAGTCAGGATTCGCCAGTTGAACAATAGGGCGATGATGCAACAGGTCATCGTACAGTTCCAGCAGGTCTTGACCAATTTGTTTGTAATCGTGATTGTGTTGCACATAGGCTCGGCTTTCGCGCCCGATGGTCTCGCGTTCTTCCTTGTTTTCAATCAGCCGCACCAATGTTTCATATAAATTGGTTAAATCCGCATGAACCACGGGAGGTTGATAGCCGTGATGAACACGCATATAGGGTTCAAAACGAAGCACCACCGGTTTTCCCAAGGCCATCATTTGGATGGCAAATTCACCATAATTTCCCAACAGCAGTTGATCCACCACAATATCCGCCTTGGCGTAATAGTGATGAACTTGCGAAGGATGCACGCATTCGACCAGGATGATTTCAATCGGGTAGCCTTCTTTTTTCAGGCGTTCGAAGACAGGCAGGATAAACTCGGTGCCCTTTTTTAAGCGGTTAGAGGGAGCATGCAGCAAATAGACTTTATTGGGATCTTTATCCTCCATTGATACCTCAGAGACGCGTTGGTCCCACCATGCCACATCGACAGGCACGACCCAACCGCATTGGGTACGTTTCATCAGGGCCAGGCGGGGGAGGTGATCGATACGGCTGCTGTTGGCCACAAAGGCATGAACATAGCGGTCCATAAACGCCACTCGTTCATATTGTTCAGGTCGCATCATGGGCGGTTTGGGGGATTCCTTCCTTTGGGCGCGGTCAACGAAGTGCTGCATCATCTCCTCAGAATGGTTGACGAAATCGCTGCCGCAGCAGGTCATCACGATTTGTTTGCCAGCTTTGCGCAGCATTTCGAGATCGGAATGATCGGCATAAAAGGTGGAGAGATAATAAAAGTGGTAAATATCGTAGCTGAAAAAATGTTCTTTGGCGAATTCAGACCAAATGCGTTCCCGCTGAGCCGAGCTGCGTACCCCTTTGGGGCCACGGGTGTGGAGCATAATATCGCCATTGCAAAATAGGCTGGTGCCCAATTCGAGGCTGGTTACATCATGGCCACGTTCGCGCTGGGCTTTGGCGGTCATGAACATGTTGGAGGCGACTTCAAATGGAGCATGTAAGATTCTCATATCTGCGTTTACTTTTTTCTCGATCTTCACGCCAAAGGTCGTTGGAATAGCGGAGATAGCGATCAAGTTCCATTAATCGATTGTCATACACATGCTGGAGGATTTTAGCCGGTTGAAGCGGTTTATACATACTCCACCATATCGGGTGAATCAAAATGTGCAAGCGTTTCCAACGCATCTCTTTAAGACCGCCGCAGGGATTCCCCTCACGCCAATTCGCGTTGGAATCAGAAAGGTATTTGGTTTCGGGCATCATGAATCGGGGATCATAGGTGCTGATGTATGAGTCACATTCCGGTTTCCGCATTACCAGGTCTTTGCTGGGATTATGGAAGGACACCACCCGAAGGATGGGGATTTTTAGCATGTGTTCGAGAATATTGATTTCTTCCAACACCAATTCATCCAGTGATGATTGTTGGTTATGGGCGGTTTGCTTCAATCGATTAACATCACAATGCAAACCAATCCGATGGCCCATTTGTTGGATAGAGTGAATCTTGTTGAACGTTTCCGGTTCGAGTGGATTGTAAAGGGGTGATCGGGTAAGGAAAAAATAAGAGGCATGGATACCCTTTTGGCTTTCGAATTCCGCTATACGCATGGCCATATCAATGTTCTTGTCGATATCATGTCTGAGCAACAAGTTGCCTTCTTCGCCGTTATCCTCATCAAAAAAGCGAAATCGATAACCACCGGCCAAGGCGGCATCGAGGAATTTTTCATAGTCGTTCATCGTAAACGCGTTTGTCATGATTACTTGTTTTTTTTCCTATCGTTGACTTTTTGGTGAGATTGTCTCAAAACTGGGTTGACACATAGATCAACCCCCTCAATGTATTCGATCACCCTGAAATCCTAGTACCTCAAAAGTGGGTCGACACATAGGTCAACCCCTACGTGTGGTAGGGGCGAACTTATGTGTTCGCCCTATGTTTTTTACGGCAAACATAAATATTGGTTTTGAGACAAACCCTATTATTCTTGCTCAGCCATTTGACGTAATTTTTCCCAACTTGGATTGGTGTGGCTTTCGAAGATGTATCCTTTCTGTATAGTCCAATCTTCAGGCGCTTCCCAGTCGATAACATAAAAACTGGAATCGCCGGTTTTGACAATAAATGTTGAATCATAAAAAGAGGCTATAATTTCGCCGGGGATGGTATCTTTAAAGTGGAGCGATTGGTCAAAAGGGTGCCCTCGCCAAACAAATAGTTTCATTCCATCAGCCAAGGTGAACGCACCGGGATAGGGTTTGGTTACTGCGCGTACCAACCGGTCAATTCGCTCGCTGGTGTCACGCCAATCGATGATCCCGTCATCCGGCACCCGCTTGGGATAATAGGTTGGTTTAACATCGGTGGGTTGGGGAATCAGATTGGCGCGATGCGCCAAAAGATCGGGTAGATACTTGATCAACAATTGAACTTGGGCCAGCGCATTTTTATGTTGCAGGCTGCGGATGGTATCCCAGGGATTGATGTCGAATGGCTGAGTGCCCACGATTTGTCCGGAATCCACTCCTGAATCATATCGGAATAAGTTGGTGAGGAACTGTTTTCGATCCTCGATAATGCTCCACACCATGGGTGAGCGTCCCCGGCCTTTGGGTAAGGGCTGTGAACTGCCATGCATGCCGAATGCCCCGACGGATAAGCGTTGCAGCAACCAATCGGGAATAAGGCGCTGCCATCCCACCACGATCAGTACATCAAAATGGAGACTTTGAAATAGGGTTTTGGATTCATCATCCAGCATGGTGTATTTCATGGGGCGTATTAGTTTAATATTGTGTTGGATGGTAAAGTCGCTTAAATCCACATAGTCGGAAATCATATGGGCTTTTTCCGGGCCGACATTGATGAGATACTGAATGGAATATCCCGTCTCAAGCAATGCATTGGTCAAATCGATAGTCGTGGTTTGGTTTCCCGCTACCGCTATTACTTTGCCTTGATTAATATCGTGTTTGTTCATGGACTATTTCAATTCAAAACCAGATTTGGAATAAAAACTTCACGCGACTGCATTCGTTTTCAAGAGATGTTCAAATTTTTTGTTATCTGAATCATTCAGTATGCCATCCTTCATGCGGCCGTATCGTTCATCTTCGATGGGGCGTTTTTCCAGAAAGATACGGCACCACCATTCGAAGCATAAAAAGGACCAAATCAACAAACGATTATTTTTTTGATTGGAAGCGTGTTCATCGATGATTTTCTTGACATACCCCGCATGAAGATAATCTTTGGACGCGGATTTTTTATCGAGAAGCAGATTCTGGACGTATTTTAAGGTTTCCCCCCGGTACCATGATTCTTCAGGGGAACTGAAACCCTGCTTTTTGCGCTGGGCGATTTCTTCGGGAATCAGGCGGCTCATGGCGCGGCGTAACACATTTTTGCCGTCATCATATTCCACATAATAGCGGCGCAGTTTACGGAATTCGTTCTCGTCCAGGCGTTTCATTTTGGCCAGATTCCCCAATTTATACCGGATAGGAATACGCAAGGCAAAATCAACCAGATCATTATCCATAAAGGGGAAGCGCTCTTCGATACCGTGCGCCATTGAGAGTTTATCCCCCACCAGCAGTAAACCATGTAAAAAAGTTTTGCTTTCGAAATAGAGGGAATTGGCGATGTGATCTTCTGGAGTTGAATAATTCAAGTTGTTTAACTTGAAAACATTACGAAAGGTGGTGAAGGTGTCACGGTTGTTTACCTCACTCCACAGATCGGACGTGAATAATTGATCCTTGTCCTGTTCCTGAACCAGGCGCTGCCAAAAGGAATAATACTCACGGTAAAAATCTTCCCGATCAATGGAGCGGAAGATGCGATAGTATCGCCAGGGATAGCCTGCGTAAAGTTCATCCCCCCCTGTGCCTGACAGGCAGACTTTAACGAATTTTGACGCCAGTTGGGCGATGTAATACTGAGGGTAGCTCATCCCGATACGTAAATCTTCGAGGTGGTAAATCACTTTGGGCAATACCCACTCAATATCTTTTGAACTCAGCACCATTTCATAGTGCCGGGTTTTGCAGATATTGGCGAGGAATTCCGCTTCACGGCGCTCGTCATAGTTGGCCTCGTGGCCGCAGACGCCATGCATGTGGAAACCACAGGTAAAAGTGGAAAGCCGATTGATCATTTTTGAGGCGATGGAAACGATGGAACCGGAATCCATCCCACCGGATAAATGGCTCCCCACAGGAACATCGGACATCAGCTGTCGGACCACGGCCTGTTGCAGCAGCCGCATGGTTTCTTCTTCGGCTTCCTGTTCGGTCATGGAATGGTCATGGGCAATATATTTGTAATCCCAATAACGCCGTGATTGAATTGTGGTGTCATCCGGTTTTATTGAAAAAACGCAGGCGGGTGTAATCAAATGAATATCTTTAAAGAGGGTGGTGCTATTAAACATGTTTTGAAAGGTGAAATATTCATTAAGCGCATCCGGATCGACAGCCACACTTACTTTGGGATGGGCCAGGATGGCTTTGATTTCCGAAGCAAGCAGCAGGGTTCTTCCATCAAACCATTGGTAGAGTGGTTTGATGCCATATCGATCGCGTGCCCAATAGAGCATTTTTTTGTGGGCATCCCATAAGACGAAGGCAAACATGCCATTCAGCCGGGTGATAAAATCAATGCCATATTCTTCGTAACCGTGAATCAGCACTTCCGTATCTGTTCGTGAGGAAAAATGATGCCCTTTTGCTTGCAATTCCCAGCGGAGTTCCTGGAAGTTGTAGATTTCTCCGTTATAGGAAACCACTATCTGCTTATCTTCGCTCATCATGGGCTGGTGGCCGGCAGAAGTAAGGTCTATGACTGCCAAACGTCGGTGTCCCAAGGCAAGATTTCCCTCAATGTAAGTCCCTTCACCATCCGGACCGCGATGGGCAACCCCATCATTCATTCGCTTGATCTGCGAACGGTTTGTAGGTGTGCCGTTAAGGTGATAAATACATGTAATTCCACACATAGTTTATGGGTTTCCATATTCTTTTAAGCGTTCAACAACATAAAGGACATCATCCCATTCCATATCGTAAAATAATGGCAATGTTAACGATAATCGATCGGCCAAAAGTGATTGAGGGTAGTCTGTTTCCTGCAGGTTATATTTATTTCGATAATACCCCAGGGTATGAACGGCATGGGTGCCTTGTCTTACGGATATGCCAATCGATTCCAATTGTTGAAACAACCGATTTCTTTTTATATTTAATGTTTCCAGAGTGTCTAATGTTGGGAGGGTATTTTGAGGATTTGAGAGGAGTACCACATATGATTGGTAGGCATGGTTGGTATCGTGATTCTTTTCCGGAGTACAAATCCAATCAAGGGAAGCCAGTTGATTGTTGTATAGATCAGCCAGTTGGCGCCGTTGTTCCAGGATTCTGGGGGCTTTTTTTATTTGGGCACATCCCATCGCCCCTTGGATATCGGTCATGCGATAGTTGTAACCCAATACATCAAAATCAGGTAAAAGCGAACCGCCATTCTCGATATGGCGTTGGTGATCCGATTTGGATGCCCCATGATCACGCAGGCACCTCACTTTTTGAACAATATCATCGTTGTTGGTAACCAGCATCCCACCCTCACCAGTGGTGATGGCTTTACGAGGATGAAAGGAAAAGGCGGCGGCATGGCTTTCTGTTCCTGCATGTTTATTGTTTCTTTGGGCTCCCATGGCACAGGCGGCGTCTTCTAATATCCACAGATCATGTTCTTCAGCCAGCCGGTTTAACCAGGAGTAATCGAGGGGATAGCCAAACAATGATACAGGGATGATGCCCTTGGTTTTTTCGGTAATTCGATGGGCTATATCGTGGGGATCGAGAGTGAAACTCGTTAAATCAACATCACAGAAAACCGGTTTGGCCCCGCAATATTCCACCGCATTAGCTGTAGCGATATAGGTGAAACTGGGGAGGATGATTTCGTCCCCGGGCTGAACACCCAACGCAATCAACCCCAGGTGCAGGGCAGTGGTACAGCTAGTGGTCGCGACCGCATGTTGGATGCCGCAAAACTGCGCGAAAGCGGTTTCAAAATGACACACGTTGGGTCCTTGAACCACCCAGCCGCTTTTTAAAGCGTTGGCGATCATATCCAACTCCTCTTGATCAAATACCGGTTTGGTAATCGGGAGTTTTATACGGTGGTCAGTGTTTGCTTGCATTGCATATCCTCTCGCCGCCAGTCAATCAATGCTTGCATTCCATCACGTAAATTAACTTGCCAATGAAATCCAAGATCGCATTGGGCTGCTTTAGGGCAGCCAATTCGGTTTTGCACAAACGTTTGACCCGCCGGTTCATATTGAATCTCCAGGTCTGAACCTGTAAGGTCGATTAACAATTCGGCCAGTTCTCTGATGGAGGTTTTTATTCCCCGGCCTATGTTATAAAATCCAAACGGTTTATTGGCTTTCAGGGCACATACATTGGCTCGCGCGACATCCCCAACATAGATAAAATCATAAGATTGGGTGCCATCGCCATAGACCACCGGTGGTTCGCCCGCATCGATACGGTCTAAAATCTTCATCATCACTGCGGTATAGGCGCCATGGTAATCTTGCCGTGGGCCATAAACATTCATATATCGCAGACAGGCTCCATTCAGGCCATACCGTTTATGATAGGCTTTGAACATGTGTTCGCCTGCAATCTTCGTTGCGCCGTAAAAGGTCCAGTTATTGTATGGATGATTTTCGGTCATCGGTTCTTCTACCGCATCACCGTATACGCTGGCTGAACTTGAATACACCAGGCGTTCTATGCCATGGCGTACACAGGCATCCAATACGTTCCACGTTCCCCGAATATTGACCTCAAACGCGGATTGGGGGTATTCATGGCAATGCAGCAGCCACAAGGCGGCCAGATGAATGATTGCATCGCTATTTTTTACGGCTTCGTTGAGAATATCCGGCTGGAGGATATCACCTCCCAATTCAAAGATTCTGCATCGAGGATCGTTTAAAGCATGCTGGAGGTTTTTTCTACTTCCCCGTGAAAAATTATCGTAAATCAAAACCTCTTTCACATCTTCTTGCAGTAATGCTTCAACAACGTGGGAGCCAATTAAGCCAGCACCACCGATAACCAATATTCTTTTTCCATTGATGTCCATCTATGTTTTCCCGTTCGCTCCTGGAAATTTAATAGGAACAATGTATTAAAAATTTGATTGAATTTCTGGGTCTGATCAACCTTTATACGTCATTTATTTTCGTCATCTTTCCCTTAACCTTCACCACCAACCTGGTTTTCACAGAAAAAGCAATGAATTCAATAAAAAGTCACAGCGTTTCGCTATCGATGTATGCCCTTGAATTTAAAGCGGATAAGTCAAGTTGAAATTGGCCAACACGCCCTTCAGCAAAAGCAGGTAAAAGGGGCTTTTCCTCCCGAAAATATTGAAAATAAGATGAGGTAGACTCAAATCCAGTGGTTAAATATAAGCGGACTTTCAGCTGATTATGGGCATAATGGATTTCCCGGGTTTTAACTCGAAAAATACTGTTTTGGGGAAAACCGGGTAGATCAATGTTGCGAAACATGACCGTGTCTCCTGGTTTAATGTTTTCACCATACCCGATTAAGTCAATAAAATGCTCATAATGAGGACGGCTTAATTGATTTTCTATTGACTTTTGAAGAGAGGCTATGCTATCGATGCTTACAACCGCCCTTACATAAATTCGCATTGTATCAACCTCTGCGGTGTAAAAGCGGTTGGGAATGGTCACAATGCTTTCGTATGTACCACCATCATTTATACCTCCATGAATCTGCACCTGAACAGCTGTATCCCGGTTGGTTTCCCATATATTGAGGGCATAGCAATCATCAATAAGGGTTACATAGTGATCAGGATAAGGAGAAGGAGGGCGAAACGATAATTCTGCATCATCGGTCACATCCCAGTACCAATTGCCACATAATTTTGCCAAAAAATCAATGGCGGGAAAAATATTATCATCTGCAAATTCAAGGGCTGAATATTGTATGGGATGCTCTATTTGGGGAAAGCGTGATAGGTTTGTATTAGTGAGAAGGTCATCCAAAATTTGGGTGGGCGAAAGAAACTCAAAATAACCGCCAACCTTACATTTATATTCTTTTTCTGGTTCCCATTCAGCATAGAGGGAAAGGTGGTCATCAATGGAATCGATTCGCCGCTGGGTAATTCGCCCCCGGAAGCAACGGGATTGGCTTATCCAGATTTCCAGGAATAAGCCGAGATCTGAGGGGATCCATAAATCTTCATTATACAATTCCAGCCAGCAGCGTTTTTTTCCGGCTCCATAGCCGGATTTTATGGTGAGTTTTCGAGGATTATTGATAAGGGCGATGGGATAATTTCCCTGATAGTCGAATATTTTTACCTGGATTGTATTCGCATGTGTCATTGCATATCTCCATTTGTGTGGATTTTGATTCACAAATAGAGAAAAACCCGCATTTTTTCTTGATTAACGGAAACAATGCGGGTTTTTTGTTAAATAAAGATACTGAAATTCCTAAAGTTAACGTCCTTTACAGGGAATTTTGCCATGATTGGCTTTCTTTTTACGCCAACGTAATTTATGTGCTTTTTTATTTTTTCCCTTAGCCATTTTTTCACTCCTCATTATTTTGAAGGAATATATTAGCCGAATTCCAGCAATATCCAAGGTTTAGGTTGCTTTAGTTAAAAGTAAACCTGATTTCAGATTTTTTGGTTTATTTTTTTGCCGGTAGAAATGAGAATGATCTTTACGTATACTATCTTGTATTAGAATCATGTTATCCTGTTGGACAAAGGGGATGGGGTATGATAATGTTAAACTATTTCCCCAAAAATTGTGTTGATTTACTGTGTCGAAATGGATTATTTGAGTTTCAGTTTAAGTGTTGGGTTCGATTTTTGAGTATAGGCATCTTGGTTACAGTGGGTTTATCCCTGTTTGGATGTGTGAATACTCCTCAACGCAGGCTTTCTGACTTAAATTCAGAGTTGAATTTCCTCAGTCAACGATCTCAATCTTATTATGTTTCACAAATGGAAGTACAAAACAGAAAAAAAACTGTTTTGACTGAATTCCATGATCTGGTAAAAAACGAGAAACCCATTATCTCTGAACGTGAAAAATTATTTAAAGCCAATGCGAAAGCCACCCTGGCTTCTTCTTCTGTTCCGGGAACGGGTCCAAATTCAGAAGAGTTGCCAAGTGCAGAAGATAAAAACACTTACAGAGAATTTAGCAGTCACTTTGATCAGGGATATGCTTATTATAATCGGAGTGAATATGAAACGGCGGCAGCAGGGTTTTTAGAAGCGTTTAAATTAACCAGTGAACCCACTTTAAGGGCTAAATGTATGTATTGGATGGGGGGATGCTATTTTCAAACTCGTGAATGGAATAAAGCCATCTATTTTTTCAATAAGATTATCGAAAATTACCCGAATGATGAAATCATTCCCCGCGCGATGTTAAAAAAAGGTTATTCACACCTTTATAATGGAGAACTTGCAAAAGGGAAAGAGACGTTATATCGCTTAATTCAGGATCACCCTCAGTCAAGTGAATTACCTTTAGCTCAAGAAAGATTAAGGGAATTGGGTGAATCCATCTGATTTGCTTGAGGGGCCTGCAAGGGTAAATACTTGACGGCATTCTGGAGTGTTGATTGTATTTTCGTAGCGATCGGTTCGTGAGCGATGCGCTTGTAATGTTGATCGTTATAAGCCCATAAGCGGTCTGGATGAGGAAAAAACTGTTCAAAAATTTCTTTATCATCCACCTTTCGGTTCGTTTGAATCCAATCCCGCTTTTTGCGCCATTGTTCCTTGTTTTTAAAAAAAGATGTCAAGGCATCAAGCATGACATGGCCATCGCCGCTATAGGGAAAAGGTAGGTTGATCCCGCTTACACCCCTCGCCCGTAATAAGATTTCTTGCACGGCCAGGGGAAATACCACATTTAATGCATCTTTTCCAAGATTCTTGTAAATGGTGGCCAGACTGTTTCTTTCATAGTATAGACCTTTGTGGGAATAGGGGATATTTTTAAGAGAAGCATGTCCCCTGTGCATTACCCTTGAATCGGGAACCATGTATATTTTGTAGCCTAATAAGCGAAGGCGCCAACCCAAATCAACATCTTCAAACAACATAAAATAGTCGTCGTCAAAACCGCCCGCTTTTAAGAAGATATCACGCCGGATCATCATCGCTCCCCCACAAGGGAAGAAAATTTCATACGGATCCAATGATACTAAATTAGTGTTTTCAAAACCTTTACCAAATATATTAATCTCACCACCCGCAAACTGAATTAATTTACCCGGCCAATTGAGTATCTGAGAGGCAAAACAAGGCGAATCGGCCGAGTCAGCGGCAAAAAAAAGGTTGGCAAGCCAGTCAGGATCAACACGCATGTCATTGTTTAAAAAACAAACCCACTCGGAACGGCAGCCCCGAACCGCTTCGTTTAAGGCTGGTGCAAACCCTTTGTTTTTTTTCATGCGGGCGATGCGAACGCGCGGAAATTCACTCTTCACAAAATCCACTGATCCATCGATTGATGCATTGTCAACCAGAACGTATTCCGCTTTGTCATTGGAAATATCCATCGCCAGCAAGGATTTAAATAAGGGAACGAGAAGTTTTTTGTTGTGATGATGAGGAACAAAAACACTTACTTTAGGCATATTAGAACCCCCATAATCGCCGCCACCAGCTTTTTCCTTGCGGCCGGGTTTTTATAACCGGCCGAGGTGGGATCGGAATAGTTAAATCCTGGTTTTTCCCATCATTTGAAAAAGCCCATCGGTACCAAAGTAGATCAATTTGTTGTAATGGTTGCCCATTGCGCAAATCCCGTTCGGTATTATCAGATGCTTTCAGTGGATTTTTTGCCCACGTGATTAAAGGTTGGACTGTTTCTTCAAACGTGAAGTATTGATATACAAAGTTCTTGGCTTTTACCGCGAGGCGTTGGGCTTCATACGGTTTTTGAGCGGTTTCCAACAACTTGTTTGTTATGATTTTCGGCTTCTCCGGTGGAACACCGATTGCCAGGTTGTTCTCCGTTAAATAAAAGGAAATCTCGGTGGTTGTGGTGGTAAGGATAGGTAATCCACATTGCATCCAAAACAACATGCGGTTACGGCTACCCAACATGGATTCATAGATCGGCAGATCAACATTAATGCCAAGATCACATTCCAGGGTAATTTGTTCCATCTCATGGGTAGGCAGCCATCCTAACAAATGAAAACGATTCTCATAGGGGCTTTTTGAGATTAAACTGCGGAACCGATTAAATCCGCTTTCATGATGACCCTTTATCGCTCCACCAGTTACAACGCAATGAATCCGGCGGTTCTTTTCCATAGCCCCTTCAATTCCTTCAAATAATGTTTCAACATCTGTCCAGGTATTGAATCCACCACTGCATAATATGATGAAATCGGAATGGCTGGTTTTAATCCCTTTAAATATAGGAGATCGTTTCACGGTGGCGATATCACCGTTTACCGCACAAGGGATGGTCCATACCAGCTCCTCTCCCAAGGTAAACTTGTTTAGCCGGCCCATTAAACCCAGTTGACCAACAGCGGCCCCTTTTTGCATCTCGGAAACTGTTGAAAATCGATCACCACGAAGCAACACTCTTGATAGAGTTTGATGGAAATGAGTCAACTCCTGCTCGTCTTTCATAAAGGGGCTTTTGGCTTGTATCTCTGAAAACAGATCGCCGAACATGTCCATCCATATGGGCAAATCAGTTTTAAGAGAAGCGGCCAAATTAGTTGCAATGGTTGAGCCAGCTGTTACGATGGCATTGGGACGATGAGTTTTGATGATATCTTCTATTCGAGTAAGTAAGACATTAAAATTTCGTGGGTTGGGTTCTGGTAACGGAATATGTTCAATATCGCCGTAAGAGGTGATATCACCTTTATACTTGATATTGACGCCACTTTCCCGTTGAACACCGAATTCACATGTTACCAGGGTGATTTTGTGTCCGGCAGCCATCAATGGCAAAGCAAATTGCCAGGTTCTGATACCAAATCCATATAACTGGTTGGAATCATAACAAGGTAATGGACCAACACCGATTAACAAAATATGATTCACCGTCACCTCGCTGTACCTGAAAATTTGATAATTCAGTTTACTTTGGGTTTTCCAAACACCAAAGGGAAATTTATTAAGAATTAAATATTCTATTATACTACTCGTTATTTAATTCGAGGGCTTTTAAAATAGTTGTGATTAATTTAAATTAATTCGATAAAATATAAATATAAGGTAAAAGGCATTATGATGTCCAACAACATAAAGAATCTTCCAGAATCCATTCAATCAATTAAAGAACTTGAAAATGTGCTCTCCACTCCAGATCCTCATGTTATTGATACAATGCGTCACCTCGAAGGGGATTTAATCTTTTTGGGTGTTGGCGGAAAGATGGGACCGACCATTGTCAGGATGGCAAAACGGGCCATTGATGCCGCTGGTGTCGATAAAAGGATTGTGGGAGTATCACGTTTTTCTTCTCCAGGCCTGCGTGAACAGTTGGAAAGCGAAGGGATTGATACCATTACGGGGGATCTGCTGGATCGTGATTTTTTAAATCAACTTCCAGAGATTGAGAATGTGATTTTTATGGCAGGCCGGAAATTTGGCTCAACCGGTGAGGAATGGTATACCTGGGCCATGAATGTGTATGTTCCCGGCATGGTGGCTGAACGGTTTTTCCGTTCTCGATTGGTTGTGTTCTCTACAGGAAATGTTTATCCTTTGACGTCGATTGAATCGGGGGGATCTCGAGAGACAGACCGGCCGGAGCCGGTAGGTGAATATGCGCAATCCTGCCTGGGACGTGAGCGGATGTTTCAGCATTTTTCGATGCGATTTAAATCCCCGGCTGTATTCATACGGCTTAATTATGCCATCGAGTTACGCTATGGCGTTTTGGTGGATGTTGCGCAGAAAGTGTTTGATAACCAGCCTATTTCATTGAAGATGGGATATGCCAATGTAATCTGGCAAGGTGATGCCAATGCTCAAATCTTACGCTCTTTAAACCATGTGGAAACCCCTCCACGAATCATTAATATCACCGGGCCGGATATTATTTCAATTCGTTGGCTGGCACAAAAATTTGGAGAAGAATTTGGGAAAGAGCCGATTTTAACCGATCAGGAATCAGAGACCGCTTTACTAAGTAACACCGATCAGGCCGCTAAATTATTTGGAAAACCCACAATATCATTGGAACAAATGATAGAATGGATTTCTCAATGGATTGCGGCTGAACACCCAACATTAAATAAACCCACTCATTATGAAATAAGAGATGGAAAATTTTGATTTTTTTTTCAAAAAAGCTCTAGACAATCGATTTAATGACGATATAATAATTAATGAGAGTAGTAACGGTACAGTCTCAAAGAAAAAAGATTTGTAAAGAAAAAGCCGCCTGTGGGCGGCTTTTTCGTTTTAATGGCCTTTCGCTTTTTCTGCCTTTGAATTTATGCTAGGATTTGGGAAAATTAAATCTGAACAGAAAGCCCTATGGTTTGATCATTGGGCTTCATTTATGAGGTATGATATGGCTGAAGGTTTTTCTACTTGCCTTTCAGTCAAATCTTTATTTATTGGGAGATAAGACAAGACCCATTATGAGAACTCTATTCATAACCGGTGGTGCTGGTTTTATTGGTTCGAATTTTATTCGCTACATGTTGGAAACCTATGACGATGTTGAAATTGTGAATCTGGATAAGTTGACGTATGCTGGGAACCTTGAAAATTTACGAGCAGTTGAACGTGATCCCCGATACACTTTTTTTCAGGGAGATATTGCTGACCGTCAAGTGGTGATGGATCTTTTATCACGTAAAAAATTCGATGCCATCATTAATTTTGCCGCTGAAACCCATGTCGACCGTTCCATAAATAAACCGGATGATTTTTTAAAAACCGATGTTTTTGGGGCTTTTACTCTGCTTGATGTTATCAGACAATTCCCTGTTGGCCGGTTTATTCAAATCAGCACGGATGAAGTGTACGGACCTGTGAAGGATGAACCCAAAAAAGAAGACAGTAAACTCCTCCCCTCTTCCCCTTATTCCGCGGGGAAAGGTGGGGCTGATTTGCTATGTCATGCGTATCATGTGACGTATGGAATCAATACCATTGTTACCCGTGCGGCGAATAATTATGGTCCATTTCAATATCCTGAAAAATTCATTCCTCTTTTTATAACCAATGCCTTGGAAGATGAACCCCTTCCCCTTTATGGCGATGGAAAGCAGGTTCGTGAATGGCTGTTTGTAGATGATCATTGCCGTGCCATTGACCTTGTTCTTCAAAAGGGAAAAGCAGGGGAAATATATAACATTGGGGGGACCACCGAAGAAGAAAATATCGTTATCGCTGAAAAGATTCTCGAATTGCTAAAAAAAGACAAAAATTTAATCACATATGTTGAGGATCGCCCCGGGCATGACCGGCGGTATGCCATCGATTCATCCAAAATCAAAGCCTTGGGGTGGGAACCGAAAGTTTCAATTGAAGAGGGGCTTACCAAAACCGTTCAGTGGTATAAAAAGAACAAGGATTGGTGGAAAAAAATTAAGGGTCCTGATTATAAAGCCTATTACAAGCAGCAGTACAGCAAACGTTTAAAACATGCGTGAGGTGCATATGAAGGGTGTTATTACGGCAGGCGGGCTTGGTACGCGCCTTCTTCCCATGACGCGCGTAACCAATAAACATTTGCTTCCCGTTTATGATCGTCCCATGATTTTCTATCCCATTGAAACCCTCGCCCAAGCAGGGATTGAAGATATTATGATCATTACAGGTGGTAATCATGCTGGGGATTTTCTCCCCTTATTAGGCAACGGGAAGGAATTCGGCTTGAAGTGGTTACATTACACCTATCAAGCCAATGAAGGTGGTATTGCGGAAGCACTTTCATTAACTCGTGATTTCGTGGGGAATGATCGGGTGGTTGTGATGCTGGGTGATAATATTATCGAGAAAAATATCATTCAATTTGTTAAAGCGTTTCAACAACAAAAAAATGGGGCTAAAATTCTTCTTTCCGAAGTGGAGCACCCTGAACAGTATGGAGTGCCCCGTTTCGAAAACAACACCGTTGCTGAAATCATTGAAAAACCGAAAGAGCCTCCCTCCCGCTATGCGGTGACAGGAATATATATGTATGACAACCGCGTTTTCGACTTTATCGGCCAACTTGAGCCGTCAGGACGAGGAGAACTGGAAATCACCGATGTTAATAACGCCTACTTGCGGGAGAATTCGTTAACCTATGATATTCTCGATGGATGGTGGGCGGACTGCGGTGAAACCCGCCAATCGCTTCATGAAGCCGGTTGCCTAATCGCTAAAACAGGAGCCAATAATCGCTATTGATGAAACCTACAAATACAAACGGAAATCCCCTAATCCCTTATACAGAACGCCGGTTACCCAGCGGACACACATTGGTTCATAAAGAGGTAAATTCCGCTCCCATAGTCGCAATTGATATATGGATTCACACCGGTGCTATTCATGATCCCGAGCCTCATCTTGGATTGTCCCATTTCTTTGAACATATGTTCTTTAAAGGAACGGAGCGCCATGGGGTGGGTGTTATGGATCAAATCATTACCTCGTTGGGTGGTTATAACAATGCGGCTACTTCGTTGGACTATACCCATTACTATGTTGTTTTGCCCTCGTTGGGTTGGAAAAATGCTCTGGATGTATTAATCGATTCACTGCTTCATCCGCTTTTGGACCCCGAAGAGATTGAACGGGAACGTAAAGTGATCTTCGAGGAAATCAAACGGGCGGAGGATAATCCGTTCTCAAAGATTTACGATGAATACCTTAAAACAGTATTTGTGGATTGCCCCTATAACCGAAAAGTTCTTGGAACAGAAGAATCACTAAATACCATTGATAGGCAGGCTTTTGTTGATTATCATCAATCCCGTTATTGCCCTGACAATATCACCATTTCTGTGGTGGGCGATATTGATCTCCACTCCATTGAGGATGAATTAATTCGATTGCTGGGGCAAGCACCTCCCTCGCCCCTTGCTCCAATCGAGCAGGAGTGGAATGTGATTGACTCACCCAAGGAGGTCGCCATTCAACGGGATGTCAATCAATCCTATTTGTTAATCGGTTTTCCAACTCCAAAGGTTTTAGGTTCCGGTGATGAATATGCTCTGGATTTACTTTCCATCATTTTTGGAGAAGGGCGTTCGTCTCGCTTATATCGACGCTTGAATGATGAATTGGGAATCGTATCTTCAATCAGTTGTGTAGCTTGGACACCCTCTAAGGCGGGATTGTTCCTGACAGAAGCGGTTACCCAGGCATCCAAAATCAATCAGGTCGAGGATGAAATTAACATGTTGCTGGATGGCCTGAAAGAGTCGATTTCGGAGGAAGAATTGGAAAAGAGCAAAAGTATTGCTCGTGCCGATAATGCATTTTCCAACGAGAAAGTTATATCGATTGCTAATACGTATGGCTATGGACGGGTAACTGAAGGCATTGAGTATGCCGTTCGTTTTCAGGAAGAATTGGAAAAGGTGACGCTGAATGATTTGAAAAGGGTGGCAGAAAAATATCTCATCCCTCAACGGAGATGCAGGGGAGTTTTACTGCCTAAATCATCCTGATTACTTGGGTGGGCTAATAATCCTAAATAATTCTATATCCGGCTTTACATTTCCTTCATACAAGATGCATTCGTACTGTTTGGGGGCACTGAATCCATCCAGTTTTAAATCATCGTTTATTTTTGTGAAGGTAAAGGTGATTTTAGGGGCTGAAACATATAAATCCTTGATATTATCGAATTTTTGGTAATAGATTCTTGCTGGGCGTTTTTTGTCATATCCTTCAATTGTCATCGTCCCTTTTTTCGAATCAAATTGAATAGATTTGGCCCCGTAAAGTAGATTGCCTTGCTGTTCAATTCGCGCATCACCCTCGATCAAAAAATCTTCTGTCCCTGGCATATAGGTTATTTGTTTGCCATAGAAATAGGTCTCTGCTGTTCCTCGCCTAATAATTGCTTTTGCCAGTTCCACACCTTCCTGCGGAGTCAAATACAAAGTTTGTTTCTCTTTGTCCAATAAGTTGGTAATGGAAAAACCGGTTCCTTCCCCCGGCGCCAGATAACTGCCACTGGCGGTCTTAATCTGTTGAACAGGAGAATCTTGTGTCCATCCAATCAAGGGAAGGGAAATGAAGAGCCATAAGATTAATTTGATAAATAGCACAGGATTTAATAAGTGTTTCATGTTAGTTACATTCTCTTTTATATTGAAGTTTCGGTGTCTTTAACTGGGTGAAATTCGTCTTTCACTGGATCATATTCATATCCACCGGGCGATTGCCCTTCGGTTCCATCTTCTTGTTTGAATGAAAATGGTTCAGGTAATAAAAATCGTCGACGTATATTGTCAAATAGGATTCGCTCAGAGTCAACCTTAAACCGCATACCTTCCACATATGCCCCTTTTATTAGTTCCAACTGCGTTAATTCGGATGGCATGGCTGAATAATCAACATTTGTTTCGAAAAAACCTATTGTCGCGGTTGCTTTCACTATCGCATCTCCTGACCTCCATTGCAACCTTGGGCGAGTAAGTACGATTTGTTTTTCTTCACTTAGATAATTTGCTTTTGGAGATGTCAGAGTGAGCTGTGTTCCTTTTAAATCCTGTTGTTCATAATGCATCTCGGTAAAGTGTATTTCAGATGAACTATCGGTATAACTCATTTTGGGATCATCCACACTCGTCTCTTCGATCCAGACTGAGACAACAACCACCCAACCCCAGAAAAGTAAAGTGGCGAGATTTGCATTAATTCTGCTCCAATTAATCGATTTAATTTTGAATGAATCTAATAAACGAGATAGATTTGAAAAATCCACTAATTAGCCGTTCCTTTCTGAATGTTCCAAGGCCGCTTTAATAAATGCTTTAAAAAGAGGATGTGGATTACGCGGCCTTGAGCGTAATTCAGGGTGGAACTGGCACCCTACAAACCAGGGGTGATCCTTAATTTCAACAATTTCAACCAGGTGTCCATCGGGTGAGGTTCCACTAACAATGAAGCCGGCATTCTCAAATTGTTCTAGGAAATCATAATTAAATTCCCAGCGATGCCGGTGACGTTCAGAAATTTCATCGGTCCCATAAGCGGCACGCGCTTTTGTCCCGCCTTTTAAAATACACGGATATGCTCCAAGGCGCATGGTTCCACCTTTATCGACAATGTTTCGTTGTTCGTCCATTAAACTGATGACTGGATATTCGGTATCCGGTTCAAATTCTGTGCTGGATGCATCTTCCAATCCCAGTTGATTTCGGGCAAATTCAACCACGCTGCATTGCATTCCCAGGCAAATCCCAAAGAATGGAATCTTGTTTTTCCGTGCATATTGAATGGCTTTGATTTTTCCTTGTGTTCCTCGTTTGCCGAATCCCCAGGGAACCAAAATTCCTGCCAAATTGCCTAATAGTTCATCGGCGTTCTTTTTCTCCAGTTCTTCAGCGTGGACTTTTATAATATCGATGCTGGTTCGATTGGCGATACCACCGTGATTCAAGGCGTCAAATATAGAGCGGTAGGCGTCTTGCAGTTTTATATATTTTCCTACCACACCAATTCGTACAGGGCCATGCCGGGGATTTTTAATCGCGTTTACGATCTTCTTCCAATCTTTCATATCCGGCTCACCGCTAGTCAAGCCGAAGTGAGTCATAACAAGGTCGTCCAAACCTTCTTCCCGATAGGCGAGGGGGATTTCATAAATCGAGGTTTTTATGTCCCTTGCGCTTACTACTGCCTGAGGAGGGAGATTGCAAAATAAGGCAATTTTTTCCTTCATTTCCCGATTCAACGGTGTAGATGTGCGGCATAATAAAATCGAAGGTTGGACACCGATTTCACGTAATTTGTTGACGCTATGTTGGGTCGGTTTGGTCTTATATTCCCCGGCAGCAGCAATTAAGGGGACGAGAGTAAGGTGAATATATAGAACCCTTCCACCCCCTAATTCCCAGCCAATTTGGCGAATAGACTCCAAAAAAGGATATCCTTCGATGTCACCGACCGTTCCACCAATTTCACAAATCTGGAAATCCGGTTTGCTCTCCTCGGCGACTTCATGGATTCGATTTTTTATCTCGCCGGTAATATGGGGAACCAGTTGGACGGTTTTACCCAAATATCCGCCCCTTCGCTCACGTTTTATGACTGAGTCGTAAATTTGACCGGTTGAAACGCTATTTTTGCGGGTGATGAGGGAGGAGGTAAAGCGTTCATAATAGCCAAGATCCAAGTCCGTCTCCGCTCCATCTTCGGTGACATAAACTTCCCCATGCTGATAGGGGCTCATGGTGCCCGGATCAACATTGATATAAGGATCAAATTTTTGTAAGGCAACTGAATAGCCACGTGCTTCGAGTAAGCATCCAATAGAGGCACATGCCACCCCTTTGCCGAGTGAAGAGCATACACCTCCTGTTACAAATATGAATTTAGTTTGTTCTTTCAAGATTTTTCCACCTGAAAAATAATCCTGCGGTTAAAACCTGTAGGTACCCATCGGCTCTGATTTTAGTATTTTATTCGGTTGGCAAAAATGATATTATTCAATCACTTTAATGAAAAGAAACCACCCAAATTTAACTGATGGTGGATGTAATTTAATTGCATCTAAGTTAAAAGTACTTTTAGTAATAAGTCAAGTCGATTTGCCATTATGGTACAAAAAAAAGATTCTCAATTTACATTCAGGGCGTTTAGCGTCTCTAGTCAGTTTATTTCATTCTGTTAATATATTGAGTCTTCTAGTAGGTATTAATCAATGGGAAAATGATAAACCAAAATTGGTTTTGACTTGGTTATTTGAGATAAAAAAGTGCGGAGAGGAATTTTTAGGCTGTTCGAATCAGAATTAAGTGTCTTATATACTGATTTATATCCCTAAATTCTCCCCTCTACCTCATGAAATAAAACTTGACACTTTCTTGATGGGTAATATATATTCCCATTGAGTTTATTAAAATAGAATGTATCAAAGATCAATCGGGATAAGTATAGGCTTTAATGCTATTTATGTATCGAGTTTAGGGATATTTTGTGACCAGGCCATTCACCGTAATAAATCATGAGTTTTATGATATAGTATAGCTATGACAAGATTCGAGGTTTTTAAATAAAACCTTTATACAAAGGTATTGGGAGTTGCAATTTTATCAAGGAATCAGCCATTACGTTTGAACATGGCTCAATATACACCACTCTGTTTTTAGGGTGAGAAAGATCTTATATTATGAGGAGTCCCATGAAAGAAAAATTTCGTCGATCGATTGAGTTCATGATTGTTGGTATTTTATGTACTCTAGTCTGTATTACGGGTTTTCCGAATGCAGCCTTTTCCCAAAATGACGAAGAGCCTGAGGAAGAGGAAGTTATACCTGAAGGAATTCCACCGTTATCGAAACCGGTTTCTCTTTTGGGCATACCAATGGCGGTTTATCCATTCAATGAGAGAGGTACCCCTCCTAAAATACGCCAACAGGACATTGTTGAGATCAAAGTCCAGTTTGAAGACAAGACCGAAGGGGGATCGGGGCTGAATATCAATGAAGATTTCCTGCCTTTGACTACCTCGGCTATAACGAGTGGTCTTGCGCTGTTTCAAGAAAGCGGGGCCAATCCAGATACCTTTAATTTCACCATTGGCGATCCGAATAACGATAATCCTATCGATCTTTTAACCAAACCGGTTATTGAAGAGGATCCCATTATCCCGGGGAAATTCACGGTGACATTTACTCCACGACCAGGAAGTTCATTTACTCGGATTACCAGTTTATTTAATGATGAAAAACCTGATTTCTATGTTGTTGGACGAACCAGTCTGCAACTCATGCAGGGGGATGTCTTTGAGGTCAGTATTCCTCCCAATGGAATTACAATTAAAGATCAGGCACAAACCCTACCTAAAAACACCTTGTATGAAGATCGTTTCCCTGGTGATGCATTTGCTGATTTGGACGAGGAATTTACTCTTCCCGCTGTTTTTGAAGGTGATATCGTTCAATTGCTCAATGTGGTGGTCGAAGAGAATAATTCCAACCGTATCGATATAAACTCAGAACCTACCACCATTTTGGGGCTTGATTTTGTAGGCCGGCCGGATGTGGAGTATTTCCTTGAAGAAGTCCGAGTTAATTGGATTGGCTTGAATATTGCCGCTGTGGGGAAATTATTAGCCTCCTTTGCGGCGACCGGCTATACAGGCGGTTCTATTGCAGGCTTATTGGCAGCTTCTCCAGGTGGTACGGCTGAACAGGTTGTTTTTAATAATCCACCCTTCTTTTTCAGTCCCTGGTTTTATAATGCCCCCACCGATCCTGAAACCGGTGAAATATTGACAACGACTCGAACCTTACCGTCAGAGGATGTAATTGAATACCCGATGACAATGCCAGTTGATAATATGGGTATTCCATTGGAAGCATTTTCATTGGGCATGGATGATATAGAAAACCATGTCACCAGCTACGTGGCATATGGTCCAAGACAACCCAATTCTGGCGCGGTGTTCCCGCGGGTTGTGACACAAGATATTTTGAAATCATTTCAATCAGACTCATTGGGAGGGATCTTCTTATATCGTGAGCGCGGTGGTGTGCGAGGGAAATATGATCCTGGTGTGGATAATTTAATCAAGCTGGATCCCAGTAAGTTCAAGGTTGAAACGTTTGAAATAGATCCTGAACAAGCACAAGAATTAGGTTCTCCCATTCGACAGCTTTTAAGACGGTTTTTGCCGGGACAATATGGTGGAAATGCAGGAAAAGAGATTGGTCCATTCCTGTTTGGTGATGATAACCTGGCTACGGCTTTGCTGGGCGTGAGTGAATTACCTGATCCTCCCGAAGAAGGGATTCGTCCTCCTCTTGGTTCATTGGAATGTTACGTTGATCCGGATTGTTTATTTTTTGATATGATGATCAATGTATTGCGGCCTTACCTGGGATTAACCGAAGGGCAGATTCGATACTTGTTCGAATACACTGAAGGTAATGGCCGAACCAATATGGAAGAATTGTTCACGTACAATTTGGTTCAAGGCTTTAGCTTTGTGATGCCGGTTGCACGCAGCAACGCCTTAAGCGATTTAAAGGCGCCGGAAACCCGGTCTGCTCAAAATGCTGGGGCTGATATTTATCTGGGTATCCAAACCAGCAATAAATTAAGAAACCTTGATTCATTTGTTCCATTTATCCGTCCAAGTGATATTAAAATTGGGACAAACGTTACCAATTTTACGAAAGGGCAGGATCAAGGTGTTAATAGCTTCCGTTCGGTGGCCAGTATTGGATTTGGCCGAAGAAATACCTCACCGACCTATGCTATGATTGGCCGTCCTCGACCCCGGTTTAATTTTCAGGATTTCACTCAACCGGGTGAAGGAATATTTGCTTCCAATAACAATATATTGTTCGATAGTACTCAAAGTTCTCCACCAAAACCAGTGATTGGAATCAACGCGGTTGACTTTGGGCAAAATCCAACTTTGGTTGATAACCATGCAACCATTGAAAACAATCTACTCGATAATTTCCTGACTCAAAGCACTGTTTTTGGTGAGATGCAAATTGAATTCCTGCCTGGTCCAAGAAATTTAGTCTTTAATCCGCTTATTTTAGGTGTTGTTCCAAACGTTCTGGACATTGATGTGCGATTTTCTCGTCTCGTTAATGCTCACAATATATCGCTTTATCAAGACGATGACACTCCGGTAGGAAATGGGCTTGATGACGATGGTGATGGGTTGGTTGATGAAGAATTATATAACCTGCAAGATGATGACGGGGATGGATTAATTGATGAAGATTTAGGTGATGGCACACCCCGTGGAACCAACGGAGTGTTTGATAGCAACGATCAAATAATTCCCTATTGGTTTGACAGTTTCGGTTCCGCTCAAAGTTTTGGTGATGCGTCCTATGTATTTCCACCCAACAGTGCTGAGAAATACCAACCCTATATTGATGCTTTGCAAGCGAATGTTGATCCACCACTCACCGTCACAGATGGTGGTTTGATGCCTTTAAATCTAACTGAAGGAAGTTGGTTTGGTGAATTGGATCTTCGTGCGTTGCAATACACGCAGTTGGAAACTCCACGATTCTTCCTTTATCCAACTGCTTTTGGCCAGCGCATCGGCACGGCTGCGGGACCTCCTTATGATCTGCCTGACTATAACCAGGGAACCTTGATTCAGCCAGGCCGTTCTCCCGGTTTTTCAGGTGGTGGATTTTTAGGGGGAACATCTCTTGAACCGCACACGGGATTAATGGATATTCTGTTTGCTGTAGGACTAAATCCAGATTGGCCCTATTTCCCTGAAGACATGTTTATCGAAGATCCGGAATCAGGCGAGACAACCTGGATGTTGAATTATGTTCCGGAAGATGGTGATGCTGTCATGCTTGTTCCTGATCCGGAAGGTGATGCACGCCGAACTTTCGCATTGACGATGGCGAATGCATTTCGGTTTGTGAATCCCACTAAAGGATTTGTCCGTTTTGGGCGTACCCCGATGGTGATTAATGTACCCGGGCAGGATGCTCAAAACCCTGAAGGGGATGCAACGGTGCCCAATCCATATACTCAATTTGGACTTATGCTTTCCATTGCGGATGGTGGTACGTTTAGTGGTTATCTTGATCAAGTTGGTGATGCATTGTCAACGGCTTATGATGAAGCCTATACCGCGATTGACGAATACAACCAGGCGGTGGCGGATGCTGAAGCGGATGCTGATCCGGAAACGGGTGAAATTGAATATCCTGATCCACCTGAGGTGATTGAAGTCAGTATATCCAGCCCTGCCAGTGGATTAGGCATAAATGAATTTGTTGATCAAAATAGTGGCAATTATTCAACCAACTATATGTATCAAATGCAGATACCGGATGAAGATAGCGGCCCCTTGGCGGGCAGTGACCTCTTTGTTGTACTCCGTGCGGATGAACAGGCACGGGTTGGCGAAAGCTTCCGTGTCCGTATCAGCTCGGGAGAACGGAATAAACAATTGACTGTTACTGATCCGGATGATGGAACGGAAACGACCGTCGAGGCTCCAGAAGGAGGTATTGGTTACCATTATTATGTGGAGACTGACTATACCGCCGGTAATGAAGCATTCAGAAATGTAAGCAAAACCCAAATCACAACATCGGAAATTGTGGTGCGCAGTTTGAATGTGGCTCCCACCATCAAATTCATCTCTCCCGGTCCTGGAGTAAACCAAGCCTCCACCGATTTTGAATTCGAGATTGTGTTCACTGCCGAAGATCCGGATGATGTGGCTCAAATCGAACTCTATGTGGATGATGACAGCCTTGATTTTGATGGAACCTTTATTCCAGGTGCTTTCCTGAGAGAAGGATTTAACTCGACATTCACATTGAACTTAACGGACCATATTCCAGACTTTGATCCCACCAAACGGTATTATATTTATGCCAAAATCGATGATGGGGTAAATACACCGATTTATACCTATGCCGATGGTTTCATCGTTGCTCCCGGAGCAATCGATGATGGTGATGGCGATCCATCTCAAGGCAATACGCGTGTTGTGACTGGTGATATGGAAGATTTCATTGATTATGTCAAACTCACCCGGGATGGCCGTATCTTTAGTTTAGGTGATACACCTTCATTGCCTGAAATTCCACTGGCCACCGACGTGATTGATATGGAAGTGAATCCCACCTTTTCAGGCCGGATTATGGTCTTGGTGGATGGATCGGTGCTCGGTGTTGGTGACCTGAATGCATTCCTGACACGGTTACAACCAAACGGTGAGATCAACTTTGCAACGGAAGAAATCGCCTTTTATAAAAACAGTGTGAATGGCGGCCAGTTGATTGAAGCCCCTACGGAAGATCAGATCACCATTGAAAGTGCACGTGACGTGGAAGTGGACTTTACAGAAGGAGCCATTTACGTCCTTGACGGCGATGGCGATATGCTTTTCCTGGGTAGTAATGCCAACCGCGAATTTTATCCGGATGGTATGGACCTTGACCTGTATCGTGACATGGAATTGGCTCCCGATGGCAGTCACATTTACTTCCTGACCGGAAACGGAATGATGAATACGGCAGGAAATGGCGCTGTTGGTGAGTGGATGAATTTGATCCCGGAAGATAAGTATCGGGATATGGAATTGATCACCAATGGCAATGCGGTAACGAATGTTGTTATCGTGAATGAAGACGGTGAACGTGTTATCCTGGGTGAAAATGAATCCAAGAGTTCATTACTTGCTCTCCAAGCGGAAGAACCGCTTCCAAGTGGTAGCATTCGGCAAGTTAAATCACTACCGGGGAGTGTAGATTCCCTCATATTGGTTGAGGGAAGCGGTCAATTGCATGTCCTCACCAATGAGGAACTGAATCTGCCACCCGATACACTGATCTTCTCTGATGTACCTGGATTGGAAGATGACCGGGTTGTGGATGTTGAAACCACCAATATTAATCTGCAAACCGTAGTTGAATCAGTCCGCGATATACTCGATGGCATTGAAAATGAGAACCTGGAACAAGTTATGAGCCACGTTTCGGCTAATTATAAAGATCGTAATGGAGCGGATGCTGCGGGGATAAGGCGGTCACTTGAATCCTTGTTTGGCTTTTACGAATTAAACACATTTGCTGAATCCCGAACAGCTCAGAATTCCTTTGTAATCGATAATCAAGGTGATACAGTTGAAGCAACTGTCATTATTGATTTTGACGGTTACACTCCAAATTTGTTGTATCGGCAACCTGAGGTTGATACAGGATCCACATCAAAGACTTATCAGGCTAATCTAATGGCTCAGATTTTATTCTCCCAAACCATTCGTGTGCGGGAAGTGGGAGACGGCCGCTTTTGGCATATCGATATCTACGAATTTACCAATTATGGCCGGCAGGATGACCTCCGCACCAGTGATGATTTGGAATTTGAGGATATGACGATCTTGAAACGGCTTCCAGGTAACCGCCGGATTCGTGGTTATTCACCACGAAGCGAGGTCATGGATGATCCTATTCATATCCATGTGGAGAAAGATCCATCCGATGCTTTTGCACTCAAAAACATCATATTCGAATTTCGTGAATTGACACTCAGCCAGGATTACGAACCCCCGGCGATGGAAGTCATGTCTTATACTGGTTCATCACTTTCGTTCCTGCAATTTAACACCGTTATTTTCCGCTTTAAAAAAGTGGCGGATGGCAGTTATGAGTTAATGGGTATGAATATGCGGCAAATTTTAAGTGAGAATCAGGAGGTTACAGCACCCGAAGAGACAGGGGATATTGAATCACCCCTCGATAGTATCGATGGATCAGAAATCGAAGAGCCATTCGGATTTAGTTTCAAAGATCGCGGTCCAGTTGCCGCTGCTTTTTCCGGAGATTCCGATTTGGTCATCAGTGGAGACCAGTTTGTGACCTCCAATCTGGTTGGAGCGATTATGATGCTACCTGAAGGGACGGATATTTTTGCGATTGATCCGAAAACCTATATTCAAGACTTTAACCGTACGCTTATGCGCATTGGACCGTTTGATCCAGCCACTCAAGGTGGTGGTGGTGGTGAACAATCAGGTTATACCGCTTCAATTATCCCTGGACGGGCTTATCTTATACTCACCCGGGATGGTCAGCACTATGGATTTATTCAGATCCCAGAGGATGAAACAGTTGATGATACGAGTATCATGTCGTTTGATTATCGATATGAAGATTCGTTTATTTTGCCTCCGGGTTTCTAAGCGAGCCAAGGTTTAATTGAAATAAAGAAAATCGGCACTCCCCGTTTCAAAGAGGGAGTGCCGTTACTTATTTATTTATGGTTCGTTTAACTGCTTTATAAAAAGAGTTGAGAATATTTATCCTACTTTTAAGGGGGAAAATCCCTTGGAAATAGGTTTTCGTTTTTTGGTAATGCGATATAGTAAACTATGATAACTCAGGCAACCTTAATAACGTTTATCAAAAGTGGGCTATTTCAAATTTTAAGATCATGTTAGAATTTAAAGAGATACTAGCCCCTATTTATTTCTCCATTGATTAGGAGGTACCAATGCGTCTCGTTCTTATTGCCATAATGTCCATTATGGTCGTTGGCATTGTTTTATTTGTTGTGTTTAATGAACCAGTCCCATCCAAACCGGATATTGAGGTGGCGCGAATTGATATAACACGGCAACCCCAACCGGTTTTACCCAATGACCCTGCCGCAGATCATATTTTGGATTTTTTCCCTGATCCAAAAGATATTGTCCCCACCCAACCTTCAGAGGAAGTGATTCAACCTATATTGGAACGTCCCACTCCCTCCAATAAACCCAAATACTCACGGGAAGAATATGATCTTAACCGGTTGTTAGCTATGATTTCCGATTGGGTGTATACCAATTTTTCTCAGGTTGGTGATAATAAATTTGGGCAAATCCATAAGACCCGTGAGAAAGAATATGTCGATATTCATGAAGGCAAGAAATTGGAAAATGAAATTCAAATCGCTCGTTTGACAGAGGATGCTGTAACCCTGGCGTTGGGAGAGGCTCAGTTTAACTTGCGTTTGGCTCAAAAACCCGAGTTTTTTGATGAACTGAAAGACAAGTGGCGCCCCATGACCCCGGAAGAGCAACAACAAGCATATGAATACTATATGCGGCGCTATGGCGACAAATTCAAAACGGCCTCACAAGGGTATAAACATCCTGCAGGATTGCCTCTTCCCAAACCGGTTAGCCAGCAACAACAGCAGGAAGGCATGCAGGAATATATGAAGATGTACGGAAACCGGTTTGCCAAAGAGGCCGA